>NZ_QOCL01000014.1 GCF_004006665.1 Halobacteriovorax sp. HLS
GAAAGTAGTGCCAGGGGGACTTGGTGTTAGGATAGCACGATGCACCCATTATTTTATAAAAAAGCTCTTCTTCGGAAGAGCTTTTTTTTTGCCTTTTTTTTAGATTTTAAATTCTTTGTTTTTTTATAATTTGTCTTTGATAGAGCGGGCTAACGAGTTACAATTAGTTATGGTATCAAAAATTTTAAAGACACAGTTAGTTACATTATTTCTTATCACTCTGATTGCATTTTATGCTTTTTACTATTCGGATGTGCTTCCAGATAATTTCTTTCTAATCTCATCAAATACAACTGAGGTTAATTATTTTAGTTATTATTTGAATACATTTATTGCTTTGGTTGGTTATTATTCTGGCCCTTGGATTTTTGTTCCTTTCTTTCTCTTTGGTCTTCTATATACTTTTGTACTTTCTAAGAGAGATTCAGGACTAGATTTTTTCAATGTATTCACACTGTTAGGTTCTTTTTTATTTCTTACATATCTAATTTTTCCAACCTTTATGGGGGATGGAATAATTCATGTTATTGATAAGAATTTTTCTGGGATGATGATCTTCCTTAGTACTCTTTTTTGTATAGTTGCTTTTCTCGCCGGTGCATTTAGACATTCTTTTAAAAATAGTCTCATTCTTATTCTTGAGTTTTTAAAAGAGGCGCCAACTAAAATCTCGTCTGCCTCTAAGCAATTACGACCTTCTGAGTTAAATGATAGATTACAGATTAAAAGTGATGGTCTTATTTCAAAAGTTAAGACTAAAGTTCCTCTTTTGTTGAAGGGTGAGGCAGAGCAGGAAAATAAAATTCCTTCTTTTGTTCAAGGCAGTGATTCTGACGATACTACTGTTAAGGATGATGAAGATAAAAAAGATGATAAATCTTCAACTCCAGGCTTTGCAAAATTCTTTAAGAAGAGTGTTTATGGGGAAATTGAAGATGTTTCAGAGATTAATAATGAGGACGATAAATCCAGTTCTGATAATGTCACAACCACTTCCGATTCTGAAAAGGTTAGTCATTCAGTAATAAATGAAGATAAAGTTGCTCCTGGTGGAGGCCAAGTAAGAATGGCCAGTTCAAACTCACCATTTAAGTTAAAGAACTCTAAGGCCGGTAGTGAAGTAGAAAGTCAGTATTATGATTTAGTTAAGATGGTATCTAAAACCAAAGAAGTACGCAGGGTTGGACATCCCGACGATAAATATTTTGATGAGATTATTGATATTTTAGAAGATAAGTTGAATGAGTTCTCTGTAAACGGGAAAATTATAAATGTCCTCAAAGGTCCTGTTGTCGATACTTTTGAACTTGAATTAGGCGCTGGAATAAAAGTATCTAAAGTTAACAATCTCTCAGAAGATTTATCTATGGCCCTTTATGGGGCACCTATAAGGATAGTCTATCCTATGAAGGGCCGTACCACTATTGGTATTGAGGTTCCTCGTAATCCTAGAGAAATTATCTACTTAGATGAAGTTCTTGATACGCAAGAGTTTAAAGACTCAAAGACAATGTTACCTGTAGCAATGGGGAAAGATGCTTACGGTGAAACATTTGTGGTTGATCTAGCAGCAATGCCGCATATGCTTGTGGCCGGTGCAACGGGAGCTGGTAAATCTGTTTTTATCAACTCTTTACTTGTTTCATTACTTGTAAAAAAGTCACCTAGACAGATGAAGCTTGTACTAATAGATCCCAAGCAGTTGGAACTTGCTGTTTATGCCAAGCTTCCTCATTTAGCAATGCCTGTTGTGACAGATGCTAAGACTGCATCCATAGCACTATTGTGGTGTGTTCAAGAAATGGAAAGAAGATATACGATCTTAAAAGAGTTTGGGGTTAGGAATATTGCTGGATTTAATGAAAAGCTTAAAACAGCTGGTCCAGCTATGATTGCAAAAATTCACCAGTATTATGAAGACTCTGGAGCCGATGAATATGAGCTTCCGTGTTTAGTTGTTGTTGTAGATGAATTTGCAGATTTAATTTTAACTAAGGCCGGCAAAGAAATTGAAATGAATATTGCTAGGCTTGCTGCGAAAGCAAGGGCTGCTGGTGTTCACCTTGTTCTTGCGACCCAAAGACCTTCTGTGGATGTAATTACAGGTGTTATTAAGTCTAACTTTCCTACAAGAGTATCATTTAGGGTTACGTCTTCTACTGACTCGAGAACAATTCTTGATAAGATGGGAGCAGAAAAGCTATTAGGAAAAGGAGATATGCTTTATAAGCGTGGTGTAGAGATGACTCGTGTGCATTCGTCCTTTGTTGATGAAGCTGAAATAGAAGTTTTAACTGATGAACTTTGTAAAATTCCTCAAGAATTTAATGAGAATGCAATGGAATTTCTTGAAAATGGTGGAGAAGTTGAAACAGATGAGTATACATATGGTTCGCATGTCTCATCTTCATCAGGCGATAAATCAACTGATGATATGTATAGCCAAGCGTTACAAATTGTTATGGAATCTCGCTCTGCGTCAGCCTCTATGCTCCAAAGACGACTAAGGATTGGTTATAATAGAGCAGCAAACCTAATTGAAGAGATGGAGTCAAAAGGGATTGTTGGGCCAGCTCAAGGCTCTAAACCAAGAAAAGTTATTAGTGCTGGAGAATCTCTCTAGCGCCGATCAATAAACATAAAATTATGATTCGGGGGACTATTTGTCGCTTGAATCATCTGTTCTAATGTGTTATTTATCCAAGTCAAATGCAATTATGCAAAAAAACATTCCCTCTCGGGACGGTCTACTAATTTAAGTAGCTTGAGGGATTAGACTAACCAACCTAGGAGTAAACATGTCTAAAGAATTAAGTATCCAAGATCTATTAACAGCAGGCGCGCACTTTGGTCACCAGACTCATAAGTGGAATCCAAAAATGAAGAAATATGTTTTTGGTGAAAGAAATGGAATCTACATTATCGATCTAGGTAAAACTATTCCAGCTGCTCAAAAAGCATATGATTTTTTAAAGAAAGTTTCTTCTGAAGGTAAGCCAGTTCTTTTCGTAGGAACTAAGAGACAAGCAGCTGAGACAGTAAGAAACGCAGCAATCAGTTGTGGTGCTAATCACGTAACTTATAGATGGTTAGGTGGAATGCTTACAAACTATAAAACAATTACTCTTTCAGTTGATAAGCTTAGAAAAGTAGAAAAGATGAAAGAAACAGGTGACTTCGGACTTTTAACTAAGAAAGAAAGATCTAAAATTGAAAAAGATGTTATCAAGCTTGAGAAAAACCTTGGTGGTATTAAAGATATGAGAAAGATTCCAGGGGCAATCTTCGTAGTAGATCCAAACTCTGAAAGAATCGCAATTGCTGAAGCAAATGTTTTAGGAATTCCTGTAGTAGCAATTACAGATACAAACTGTAGCCCAGATGGAATTGATTATGTTGTTCCAGGAAATGATGATGCAATTAAATCTGTAACTTTATTCTCTGACTACTTTGCAAGTGCTGTAAACGAAGGTTTAGGACAAGCTAAGAAGTCTGGAAAATTATCTAAAGATACAGGTGCTAGAGATACATCTCTTGAGAAAGAAATTATTTCTAAGTACGAAAATGATATCGACCTTAAAGAAGAATAATTAGAAAAATAATTTTAAGAGGAATAAAGAGATGGCAATTACTGCAAAAGATGTAAAAGATCTAAGAGAAAAAACAGGCGCTGGAATGATGGATTGTAAGAAAGCTCTTACAGAAGTTAATGGTGACCTAGAAGCAGCTGTTGATTACTTAAGAACTAAAGGTTTAGCAAAAGCTGCTAAAAAAGCTAGCCGTGTTGCAGCTGAAGGAACTGTTGTAACTTTAGTTGAAGGTAATAACGGTGTAGTTCTTGAAGTTAACTGTGAAACAGACTTTGTTTCAAAAGGTGATGACTTTCAAGGATTTGCTAAAAACATGACTGAGTGGACACTAGCTAATAAGCCAGGTTCAATTGAGGAATTAAGAGAAGCAAAGAGTGCAGATAGTACTGAACTTACAATGAAAGTTGGTGAGAAAGTAGAAATCAGAAGATTCTCTGCTGTCTCAACAAGCGGTTTACTAGGTTCTTACAACCACGGTGGAAAGATTGGTGTAATCGTTGATCTTGATACTGATAAAGCAGACGCTCCTGAAGTTCTTGAGCTTGCAAAAGATATCGCTATGCACGTAGCTGCAGCAGCTCCAACTTTCTTAAGTGGAGACGATATTGATGAAGAATTTAAAAAGAGAGAAGCTGCTGTTTACACTGCTCAATTAATTGAAGAAGGTAAACCAGAAGCAATGATTGAAAAAATTGTTCAAGGTAAACTTGGTAAACTTGCAAAAGAAGTATGTCTTCTTGAGCAACCATTTATTAAAGATCCTGACTTTACTATCAAAAAACTTGTTGCTGATGTAGCAGGAAAAGTTGGTGGAAATATTTCAGTTAAATCTTTTTATAAGCTAAATCTTGGTGAAGGTATCGAAAAGAAAGAAGATAACCTTGCTGATGAAGTAGCAAAAATGACTAGCGGACAGTAAGTCATTAATTTTTTTTTGTAATTAGGGGTCATATTTGACCCCTTTTTTTTGATCAATTTTCAACTAAGAGAGAATCCTGTGAAATATAAAAGAATCTTGTTAAAGCTTTCTGGTGAAGCCCTTGCGGGTGGTGAAGGTGATGGAATTTGTAGTGATGTTCTTAATCAAATCTGTGATGAGATTAAAAATCTTCAGTTAATGGGTGTTGAAGTTGCAATTGTTATTGGCGGTGGGAATATTCATCGTGGAGTTGCAGGCGCAACAAAGGGAATGGATAGAACCACTTCTGATCACATGGGAATGCTTGCTACAGTTATTAATTCTCTTGCTATTCATGACTGCTTAGAGAGAAAAGAAGTTGATACTAGAGTAATGACAGCAATTGGAATGGCGGAAATTGCAGAGCCATATATCCGCAGAAGAGCAGTTAGGCATTTAGAGAGAAAAAGAGTAGTTATTTTTGCAGCAGGTACGGGAAATCCATACTTTACTACTGACACGGCTGCTGCGCTGCGTGCTAACGAGATTGATGCAGAAGTTATTATGAAAGCAACTAAAGTTGATGGTATATATGATAAAGATCCTATGGTGCATAAAGACGCTGTCAAGTTTGATCAATTGAAGTATATTGATGTATTAAATAAAGGGATTAAGGTAATGGATTCTGCTGCCATTTCTCTTTGTATGGATAACGAGATTGAAATTATTGTTTTCAATATGTTTGAAAGAGGTAATGTTCAAAAAGCAGTTATTGGTGAAGCGATTGGTACTACGGTTAAAAATTAGTTGAGGTAAATAATATGATTGATGAAATTAAAAAAACTTTGAACACTCAGATGAGTAAGTCAATTGAGTCACTGAAGTATCAGTTAACTAAAGTTAGAACTGGTAGAGCTTCAGCAAATGTTTTAGATGGTGTAAGTGTTGACTATTATGGTTCTCCTACGCCTGTTAGTCAGGTTGGCCAAATTAGTACACCAGAGGCAAGACTGCTTCAGATTCAACCATTTGATAAAACAATGATTGCAGCAATAGAGAAAGCTATCTTTGGTGCAAATCTTGGTTTAACACCTTCTAACGATGGTAACTTGATTAGAATTCCTTTTCCTGCGTTGACGGAAGAGAGAAGAAAAGAGCAAGTTAAGGATGTTAAGAAGTTTGGTGAAGAAGCTAAGATTGCGATTAGAAACTCACGTCGTGATCAAAATGAAATTGTAAAGAAAGCTGAAAAAGATAAAGAGATCGGTGAAGATGACTCTAAAAAGTTTCAAGCTGATATTCAAACAGTAACGGACAAATTTGTAAAAGAAGTTGATGCTATTGTTGATGCTAAAGAAAAAGAGATGCTAACTCTATAATGACTAAGAACTCTTTGAACCACATTGCTATCATTATGGACGGGAACGGTCGTTGGGCCGAGTCTCGTTCACATGCTAGAGTGTGGGGTCATATTAGAGGTTCAAGAGTAGTGTCAAATATCATTGAAGAGGCGGATGCTCTAGGAGCAAAGGCCTTGACTCTTTATACATTCTCGACTGAAAATTGGAGTCGACCTGTTACTGAAGTGACTGTTTTATTTAAGCTATTGAGAAAGTTTCTTTTGATTGAAAGAAAGAGAGTCTTGCAAAATAATATTCAGTTTAAAGTAATGGGTGATACTTCTAAATTACCAGAAGTGACTAAGCAGTTAATTAGTCAATTGGAAGTTGAGTCTGCTGATAATACTGGGCTCAAATTAACATTCGCATTTGGATATGGTGGAAGAGATGAGATTGTTAAGGCCACAAATAATTTTATAAAAGAAAATCCTGGTAAGGAAATTACCGAAGAGCTACTTGAGTCTTATCTTCTTTTACCTGAACTTGGTAATGTTGATTTAATGATTAGAACAGGTGGCGATCAAAGAATATCTAACTTCCTTCTGTGGCAATCGGCCTATGCTGAATTGTTTTTTACGGAAACTCGTTGGCCAGATTTTACAAGATCTGAATTTAGAAAAATTTGTGAATCTGTATCTTGTAGAGAGAGACGGTTTGGGAATATTTGCCCATCTAGTCTTGAGAGCTCAAAGTCTAAAGCTAAAGAGAATCGGGAAATAATTACTAATTTTTAGGATCTCGAATGACAAATACACAAAAACGTATTGCTTCAGCACTTGTGCTTGTTACTATTGTAGGCCTTTCTATATACTTTGGAACTCAAGCGACTTTAGCACTACTGCTAGTCGTTGGTGTAATTTGTATAGATGAATTATTTTGTAACTTTTTTAAAAGAAGTAGAAAGAGTTTAAATTACGTAATTTCTCAGATCATTTTTATAGCACCATTTTCTTATCTTAACTTCTTAGATGTTTCACCACATCTGTTTGAAATATTTGTTAATGCTGGAATTATTTTTAACTTCTTACTCTTAATCTATCTCTTTTATATAGATATAGATTCTAAATTAATTTCTTATCTTAATAAGAGATTTCCATATGTGACTTCTGTAATGATTCTATTGCCTCTTATGTCACTGGCTTCTATTTTTCATTATTCCAAATGGGTGTCTCTGGTTTTAGTTTTAATGTTAGTTAATTTTGGAATGGATACTGGAGCTTGGTTTTTTGGAAAAAGATTTGGGAAGAATAAACTATGGCCAAAAGTCAGTCCAAATAAAACTGTTGAGGGTCTCATTGGTGGAGCGCTTACGTCTGGCTTTGTAGGTGGAATAGCTTATCATTTGTTATTTGGAAGTATGAATATCCAAATTTTCGTATTTTTTGTCTTTTTAGGAATTATGTCTCAAATTGGGGACTTAATTCAGTCAAAACTTAAACGTCAGTGTGACATTAAGGATAGTTCGAATTTAATTCCTGGGCATGGAGGAGTTTATGATAGAATTGATAGTCTGATATTCTTAACTCCATTTTTTGCCACGGCAATTAAGTATTTTTATTTTGGATAATTAAAATGATCGAAAAAATTCTTATTTTTGTACTATTTCTCGGACCTCTCGTTTTCTTTCACGAGCTTGGACACTTTCTCTTTGCCAGATTATTTGGCGTCAGAGTAGAGGTTTTCTCTATTGGCTTTGGTCCCAAATTATTTAAGTTTAAAAGAGGCGATACTGAATACGCACTTTCACTAATTCCTTTAGGTGGCTATGTTAAAATGTTTGGAGATGATCCTCTAAATAAAGATGCTGTACCAGAAGAGGAAAGAAAGTTTAGTTTTACACACAAGAGTAAATTTGCAAGATTTTGGATTGTCTTTGGCGGTCCTTTCGCGAATTTCATTATGGCCTTTGTTATTTTCTTTTTTCTATTACTCGGTGGAGAGAAACTACCGGAACTTAAAGTTGGGGTGGTCGCTCAGCAAACAAAATTTTATGAAATTGGTGTGAGAACAGGTGATGTTCTAAAGCAAGTAAATGGAAATGATGTTACTAATCCTTCTGATATTGTTTTGCAGGATGGTGGAATAAGAAGTGTTACTATTTCCCGTTATGGTGAGAATAAGACTTTTCCTGTGGCCATGGAGGGAGAAGAATTTTTTGAAGAAATGATGAATTATCCCCCATTTCTTCGAAGACCAGTTCTAACTACTGTCGAAGGGCAGGTATTTGCAGTTTCTTTTTCTGATCAATCTGTTGATTGGAATATGTCTCTTGATGAAATTGCTGAGAGGTCTGATCTTTCTGATGTGTATCTTTATAAAATTGGAAAGGACACGGATTTAGGGAAGCTGGAAGTTCTCGAAGAGAGACCATTTCACAAAAAATATTCAGTTAATTCTAAGAATGAGTCTGAATTTTTTAGCTTCTTTAGAAAAGAAGGAATCTTTCCAAAAGATATGGTTGTAAAAAGTATTACCATGCAATCTCCTGCGGAAAGGGCCGGAATTTTGGGAGGACATGTTATCTTTGGTCTTGAGGGAGTTGATATCTACAGCTTTGAAGTCCTGAGAGCAAACCTTCAAAAGATAGACAAGAAAGAGGTTTCAGTTACTCTTCTTGCAGATGGTAAAGTAAAAACAGTTCAGCTCACTCCCGATGTAAAACCTCAAGGGAAGAAGAAAGTTAAGCTTATAGGGGTTTATTCAAGTGGTGTTTTCCAAGGAATGAGATTTGTTGATACACCTTCGAAAGGGCTTATTGGATCTTTTCTAGGATCTTTTTCAAGAACTTGGGACACAATTGTAAAGACAGTTGATTCATTTAAGAAATTGATTGTAGGAGATGTATCTCTTAAAAATATTGGTGGTCCACTTGCAATAGGAAAAGTTGCATCTGATTCCTTTAATACGAGCTTGTCCTACTTTTTTCAGTTGATGGCACTTATTTCTGTGAACTTAGGAATTATTAACTTATTTCCAATTCCAGTTTTAGATGGAGGTCATATCTTATTTATTATATTAGAAGTAATAAATGGGGGACCAGTATCTAGACGTAAAATGGAAATAGCTCAACAGTTTGGCCTTTCGATTCTGCTGATGTTAATGATGGGTGCAATATTTAATGATTTTGTGAGATTTTTAATGTGAGCTACCTCTTTATTGATACGTCAGACCATTTAGTTCTTGGCCTGTTAAATAGTGACTACGAATGGATAGAGTTTATTGAAACGACTGATAAGAAAAGTTCGGCTTCAATTCATTCTAAGATTTATAATTTACTCGAAAAAAATGGCCTTAAGATAAAAGAGATTAAGGCCTTATTTCAAATTGCAGGGCCTGGTTCTTATACAGGAATGAGAATGTCTGAAGGCATCTCCCAGGTTCTTGAGTGGCAAAATATTCCAATTTATTCTTTCTATCACTTTGTCATTCCACAGATTTTAGGAATTGATAAAGGCGCGTGGATCTCCAGAGCGTTTAAAGGTGAAATATTTCTCTACGAGTGGAGAGGTGAGCAAACAAAGAAAAGCCTTCATAAAGAAAGTGAACTACCTCAGCTCGAAAGTAGTCTTGGTGGTGAGCTTGGAGAGTTTTGGACTCACTTTTCGCAATCTTTTCCAGAAATTCCTAACTCTACGGGGGATTTAGTAAAAAAAGATGCGAGGAGGCTCTTTTCGTTTATTGCAAAGAGTCAGTCTCGAGAAAAGCCTTTTTATTACAGGTCCTTAGAGAATGAGTTTACGGTTAGTCTTAAGCCTTAGGATATCACCTTTCAGTGACATTAATCGATTTACCTGCTAGATTTACTCCATGAAACTTACATACTTACCTAAGTGGGCATATTTTCTATTTCTATTTTTCCTAGTTTTTCTAACTGCAAATTTAGGAATTATGGGACTTGTTGCTGCTGCGATAGTAATGACATTTTTTGTTCTTGTATTTAGAAGTTCTTCTAAAGATTTAAAAGAAGATTCAAGTGTCTCTGAAGATATAGTATTTTCTCCTGTAAATGGAAAAGTTAATAAAGTCCTAAAGAATACATCTCATGAATTCTTCGGTGAGAATTTTACGTCTGTAGAGATTCAAGTACCCTTTTGGAAAGAGTTAGGTTTATTCTTTCCCGCTACCTCTGAAGTTGAGCAAGTTCGTTCGAGTTGCGAGAAATGTCCAGATCATTTAATTGTATTCAAAATGACTAATGGATTAGAGATTGGTCTTGCCGTTGGACAAAATATATTGAGACTTCTGCCTCGAATTGTTGTGCTTCCTGGAGATAGAGGAAAGCAAAAAATGAATTTTGGTTACCTACCATTTGGTGGTCAGGTAAGAGTTTATATACCATCTTCACTTGAAGTTTTAATTAACGAAAAAGATGAAGTCGTTGCTGGTCAGGGTGTCCTTGCCGGTATTCCTAAAAAAATTGAGGATTAAATGATTGATCAACCAAAGAAATTAGCGTTCTTTTTACCAAATACTTTTACAGCTTTAAATCTGGCCTGCGGTTTTGCATCCATTATTATGTCTTGGAATGGGCAGTTTTATAATGCGAGCATGATACTTTTATTGGGAGCAATTTTTGATTCTGTTGATGGTCGTGTTGCAAGAATGACTGGAACTCAGTCACAATTTGGGGAGCAGTTCGACTCAATTAGCGATGTGGTCTCTTTTGGAATGGCCCCGGCATTTCTTGTTTATAACTGCTTTTTTAAAGAACTTGGCCGTCTTGGTATGGTTATTTCTTTTATTTACCTTCTTTGTGGAGCTCTTAGGCTAGCGAGATTCAATGCAAATATTGAAAAAGTAAGTAGTGATTATTTCCAAGGATTACCAATTCCGACTGCAGCGCTCGGTCTTGTTGGATATGTTCTTCTGTCTTTAGAGTTTTCAACGATAAGAGATTTAACACCAATTACTGCAATTTATGTCGTTTTGTATTCAATTTTAATGATTTCCAATATTCCTTTCTATTCTTTTAAAAATTCTTCATGGGTAAAAACCCACAAGAAGCGAGTTCTTGCTATAATATTCTTAGTCCTTGCTGCAATATTTACTTATGAGCAGCTAATGATAGGTGTTCTTATTGGAGCATATGTCATAGGTGGACTTATTTATTTCATCACTCATAAGGGAGCACTTGAGGATGTATTTTTATGGAAGAACGAAAATGAAAACGAAGAAGATTCTTAATTTATTCTTTTTACTCTTACTGATTTTTCCGCACTCTAGTTTTGCATTGGAGTTCGGACAGGATGCTGGCCAAGCTGTTCCTGGAACTGAGACGGATCAATTTGATCCAAACCAATCTGGGCAGTCTGCTCATATTACTGGTGCACATGATTCTCCCTTAGAAAATATAAAAGTCGATGAGCAGTCTCCCCTTGTTCCTGGACAAGGTGAGTATGGAAAATCTGTTGCCGGTCAAGATTCACCAACTCAGTTTAATGCTAATGCTCCATTTAGTGGCCTTGATACTAGTGAATATAAAACTGTAACAAATGAGATGATTCTCAGACCTCTAGTGAATAAGTCTAAATTTTCTTTTGCAGTTGATTTCTATATGAATAATTTTGACTATTCTGACTCAAGAGGAATTTATGATTCTACTTTTAAGTCTAACTCGGGAGCGACAGGTGGATCACTAAATCTCTCGAGTGATTTCTATATTTCAAAAGGTGCTGTGAACTTTGGAGTCGGTGTTGGTGGTGGATTAGGTTATGCCACAGGTAAAGGTATCTTTTCTGCTAATGGAACTGTCAGTGACATGAACTTTAATCTCTATTCGATACCTGTTGATTTTAGGTTCTTGATGGAAATTCCTCTTGGTAGAGCAGTTAAATTCACTACAGCTGCCGGTCCTTCGGCAATGGTTTTGAGACAAAATAGAAGTGATAGAGATGCCAAAGAAGAAGGAAAGACAACAACTCAAGTTGGCTACGGCTACTTTGGTGAGGCCAAGCTTAAATTGAATCTGAGTTATATGATGCCGGATAAAGGATTTGAGTATTACAAGTTCCACGAAGTAAATTTTATGTCGGTTGATTTAATGATGAGAACTCAGAACTATTCAGGTTTTGCGGATAATATTGAGATATCTGGAATTTCATATGGAATAGGTGTTACTTTTGAGTTTTTATAAACTTGTCTTACGCTACAACGGATTTGGTTATCAAGGATGGCAGAAGCAGGCCCATTCCGAAAATACAATTCAAGGACAGCTTGATTTCGCTCTTAGAAAAATTTCTAAAAGCGATAAAGTTCATTCTATAGGCTCTGGTAGGACTGATAGTGGAGTCCACGCTTTAGAGCAGGTTGCAAGAGTTGATATTGATCTTGAAATCGCTCCTGAGTCTTTATTAAAGGCGTTAAATTCGCACTTACCAAGTTCTATTGAGTGTTTAAAGTGTGACCTAAGTGATGAAGGGTTTAACCCTGTCTTTGATGCCAAAGAAAAAACTTATCGATATATATTTTCGACAACTGGAAGAAGAAATCCTCATCTAGAGCAACTTGTCTATTTTAGTAATATGCAACTTGATGAAAAATTAATGAGTGAGGCCTGTGCCACTTACATTGGAAAACATGATTTTTCCGACTTTTACACAACGGGAACAGAAGTTTCGAGTACTGTGAGAGAGATTTATAGCTGCTCAATAAAGAAAATAGAAAATAGAGATTTCTTCTCGGATTTGTTAAATGAGTACTATCAGTTTGAAGTCACTGGAAATGGCTTTTTAAAACAAATGGTTAGATTGATGGTTGGAACTCTATGGAATGTGGGACAGTCCAAAGTTACAATTGAACAACTCCAGCAAAAACTAAAAAGTCCAAATGGTTCAAAACTAGCTGCTGTCGCACCGCCGCAAGGGCTCTATTTAAGCAGTGTTAAATATTAAAAATATATCTATTCTAACTGAGTAATAAGCTCTATTCATTGACTTTTTAGGCCTTAGCCGATATTTTCAGCACCAATAAATTTGTTAAAAATAACGCAACTAGTTACGCGAGGAATTAATATGTCTTATACAGTTGAAACAATCAATGGATGCACTAAGAAGCTAGCATTCAACTTTGAAACACTAGATCTAACTTCAGAAATTAAAACTGCAATTGTTCAAAAACAAAAAACAGTTTCTTTAAAAGGATTTAGAAAAGGAAAAGCTCCTTTAACTATGGTTCAGCAAGTTTATGGTCAACAAATTGAATCAGAAGCTCTTAACCAATTTGTACAGAATAGATTTTTTGAAGCTGTTCAAAAAGAAGACTTAAGAGTTGTTGGATACCCTAGCTTTGAAAATATGAATTATGACGAAGGAAAGTCAGTAAAGTTTGACGCTTTAGTTGAAATTTTCCCAACTGTAGAAGTTAAAGGTTTAGATAAAGTTGAAATCTCTCAAGAGACTGTTTCAGTTTCTGACGAAGATGTAGATAATATTCAAAAGAACTACCTTAACTCTAAAGCAGAGATGAAAGAAATTGAAGGTGATAAGAAATTAGCAAAAGGTCAATTCGCAGTTTTAAATTTCCAAGGTGAAAAAGCTGACGGTGAAAGACCAGAGAATATGAAAGGTGAAGAATTCCTTTTAGAAATCGGTTCAGGTCAATTTATTCCAGGTTTTGAAGATGGAATGATTGGTATGAAAAAAGGTGAGAAGAAGAATATTGAACTTTCTTTTCCAGCTGACTACCACGTAGAAGATCTTAAAGAAGCAAAAGTTGTTTTTGAAACTGAGCTTCTAGAAATTAAAGAAAAGGTTTATCCAGAATTTTCTGATGATCTTGCAAAAGAATTTGGATTTGAATCTGTAGAAGACTTCAAAACTAAGACAAAAGAGAATCTTTTTAAGCAAAAAGAAAGAGAAGTTTTAGAAAAAACTCACCAAGAAATTCTAGAAAAATTAATAGAATTAAATACTTTTGATGTTCCTAAGGCCCTTGTTTCTCAACAAGAAAATCACCTTAAAGAAGATCTTGCTAAAAACCTTAAAGGACAAGGCTTCAATGAAGATATGCTTGGTGAATACTTTGCAAAATGGGCCGGAGATTTAGAAGAAAAAGCTACTTTCCAAGTTAGATCAGGATTACTTCTTGATAACCTAGCGAAGAAATATGAAGTAGAAGCAAGTGAGTCTGACTTTGACGCAAAAATCGAAGAAATGGCCGCTGGATCAGGTATGCAAGCTGATCAAATCAAGAGCTACTACTCAACTGATGAAAGGCTAAAAGGAAATCTAATGTATGCAATTAGAGAAGAAAAAACTTTTGCTAAAATCAAAGAAGAAATCAAATTAAAGTAAGAAATATTTGTTAAATCAGGTATTGAAGGCCCTCTATTAGAGGGCCTTTTTTTTTGCTAAAATCTTATGAGTAATAACATTAATAAGGTTTTAAAATGATTTTCAAGTCACTCTCTCTAGGACTATTCATCTTGCTAAGTTCGGTTACTTTTTCACAGGAGATAGACCTTGCGCAGAGCTCTCCTGATATTGAGTGGAGCAAAATCGAAAATAAGAGTGTAGAGCTAATTTTTCCAGACTTTCTAAATGATAAATCTCTCTATATTGCAAATATAATTGATCACTACTCTCTCTTTGTTGGACGTACTTATGGACTAGTTCAACCTAAACAATTCAGCCTTGTTATTAGACCAGAGATGGCCAACTTAAATGGATTTGTGACTTTAGGTCCAAGAAGAAGTGAGTGGTTTAGCTCTTCTTCCTTTACTCCTATTCTCGGAGGCGCTGAGTTTTATCAGGCCCTTTCTATTCATGAATATAGGCATGTGGTTCAATTTGATTATTTTAACAAAGGTTTCACTAAGGGATTAGATTATCTCTTTGGAGATGCCGGAATATCTCTCGCGGCCGCTGTTGGTCTACAGTCTTGGTTTTTTGAGGGTGATGCTGTTTGGGCCGAAACAAAATATACTGACTCAGGAAGAGGTAGAACCCCTAGGTTTCTATCAAGACTTAAGGCGCTGGTCTTAAGCGATAAAGTTCCTACTTATGATGAATTTGTGAATCGAACTTATAATAACAATATTCCTAATCATTATGTTTTTGGCTATGTACTCATTACTAGAGCTGTCAATAAATATGGAGAGAACTTTTGGCAACGAGTTTTATCTAAAGTTTCAAGTGCTCCACACCCATGGAGGCTTCTCAGTGCCTTTGAAAGTGTATCTGGTGAAGATTTCTATGATTTTTATAATGATACAATGAGTGAATTAAAGAAGAAATGGAGTAAAGACAAGTTAGCTAGTAATAGTGATACTCCATTTCGAGAGAATCTTGCAGCCAAGAGAGTAGAGCAAAAAATCTATTACCTTCACTATGATTTAGACTCTCATTGGAAAATAATGGAAAAGAATAATGGTGGTAATAGGACTGTTGCTGAAATACCATTTTATAAAGAAATATCCCAAATTGATTTTTCAAAAAAATATGCAGTATTTAATCAATTTGTTCCAGACTCAAGATACTTATATAAAGAAAAGTCAGTCTTAACATTAGTTGATTTAGAGACAGGTGCTTTTAAATCTCTTATTAGTGGACGAAGGCTGTATAACCCTAGCTTTGATGAAGAGGGCAGGAGAGTTATGGCCGTTGAGTTCGATGAAAAAAATAAATGGAAGATTGTTGAGTTTGATATTAACTCTAAGCAACTCAGAAGCTTTCAAATTAAAAATGAAAATATAGTAGAAGTTAAATACTTTGATTCAAATAAAGTTGTGGCCTTAGTTGTTAATTCTGTTGGAGAAAAATCTATTAAGCTAATCGACTTATCTCACAAAAAGTCAAAGACGATTTTAAAATATTCACGAAATAGTATCTCTGAACTTAGTGTTGATAAAATGAAAAATATTTTCTTTGAAGCTCAGTATGATGGAGCGATAAATATTTTTAAAATGGATCGCAAGGGAGAGCTTTCACAGTGTAGCGATCAAAAGATTGGGGGATACTATCCAAGTTCAAATGGTCGCAAACTTCTTTATAGTGGTGAAGATTATAATGGTTCTAAACTTTATGAAGTACCTCTGTCAAAATGTAAAAAAGTTGAAAGAAATAGTATTCTAGATTTTAATTATCTTGGTGATTCTCCTTCAGATAATTATGGAAATTTTAAACTAGAACACTTTCCCCTTCAAAAAGAGCAGTACACAAAAAATAAAGAGAAATACTCCAGAGAAGATTATGGAAGTTTAAATAAGCGTTTAGTAACCCCCCATTCTTGGTCATTCTTTGTTGGAAGAGGATATGGATTATCTATCAACGCAGATAATTACCTTCGAACAATCGGTATTTCTGCAAACGTGGGAAATGATTCAGAAGAAGAGCAGCTCTATTATGGTGCAAATATATCTTTCAAAAAGTACTATCCAATATTTAATGTGGGGGCCAATAAAACTTACCGAGAGGTTGAGTTGTATAATACTTCAAGTGACTTGAAGTGGGATGAATTTGATATTGATTTGAGTATGACAATCCCGTATCTCTATCGAATGAACCTAAAGAACTCAGTAACAGCTCTTACTCTAGGAGCAAAAGCTGTTGATATTGCTAATTCTCGCATCACTTCTCAAGAACAAGTGACAACTTCTGAAAAGTACAATAATGCTTATATTGAATTTCAAACAAGTTTTTCCAAGGAGAGAAAGTTTCGTTCAATAGTGCCAGCCTGGGGAATTTCCTATAATGCGTTTTACGAGATAGCAGAAAATAAAGATCCGACAAAGTCTTCTTACCAGTTTTATCAAAATGCTAAGCTACTAAGCTCAGGTCTATTTAAGTTTGATGGCTTAAAATTAGAGTTCATGAGTGAAGAGCAAGAAGAAAAGGCAAGCGCATATAGATTCTCGCCAGTAGGTTCACAAGAAGGTGACTATGTATTTTCTAGAGGCTATAGCTATATTTCTGTTCCTAAGTACGAAAAGTATTCCTTCAATTACTTCTTTCCATTGGGCTATCCTGATTTAAGGATTTGGGCCCTTTCTTATATCAGAAGAGTTAAGGTTAATACATTCTACGATTTAACAAATATTTCATCGAGTTTTCTAAACCAGAAATTAGAAAGTGCAGGCGCAGAATTAGAATTTGAATCTACCTTCTTTAGAATTTTACCAATTGATTTTGGAGTACGTTTTATAAATAAAATTACGACTAAAGAAAATGTAAACGAGTTTTACTTGGCAACAGGTCTTGCCTTTTAAAAAAGGCCTTCATTTTTTGAAGGCCTTTGTGAAAAAATTACTTTTGTATTTGAGCGGTCATAAGTCTGTCTTTTTGGATTCTCTCTTTACATAGAATCCAGTCATTTCCCGCTCCTCGACCAACAGGATTAAATAGGTCTGTGGAAATTCTTCCGCCTTCTTCTAATTCTTCGCTAATATGAATCTTAACAACTTCTCCTGTAATGATTTGACCACATCCAGGTTGATCTCCATAAGAGAGATGATCTCTATAGATACACTCAAAATGAATCTTGCTCTCAAGTATTCTCTTGGCCTTCACAACGTCAGAATCGAGAGGATTTAAACCTGCAAGTTTGAATTCGTCCTCTCCGTATGGCAACTCAGTTGACGTCATATTTATTTTATCAATGATCTCTTCGCTAACAAAATTAACAACAAATTCCTTTTCTCGAAAGATATTAATTGGAGTATCTTTCATCTGTCCTGTAGAACTTCTAATCAAAGGACAAAAAGCTATGATCATTGGCTTTGCGCTAACTCCAGTAAAGAATGAAAAGGGAGCTACGTTATTGGTTCCATCTTCATTTAGAGTTGAGATGACTGCTATAGGTCTAGGTAGAATTGATCCAATTAAAAATTTATAATTGTCGGCAAATTCTCCATTTGTATTAAACGATTTCATTTTCATCATTACATCCAACTTTTCCAATAATCTTTATTCTCATTATCACTAAACCACTTTGTTGGTTTGAGTGGGTATCTCGTATCAATCATTACAGCAAATTCATCGGTATGAGTTTTATTATCAACTGAATTGAAGGCCTTTGGATGAGGACCATGATGAATTCCTTGCGGATGAAAAGTCATTGCTCCTGCATCAATATTATCTCTACTAAAGAAGTTGCCTTGGTGATAGAAAAGCACTTCATCATAATCAATATTAGAATGATAGAAAGGAACTTTTAATACACCATGCTTAGTATCTTCTAGAGGTCTTTCAACAAATGAGCAAATAACAAAGTTATTACATACATATGTTGTATGAGCTGAGGGAGGCATATGATATCTGTGAGACATTACAGGACAAATATCATAGATAGAAAGTTTACTTGGATAAACTGATCCTTTCCATCCCTTAACGTCTAGTGGGTTAAATGGATAAGTTACTCTGGTCATTTTTCCTAAGCGCTTGATGACAACTGTATATTCTTTTAAATCTTTTCTAGAGCCAAGTGCCGCTGTAGGTGTCTCTATTGCCGTTTGGTCATAGAGAGCGTTTGGTCCTAGAATTCCTCTTGAAGGTTCTTCAAACTCAGAAGCTGATTCTACTTGAAGAACTTTAGTCTTTTGATCAATAAAGAATTGATAAGTTGTTCCTCTTGGTATGATTATATAATCACCTTTTTTATAGTTGAGATGGCCATAAGTAGTCTCTAGTCTTCCTAGTCCTTCATGAATGAAGTAGAGCTCGTCAAAATCAGCATTTCTATAGAATAGCTCAAAGCTCTTATTGAAAGTACCAATGCTAACAACGCAGTCGTTATTTTCAAGAGTGGAAATAGTCGTATCCTGAGCATCTGGGTGATCAAATAGGGTCGGTAAGTTTCTAGGCTTGAGATCACCTTCAATATTGCTCCAATTAACAGGAGGGTTTTCGTGATAGAGCTGGCTAACTCTTCCAAAGAAGCCTTTTCTTCCATGTTCTTCCTCGTAGAGGCCTTCTGGGATATTAACGTGGGCCTGCTTTGTGTAAATGCCGCTGGCTTTAAATGTTTCCATTCTTATTTCCTATAGTATTTGTTAGCTTACCTATTCCTTCAATAAAGAGCTCAATCTCATCACCAGGCTGAATCCATTTATCAATCTCTAGCCCGCAACCAGTTCCTACCGTACCTGATCCAAATAGATCTCCAGGTAGTACCCATTCATCCATGGATACATGACTAATCATTTGAGAAAAACTAAAGTGTGAATCTCCAGATTGACCTCTTGACCACTCCTTCCCATTGACTGTTGCTGTCATCAATAGGTCCGGCTCTTTGTTATCAAATTCATCAATAGTCGTAATTACTGGACCTATGACAGAGCAGAAGTCCTTTCCTTTCGCTGGCCCTAGACGAACGGCCATCTCCTTTTTTTGAATATCTCTAGCAGAGATATCATTTAAAATTGTAAAGCCGAAGATATGATCTATCGCATCTTCTTCTTTTACATTAAAACCTTCTTTTCCTACAACCATTCCTAATTCAAGTTCATAATCAAGAATATTAGTGTAGTGAGGCCAAAGGATTTCATCTTTTGGACCAATGAAGCCAGAAGTTGGTCCTTTGTAGTACGCAGGTATTTCGTACCATGCTTCTGGAATAGGTTCATTTCTTTTTTCAAAACCTTTCGCGACATGTTTTTCATGTGCATAGAAGTCTCTATACGTTGTAATTTTATCCATCGGCTTTGTAAGCGATATAGATTGGTCATCAATTTTAAACGCAACAGGCGTGCCGTCTTTTAAATTTAAATCACCGACAAGTTTTAAAAATTGATAAAGGCCGTTGGCTTCTTGCAGATCTTCTAGTGGATTATCACTATAAGTGAGAACTTCGTGAAGTGAACTCGGTAATTTTCTATTCGCTCTTTCGTAAGGATTGAATTTACCTTCTCGTTGGTAATCACAGGCCCATACAAGATTAGGATCTATTATGACACCTTCTTTTTCGTCAAGAATTCCTAAGCGACTTTTGGAACCTAGGCTAGAATGGTGAATATAGTGACAGATTTTCATTAGTTTGCTCTCCCAAATAATTTATCAAACTCTGGTAGCACTTTCTCCATCGCATCGAAGAAGTGAATCATCTCTTCTTTTGTTCCTAGAGAAACTCTAACATATGAAGGCATTCCATGCGCCATTAATGATCTTATAATCACACCGTGATTCAAAAGATTTTCAAATAGCCAGTCACCTGCTTCAAGCGATGGTGTCTTAAAAGTGATAAAGTTGGTGATTGATTTGATAGGATCAAATTTCTTTTCTTTAAGAAAAGCAATTGTTTCATTATATCTTTTCGTATTATTTTCTATTGTTCTATCTAAGTGTGGTTGGTCATAGAGAGCGCCCTTGGCCCCTAGCTGACCAATGAGATTTGGCTCGAACGGAAGTTTTACTTTGGATAGGTTGGCAATAAGCTCTTCATGAGCAAAACCATAACCGACTCTAATTCCAGAAAGTCCATAAGCTTTTGAAAAAGTTCTAAGAGTTATGACATTGTCATATCTATAATCCATTGAGTCCGGGTAGTCATCATGTTGAATAGCATACTCGAAATATGCCTCGTCCAGAAGAACCAGTACGTGATCTGGTACGTAGCTCATAAGATAATCAAATTCTTTCTTCGTAATATAAGTTCCTGTCGGATTATTTGGATTGGCAATATAGATTGCCTTTGTTTTCTTATTGATTGATTTTGCTAAAGCTTCAACATCAAATCTGTAATCCTCTGTTAGTGGAACAGTGATTAAATTTGCACCCACACTCTTTGCTAAAATATAGAAGCCAACAAAAGTATTGTCACAAGTCAGAACTTCATCGCCAGGCTGAAGAAATGCTCGCGCAATATAGGCCATGATTCCTTCACTTCCATTTCCAAGGATTATATTTTCTGGCTTAAGTTTATAAAGTTCACATAGTGATTTCTTTAATTGATAAGCATGCATGTCTGGATATCTGTGCAGATCCCAAAGACCGTTGGTCATTTCTCGAATTGCATAAGGTGATGGGCCAAGTGGATTTTCATTGCTGGCAAGTTTTGTAATTTGAGTAAGACCTTTTTCCCTTGCCACTTCTTCAATTGGTTTTCCCGCTTGATAGACTTTTAATTCTTTTAAATATTCAGGAACAAGACTTCTTCCTAGTTCACTCATGGGATCTCCTCAATTACAAATTATTACTTATATTTACCATTTTAAGTTTAATTTGTGACCATCAATTTAAACTTGTCGCTGGCCCATAGGCTTTTTATAATCAATCTATGAATAAAAACTATCACTACGGTCAATTTACTCCAGAACACCTCAACTTACTGAAATTAGGCATAACTCTTTATAATGAAGATAAATTTTGGGAATGTCATGAAGAGGTGGAAGATTTATGGTTAGCTGACTATGGAGATAATGCGCGCTACGTCTATTGGGTTATTATACAGGTGGCCACATCACTGTATCATTACTTAGATGGAAATCTTAATGGTGCGGAGGGAATGATTCGCAAGGCCAAGAGAAAGTTAGACACTTGTGAAAAGCTAAAAGTTGAAACAGATCTCCTATATAGCTACTTGGATTGGGAAGAATTAAAGAGAATTGTGAGAAAAATTCCTGAAAATAGTTCAATAGACGATTATAATGAACTCTATAATTTTAAATTTAAAAATCCGGCCAAATGGAAAATACATGAAACAACCAATTAAAACATTTTCTCAAACATTTACCATTTTTAAAAAAGATAAGCTTATCATTCTCTTGTCTATGGTACCCGTTCTTATTGGTTTGGCATTTTACTATTACGTTGGAAGTTTTTTTTACGGAGATCTTCTAAAACTAGGAAATGAATTTGTTAAAGCTAATGTTTCTAGTGAAGGACTGGGCAGTGTTCTTTCTTGGCTCTTGACTGGTTTTTTAACAATAGCACTCTTTTTCTTGGTTAACTGGACCTTTGTACTCTTTGTATCAATTATCGCATCTCCATTTAATGATCTAATTTCTGGTCGAGTTGAGAGGCAAATTTTAAGCCTACCTGCAAATTCTCTTGATAGTGAGAGATTCTTCTCTAAATTTTTTAAAATAATTTTCAATGAAGCTAAGAAGATCGCACTGATATTATTCTTAAGTATTGTTGCATTTATAACCGGCCTATTTCTTCCTCCGTTAGGTTTTGCCATTTCTGCATTACTTCTTTCAGTTTCTTTTTTAGATTACGCTTGGTCTAGAAAAGATTTAAGCTTTGGAGAGTGTGTAACAAATGTTAGAAGTTCATTCTTTACTTATTTAATTACGGGTTGTGCCTTTATGGCCTTGATTTCAATACCGATAGTAAATTTATTTGTACTTCCTTTTGCTGTTGTTTATTACTCAGCTTTATATTATTCAAAAATTCAGCTAGAGAAAGCTTAAAATGCATAAGATACTTGTTCAATCTCCGCGTACTAAAGATGAAATTATTTTATCTTTTCCATTCTTTATCAAATTAAAAGAGAAGTACCCTGAGTCTAGGATTTATGTGATTGTCGATTCTGGGCTTGAGGAAATACTTGAGTTATTACCTTTTAAAGTCGAGATTTACCCACTTCCGCAAAAATTGAATACAGTTGCTGGTATTCATAAATTTGCAGTTAATGTAAAAGATATTTTTAATATCGAACTTTTCTTCGATCTCGCCCTTGATCATAAAGGAGCTCTTACAGGTTTTTCTTTTAGGGCCAGAAAGAGAATAGGTCCGCTAGAGGGAGTAAAGAAGTTTCTCTATACTGACAAAATTGAACCTCGATCAGCGACAACATCTTTAGATGAATACTTTGTTGAATTGTTGAATAAATCTCTTGAAGAGCCTGTTGAAGATTTCTTTTTCTCTGTTCCTGATCTCACTCAAAATGAAAATGTAATAAATCTTTTTAGTGAGGATAAAGTTGATTTCTTTTTACTGAGAAACACTGCTTTAAGTTTTGATTTTTGGAAAGATATTCTTATGCTCATGGACAAGGGGAGAGTTGTCATTTGGGATCAAAATAATATTGAGCAGTGGCATATGTTAAAGTCCAGTGGAAATCTTAAAGTAGAGCTTATCATTCAAGGAGAGGTCTCGGGACTTTCGTTTTTAAGAGATCTTGTTATTAAGTCTGAGTTTGTATTAACAGATGATATTTGCTTTGCTCAATCTACTTACTTCTATGAAAAGAGATCTTTCCTCTTTGCTAATGAAGAAGTTCAATTTTCGAATACGAAGTATTTTTCCAATGTTGAAAATATCATTCTGCTAGAAAATGAAGATCCAATTAGTTTAATGACTTTTGGACAAAAGAAAGAGCTTACGGTTCCTTCTCAGGTTGTAGATTATATTTATGAGACAATGAATATTTAAGAAGAGGCGAGTTCGCCTCTTCCAAAATATACTTCTAGCTGAAATTTATAATAGATGTATCAATTGATTTAATTTTTTCTGAAAGTTCGGCCTGTTCAGTTCTTACTTTCTCTATTACATCATCTTTAGCATTATCCATAAATTTCTTATTTGATAACTTCTTTTCAAACTTTTCAAGATCTTTGGCCACCTTTGCGCGTTCTTTATTTAATTTCGCGATTTGTTCTTCTAAGTCTATCACTCCAGTAAGAGGAATGAAGATTTCAGTGTGGGCCGTTACTTTAGTTATAGATTGCTTTGGTCTATCACTAGACTTAGAAAAAATTTGTAAATTAGTAACCTTTGCTAGATCCTCAAAGCCTTTAGAAGTACTTAAAAAGAATTCTTCTAGAGCTTTATCATCAGTATATAGATGTGTTGAAATTTCTTCTTTAGGTTTTAAATTAACAGATGATCTAAGGTTTCTTATAGAAGTAATAACTTCGATAAATTTATTCATCAGTTCTTGGTCTTCTTCAAAACAAAGTGCTTCATTAAATTCAGGATAATCATGAATAATAAGTAAGTCCTCATCTTCTTTTTTAAGATGTGTCCAAAGCTCCTCTGTAATATAAGGAGTGAATGGATGAAGTAGGGCAACTACCTCTCTGAAACAATACTTAAGAACACTTGATCTCGTCTGAATTTTTTGTGCATCTTCTCCGTGCAATATATTCTTAGAAAGTTCAATGAACCATGAACAGAATTTATCATAAACAAATGCGTAGATGGCAGAGCATGAATCATCGTAGCGATATTCACCCATCGATAAGTTCATTTCTTTAGAAATATTGTTAAGCTCAGATAGAATCCACTTTTCTTGCTGATCAAGTTCTTTAGGTAGCTCATCATCTGCTTTTTCTAGAAAAGGAGAAATAAATCTAAATGCATTCCATATCTTATTGATAAAATTTCTATATCCACCAATTCTTTCAGGATCGAGGTTTAGTCCACGGTTATAACCAGAACCTGCTGCAAGAGTAAATCTAAAGGCATCTGCTCCATATTGCTCAACCATATCTAGAGGATCAATACCATTATTTAAAGATTTACTCATCTTGCGGCCTTGCTTATCTCTTACAATGGCGTGAATATAAATATCTTTAAAAGGATTTTCTCCCGTCAGTTTTTTGGACATCATCATCATTCTAGCTACCCAGAAGAAAATAATATCAAAACCGGTTACTAAGCAAGTAGTAGGGAAGAAGGTGTCGTAACCTCTTTCTTTCATTCTATTTTCATCAGGCCATCCTAATGTTGAAAATGGCCATAGCCCTGATGAGAACCATGTATCTAGAACATCTGGGTCTTGAGAAATATTAGAACTATTACACTTCGTACAAGTTGTAGAGTCTGTTTCACTGGCCCATTGATGTGAGCAATCAGTACAGTTATAAACTGGAATCTGATGACCCCACCATAATTGTCTTGAGATACACCAGTTCTTTGGCTCTCTTAACCAAGAGAAGTAAGTATTCTCCCATCCCTTAGGATAGAAAGTAGTGTCACCATTTTCAACGGCGCTAACTGCTTCAGCTGCCATGTCTTGAACATTTAAGAACCACTGCTTAGATACCATTGGCTCTATAATGGCCTTAGATCTATCACCGTGACCAACTTGATGAACATGAGGAACTTCTTTAACGAAGCTACCTATCTCAGTTAGCTTCTCAACAATTTGAGCTCTCGCTTTCTTGCAGGTTAAACCTTTCCACTCTAGTCCATAGTCGTTAAGAGTTCCGTCTTTATTAATTATATTTATTACTTCTAAGTTATGTCTTTGGCCGATTTCAAAATCGTTGAAGTCGTGACCAGGTGTAACCTTTAGGCATCCTGTTCCAACGTCTATTGCAACATGCTCGTCACCAACAATTGGAACTTCACGGTTACATATTGGAACAATGGCCATCTTTCCAATGAGATGAGCAAATCTCTCATCATTTGGGTTTACGGCAACAGCAGTATCTCCCAGTAATGTTTCTGGCCTTGTCGTGGCAATCTCTAATTTCTCATCTGAATCTTTTACCGAATAAAGAAGGTGGTAAAATGCGCCCTGAACTTCTTTGTGCTCAACTTCAGCATCAGAAATTGCTGATTGAAGCATAGGGTCCCAGTTAACAATATAATCTGATTGGTAAATTAATCCCTCATTGTAGAGAGTAACGAATGCTTTTCTTACGGCTTCATTGGCCTCTGGGTCCATGGTAAACATAGAATAGTCCCAGTCAGGAGATGCCCCGAGTACTTTTTGCTGGTTGGCAATAATTCCACCTTTTTCATCTTTCCACTGCCAAATCTTTTCTAGAAATTCTTCTCTTGAAAAGTCATGTCTATTCTTACCTTCTTCTTTTTGAAGTTGTTTTTCAACGACAGATTGAGTTGCAATTCCAGCATGATCCATTCCTGGAAGCCATAGTGCCTCGTAACCTTTCATTCTCTTCCAACGAATTAGTGTGTCCTGTGTAGTCACATCTAGAGCGTGACCCGCGTGAAGAATACCCGTAACATTTGGAGGGGGCATGATGATGCAATATGCTTCATTGGCCTTGCCTTTTCTAGGTTTAAAGTATTTTCCATCTTCCCAAGTTTTGTACCATTTGGACTCGACGTCTTTTGGGGAGAATGTAGTTGAGATTTCGTTTTGATTTGATGAATCTGTCATGTGAAAATTCCGCTGAAATAATTGTATCTTTTGGTGTCAGACTATAACATAAAGTGTTTCAGGTAGGAATATAGAGACAGCAATAAACTGTTATTTGGAGTGCGTCATTAAGATGTTTAAAGAAATTGAGTCAGTGGTTTTTGATTTTGGTGGGGTTATTATTGATCTCTACCCACAGAGAACTTTTGATAAGCTTAGGCAGAGCTTAGGAATAGACGCTGAAGCAGAGTTTAAGCAGCTCGCTTTAGATATTGAATTAGGTGAAATTTCAGCTGAGAAATTCTTAGAATCAGTAAATGATCTATGTGGAAATAGAGTCTCTCTCACTGAGTTGGAGCAGACTTGGAATGCGATGTTGGGAGAAATTGACCCTGCAAAAGTTCTTTTTTTGGAACAATTGAAAAAGCACTACAAAGTTTATCTTTTGAGTAATACGAATATTGTTCACAAGAATTACTTTGATATTACTTGTAATAAGAGCTTTGGAATGAGTATGGAAGATTTCTTTCACAAAACAATTTATTCCCATGAAATTTCTATGAGAAAACCTGATCGCGGTATTTTCGAATATCTAATCCAGACGCTGAACTTGAGTCCGAATAAGATTTTATTTATTGATGACTTAGAAGAAAATATCCTGATGGCCAAGGAGCTTGGCATTCAAACGAAACAGTTCGAAAGAAATGGTAATTTCGATTGCTTAAGAAATTTAATTATCTAGTAACCAATCATTAACAGGCTCAGGAAGATTGTCAGGACTTTTGTAGTCTGGATCAGGATCTGGAAAAAGATCAAGGCTCTGGGCCTTTAACTTATCCATGTCATCTTTTGGAATCCAATCATTCTTAGGAGTAGGAAGAGTCTCTGGTTTTTTGTAGTTATCTGAAGGGGTCGGAAATAGAGATATATTATCTAGAACATCTTCAATCTTTTTCAAATTTGATTCTGTCTTAGTTAGTGCGCGAGAATAAGTAAAAAACTTCAATGTTGAAAGGGTAGAGAGCTTAGGAGTCTCTTCGAAGCTCGAAGTCTTGTGAATTATTTTAGTAAGAAATGCCATTCTATTAACAATTTTAAAATGAAGTGGCCTAAGTCGCATATTCACTTGTTCGTCATTATTTTGTAAATATAGATCAATCCAAGGATTTAAGAGGTTTATCTTTTTATCGATTTTGACAAGCTCTATCGTTCGCAATTTCTTACTCTGCGCTTTTTGTATCAAGTATGTTTGATAATACTTATAACTAATAATCTTTTTAATATCTGAAATGGTGGCGTTTAACATCCATTTGGAAAAAATATTTAAATCTTTAGAACTTCTTTGTTCAAGAGAATTAACTAGTTTTTGGTCTACAACTCTATAAGTATTCTTGTTCTTACTTAAGTAAGAAAGGGCCAGTTTATAGATCTCTGTTTTAGTTAAAAGAAAGAGCTCTGATTTTGGTATTTGCGAAAAGTAGGTATCACTTAGAATGATATCTTTAATAAGTTGCTCTTTTTCAATATTATTTAGAGTGTAGCTATTGAGAGAAGAGATCGTTAATCTATACTCTAGTGGTGTATTTCTAGACTCTAAAAATATCTTTCCCTTTTTTATGTCGTCTAAGTCCGCGGCATAAAGAGTGTGGATAAGTATGAAAAATATGCACAGAGATTTCATTTTACTACCTTCTCTTGTGTCTTTTTAGATAAATTGTCTTTTGTTGACTCGTTCTTATCACCTTCAAGAACGTAGTAAGTTCCTCTAAATGGTATGAGTAGTCTACCATCCATGTTGAGAACAGAATTGACCCATTTTAGAGAACTTTCAATACTGACTTTCTTCGTTACTGTATCTAGCTTCGCAACTTCATAGCCTGTCTTTTTATACTCTTTACTAAGGTCTTTAATAAAGTAGATAGTATCCTTTTTATGATCACAAATCATATGGCCCAAATCACTCTTATTATTGTCATAAAGTATTGAACCCTTTCCAAGATTAAAATCTAACTTGGAATACTTCGCGATAGAGCTATAAGGAGTTTCTGGACTTGCACTAAAAGAGCCGATATATATATCTTCCTGTGTTGTGCATAACTCATATTGAATGAAAACATCATCAGACTTTTGAAGTAAATCACTCTTTGAGTTTGCTCTGTCAAAGATAATTAACCCATTCTTTCCCTCTTTGTTTACGTCAGTATAGAGAATGGTTTTACTTGATAACATTTCTCTTTGAGGGATGAAGTATGGATTTTTTATATTTTGAAGAATGATCTTGAAGGAGGCCGAAGGGTTTACCACATTTGAAAAATGTAAAGTGTTCTTAAATGGACTATAGTAAGAAATCCATACATCATCTTCATGAAGTCTGGCATCTATTCCTTCGCCGATATACTTAATATTCTTTTTTCCAAAATCGCTGTAATAGATTTTGCTAGTTTTTCGAACACTTAGATAAGTGTGAAAATTGATACTTTGCTCTATAAGATTTAGCTTTCTCGATTTAGATGAAGTTACTGTATATTGTGTTCCAATCGGTCCTTTTAGAACTTCCTCAGTATTATAATTTGTGGATAAAAGTAAACTACCAGATCTACGTTGATAGAAGGTGAATTTTCCATCTTCTGAAATAAATCTTAAATTATTAATTGATTGCTTGGTTGATATTTCAGGTAACTCAATAGAGCAGACCGAGTTCATAAAGACCATAAATGTTAAGAATATTCTACTTAATACCATATAAAGTCCATGTACTAAGAGGATGAAGCTCTTTATAGTTTGTAACTGAGTTAAAAATAATATTCCACTCCATTAAAATAGGAGAGTGTAGATCACTAATAGCTGTTCTTATGACAAGCTTCCCTGATCCTTCTTCTTCATCTAGACCATCAATAATAAATGGTAATGGACGACACTGGTTAAGATTTCTTCTTTGGAAAACTGTTGGATGTAAGTCTTCTGCACAACCGATTCCATGTATGATTCCATTCTTGTGAAGATCGAAGTAGAACTTTAATTCTGTTAGATTTCTTATTTTTTTAGAATCCTTTTTAAAGGTATCACTTAAAAGGTTAGAGGCCGCATATTTTTCGTTTGAAAATGAAGTTGGAAAGTAATCAAATACGACTTTCCCTTCATAACTTAGGTAATCGATGAGCTTTGTTTCATAGTAAACTTTCTTAGGACAATGCATGGTCGTACAATTTTGCGGATCATAAACTATGAAGCAACCTGTTTTGTAACCAAGTCTATTTGGACTATAGGACTTAGAATTTGCAAGTTTGCACTGGACCTCAAATGGAGTTCTTTCAGCTTTTTTTATAATTTTAGAAATCACACTATCTTCGGCGAGTTCTTCAGAGCTTGAGATTCCTGGAACATAAGAGTGACACTCTTTAAGACTTGTTGCCTTATTTTGAAAACAGATTTTTAAAGGCCACGCTTTTGCGTTATTTGACTCAAAATTTAATTTTGCAAAGGAGAGATTTGTTTCTGTAGCGCAAGTGAATTCATTAGATTTTAATTTAACCGATTTAAAGTGATTAATTATTCGATGAATATTGACGACGCCTTCATTATCTACTGAACCTGGACAGTCATGGTACTTTGTAACCAAGCGAGCACCTGTTAGGGCGTTGGAAATTTCTTGGCAAGAAGGTAGAGGAAATAGTGATGTATGTTTAGAGTTACCGTTCGTATGGCAGTAGTTTGACTCTGTTTTAAACTTTAGTGCACATTTTTTTAAATCAGTCTTAGTTAAGCTGTCCTTATTAAGAACATTCATACATTTCGATTCAATGAGGTAGTCTTCTCTTTCTCCAGTCACAACTTTGGACCAAATATCCTTCGCGAGATACTTTTCGCAAAAGTTTTTTTCATTATTTATGTAGGAGCATAGATTACTAAAATAAGTTCTTTGAAAGTATGGAATTAGGGGAGTGTACTTATTAGCTTCTCTAATTCTTCTTTGCAACTCTGCACGTCTATTTCGTTGCAGTGAGCTTGTTGCAGGCAAAATCGTTTTTGCCTTATTCCCACGTTCTATTATTTCATGTACACCGCAGATATAGGGTGTATTTGGATTATCTATCCAGTTTGATAAAATCTGAGAGCACTGCTTGCTGGTTTCAGGAGTGGGGAGAGTTAGGTTTTTCATTGTTGAAGCAATGCTATTTAATTCAAATAGCCCACCAATCTCTTTGTTACTGATACATTTTTTCTTATAATACAGCTCAAGAAAATTTGTCTTTGTTAAAAGACCTCTCTTTTTTTGTCCGTTATTATCAATATAGTTAACGATAACTCTATTAATAAAACCTCTACTTGTTTTTAAAAGATTATTTTGAAATAGAGAAATTAGCCTACACTCATCATCACCATTACCTAAGAATGTTAAATACTTATTGTCTGAATTAAGAAGTAGCGATTTTACATAGAAAGGGTCTAGCTTTAAATCCTTTACCTGAGATTCATCTGTTATGAGTAAGCTTTGTTTTTCGGCCTCTGAGATAAGTTTAGAGTATTGATTCTTTTCAATATCAATAATTTCAATTAGGGATTCTAATATTCCTGAAGTCGTAGAAATTTGTGGAGTTAGGTCTTCTTGTGAATAACTAGGAAATATAATCGCCCAGAACAGAAATCCAAGGTAAAGTAATTTTTTAAAGAATTGTTTTGGCCAGTACGATGGCAAAGTCTTCAATTTCTGTTCCATCCATATTAGTTTATTCATTTTTAGATGAATGAAAGTTTATCATACAGTGAGATTTATTACTTTAAAAAATTCATTAGTTCTTACTTTCATAGAGCCTAAAATACGTATAAATGTTGCCGTGAGTTATCTTTACTCTTTAGTGATTTATAAATCTAAAAATATTTTGATGACTGGTTTTCTCCTACAAAAGTATCTACTGAGCTTGGGGAAGAGCTGTTTTTAGAACTTTGTATAGATCGTCACCTTCTTTCTTCAAATTAAAATTTTGCATTATCTTAATAACTTTATCTTTGTCATGAATATTACTTTTTTCTAGGTCGTAGAGGTACACATCTTTGCCGTCATTTAATGTACGCAAGGCAGTTAAGTAAAGCTCATCAATCTTGAAGTCTTTGCCTGGCCAGATAAAATCAAATGGATTTCTGTAAAGATCCGTTAAATGGATATAATAAACAGTTGATGTATATTGACTTAGAAGTAGTAATGCTCCCTTAGATCTACTCTGAACGTGGCTATATATGTTTTTCGATGTGTTATAGAATTTGTCACTATCTCTTTTTAGACTAATTGTATTTGAAATATTAAAAGTAAGAATAGGAATAAAGATTATAAACACCTTAATGTTTTTATGCTTTTCTGATTTTATGAAGTAGTTAGAAATTGTAACCGGAATGATAGCGAGTAGGACATATGAAAAAAGTCCATATCTACTAAAGAAGATGGATTGATCCCTTAGAAACGGAACAAATATTACCATTGAGATATAAAATATTATCACAACTGTTGTCGTTACGAATGCCTCAGGAGATATCTTTAATTTATCAAGTAGTTTTCTTTGAATAAAAGCTTGAATGTGCTCTTTATTTTTATTAAAAAAGAATAAAATAAAGCCTAAAGTGTAGCCTATGAAAAAGTATAGAGGAAGATCCTTACTTCCTAGGAAGTTCTGAATCATTATTTTCTCTAAGAGAAATAGCTTATGTAGAAAAAAGATTGTAGGTACAATTAAGAATAGAACTACACTAACTATTATTCTTGCCCACTGATTGGTAGTAAATCTCTTCTTAGAAAAAGTATAAAGTGTTAAAAATGTCGGTAAAGCGAATATAGACTGTTCTTTAAACTGAAACGCCAATGAAAAGAACACAATGGCCAATATGAAATATTTGAATTGACCTAGTTTAATAAATTTGTAGCACATTGCTACATAGGCAGATAAGAAGAAGTACATGCCTGCATCTGGAGTTATATTAGTAATAATATGGTACATTGAAGGGGAGAGAAGTATTACTAGTACTCCAAGAATCGACTGAAGAGTTGATCCATAAAAAGCCTTAAAAAGAAGAAAAATGATTGTTAGAAACAACGAAGAAAATGTTGTTGTAATAAGCATCAAGTTTGGAATGATTTCTAAGTAGGCATTTTCATAATTAGGTATCATTGTTAATTGATTTGTTAATGAAAATAATGGTCTTCCAAAATGCAGAGATGAGTATCGGTTATAGATTGTATCAAGAGCGTAAATTAAACTATCCCAATCTGTAGGAAGCTGTGATCTATTTAATATGAATACAATAAACGAAACGAAAAAGACTAAAAAAGCTTCGAGATAACGTTTTTTATAAAAGAAAAATTGGTTTAGAACTTTTGAATAGTTTTCCATGTGAATAAAAATCCTTCTCTATTTACATTTATGAAATGCTTTAAATGCTACCATTAAAATGTTAGTTGGTCTATAATTACAATAAATAATTATAGGAAGTTATGAAATGTTGATCTCTATTATTGCAACTTCAATGAATGAATTTGATACCATCGATGAGTTCATTTCTAGGGTAGATAAAAGCTTTGAAAATATTGAACATGAACATGAATATGAAATTATATTTATAGACGATAGATCAACTGATGGCTCTCTTTCAAAAATAGAGAATTACTGTTCTAAAGATTCCCGTATCAAATTGATTCTAATGAGTAGGAACTTTGGTCGACATGAATGCTTCTTTGCCGGCTTTGAGGCCAGTAAAGGAGATGCTGTTGTAACACTGGATAGTGATCTACAAGATCCTCCCGAGCTCATTCCTCGGCTATTAGATCAAATGATTTCTCAGAAAAGTGATGTTGTACACTCAATAATGAAGAGTAGGGCTGGAGAATCTTCTTTAAAACTTTTCTTAACATCAGTTTCATACTCAATCTTAAAAAAAACCTGTACACCATCTATGCCAGTTAATTCGGGCTATTTTAAAATATCTTCTAGAAGAGTTGTTGATGAAATCATTAAGATAGGTGAAGTGGACTCCTATTTTAAAGGTTTCTTTACTTGGGTAGGCTTCAATCAGTCTTACTTGGAATACGATAGAGAGGCGCGCTCTGCAGGAGAGACTCAGTTTTCAATCTTTGGTCATAGGCCTTACAAGGACTTCTTAAAGGCAGTAACAAGCTATTCATATATGCCTTTATACTTGATAACAGTTTTAACCCTTATGATTACTTTAATTAGTATATTAATTGGAATTTTTAATCTTATTAGTAATGGAATACATAAATATATATCCATAATAGTTTCTGATGTAAGAGTTGGAGTGATATTGTTGATGGGGTCAGCTATATGTTTTATTTTAAGTATAATAGGACTATACTTAATTCAAATTCATTCATCAACGAGAGGAAGACCTCGTTATATTGTAGAAAAAAGTATTAACTTAGAAGGAATAAAATGAGCCTAGATATATTATTTGTTAATCCAGATGGACTCGACAAAGTATATGGAGAATTAAGTAAGAGTATTATGACAGTTGAACCACCTCTTTGGTGTATGATGCTTTCTAAATCAATGCTCTCAAGAGGATTTAGCACAAAGATAGTTGATTGCATTGTTGATCGTATCTCTAATAAAGATCTTACGAAATTAGTTGAAGAGTTAAATCCAAAGATTGTTGTAATGGTTGCTTATGGTCAACATCCGTCGGCAAGTACTCATACTGTTTACGGAGCAGGTCTTAGTTCAAAAGTTATAAAAGAGAACAACCCTGTTAGAAAAATAGCAATACTAGGTGGACATGTAAGCGCTCTTCCAGAAAAGACATTGACAGAAGAGGGGGTAGATTTTGTTATTAAAGGTGAGGGGGTTTATACTCTTGACCAGTTGTTGAAAACCGATCTGGAATCAGTTTCACAATTGTCATTAGTCGAAGGTTTATACTTCGAAAGAGAAAATAAGATTCTTAAGGGACCTGTTCCAAAAATGATTCCGCAAGAGAGAATGGATATAGATTATCCAGGTCTTGATTTTCGAGAAATAGACTTTCATAAATATAGAGCACCTAATTGGTTCTTATTTGGTGATTTAGAAAATAGAGGAACTTATGCCTCTATTTATACAACCTTAGGGTGCCCTTTTAAGTGTAGCTTCTGTTGTATAAATGCTCCATTTGGTCAAAGAGCTTATAGACATTGGTCTGTTGATCTTATAATGGATCAGTTTGAGCATTTTTATCAGGCGGGAGTTAAGAACGTAAAAATAGCTGATGAGTTATTTGTTTTAAAAGAATCATTCTTTTTAGAAGTTTGTGATCGACTTGCAGCAAAGAATTATAATTTTAATATTTGGGCCTTCTCTCGCGTAGATAGCTTTAAAAAAGAACATTTATCGAGAATTAAAGCAGCAGGAATAAATTGGTTAATCTTAGGGATTGAGACTTACAATGAAGATGTTAGAAGTGCAGTGGAGAAAGGAAACTTCACGAGAGATGATATAGTCAATTCTATAAAAATGATTCAAGATGCTGGAATTTTTGTTCATGCAAACTTCATGTTTGGTCTTCCAGATGACAGTCTTGAAATAATGCAGGAAAATTTAAACTTTTCTATGGACTTAAATGTTGAAACAGCAAACTTTTATTGTAGTATGCCATATCCAGGCTCTAGCCTTTACGAGAAAGCTCTACAAGATAAAGTTTTAATGCCTGAAAATTGGCTCGCATACTCTCAACACGGTGAAGATACCATTCCCCTTCCAACTAAAACATTAACTGGTGCAGAAGTGCTAACATTTAGAGATCAAGCTTGGAAAATATACCATAAGAATCCAAAATATTTAGAATATATAAACAATAGATTTGGCCCAGAAACAAGAGAGTATATTGAGAGTATTGTTGATATACCATTAAAGAGAAAGCACTTCGTTAATAAAGAGCTTGCAAAGGCATATTATGAAAACCAATGATTTAATTGAAAAATGTGAATATTTAAGAAAGAAAGTTTTGGATATTTGTCTAAAGGCAGAAACGGGGCATGTTACTTCCTCGATGTCATGTGTCGAAATATTAGCAACTCTGTATTATAAAAATTATATTAGAGTAAATCCAGAAAATGAAAATGATCCACAAAGAGATCGCTTTATTTTAAGTAAAGCTCAGGCCAGTCCTCTCCTCTATACCATTCTAGCCGATTTAGGTTATTACGATATGAAGGAATTAGATAAGTTTGCACAAAAAGATGGGATATTTGGTGTTCATCTTCAAAATACTGTTCCAGGTGTTGAAACAACAGCTGGGGCTCTAGGGCATGGGCTTGGAGTTGGTGCTGGTATTGCTCTAAGTGCAAAGATGAATAGAGAGTTATATTTAACTTATGTTCTTCTTGGAGATGGAGAGCTCTATGAAGGCTCCATTTGGGAGTCTATGAAATTTGCATCCCACAATAGATTAAATAATTTAGTAGGAATCATTGATCGTAATTACTTATGCACATTAGATTTTACTGAAAATATCTTAGCTTTAGAGCCTTTAGAGGATAAGATCAAAGCATTTGGTTGGAATTGTATTAGAGTAGATGGTCATTGTATTGAAAGCTTAGACAAAGCTCTTTCAAACCTAAGGTCAAGACCATCGTCTGTCCCGACTATGATTATTGCCGATACAGTAAAGGGAAAAGGGGTTGATGTAATGAGCTTTAGGCCATTATGTCACGGCGTTCCTCCAAAAGGTGACGATATTGAAGTTGCAAAAAAGGAAGTAGGACTATGATTACTCAAAGAGATTCTTTTTGGGATGAGCTTTATGAACTTGCTAAAGTTGATAGGGATATTATTATAGTAAGTGCTGATATGGGAGCTCCTTCCTTAGATAAGTTTAGAACAAATCTTCCAAGCCAGTTTGTTCACACAGGAATTGCTGAACAAAACTCAATCTTAGTCGCTTCAGGCCTGGCAAAAGAAGGAAAGAAAGTATTTGTATATGCTATAGCCTCTTTTTTAACTCTAAACTGTATTGAAAAGATAAGAGTTCAAAATTCCATGATGAACTTTCCTATTAATCTTGTCGGTGTTGGCGCAGGGTTTAGTTATCCAGATTCCGGTCCAACTCATCACTTGCTAGAAGATATTTCAGTAATGAGGGCACTGCCTAATATTACAATTTATTCACCAGCGGATTCAAATGTTTCAAAGGCACTTGCAAGGAACTTTAACAATCTTGCAGGAACGAATTATTTCAGACTTGAGAGACAGCCTAGAGACATTCTTTATAAAGAAGATGTCATTTTGGAGGATGGAATGAGTGAGCTTGTTCATGGTGAGGACTTGTTAATCATTTCAACTGGAATAACGACTTCAATAGCTAGTGAAATAATAGAGAATAATAAAAACTTATCTATAGGCCTTTTAGATATTTTCAAAATACCTTTAAATAAAGAAAAGCTTATAGAAATTGTCAGTCGCTATAAAAAAGTACTTACTTACGAAGAACATTTCTTAGAAGGTGGCCTAGGTAGTGCAATTCTTGAAGTACTTTCTGATAATGAAGTATATGTACCAGTTAAAAGAGTTGGGATACCAGTTTCAAAAGGTTTTTCGTATACATATGGTGGTAGAGAAGAAATTCATAAGTATTATGAAATTGATAAAGAAACAGTAGAAAGTAAGATAAGAAATTGGATATTGTAGAAAAAAAATACAAAGTCTTATCAATTTTAGTGTGGGGCGGTCTACTGTCGCTTCTATTTGTTTTTGGAATTTTTTGGAGCGGTGATACTCTCTATGTTAATTCAAGGCAATTATGGCATGATATGCCAACTTATCTTAATCTAATGTCGAGTTATAGTGAGAGAGAGTTGCTTGAATGGTTTAATCATGCTCCTTCTAGTTCTGATCTAAATTTGCGCTATCCATTCTTATTTATCTTATTACCGTCTATATTGATGAAGGTTTTCCACTTGGATGTGATAGAAGTCTATAGAGTATTCTCAATATTCGTAAGCTTTCTTCTCTTTTATTGCCTTCATTTATTTTATAATAATTTTTTAAGGTCTCACAAAAAAGCATTCTTATGTATTGGCGTTTTCTTATTAAGCTCGGGCTTTAATTACTTAAAATGGATCGTTAAGTTTTTTGAAGACCCAAGTATTCTAAATACGAATCACCTATTTCAGTATCACCCTTCTGTCGCTTCAACATTTATGTACAGTCTTTTTCCTTCGCGATCTCTATGCGGTGGACTCATTTTCTCAACGCTCGCAATACTATGCCTGGAAAGGATAAGTAATAAAAAATACTTCGCTTTCTCTTGTTTACTCTCTTTATGTAGCTTTTTTACTTATCCACACTCTTTAATTCTCATTTTCTTATATTCTGTGTGTAGCCTATTTAAGAAAAAAAATATCAAAGAATGGGTCGTGTTTGGTATGATTAATACTGCGTTTGTATCAGCTTATTCATTCTTGTACTTATCTCACCCTGATATTATAATCACCATCGACTTTAGTCCTCTATGGTTTGTATCAGGATTAAGCCTAAGTGAAGGCTCAATATATATCGTTAGAGAGTTTGGAATATTTTATTTTTTAATTGCTTTTATATTAATAAAGAATAGAACATTAGGCACACTTGATATCATAGGTTTAGCGACTCTTACTCTCTATGCATTCTTTATTATGCAGCCAAATCCATACGATAATGCGAGAATTCTAATACTGTCAAAATTATGTTTTAGCGTAAGTCTAGTAAATTTTTTAATAGAGAAATCAAAGAAAAAAATGCTCGTCATTTTACTATCCGTTCTGTTATTCGCTGATCCAATAATTAATTACATAGAAACAATTGTTCCAAATAGAGTTTCGTATCCTTTCTTAACAAGATCAGATTACGAATTATCTGCATTTATAAAAAGCAATACATTGTTGGATGATGTGTTTTTAACAGACTCTAGAAGAAATAATCCTATTTCGTTACTGGCAGGAAGAGGGAAATTTCTAGGAAATAGACATTATCTTTGGTCTTTAGGTTACAATTACACCATAAAAGAAAAAGTCGTGAATGAAATTTATGAAGGTGGTGATGGCGTTTTGAGAATTGCTAAAGACCATGGAATTGATTATATAGTTTTTTCTAAGTATGAATTATTAGCTCCAGAGATGGTAAAGAAATTTGGTCATCAAGATAATTTTGAAACCAGGCCCAGAAGAATGAATATTGAATTCTATAAGAATAACTTCAATACTTTCTACGAATCAGAAAGATACTTAATATTTAAGTTATAGATTCAATGTACAATTTAGTACGTTCAAAACCTTCTGTTGTCCCTATATCGTAAAATAGATTTGAACTCACAACGTATTGAAATGAAGATATATTTGGTTCTAGAATATTTTTTTCTAATGAAAACTGACCATTGGAGCCATGAAATAGGTTCCTATTTAATAGATAGATGCCAGTGTTTAAATAGCTGCCACTATTGCTCTTTTCATTAAAAGAGAGTATTTTTTTAGCGCTGATTTGAACAGCTCCGCTTGCACTATCTTTTTTAAAGTTGTTACATAAGAGAATGGTTGATTGTTCTGTTCTTTTAATCACCCTCTCAAAATCTTCTTTTATAAAGGTGTCGCCATTAATAACTAAAATACTTTCATATTGAGGATTTAAATTGAAGAAGTTAAGTATGGCACCACCTGTACCTAGCGGAGTTTCTTCTAAAATATAGTTAAAGTGCTTGAAATTGAATTCTTCTTTAAATTCATCTATAAATAGTTCGTATCTGTCGCCTAATAGGAAAGTGAATTTTATAAATCCTTGGGACTGGAGCTGTTCTATCATATATCGAATAAATGCTTTCTCCTTAATTGGATATAAGCATTTTGGAATTGACTCATCAATATTTAGGAACCGATTGCCCTGTCCTCCACATAGAATAACAATTTGAGTATCATGATTGTTATTCATATATTTCTATGAATTTTACCGCCAGAATTTAAATATTCAATAACTTCAAGTATACCATGTGAAAGACTCTTCTGGGCTTGAAATCCGAATGACTTAATCTTTTCGTTAGACACAATATAGTTCCTTTTGTCTGGATCTTTACTAAATTCATTTAATGAGATTTTAGTATCTGGTAAATGTGCTCTTATCTTGTTTGCAAGATCAAGCTTGGTAAGATTAGCGTTATTTAAACCCACATTAAAAATATTGTTATTCATTTGATCAAAATTCTTAATGCAAAAAATAAAGCATTCAACGACATCATTTATATGAATGTAATTTCTAATAAAATGATGTTCAAAAAGAATCAGCTCACTTTTATTATACGCAGTTTCTACAAAATCGTTTACTAATAAATCAAAACGAGTCCTATATGAAGTTCCAAATACTGTGGCAAGTCTTAAGGAGATGGCATTCCCTCTATTGTGAATAATGTTCTCAGCATTTGATTTTGTTCTTCCGTAGAGACTGATTGGTGTCAAAGGGGTTGCTTCGTCACATTCTATTTCATTTGATTTTGTACCATAGCCACTATTCGTTGTTGGAAAAATTATTCTTTGTTCTTTTTGTGAAAGATCACATATCCACTTTATTATATCTTGGTTTATGAGTTTCGCATCATTAGGGAGTTGTTCACATAATGGGGCACCTACTAAGCATGCAAGAGGGATTATTACATCTTGATTTTGAATATGATATTCTAATAAGTCTTTGTCACGAATATCAGTGTGGATAAATTCAATTTTTTGACTTTCAAAATAATGAGGAATTTCCTGATTATAGTATAGAGAGTCTATTACAGTTACTTTGTGACCTTCTGAAATTAATTTTTCGCATAGCTTGGAACCAATATATCCGGCTCCACCAGTGACTAGAATATTCATTTAAAAAGTGTAGCTTCGTAGGTCCTCTTGACAAAGGGGGGGTGCGGCAATGATAATTTTTAAATGTATAAAGTAGTGATGAAACCTCTTCGAATTTCTCTCTTCGGAGGAGGTACAGATTACCCTAGCTGGTTTGAATTACATTCAGGAATAGTTTTAGGTGGACCCATAAACAAATCGATATACTGGGAATATTCTGAAGATTCAAAAGAGTTAGATATAATCAAAAAAGTGTCATCTTTTTTAGGCATTACTGTTGAAGATTGTTTAACACTCAGAAATTCAAAGTTTTTGTCAAAAGGTTTGGGAGCAAGTTCCGCTTCAATAAGCTCATTAATTGAAACCGTATCAAATAAAGTGCTTTCAAGAAATGATTTAATCTCGAAAGTGACATATTTTGAACAAGAATATTTGAAAAAAAATGCAGGAAACCAAGATCAAATATTAGTTAATTCTAATAAATTCAAAGTGCTACGGTTTTCAAAAGATAATGTTTTTGAAGATGATGAAGAGATTCCTAGGGATACTATTCATACTTTAAATGCGAAAATGTATATAGTTGAAAGCAAGAAGAAGCGAGATGGAGAGCTAAAGGAAATTAATTTTGAAGACAATGCAGAGAGCTTGGGTGCAATAAAGGAAATTGCTGAAGAAGCCCTTGTCATCTTGAAAGATAAAAACTTTAACGAGTCAGAGTTTCATCGACTTCTCAATCTTAGTTGGAAGTATAAGAAGAAAATTTTAACTGATAGTGATGTTAAATTCTTTGAAGAAGAAATTTCTGAAATATTTAAAATGGGTGCTAGTTCTGTTAAGTTGTTAGGGGCTGGTGGAGGAGGGTACTATGTTACATTCTTCGATAGAAAACCACGGCCTTCTAGTTTTAATGAAGTCATCAAAGTAGAATTTCTTGAATAGAATAAATCATTTTAGAGAATACTGGCCAAGTTACATACTATTACTTTCTGTAATAATCTCTTCAGGAGTAATATTTAAAAAGCATAGAACTGTATCGCGTATCCAGACCCAGATGTCTAGAGTGAGTCATATTGATGGGAATTCGTTCGACGATCATTCGACGATTTCTGCAGTTAAGAATTTAACATTAGATTCATTTATTGAAAACTCTGGAATAGTAAATAGAAAAGGACACGTTCTTCATTCGTTCTTTAATGTTCCCTGCCATCAAGAGATAGAAGGACCAATTACATTTTTTGACTACTATCAAAATAAAAATAACTTGCAGTCAATTTATGAAGATTGTTTTTATACAAGAAGCCCACCTTTTACGGAGTATTTCTATAAAGCGGTAAGTAGTTCTTTTAAAGTTAATAACCTCAGAAATATATCTTTAATCATATCTGTCTTGAATGTATTTCTCTTATTTCTAATAATTAGGTCATATTTTTCATTTAAAGTATCAGTACTAACTATTTCTTTATATATACTAAGTTATAGCAGTTATGGTTGGGTACAAAATCTATATAATATACCAATTCAAGAGGGTCTTCTTAGTATTTTTATTTTGACCTTAGTAAGAAGCTTTAAGTATAGGCGTATTGTATATTTCTTAGCTCCTTTTTTGATTGTGTACACTTCAAATGAATATTTATTCTATACTCTGTGTATCGGAGGTTATTTTCTACTTATCAAAAAGAAGTCCATTAAAGATTTGTCTCTAGTGTGTTTAGGAGTAGGCCTTTCATTATCTTTGTACCTGATACAGAGAGTTATGTTTTTTGGCAGTTTAGAAAAAGTTATTGGTGATGTATCTAACACATTAACTAATAGATATCCTTTGGTGAATGATTCATTTTTTGATTCTCTTGAATTAATGAGTAAATATATCTACATGACTCTTAATTATAATGTCATAAGTGTTGCGTTAATTATTGTCTCTTTAATAGTACTTATGCTTAAAAGAAAGAGTTCTGAAGTGAGAGATATACTAGTATTTCTTGCTGGTTCTCTTCTATTTTCAATGATCTTATTTAATGTGGCCCTTTATCATACTCATATATTCTTTAGACATTTTATACTGACCTTTCTCTTATCTTTAGGCTTTGTTTTCAGAGAGTTGCTTAATAAAAATAATAAAATAGTATTAAGGTTAATAATTTTACTTGCTATCGTATGGCAGATTGGAATTTCTTTAAAAAGAGTTTCTGTTGAATACAGAATGATCTTTGCTGGAGAAGAAAAGATATTTGAAAATAATATAACTAACCAATTAAAAGACCTATTAATTTGGAGTGAATCAAAGACTTCAGTAGAGCATGGACAGAGGCACTTGTTGGTAAATAATATTACTCCCGGTAATAAGTATTTCACTCCAAGAGTTTTTAAAATTAAAGGAAATGAGAGATTTATCTTCGATTACTATTTTATAGATAAAGTTGTAGCAAATGAATTTTGGATTTTAGTATTAAATGAACAACAATTAAGTTCTCTTTCAAAGTGTCAAATTTATTCGAAAAAAAACTCAATTATTGAGTTGAATATAGCGATATCTTCTAAAGAAGAGTCGACACTACTAAAAGGTTTATACTGGAAAAAATTCTTGTTTGAAAATACTCTTACTGACTTTATTCGATTGGATTGCCGTTCAGGTGATTCTATCGATGTTTTTGAGACTATGATTTTTGGAGAAAAAAATGAAAGTGAATAAAACCGAACTTGATGGTGTACTTGAAATTGATATTGAATGCTTTAAAGATCATAGAGGGGAATACATTGAAACATATAATGAACAAATATACAAAGACAATGGAGTAGAAGTTAATTTCGTACAAGATGATTATTCTAGATCAAAGAAAGGAGTGTTTAGAGGTATTCATGGGGATAAGGTTACATGGAAACTCGTTTCATGTCTTCAAGGCAGTATTAAACTTGTTGTCGTTAACTGCAAGAAGGGCGATAAGAACTTTGGAAAGCATGAAATATTTGATTTGTCGCAAGACAATCATAAACAGGTTTTAATTCCTCCAGGATATGGGAATGGTCACTATGTAGAAACAGAAGAAGCAATATTTCATTATAAGCAATCAACTTACTATGAGCCTTCTCTACAATTTTCATATAGATATGATGAAAAAGAATTCAATATCACTTGGCCAGTAGGATTTAATCCGATTACTTCCAAAAGAGATTCTTAGTGATATATTTGAATCAAGTTTGGAAAATCACTATCGTGAAAGTATTTCTTAAAACGAATTTTTGAAGATTCTTTTCGAATATAGTCTTTAATCTCATCATATTCACCACCAATTAAAGTGGTGTGTGGCTTGATCTCTGATTTATCCTTGATTTGTAAACCTTTAATTTTCAGCCCATAGTAGTAATTCGCATTAAATGCTAGATAGTAATTAAAAATGAAAGTGTCATTTGTGTACATATTAACAACTTGCTTAGTATCGTAGAACTTAGCTAAGTGCTCACTAGCATCCTTAGCATTCTTTCCTTTAATTATTACATACTTGTTGTATTCAATACTTCCAGAAATACCAAGAGAAATGATACCGATTGCCAGTATTAGCTGATGAGAGACCTTCTTTAGTGATTTTTCCAGCTCAATACTTGCACTTAAATAAATAATTGGTATCAAAAATAAAATATATCTCACGACTATTTCTTCCAATGGCATTGTTAGAGTAATTAAAAATAGAAGTAATGTGAAAACTAATAGACGGTATAGTGGTCTACTTACATTCTCTTTTGCATAGTAAATTCCAGTAGAAATGATTATGGAACTAATTACTGTTTGTTTGAAAAAAAAGCCCATGAAATAGTTCTTAAAAGGGAAAATTTCACCATAGAAGTTATGAAGGTCAAAGGCACCAGTGATGCCTGTAATAACAAGCAGAGGGCATAAGAAATTTACAATTATCTTAGAATCAAGAATTGGTATGAATTTATTGCTATATAAAGATACAACTTTTTCTTTTTTCTTATAAAGTAGATAACCTAATAGTAGGATAATTAGTGGGATTGCTATTAAGAGTGTTGTTTCATAACGATCTCTTAGTACAGGATTCTCAACGACATAGTTAAAGCTTCTTTCAAGAATACGATGATAAATTAGAAATGGAAGCTTTATGAGAAAATGAATGATAAGTGGGCTTAGATAGATTAGATTCTTTTTTCTATCTTCTTTAGGAGTGATTAATATCTGAAGTGGAACAAATACGAACGATAATATAAATGAAAAATATCCTATGTATTGAACAGTGTTTATTAAACGATAGTCTCTCTTCTTATGATTTAAAATTAAGTCAACCTGATAGAGAATTAGTGCTGAAGTAAGTATAAATAATGGATACATTCTCAAGTACAGAGAATGATAAAAGAATAAATAAAAGAAGCTCATTGAACTGATTACTGTAAACGTATTTATTGGTGAAACACCCTTTCTTCTACAGTGAAAGAAAGCAGTAATGATAGTTAATAGAGAAAAGAGTACTGATGTATATCTTAAGGAAATAAGATTCTCACCAGTAAAGTATTTAACAACTTTTAGAAAATAAAAATAAAGGGGTTGGTGATCGTATGTGCATCCATATATTTCAGGAAGACCTGGGTGAAGTAGCTTAAGACCTTCCCTCGCGCATGAAATAGAGTAACCTTCGTTTCCATGTAATAGGTGTCTGTCAATATTCAAATTAAGAACAAAGGCGACAACAGAAAGTGAGGCAATTAATGAGAGATAAAAGTATGACTTCTTATTCAAGGAAATGATCCCGTTTATATATAGTTAATAATGATATTAAGTTATTGAAGATTTTGTCAATTTATTCATTTACTTAAGAGAGGATAGTTTGCTAAAATTTTGAAGTGAAATCACATGACAATAAATCTATCTGTATTCAACCTTGGATATCCTTAGCGCTACTTCCAAGCGGACATTTCACTCATTGTTGTATTGCTTATAAAGACAGAACTAGATCCAATAATGGAGGATTAGCTCATATTGAGAGTGATACGGTTTTTGAAGCATGGGAAAGTAACTTTCTTCGGACTATCAGAGAGAGAATGACTAATGGAGAATATCTTGAAGGCTGTGAAAGTTGCTATGTTCAAGAGAAAGCCGGAAAAGACAGCTATCGAATTTTAAATAATCGTGAATGGAAAAAGAGATTAGGAGAAGAGTCTTATAAAAAAATCTATTCTAAGGTTGATAATCTCGAAATTCAGTATATTGATCTACGTTTAGGCAATCAATGTAATTTGAAATGTAGAATGTGTAATCCTCACAATTCAAGTTTAATTAGTAAAGAGTGGAATGCGATTGATAAGACTCAAGATGCTGAACTCTATAATTCAATTCTTAAAAAATCTAATATTGACAATGATGTGAATGGAGACTGGGATACGAATAGTTTTTTTTGGTGTGATATAGAAAAGATCATTCCAAATCTAAAGAAGGCTTACCTTACAGGTGGAGAGCCGACTATAATTAACTCTAACTATATATTCATGTCTACTTGTGTACGTCTAGGTTATGCAAAGGATATCGACTTAGTTTTTAATCTAAACTTAAATACACTTCCTAAGAAGTTCTTAGACTTGATTTCGGAGTTTCGCTCTGTCAATGCCATTATGAGTATCGATGGCTATGGTGAAGTTAATGACTATATTAGGTCAGGCAGTAGGTGGAAGAATGTTCAGAGAAATATTCATAAGCTTGCCAGTAAAAAGTCTAGAGATCTCTTTATTAGCGTTAGTCCTGTTGTTCAGGTTTATAACTTATTATCACTACATAAACTAATGTATTACCTTTTAATATTACAACTTCGATATCGTAAGTATTTCTTTGTTGATTTGATATATTGCTTAGAGCCTGTTTTTTTAGATGTTAAAATTCTTCCTCCAAAGATGAAGAAAAAGGCATTGGTCAAACTCTACCCTTTATATTTTGCTTTTTTATTCATTTATCAGTTATCTGGAAAAAGATTTCATTTGTTTACAGGTGTTAAAGGTCTAGTTAATTATTTAAAAAGTAATATGAACTACTCTAGCGATGAGAAAATAGAGGACTTCCTAGCATATACTAAGATTTTAGATAAGAATAGAGGACAGTCTTTTGAGAAATCTCTTCCAAGTACTTATGGGTATCTGAGGTCATATGAAAAATAATTCTTCCGTATGCGCCTTACCTTTCAGTCATGTGGCAGTTAGAACAAATGGTAATTTTTCTCTATGCTGTATGGCATATAATGACTCTAAAATGTCTTATAAAAATTCAAGCATAACTGAGTTTTGGAACTCTATATATTTAAGAAAAGTTAGAATCTTGATGAGGTTAGGTATTAAGCTTTCTGATTGTAAGGTCTGTTACAAAGAAGAGAAGCTTGGAATTAAAAGTCATAGACTTGTAGAAAATGAAAGTTGGTGCAAAGACAATAGTAAAAATGACATTCAAGAGATATTCAAAGTTTCGAGTTTGACAGGTAGAGTTTCTAAGCAGGCCCAGTCATTTGATATAAGACTCGGAAATAACTGTAATCTTGAATGTATAATGTGTCAGCCACAAGAAAGTAGTAAGTGGATTGATAGAGGAAAGAAGTTAATAAAGCACTTGAATAAAGGATCACTACTTTATCATCAGTGGAATGATAGAGTTAAAATAGATATGAATGACTATTCGTGGGTAACTCAGGAAAATATTTGGTCAGAATTCATGTCTTTAATTCCATATATTAAGACGATGGTAATTGGTGGTGGAGAGCCACTTCTAGTGAAGGAACATTTAGATTTTATAAAAAAGATTTCTTCAGAACAGGATGTGTCTCATCTAATAATTAGATACCACACTAACGCTACTCTTTACTTAGATGATATGATTCCTTCATGGAATAAATTTAAAAAAGTTGAATTCTTTTTGAGTGTTGATGGTAAAGATAGATATGCTCGATATATACGCTATCCAAGTAATTGGTCCGTGATAGAGGAGAATTTGAAAAGATATGACAATTTACCAGAGAACTACGAAGTTCGTATTCTATATACTGTAAATAATATTAACGTTTCTCACTTTAGTGACTTTGTTGAATGGCTAATCTCAATGAACTTCAAGAAAAGAGAGAAGTTTACTCGTCTAGATGAGTTCTTGATTATTGGTTTTGTTCATTGGCCAAAATATCTTAGTATTGTAAATCTAAGTCTTGAGAAAAAAGAAAAGGCAAAAGAAGTTATCCAAGTACTTATAGATAAGTATGATGATCTCGGGGTTACAAATTATAAACAAATTATAGACACTCTAAGTAACCCTTTGAATGAAGGTGAATTGAAGAACTTCGATAGGTTTACTGATTCTCTAGACAAAATTAGAGATATTAAGAAAGAGGAGCTTGTATGAAAGTCTCAGTAGTGATTCCTTGCTATAATTGTGAAAAAACGATTTCTAAAACCTTGAATTCGATAATTTCTAACAAGAGAGTTGGTTTTGAAATTGAGATTATTGCTGTTGATAATAATTCAACTGATAAGACTAAAGAAATAATTACAACTTTTACAGATGTTAAATATTTACTTGAGACTAAGCAAGGTCGCTCTTTTGCTCGTAATACTGGTTGGAAGTTTTCACAGGGCGAATATATTGCCTTTGTCGATTCAGATGTTGTCATAGAAAATAACTGGCTATTCAATCTTTATTCTGAGTTGAATTTTAAAAATATTGGTGGTGGTCAGGGGCAAATTCGACCGGCTTCTGATGGAGATACTTTGTTAGACACTTATAGGTCTCAGTCTACTGAGTATTCTACAGGCGGTAGTTTTATTCTACTGGATATTCTTTGTTATGAAACACCTATGATAAATTCTGCTGCTTGTATGTATTCTAGAGTCGCTCTAGAAAGCGTAGATGGATTTGATACAAATCTAGTACGACATGAAGATATAGACTTGTCTAGAAGAGTTTTTTTGAATGGCTTTGATTTGGTATCAACACCAAATGCTATTGCTCATGTTTACTTTCATGGTGAAGGTTTTATAGATTACTTAATAAGAGACTTTTGGCACGGCTATTATAAGAATGATTATCTTAGAAAATGGTCCCGTCCTGCAATGACTAAAAAGAAGAAAAAAGAAAAGAAATTAGCTAAAAAGAATGAAAATAAAAATTATTCTAAACAATTAATAACAAGAGAATTATACATTGAAGAGGTTAGGGAGAGTTCTATTAATTATCTTCAAGGTTTAATGATGCTTCTCTCTAAGTTTTCCAAAATCTTTAAGACATTCGAAGTATATAACTTAATTAATTTAATGTGTGAACTTTCAAGATGTTTAGGTGTTTTTGTTGGTCAGTTTAAAGAGAACAAAATTGCCAAGTATAAGTTTCAATATAATACACGAAAGGATGGTGCTTTAAGCGAATATGCTAGAATAATATACTTTAATGAGCAATTGGCATTATTTGATTTTAAAAGCTTAACCTATAAAATATTAAAAGGTGCAAGCTATTACTTTATTAGAAATACGGTTAACGGGGATAAGAAGTACTGTTTAGAAACAAGTATTAAGAATGACTTAATTGATCAAGGCGTTTTGTCTGAATACTAGTTTTTTTAAATATTTATATACACAGCGAGGATTTAAGAAAACTCTACTATATAGAATGCTTGAAGCATTTTGCGAAATTTTTTCTCTTATATTTCTTCTTGAGAGTGTTAATAGTCTTTCAAAATCCTCTCAGATTTCGATCATATTATTTCTTATCTTCTCTTTGATCTGTATTCTATTTAGATATCTATATGTAAATAATATCTTACTAATTAACAAAATTATTGTTAGAGATTTTCTCAATTTTAGTTTTTCTCAGTTAGGCAGAGTATACGATTCAGAGTTTCTTAGTAAGAAGAAAGATAGATTGTTTCATACAATCAGTAGTCAAAGTTTTAACTTTTTCAAGGGGATTGAAGGAGTTATCAATACTTGCTCAGATATTGTTTTAATTGCAGGTTACTTCTTATTAGCTACATATTTTAATGTAAGCCTCTATAGTATCTTTTTTGTACTAGTTGTTTGCTCATCTACTATTCTTCTGTACGCGAAATATTCACATAAAGAAATTGTCACATACGATAAGGTAGTAGACTTTCTTTCAACATATATTAAAAGCCATATAAGCTTTCAGTACTTTTCATTGAGTTCTATTGTTGAAAAAAAGCTAAAAGTAGAAAATAACAGATTCTTTGATCACTTAATTCACAAGGAAATGCTTAAGAATCGCTTCATTTCTATTCAAGATTTTTTTGTAATCATTATTGTCTTTATATTTCTTCTAAAAGAGGCTGGTAATCGGGCAGAAGTTGAAACATTAGTTCTTATAGGATTACTTCTGAAAATTATTCCAAGATTACTCAATTTATTTGAAAGTATTTCTTCTTTTAGAGAAGGTATTAACTCATTCGAAAGTACTAAATTGCTATTTTCTCAGGCCATGATAGGTAAGGATAATAGGACAAATAATGTACGTGACATGGAGATGAGCTCATTGCGAGTTAAGGATTTATACTTTTCTTATGATGGGAATGAGGTTATTTCTAATTTATCTTTTTCAATAGATAGAGGTGATAAAATTGCAATCATTGGTAAGTCTGGAACTGGAAAGAGTACCCTCTTACGTATTCTTTCAAAGAATATTGCATTACATTCTAAAGTAGAAATCAATGGCACTGTAATAGATGACCCTCAATTTTTTAGGAAGAATATTTCATATCTTACTGAAGAATGTTCTATCTTTGAGGGGCTTTTAAGTGAAAATATCACAGGAAAGTCCTCTCTCACCTTAGAAGAAGAAAGTCGCATGAAAGAGATTCTTCTATTATGCGACTTTATGGATGATGTTCAAAAAATGGATTACGAGATTTATGCTTTCATTAATAAAGATGGAGAAAATTTATCGTTAGGACAAAAACAAAAGTTAATGCTTGCTAGGGCACTATATAATCTCCCTCGTCTTTTAATATTAGATGAAGCTACTTCTAATATTGACCTAGTTTCTGAAAAGAAAATATTTGATCAAATTAAAGAAACTTACCCTGATTTGAGTATAATTATAGTTACTCACCGTTTATTTTCTTTGAAATGGGTCGATAATATATTCAAATTAGAGTCAGGTGTTTTAGTAGAAGATAATGAGCTATTAGAAAAAATTAAATCTTCAAATGATCTCTTCTAGAGAAGTCTTTTTGTAGGTACTATAATAAATCAATCCTAAGCCTGCACCAAACATTTGTGCCAACTGAGTTATTGTCATTACTGGGATATATTTTAACATTGAAAATTTTTTGTTCTTTTTTATAAACTCAAAAAATGAAATGTTTGACGTTAACCAACAAAGAAAAGAAATCAGAGATATCTTGTAAGAGATAGTCCAAGCTGAAATAGTGATTAATAAAAATATTAATGCCAAGAGGTGTGCTCTATTTGAGTGAGTGACTTTATTTAAATCACCTATCTTCTCTTTTGTTTTTAGTAATATCAACTCGGCCATATGAAATGATATTTTTAAGTCATAGAGGAATATACTTTTTAAAGTATATTCTTTTAAGTGCTTCATTTGTAACTCAGGAGAAAGAAATATTGGTATATTTGCTCTGCTCAGTTGAAGTCCAAAATAATTATCTTCAACAATCCTCTTGTTTTCTGGCCAGTATATCTTCGAATTGGTTGCTGTCATTGAACCATATAAGAAATCGACCTGCCCTAAATGTTTTGAGAATTGGTAACAAATATATATATTTTTAAAGTGAGAATATATATTTTCACCAATGTTCTGATCAAGATAAGATGTAAGAAAGCTTATTTCATTTCTTTTTTCAAAATATTCTTTAATATATTGCACTTGATTTAATGACAGATAAACGTCACTATCTAGAAATATATATATACTTCCATTTGCGGATTGCAAGCCAATATTTCTAGACTTTGATGGCCCATAGTTTTCTTGATTATTAATAATTCGAAAATTTGATGCGTTGATACCTGAAATGCTACGAGTCGGGTTGTCATTAACGATTATAACTTCTATTTCATTTTCATCTTCGAAGTGCCTAGTTATTTTCTTTAAGTGAAAGGAATCGTAGCAGGGAATAATTATTGAAATCATCTTTTCTCAATATAAGTTTCGTCATCAAATAACTCCCATGGACTTCTTGCTGAAGGAGAGTTGTTTATCTGTTCACTACAAGCGATAGCACTTAGAATGGAGTGATCTTGATTGTTGTATCTGTGCATTCCATTTCTACCAATTAAGTGAATACCAGGACATTTTTCTGAGAGAAAATTACGAATGATTTTTAAATCTTCTTTATAGTTATCATGGTAAATAGGATAAGCATTTGGCGCCTTTATAACTTCAAAGTCAGTCACATCATCTTTTGAGTTTATAAAATTAAGTTCGATAGCTTCTTTTATGGCAAAATCTCTCAGCTGTTCATTTGAGAGGTTCCAAAAATCTTCTTTCTTTGAACAAAAATATTCCAGTCCAATACAGGCCTTCTCTTTACTTGGTACCATTGCTTCTGACCAATTGTGAAAGAACTGAACCCTTGCAACTTTTACTCTTTCTTCATGTATATAAATCCAGTTATCATCAAAACTAGGGCATTTCTTTATCATTAAAGAAACTGTTAAAAAGTCTCTATGTTTGAAATGTTGTGATGTATTTAAAATAGATTGATAACTAGAGCTTTTTATTGAAGGGATAAATTTGTTAACTGGTATTGTAGAAATTACTTCATCATAATTGTTTATAAAAGTCTCACAATTCGTTTGATACTTTGCACTCCATTTATCTTCATTTCTTTCTACAGATTCATAGAAGTGATTGAGCTTGATTTTTCCACCCATTTTTTCAATTTCATTCTTACAGCTCATCCACATTTGACCAGGACCATTTTTTGGGTATTTGAAATTAGAGATTAATGTTTTAGGAGAGCTAAAGTTAAAATTAAAACTTCTCGTAAAGGCATTCCATGCAATTGAAGGTATTGAAAGACCCTGAATTCTTTGCGCTGCCCAGTCCGCAGATATTTGATTACAAGGAATTCCCCATACTTTTTCTGTATAGCTTTTAAAAAAGAATTCAAATAACTTCTTCCCTAATTTCTTACTAACCCATTGTTCAAAATTATTTACTTTGTAAAATGGATTTAGATGGTGGGTTAGATAGCTTGAAAGTATTTGAATATTTGTAAAAATATTAAACTTAAGAAAGCACTCTTTAATTTTGATTGGATAATCAAAATAAGTACCATTAAAAAATATTCGAGACTTTCTTTTTCTGCTTAAGAACTCATTCTTACTGAGTAATGAACTCCAGAATTCATTAACTTCTGAATACTTAGTATAGAAACGGTGGCCACCTATATCGAATTTATAGCCATTCTTTTCTACTGTTTTAGCTAATCCTCCGACTTGATTATTACTTTCTAAAATAGTTACTTCATGACCAGTTTTGGCAAGAAAGTATCCAGCAGTTAGTCCGGCAGGTCCTGCTCCAATAATTAATATACTTTTGGATGTTTTATTGTTCATGAAGTAGGACGGAGGTAATGAACCTGGAGCTTGGGCTCCAGGCTAAGTGATTTTTTAAAGAATTGTTTTGGCCAGTACAGTGGCAACGTCTTCAATTTCAATTCCATCCGTATTCGTTTGTTCATTTTTAGAAGAATGAAAGTTTATCATACAGTAAGAACAAGCTGTTGCTAATTTTTCAACTTTTGTTTCACCGATATGCTCGAGTCTCTTCTCTGCAAGATGAACTCCCTCTGGAAGCTCATACCACATATTTCCACCACCCATTCCGCAGCACATGGCCTTTTCTTTATTTTGTTCCATCTCTTTAATAGAAACACCTGAGGCCTTCAATATCTCTCTTGGAGCATTGTATTCACCGTGATGTCTACCAAGGTAGCATGGATCGTGGAATGTAACTTCTTCATTCGACTTTCTTTCAGGTACTAGTTTACCACTTCTGATTAATTCCGCCAGTAATTCAGTATGGTGAACAGTCTCAAATTCTCCATCTTCAAACTTCCCATACTCTTTACCAATCGTGTGTAGACAGTGAGGACAGTGAGTAACAACTTTTCCAAAATCATACTGATTCATATTCGCGATATTTTCGATAGCAACTTCATAGAATGTATACTCATCTCCAAATCTTCTAATCGGGTCACCATTACATTTCTCAGTTTTCCCCATTACAGCAAAGCTTACTCCCGCTTTAGTTAAGAGCTTAACTGTATCTTGAACAACTTTTTGGTTATTGGCATCGTATGACCCAGCGCAGCCTACATAGTAGAGGTAATCAACTTTCTTACCAGCTTCGATGACAGGAACATCCATTCCTTCGGCCCACTTGAATCTATCTTCTTGAGTGATTCCCCAAGGGTTTCCGTTAATTTTGATTTTATTTGCAGCGTCTGCAGCAGCAGGAGGTATATCTCCAAGAGTTAAAGTCTTATATCTCTTGGCCTCCATAATGATATTAACATGTTCAATATTGGCAGGACATTCTTCCATACAAGCACCACATGTAGTACAAGCATCGATCTCGTTAGAGGCATAGATAGGGTTTTCCCATAGCTCTCCATCACTTTCACCCTTAGCTTGAAGATCAAAAGCAAAGTCTCTCGCCTTTGTAATAATCTGCTTAGGATCAAGACTCTTTCCAGCATTATTAGCAGGACACACGTTTGTACAACGTCCACACTCAACACAAGTTAGAAGATCAATTCTATTCTTAGCAGTAAGTTCTGATAATTTACCAAGACCAAAAGTTTCAGCATTTTCATCTTCAAAGTTCATTGGATTTAGAACTGCACCTCTTCTTGGAGGAGTGATAAGCGCTTGGAATGGTAAAAGAAAGATATGAGAAAATTTAGAATGCCCAATACTTGCAACAAATGCCATTGTGTTGGCCATATGTACAAACCATAGTGTCTTATAAATTCCTGCCAAAGTACCATCACTTAGGTTGAAAGTTTGAAATAGACTCGCTAGACACCAACCAATTGGGGCCCAAGTTCTTTCACCCTCTGGCATTCCTGTTCCTAAAATTCTAAAGCCTTCAATGAAATATCCTAGTATAACTAGTGCTGATAGCATCGCATACATGAAGAGTTCTTGCTTAGGTTTAGTAGAAGAAAGATAGGCTGGTTTATTAATATATCTTCTTTTAAAAGCGAGTGCGATACCAACTAGAACCATAAGTCCTGCAATATCAGCAGCAAATGATACGACTATATAAAGAGGACCTTGAAAGATCTTAAATGGTGTATCGTAGTGAATTGCAACAAGATCAGTTGCAATCCATAGAATGAAGAATCCCCAAAAAATTAATCCGTGAAAAATTTTAACATCTTTAGACCTAGGAACCTTACCAGTTAAAAGAGCAGTCTTGAAAAATGCTCCCCAGTTTAGTTTCTCAGGAAGAAGCTTCTTTAATCCTTTAATTCCTTCGCCTGCCGTAACGAACATCATTTTAGAGTGAAACCCTTTAATCATGTAAGCGATACTCGCAAAAAATAATACGTACATTGCCACTTTCATGTTGGAAGGTATATTCCACATAATCTCACGGCTTGCTAACGTTGCATCCATAGCTCTTCTCCTACCACTCTTGCGGTATGTCAAAATATTGTTTTTATATCAGTTTCACTAATAGAATAGTAGATTTAGCGTAATAAATGAATGAGAAATTTTAGGCACATAGAGAATTTACTATTCGCTAAAGAAAATAGGAATCCACTTGGTTGATATATTTATAACATCAAAGTATTTAAGTCTCTTATTGGTACCACTATTTTTAGTCTGCTACCTAAATAAAGAGACAATCCTTTCGCATAGGCTCTTTTACGGCTGCACTTTGGGAGGAGTTACTATTTACTCTATTGTTCCTTGGTTGGAATTTCCTCGTGAGATCTTGTTTAAGATATCCGTAATGTCGCTAGCGGTAGTAATAGCTTCAGCAACTTTTGAAATTTTGCGCTCCTATATTGATAATACTGCGCTAAGACAGAAGAAAAGGGCCCTAAAAAAGATTCCTTTATTTGTTATTATTATTTTCTACTCACTTTCTAATTTATCTGGGCCCGAGTCTACTTATGCGATGATTGGACTTGCGTTTGTTTTAATTGAGAGAAGTTACCGAGTAGCCTTTTTTTCCTGGCCTTTTTTCGTCACCTATTTCTTTGGAACTTCGGCTATAATTGAAGCACTAATTATATTGTCCCAATCGGTTGGAGTTTTCTTATTAAGGGAAAGAGAATGAATAAATATCTATTACTTGCTTTAGCACTAATCTCTTCGATTTCATGTTCAAAAGTAGAAACAATCAATATTAAAAAGCATAGCTTTAGTGAAGATCCTAATCGAATTGTGTGGTTGCAGATTGCTGGCCTTACAGAAGAAATATTAGCTATCCAAAGATTTTCCAGGCCCGCTCTTGAGCTAGGTGGACCTTTTGAAGAGTCTTCATGTATGGGCAAGATGTGGAATTATAATCTCTATACTTTAAGACCAGATGCTACGAGAGGTTTTCTTTCTCAGATATTTGGTACCAAAAATATTGTCGGTAATTGTTCTGATTATGAAAATTCTCCTATGTGGACAAGTTTTAAAAATATAGGATTTCAAATTGGGGTTTTAGAAAGTGGAGTCAAAGATGAAGACTCGCTTCTAAATTCTTGGAAATGTAATAGTGATAAGACTCAAATAGATAAGTCTATCTCTTTATGGAAAATGAGTGATAGTTCAAATAAAGATGCGAAGAGATTTCACTTTCAAGAAGATCTACCTCATGGAGATGGAGAGGTTTTTTATGATAAGAGTTGTAGAGCAGGTATTTGTTACGCTAGCTTAGAAAATAATGCCAAAGCTATCTTTAATAAATTTAAAAATAAAACAGTCAGAAGTATGCTTGTTGTTAGAGACTTTAGCTTACAAGAAACAATTCTTAGAAAAGATGTAGAGTCCCTTAGGGAGAAACTATCTGAGATCGAAAGACTGTACGCTTTCTTTCTGTCTGAGCAAGCAAAGGATCCTAGGCTCTTAGTTGTCGTCACAGGATCTGGTTCAAGAAATATCGAGCTGCCAAGATCAGGTAAGCAGTGGGAGCAATTTGATAAACAAGGAAAATTTCTTCTTTATAAGAGAAATAGCCTCATGTCCCCTAGCTTTGCAAAAGGACCAAGGGCAGAGAATTTTTGTGGTATCTATGAAGAAAGCTCTGTCTTTGAGAGATTTTTGTGGTCACCTGAAGAGAGAAAGTCTCCACTTAGCATTATAGGACTATAGCTTACTGTAAGCTATAGTTTATAACATCGTCTTTAGTGATAAGATAAAAAGTCTTACAGTAGTCACACTTGCTTTCGATATTCTCATCACCTTCAAATACTTCTTCAATACTTGAAGCCTGACATAGTGAACCTATAGAAGCGAGCATTCTCTCTCTTGAGCAATTACATTTGAACTCTATTAATTTACTTCCTAAGAATGTTAAACCTAGATCCTCAAAGGATTTTTGAATAATAGATTGCTCAGTTGTTGATTTAGAAAAAAGCTCATTTACAGTGGCCTGAATTTTCATCCAGTACTCTTTAATATTCATCGGTTCAATAATTTCCTCTTTATCAACTTTTACTGGAGGAAGCTGTACCAACATCATGCTCTGATCACTATCTTGTGAAACATGAATTTCAGATTTCATTTGATAGGAATCTTTCAAAATAGAGTTAACAACTTGAGTAAATTGACTCTTATTCAAATCAATAACAGAAGTATATGGAGTAGAATTATTTGGAAAGATTTTAGATAGTCTACACACGCCTGTAATCTCTTTTGGAGACTCATTGAATGTTTCAGGAAGAATCAAAGTTCTCATTCTTCCTGCGTGGTTCATCTCTATCTTCAATCTAAAGTAAGGATCTTCAGAATCAATAAATAACCCAAGACCTTCACCTGGCTTTAGAAGAGTCACTAGATTTTGAGCGGTTAGCACAGTATCTCTAAAATATGAAAAACCCTGACCCTTTACATTATGAATTATAGCAAGATCGTGAATTAACTTTTGCCCTTCCAGAAAGTGAACGGTAAAGTTATTTTCTCTATCCATAAAACTATATAATCGACTGTCTTCTAACATTATGCTTTTAACCTTTTTTTGCTATGATGATGGGATATTGAGTAACACAACTAGACTTTGAGTGTCATGGGGAAAATCTTGTGCTAAGCGTATATTTATATTCAAATTCCAAAGAAATCTATGATTTAGAACTTTTAGAAAATAGTGAACAAAGAGCAAAAATAATTTGTCCTCACCCAATGGCCGCGGATGCCCTTAGGGCCAAGATGACAAATCCACAAAGAGTTGAAGTTCTCACTGTATCTAAATTTGCATCAGATTTACTTCAGATTGTTGATCCAGATTTAGTCGCAAAAAGAAAAGCGCAACTTCTTGGTCAATTGGCCACTATCTGGAAAAAGAAGCTTAGCTCTTTTTCTGCCGATTCCTTCTTTGATTCATTTAACCTTTTTACAGAACTTAGAGGTTATAGTTTAGACTTTGAACTCATAAAGGAAGTTCTACCTTTTTATGATGAGGCCATTCAGGCAAGTTTGCCAATCTATTGGGCCTATCTTGAACAACTTGAAATTGTAGATGAGCATAAAGCAAATGAGATTCTATCCCATCATCTAAAAGAGGGCGATCTATGTAGTGAGGATGAAACTTTTATTTTTTGGGGCTTTAATCATATTAACTCGGGACAAATTGATTTTTTCAATTCCCTTGCAATTCGTAATACGGTAATTATTCCCTTTTCAAAGGAAGTATTTAAACAAACAAGACAAAGAGACTGGATTCGTTGGTTTGAGGCAAAAGAGCTTAACGAAGAACTTGTTAACTATGAGAATGAAGTAGAAACTTTCTTCTATCCTAAAAAGAGACTTGCTACCAAGATAGCTGAAATTAGCGAAAGTGAAACGGTTACAGAAATTTTACTCGCTGAAAAGAAACTCTCTGTGGATTCATGTTTAGAGGCCAGTTTCCAAGGAACAAACTTTAGAGCGGCCGCCGATCTCTTTAGCTCCTATGGTAAGAAGGTTCTAGATCAGCTAGAAAAAGTCGTTGGAGAGCAAGTTAGTGCTGAGACTTTAACAAATTATATTCAAGAGCTACTAACTAGTGAGTTAAATACTAAGAGTGATGCAAAGAACTTTAGACTAATTAAGGTATTATCTTTGGTACTAGATGCCTTAGAAGACTATATTAACTTATCTGAAGATAATGAAGTGCTTAAATTCTACGATCTACAAGTTCTTAGAGAAATACTAAACCTAAATTTCCCAAGAGATTACTTTATCCCAATAAATGATGAGCAACAAAAATGTTCTCTCTATGGCCTCAATGAACTTGAAAATTGTGGCAAGACGACATCACCACTATTTATTATCTCAGAGGATTATCAAGGGGTTAAAAAGGGAGGAAGTCGCTATCAAGAAGATGTGATTCAATTCCTATCTGCTCTTGGTCCAATCCAAAGACCTGAACTTGAATTTCTCATCGTGCGTGAAAAATTTAGGGAATTAATAAAGGAGAATACATATAAATTCTGTATTCAAGAGGGACTCTTAGATGGCGATCAAAATTGGAATGATTTTCTAAAAGGGATTACGTTAAAAGAAAAGGTCTTAGAAAGAGAAAAAAGTAATAAAAAGAGTGATGTTCTCGTTAAAGAATATGAAAGCTTTAATGCAAAAATATCTGCGAGTAAAATTCAAACCTATATCGATTGTCCTAGAAAGTTTTATTATTCTTTTATCGAAAGAAAAGAAATAAATTCTAATAATACTAAAGAGCTTCGCCCCAACGAGATAGGAAGTTTAGAGCATGAAGTAATTGAAAAATACTTTAAAGGGAAAAAAACTTGGGACGAAGAATTCTTTAGAGAGACAGTTGAGAAAACTTATCGAGAGTATATTGTAGAAAATAGAAAGAACCTTGCGCAAATGAAAGAGAAGTTATCAATCTATGAAATCTTGAATTATAGCGAAAATGGAATCAAATTTGTGCTGAATATATTGAATGAATTACCGGGAAGCGAAGTTTTATTTGAAGCACCTCTTGTTGCCGGTCATGATGTCTCTGGACGAATCGACTGCCTCGTTAAGTTTGAAGATAAACTTGCAGTTCTAGATTTCAAAAGATCGGGATTTAGCATTCCTTCTAAAACTGATATTGAGAAATTTTCTAAAGTTCAATTACCATTCTATTTAAATAATCTTGGGCAAGATCCTAAGAAAGTGATTTTTTGGGGCTATGTTAATCTCTCGGAACCTGAAGAGTCATTAATTATTAATGGCGAGCATGAGCTTGGAAAAGAATTTATGGCTAAGGTTAACTATAAGGTTTCAAGTCGAAAATCAGTTTTCGACGATATGAGTTCTTGGTTTTCTGAATATAAGGAATTTGAGCAAGAGATTATTGACTCATTAAAAAATGATACTCAGTGGAAGGCATCTCCTTTAAAGGATGATGTGTGTGGCTTTTGCAGTGTCGCCAATTTATGTACAAGGGGATCATCAATATGAGAGCACCTAATGATGAACAAAAATTAGCAATAGAGCATACGGGTGGTGTCCTTCTAAGCGCAGGGGCCGGATCAGGTAAGACATTCGTTTTAGTTGAACATGTGATCTACTTGGCAAGTGATTTCATAAGCAATAATAAAGGATTAAATCTACTAGAATTTGAATCTAAGCTTCAGTCTTTCTTTTCAAAAATTGTCCTTATGACGTTCACAAAGAAGGCCGCTGGGGAAATTTATGAAAGAATGATTGAAAGAATTGAGGCCCAGTTAGAAATTGTTGCAAAAGAGGAGCTTTCTGAATGGGTGCTTGTTAAAGAGTCAATTGACTATATGACTATAAGTACTATTCATGGCTTTTGTTACAAGCTTATCGGCCAAGGACTTATTCCTGGCGTTGCTTCGACAGTTGCAATTATTTCAGAAAGTGAGTCACGAGAAAGAATCACAAAACTCTTTGAACGCTGGTTTGAAAACCATCTTGATGAGCTACCAAGTAACGAATTCAAAAAAATCATATCTCTAAACTCTAAACAAATAATTAAATCAATGATTAGTGTGTTTGGCGCCCCTGAGATTAGAATGCAATGGAAAGAGCTCGAGTTCGATAATATGAATACTGACCTTGAAATTATATGGGAGAAAATTTGGTCTCTATTAGGGCTTGATTTTATTTGGAATGATAAATTTGATCTCCTCCCTTTTCAGGATCACTCAGACAAGGCTTGGTTTAGTACAATGTCTTGTGTGCAAAATGTCGGAGTTCCAAAAGGTATTGATGACTTAAAAGTTTTAAACGAAGTATTTAATAGTGTGTCTAGATTGACTGGACCAACTAAGAAGATTTTAACAAATGAGCTTGAAGAGCACTTTAATGCAGTTAAAGAGGTAAGAGCATTTGTTAAAAAGTATATTGATGATATTGAGGCCACCATCTCGTCTCTTGATAGTGATGTTAAGCACTGGTGGGAATCTTCAAAGATGATCTTTGATTATATTGAAAAGCACTACCGTGATATTCCAGGTTTTACTTTTTCTGACTTGGAGTACTATGTATCAAATTCTTTAAAGGTAAAAGAAACAAGAGATGCTATTGCGCTAAATTATCAATATTTTATAGTAGATGAATTTCAAGATACCTCTGAAATTCAATTTGAAATGCTTGAGAGAATCATTGATAAAGACTTTAATAAACTCTTTACTGTTGGAGACATGAAACAGGCCATTTATGGTTTTAGAGGTGGAGAGTTAGGGGTTTTTAAAGAGTGTATGGAAAAGACACCTCAGGTGCTAAAACTTAATAATAATTATAGATCTACTCATTCTGTGATTGATTTTAATAACTATGTTTTTGATTACCTTTTTAAACTAGGACATAACTATGAAGGTGTTGATCACCATAGTGTAGAAGTGGATTATCAGTCATATCCTTTTGAAAGGTCTGATGAGAATAGTGGAAAGATTATTTACACTGACTTTGATATAAGTTCTCACATTGATGAAGACTCAAAACCTAAATCTGAAGATCTATCATTCTTTGAAGCACAATCTATTTATAGTCATATTGAAAAAATTATTAAAGAGAGTCCAGATGATGGGATTTGTATTCTTTATAAAAATTTAGGTCCTTCAAAGTATTTAATTAATGAATTAATTAAAAATGAAATTGGATTTACTGCTCAAGTAAAAGTACCTCTTGCAGAAGACCCAATCCTTGGGATTTTTAATATACTGCTAAAATACTTGCTAAGTTCTAAAAATGTGGAAGAGCAGAGTAATTTAATTTTTCATCTTAACGGTTACTTTAACCTATTACACATTGATTCCCAGACCGACTATATTCAAAGAATTGCTCAGTTTGAGCAGGATCTTATTTCTGTAGGTGTTTACAACGCATTCTTAAAATTTACATTTTCATTTGGTGTTTTAAACTCAAACCATAAGAATAATGGGCAAATCCTTAAAGAAATTTGCGAGATGTGTGGAGATGATATTGAGATTATTCATATAAAATTGAATGGGTATGCAGATGTTAAATACTCTATTGAATTTGAATATGGCCTAAATACAAAACGTGTTCAAATAATGACGGCCCATGCTTCAAAAGGTCTTGAATTCGATCATGTATTCTTAGGCGGTATTCATAATAACGGTAAAACAATGCCTGAGATGAATATGTTTGGAAAGTTGCCGTGGAGCTTCAAGTGGAAGGCAGACTCACAACAAAAGAAGGCCTATATAACGCCAACTTTTATCTATGAAGGTCTATTAACAAGAAAGAAAGACTTTTCTGAATCAAAGAGATTATTTTACGTTGCAAGTACACGAGCTAAAAAGTTCTTATATTGGATTGACCTATCTAATGATGGCGACTCTCTTGATAGCTCTAAAAATAGTTGGATTTGTGGTCTTCGTAAATGGCAAGAAGAGGATCTTATCAATAAGATCGACTTCATGGAAAAGCTTAAATCTTGGTCCTGTGTTCAAGAAGAGATTAAAGGTGAGTTTGTAAAGCTTAAGGCCCCTCTCTTTCATACTGATAGTTTAGGATTAGAAAATTCTACACAAGAAAATCTAGATCTTGGAATTATTTCAGAACTTTCTGTAACAAGACTTGCTTCGGTTTCTCAGTGTCCTCGTAAGTTCTACTTACTCAATGTTTGTAAATTTTCAGAAGAAGAAGTAGAAAAAATCACAGGTAAAGAGTCTATTTTTAGTGGAGTTAAGAAATCAGAATCTATCGAAGAGGATAATGGACAGATTGTGACTTCTTCTGAAAGAGGAACACTCATTCATGAGGCGTTAAGCTTTGCCATTAAGAGAAACTGGATTGCACCTGCAGCTCTACTTGATAGTGGAAATAATAAAGATATCAAATCTTTTGATTGGGCCATTGCTGAGTTAAAGAAATATGAGCAGTCTCATGAATTTGTCTCTGAAGAGCTAATTAAATTTCCATTCTTTGGGCAAATGATCTCTGGAACACCAGACTTAGTTCTTATTCCAAAAGACGAGAATGAACTAGAAATTTGGGACTTTAAAACAGGAAAGAGAGCGGAAGATAAAGAAGTACCGTATTGGTTCCAATTAAAGACTTATGCATATGCTTATCAAATTTTGTTTCCAAAATTCAAAAATGTGAACGTTAAATTGACTTTATCGTTTGTTGATATGAATGAAAACGTGACTATCAATACTAACTACGAAAACTTGATTAAAGAACTTGGAGATTATTGGAGACTTACTTCAAAGCCTGATAAGACTAATCAGGAACATTGTGAGAAGTGTACATTTGGAAATTTATGCCACTTCTAAGAGCACCAGTTTATTGCAATCTATTGATATGATAGAATAAGTGCATGATTATAGAGGGGAGGAGCCCCTTTTTTAAATGCAGGATGCTTTTAGTATGAAAAATTTCATAGTTTCTACGTTCATTACGTTAGGTCTTCTTTCGTCAATTACTACTTTCGCCGCTGAGGGAGATGCTTATGACTTCTCATGGCTCGACCCAGATAAGGAAGTTTTTGTATTACAAAATCGAAAATTTCGAAAGGCCGGAAGATTACATGCAAACTTAGGTTACGGCTTTACCACCTCAGGTGCCTTTGTTGATGCTAGTGCATTTCAAGGACGAGCAGGATATTTCTTCAAAGAAGAATTGGGTGTTGAGTTTGTTTACTCTCTAAATAGTGGAGCTGAAAATGATACAGCAACATCAATTAGAAACCCAGGCGGAGCGGGCTCGTTTCCATTTAGAAGAATTGTAGATAACTATATGGGAGCAATGTTCTTGTGGTCTCCTTTCTATAATAAAATTAATACATTTAATAAAATTGTTTATATGGACTGGATTCTTGGACTTGGCTTTGCAAAAGTTGAAGAAACTAATAATCAAAATGAAATTCTTACAAGTGGTGGTAATACAACTTTAACGACTGAGTCACATACAGGAATTATGTGGGATATTGGTGCTAAGTTCTACTTGAATGAAATGTGGAGTTTAAGAATAGACTTGAATGCTATTAACTATAAGGCCATGGAAGCAAAATCTACCAATGCCACTGAGCAATGGTATAGCAACTATGACTTAACTGTCGCAGTTGGAATTAACTTTTAATAAAGGTAAGTGTAATGATCTTTAATAAAAAAGTATTCTCCTTTTTACTTGTACTGCTTAGCTTTAGTGCTCAGGCCAATGTTGATAAAGCTTGGAGCTATCTAGTAAAAAGTAGTGGGTCAGTTAAGTACTATCCGAATGTAATTAATGAATTAGTTGAAGAAAAGTTATACTTTGCTTCAATACCATATATCAAAGAGCTCTTAACTCGTGGTAATTCACGAAGTTCAAAAGAGCTTGATTCACTTATCGATAAAGTGGTCACCAATGTTGGTGTGAGACAATTTGAAGTTCTACCGACAAAGTTTTTAGCAAAATCTAACGCTCCTACTTTGAAATACATTCTAGCAAAGAAATATTTTAGACAAGGGAAGTATGATCTTGCCTTAAAATCACTTAATGGAACAATACCAAAGAATCATCCGGCGAAACCATTCGCACTCTTTCTTGAAGGATCAATCTTTACAATCACAAAGAAATATAAGTCTTCTTTGCAGGCATATAATGAATGTATAAGTGCTTCAGAGTCTGCAAACTCTTATGGTAATGAAAATAGAAAGACTCAGCTAAGTATTAATAGAGATTATTGTATTGTTGGAAAGGCAAGAACTAATTTCTCTACAGGTCAATACGAAAAAGCAAACCTTGATTATCTTGATCTAAGTAAATCTTCCCATATTTGGCCAGAAGTACTTTTTGAAGAGGCCTGGAATAGTTTCTACATGAGAGACTACAATAGAACACTTGGTAAACTTGTGACTTATAAGTCTCCCTTCTTGTCATTTATACACAACCCTGAAATTGATGTTCTGAGTGCGTTAACATTTATGGAGCTTTGTTTATGGCAAGATACTCTAAAAGTTGTAGATGAATTTTACGCTAATAATGAAAAAGATCATGCGCAAATTAGAGGATTTTTAAATAAACATAGAAAAGATTATAAGTATTTCTACTTATTGGCCAAGTCAAGAATGAATGGGAAAGTAAGAGGTAATAAACTTTTAAATAAAATGCTAAATTCTATTAATAGAGACCCTGCATATAGAGAAATCTTTGACTTCTTTCAAACAGGGAAAGATGAACTTGAAATTATCAACAAACTACCTGCTACTAAGATGAAGAGTATTCTAAAGATTAACTTGCGAGAAGCTTTAATCCTCCAAAGAAATCTGATTGGTGCCTATGTTAGAAAGAAATTACATCTTTCTTGGAACCAAGTGAATAAGACCTTTGTAGATATGAGTTATATCAAGCTAGAAGTCCTATCGAGAAGAAAGGAAAGTCTTTACTCATCTGAAGTTTCAATGAATAGAGGTCGTGGAGATGTTAAAAACTTAAAACGTACTGATAAGCAATACTTTTGGACTTTTAACGGTGAGTTTTGGGCAGATGAATTAGGGGATTATGTATTCTCATTAAAATCGGAGTGTAATGGTAATGCGCTATAGTCATAGAATATTAGTAAAATTATTAATTATAGTCTCCCTATGTACTACGTTCAGTACTTCTGCTGATTCATCAGCTCGTCGTAATGAACTTATTAGTGTTATAGATCTAGAGTTCAAAGAAGTAACTAGACTTAATAAGCAGATGAGAAATTCAAATCCTGAGCTTCTTCTAAGAATGGCCGAGCTACTACTAGAAAAAGCAAGATTGGTTAAAGAGCTTGAGAACGATAAGTTCATGTCTCTTTCTTCAGAACAGAGAGCAAAGTCAGATAAGAAGAAGTATTTTAAAAGATCAACTAGCTATTTTGTTAGTGCACAAAGAACTTGTGAGTTAATCCTCAAGAAATTCCCACGCTTTAAAGGAAAGTCTGATGTTTATTACATCATGGCCTATAACGCTAAAGAATTTCAGCAAGAAAAGAAAGCTCAAAACTACTTTTCTAAATCAATTGGATCATCGAAGAAAAAAGATTTTACTAATACAAGGTCACAGATTGCATTAGCTGAAATTTACTTCAATCAGGGCAAGTATGAAAAGGCCATACCATTATATAGAAATGCTTTTTCTAAAAAATCTCATAGAGATAAGTGGTATACAAAAGATAGTTACAATTTAGCATGGTCTTATTACAGAACAGGGCAAAAGAAGAGAGCAATTCGTATTATGAGAAATGCGTATGATCTCTCTAAAAGTTCTAAATATGTTGATATGTCATTTAGTATTGAAAGAGACTTAGCTTATTTTTATACAGATTCAGGAAGAGTTAATGAAGCAGTGAAGTTTTACAAAGAAATAGGTAAGAATATAGCTGCAAACTTACTAAAGGTCTCAACCTATCTCATGAATAGAGGGAAGTACTCTCAGGCTGAAAAGACTTTAATTCAGGCCTTAAAATACAAAGTATCTGAAGCTGAAGAAATTGAAATCAATATTAAGTTATTAAGTTTATATGAAAAGTTTGGCAAGTATGACAAGCACCTTAAGGTTTCGACTACTCTTGTAAACTATAATAAGGCGGGAAAACTTAATCCTGAACAAGTGAAAATACTAGATTATCACTTGAGAAGAGTTGGTGCAATCCTACAAAAACAAGTTACTGGAAAACAATATAAACAAAATAAATCATTACAGTCTTCAAAGGCCGCTCTGGCCGTTGGCTACTTTGATTTATTAATGATTTTCGATGCTGCAAACTCGTATAAGTACTCTTTTCTTGGAGCTGAGACCTATTATTCTGCTGGAATGATGAATGAATCTGCTAAGAAATATTCTGAGTCATCAAAGTTAGCATCTGCAAAAGGTGTTAAGAAGTATGAAAAACTGTCCAACGAAGGGATGATGGCATCTCTTGGGGGAAGTGGAGTTTCTAAAGAAACAAAAGGACTTTATCTAGAGTCAGTTTACATAAACTTCTTAAAAGAAAATCCAAGATCGAAGAAATCTGATGCGATTTATCAAAGACTATTCTCTTTATACTTTTCAAAGAATGATATTCCTTCATGTGAATCGACTCTCATATCTTACAGAAAGAACTTTCCTAAGAGTTACTCTACTCAAGAAGCAATGCTTGCCAGAATTATGGATCACTATAAAAAGAAAGGTGATGTGGAAGGTATTAAGAATTGGGTAAAGAGAATTAATAGTGGAGAATTTAGAGTTTCTAAAAACTACGCAAAGAAAGTGCGCATGACTCTTTTAACTATGCAGTTTGAAGGTGTTGAGAAAGCGAATACTAAAGGTGAGAAGAAAGAAGCATTAAGGCTCTATGTTGAAATTTATAAAGATGAGACTTCAACTAAAGAAGCTAAAAAGAATGCTGCTTATAATATTGCCATTCTCTTTCATGAACTTGGTGATAATCATAGAAGTTTTGGTTGGGCACAAAGAGCTCTTAGTCATATGAGTGGAAATAATGTAAAGAGGTTTCAGTCTTCATTTCTCGTTATAGCTAATGATTTATTCAGTGGGCAGATGTTTGTAGAGAGTGCGGAAATTTATGAAACTGTTTTTGATAAAGTTTGTAAGGTTCGAACAAATAATAAAGAAGTTTTCTTAAGAAATGCAGTCATTGTTCAACTTGCTGAAGGTAATAGTGATAAGGCCGCAAGTGTTCTTAAGAGTGCTTATGGATGTGCTGTAAACCCTTCAGTATTAGATGATCTAGAGTTAGAAATGTTAGATTACTATGTTGAGACGAAGAGCTGGAATCAAGCTGTAGATCAAGCTGAAAAATTGAGTAAATCGAAGAGAGTGTATAAGGATTTAATCTATCCTCTTGGGAAAATACGAAATGCTTATCTTGCGGCAGGTAGATCTTCAAATGCTAGAGAAATCGAAAAGAAGATGATGTATTACTACTCGAAAGTGAGAAATCCAAAAGAAGTTCAACTTGAAGGGCTTGATGAAATAGCATCTATAAGTATGCAAGACCTTGATAGAAGAATTAGCTCTTTAACTAGTTTTGAATTAGCTTTTCCTGATAAGACATTTAACACTCTTCTAAAGAGAAAGTTTCAAGAGCTTGATGGTGTAACGACTTCAGCTGTTAAACTTATGAATATTGGTTCTGGAAAAGGAATGATGAAGGCCTATGCCAAGCTCATTTATAGCTATAATCACGTTATCAATGAGATCGAAAACTTTAAACCAACAGGAAAGTCAGACGAATATGTACAGTCATTTAAAAAGAGTATGAAAAACCTCGTCGCACCACTTTCTGTAAAGGTCGTGGACTTCAAAAGAGAAGCGATTAAGCAAATGAAAACAAGTAAAATAATGTCTGAAGAGAATGTAAATATTCTTTATGAGAATGTATTTGTTCCACAATACTTACCAAATAATAATGGAATATTAATGGATAGAGGAGGTAGCAGATGAGAATACTAATACTGTTAGCACTGCTGCAATTTGCATCTTGTTCAAGTACATCAAATAAGACTGTAGAAGCCGGTCCATCTAAAGGCTCTATTGACGAGTTCTCTTGGATAGAGAATTCTGACTTCAATGCCGTTCGTGAAGTACCTTTTTCACCTCGTGCTGACTCTTTTAGTGGCGAGATTGCAAAAGTGGATTCACTTTCAAAGGAATCTCTTGCCAGAGTTCCGGAGCCAAAACTAGAGCAGTTTGAACAAGTTGAGAAGACTCAAGATGTTTTACTTGTGGCAATTTCAAGTTGCTATAGAAGACAATTTGATAAGGGAATGAAGATTTTTAAGGATAATCTTAGAAAATATAAGTCCCACCCAGGGTATTGGAACCTAATGGGAACTTGCTTTTATTTACAAGGTAAAATTAGAAAGGCGCTTCTTTCATATAATAAGTCGAGAGATTTAAAGAAGAACTATGCCCCTCCAATTAATAATATTGGAGTGATCTATCAGTATCAAGGCCTTGAGCAAAAAGCATTAGCTGCCTACAAGAAAGCTTCTGAAGTTGGTAATTTTAGTATGACACCTATGTTTAATATGGGGCAGTTGTATTTAAAATATAACTTGATAGATGATGCCAAAAATATTTATGAAAAACTTGTTCGAAGAAATAATTTTGATAAAGATGCTGTAAATGGTCTTGCGACTTGTTACCTTAAAGAAGGTAAGGCCAATGCTGCGATTAATCTCTACGCAGGTCTTGATACAGAGTTTAAAAAGAATCCGGCCGTAGGTATTAATTATTCTGTAGCACTTTTTTCCGCTGGAAGACAAAAGGATGCTCGTACAATTCTAGCAAATGTAGATACATCTAAACTTAATAATTACGAGAGTTACTATAATCAAGTTTTAAGAAAAATTGGTGGTACTAAATGATGAAAATAATCCTACCTTTGATAATAATGTTGATGGCCTTTACACCTGACTCTAATGCTGCTGATAAGAAAGTAGTTTATAGGTATAAGAAGTATGAAAAATTCGACTTTGAAGACCTTGTCATTGAAGGTGAGACAGGTGGACCTGGAGATCTTTCGATTTCCCCGAGATATCAAAGAAAATTTAAAAATAAGTTACCATACCGTAAAAACTTCAATGCCGAAATTAGAAAGGGTGTTGAGAGAGTTCGTTAAAAGAGGGTATTTATGAACATGGATGTTCAAACAGAGTTAAAAGATTTATTTGAATTACTCCCCGTTGGCGCTGCCAGTGGCCAAAAGGGTCAAGTAGTCAAAAGAAAGAGAGTATTAGTAGGAAGCTCTAGCGCATGTGATATTCATATTGATCACCCTACAGTTTCTCCTATCCACGCTGTAATCGAAGTCGTAGACGGTAAGTTTAAGATTTTTGATATGGATAGCCCAATTGGTACTTATCTAAATGGTAAAAAGATTGTTTCTCAAGAGTTTCAAATTGAAGACTCAATTAAATTTGGATCTATAGAATTTCAATTTAAGAATTACTCTTCAGATGATTTGCCACCACCTCTTGAAATGTTGGCACCGATTCAAAAGAAAAAAGAAACTATAAAGAAAGTATTACCTAAGAGTGCTCCTGTAAAAGAGACAAAATCTCTTCCTATAGAGCCTCCAAGAGTTGAGTATCCTCTTGGAGCTGATCCAAAAGCAGATTTCTCCGAATATATTTTCGAAGATGTTGAAACTCTCTATCCAATTTTTGACTATTCACCAACAAAGAAGTCTGTTGAGATCATTATTCTACATAATGAGAGAGTATATAGTGTTGATTACTTACCTGTTAAAGACGGTGTTTTTAATCTAGTAGGTTCTAAAGCGGGCTCAAGAGATGTTGAGTATGCCTATTTAGGTAAGACAGAGAAAGTTCCATTTGTAGAAATTAGAGGTAATGATGTTTTTATAAACTCATTACATGGGTATGAATCAATGAGTTTAAGTGACTCAAAGAAAGATACCGCAGCCTCCCAGATACTACTAGGGAATGACGATATCATTAGATTTGTTAATGGAGATTTACAAATCTATGTAAGAGGAACTGATGCGCCACCAAAGGTTGCTCATGCTCCAATAATGAGAAGAGATAAGGAATTTATTAAGTGGCTTATTCTCGTTTTCTTATTTTGCTTAATGTTCTTGGGGTTCTTTACTTTCTATGCAGTTGATGAAGAAATTGAAAAAGAGAAAGTTCCAGAAAGAATCGCGACAATTCTCTATAAAAAGAAACTAACTGTTTCTAAAACAAAGGCCATCGATAAGACTAAGGATAAGCCTAAGGAGAAAATTCAAAAATCTCCACAACAAAAGAAAGTTACAAAGGTAGCAGTTAAGAAACAAGATGTTAAAAAGGTCGAAACGAAGAAAGCTAACGTTAAATCAGGTTCTAAAAAAGCTATAAGTAAAGCACCTGCTAAGAAAGCGACAGCTAATAAAGGTCCTGTTGATAAGAAAATGGATCAGGTATCAAAGCCTAAGAAAACAGGTGGAAAGGCCTCAAATAGTAAATCTACAGCAAATAAGAAAGTTGCGAATTCCAAGTCTAAAGGTGCTGTAGATGTGTTTAAGTCTGCCGACTTTTCAAGTTCTCTTAGTTCACTTATGGCAAAGGGTGGAAGTGTGAAATCTGCTCAAGCTGTAAACACGCTCGATTCTAGCTCTGGGAATGAAGCTAGTATTGGAGGAAGTGACTCTGCAACTTTAAAAAGAGCAAAAGTCTCTAATAATGTTGGAAGCTTAACTGGTGCAACTTCTGGTAAACTTGATTCATCTAAAGGTGTTAGTGGGTTAGTGAATAAGAAGAATATCTACACTGCAGGAGTTCCATTTGAAGAGGTTGTCCTTGGTGGAATGGACCCAGACGTAATTAGAAGAATTTTAATTGATAATATTCCACAGTTTAGATATTGCTATCAACAAGAGCTTGATAGGGCCAAGGCCGCATTTAATGGAATCGTGAGATTAGACTTTATCATTGGAGCTTCTGGACACGTTAGCAAAGCTAGTGTTGAATCTGCCTCTAAGGCCTTGCCGAGTAAAGTTAAAGGTTGTGTTGTGAACGTTCTAAAAGGAATTAGATTTCCTGAACCACTTGGTGGTGGTGTTGTAGAAGTTAATCAACCATTTAACTTCTATCCAAAAAGAAAATAATTTAATTTTATCTCCTTTGCACTTCTTTTGCGAAGGAGATTTTTTAGGTTTAAACCATCATTTAACAATGCAGTCCTTTTAAAATTTATTCTAGAAGAGCCAAAAGTATTTGGCTTTTTTTATTCAAATATTAGATGCTCTATGAATACGGTCCTTTAAGGCCGGAGTCTACTTGGCATTTCTCTTAGTAAGAAAAATTACCTTTAAAAACATATGTTTAGATAAGTCGTTAATAAAATGTGTTTTCTTTATTTTGTCTTAAATTATCCTCACGAATATGTCTGAAGTTAACGATAATTATGAAAATACGAATATATATTAAAACAAGGTCCATTACATGAATGTTGTACGTCTTCTCATTGTCTTTTTTGTTGGTTTAACATCGGCCTTCTCTCTAGAGTGTGGATTATCCGAAAATCTTGAAATGAATTGTTCAAAAACAAAGAGAGTTAAAAACCTCGAAGAGTTGAATGAGTATATGAGTGACTACGCAGCGATATCTGGTATAGCGAAGAATCTATTAATTGATTTTGATCTCAATACTACTGATGATTTAAGTATTCATTCACCATGTAAAGTAATATTCAAAAGACTTAAAGACTTAAAAGCAAAAAATCTATGTGTAAATGGAAAAGAAGGAATAGTTTTTCAAAATAATATAACTCTAAATGCCCAAGACGTATCACTACACTCAAAGAAGAGAATCGTTATAAGACATCATGCAAATATTACGGCAAATAATCTGTCTCTCTTGTCATCTGGAGATGGACTTGATTCAAGAGTCCATATTAGACATGACTCTCAGGTGAATGTTAATAATTTAACTCTAGTGGCAGACGCAAGAGCAACTCTAGGGCATACATCTACTTATCAAATACAAAACTCATTAAATATAAATTCAAAATTAGAATTTTCTGCAATTTGGAAGAATTCAACTATTAATGCCAAAGAAGTAAAAATATCGTCAGATAACAGAGCTAGATTTTCCAAAGGAGTCGTTCTAAATGCAACGACTATGGATATTTCATCACCTGAGTGTAATGCATCAAATTTAACTGTTGCGGCCGCGTCGGGAGGAAATTGTTTTGATACGACAAGACCTGTTGCAAAGCTTACAAGGAGTGCTAAAGAGATAAATGCTGGACAGAGTGTTAGCTTTAGCGCAAAAAAATCAAGTGATGACAAAGGTATTATCAAGTATGAATTCTTTGTGAACTCTGAACTGGTTAGATCTAATCAAAATCCTGAATTCACTCATAAATTTGTCGAAGCAGGTATTTTCTATGTCGAATTAGTTATTGAAGATGCTGATGGATATAGGTCGAGTGCTCGAAGAAAAGTTATTGTTAATGAGACGCTTGCAACTTCAGAGGGTTCTTACTTTGATTATAGAATTGTAGACAATACCCTAAGTTTAATTTTTCATCAGCTTATTCCTCATGAAGAAATAGCTTCTGCAAAGTACATCATCACAGAATTAAATGGAGAAGAAGGAGTCTTTGAGTTTCCAATTACTAATTTCTATCATAGATCGGAAAAGATTTTTGAAGATTTTGGAGGGGGACAATATAAAGTAGGTCTAAGTGTTACGGATATTTATAATCGAACATTCTTGTATGAAAGAGCAATAGACTATACAGGAGAGAGTGAGTTTTATAAAGAACCTCCAATCATAGAGTACAAAGTGACTCAGGTCGCACCTAAAGAGATCATGGTTGATTTTAGAAAGATCTTTGATCCAAGTGATAGGCTTCAGTGGATTGATATAGATTGGGGAGATGGTACTGTAGAAGAGGCCGACTATATATCGACAGCGTTTCTAAAGCATAAGTATTCAACCACAGGTACATTTGAAATTAAAATCCTTGTTGCAAAAGAAATTGATGGAAAGCAAAGTATTTCTGAGTCAATTCGCCTCGTAACTGTAACAAATGATGAAGTGCCTCAATTAGCGCCAATTATTGATTATAATATTTTTATCTCAGACTTTGCTCCATATGTAACTTTCAATATAGATCGTTCAATTTCCCCAAATGCGGAAATTGTAAGTGTCGTATTCGATCATGGTGACGGGTCTTTCTATACTGGAAAGGATTTTATACACACTCACTTTTATGAACCAGGTGCATATATTTCTAAACTTACAGTCACAGACTCGAATGGTTTAACCATGACCCAATCTCTACAGGTTGTTATTAGTGATCAAGGAAATCCCTTGATTGCAGAGTTGAAGTGTGATGAAAATTTATCCCTTTTAAGAGTTGAATGTGAAGTGGTTGGAATTGATAAGTTCTCGGAACTTTCTGAGATGAGTATTGATTGGGGAGATGGAAGTGTTGAAAGTATTGATTTGCATCAAGGAGACTTTACTTGGGAAGATGTTGTCCATAATTATGCAAGTAAAGGCGAGTACTCTATAATTTTAACTGTTAAGAACTTTAGAAATGAAAAAGTAGATTCTTCTTTCTCTGTAAACTTCAATGGTGGAGGAGATGGAAAAAGGCCTTTTGCCTCAATTGATTGTGCTCCTACGGGAAGTGGAAAAGAGGTTCGGTGCGACTTTTCTGATTCTTATGATTCTGATGGTCATATTGAAGTATTTAAGGTTTCAATGGGCGATGGAGTAGTTTACACTTTTAATAATTCAGCTGAACTTGTTCATAGTTACGCTACGAATGGACTTTACATCGTAGACCTAGAGGTTACAGATAATTCCGGTCTCACTTCAACGGCATCTAATTCTTTTGAGTTAGTAAATCAGGCTCCTTTGATTAATGTTTTTTGCGATAGTATCGGACCTCATAAGCTTAGTTGTTACTCGTATTCAACTGATCCTGATGGGTTTATAGCAAATACTCTTTTTGATTGGGGCGAAGGCATTCAGAGTGGTACTGAGGATAGCTTTGAAACAACTTTACAGTCTGGTGGGATTAAGCATGTGCATGTGTCTGTTTTTGATAATGAGGGGAAAGTCTCTTCGACACAAATAGATGTCGTTGTGGCAGAGAATGTCCTTCCAAGTGTAGATTTCTTATGTCGTACGCCTTCAGTAGGTGAGGTGAAATGTGAAAATAGTTCAATTGACATTGATGGTGAGGTCGTTAGTTTTGAGTGGAATGTTTCTGGAAATGTAGTACGTTCTGATGTTTTATCTTTATCAAATATTATAGAATCACCTATAAATATCTCACTTACTGTTACTGATAATCTAGGTGGAACTTCTTCTTTATCCAAAAGTATTGAAGTCTTATTGAACACCGCTCCTATTGCTTCTGCAGAGTGTCTTGAATCTGGATTTTTCACTATTGAATGCGATGGTTCGTCTTCGTCTGATCAAGAGAGTACGGAGCTAATGTACACGTGGTATTTGGATAATGTAATAATAGGAAATGAGCAAAAACTTTCATACAAATTTGATAAATTATCTGATTCCGTTTTAAAACTTGAGGTTAAAGACTCTGATGGGGCGAAGAGTGAAGCTGTTGTGTCGTATAGCATCTTAAAACCTGAGGTCTCTCTAAATATTGGTTGTACGCAATATGATAATTATGCTGTTAGATGTACGGGGTTTTATCCATTTCAAATTAATGAAGAGAGTGCATCGTTTAATTGGTTTGTTAATGGAGAGTTAGTTTCTGAGGCAAAAGAGTTAGACTATCTTAGTTCTGAAACAGAAACATTGAGTATTAGACTTTTTATTAGTATGGGCAATGGTCTTTTAGAATTGGATAAAACAGAAGAGTTTACATTTACAGAACTTCCTCAGAATATGATAAAAAGTTCAGCTTCTTTAGTACAAGTGAGCGAAGTTAAAACCTTGTATAATAAACTTGATGAATTAACTTTAGAGCTAAGAGATGGTTCTCCTCTTTTCAGTGAAGATGGGAATATATCAGACTTAGTTATTTCAATAAATGGAGAAACTACTGTTGATGAAGGTTTTTTGTTTGAAAATAATATATTCAAACTTAGAGGTCTCTTTGCAGAAGGATTAAATCATGTTGAAATCACATTTTTGGATGACTTGGGTAGAACTGTTAATTTCCAATCTAGCTATATTTTTGGTTCAAAAAGTATTCATCTGAATAATCCAGAAAATAGAGAGTTAGATATTACTTTTTACGACTTTGATCATAATGAAATTTATAAAATTCAATCCAATGAAAGTAACATAACTGTTAATGATATTCCTTCCATCGATATGTACCTTGTTTCTGTGTTGGGAAAACTTACACGAATAAATCACTTTGAAGAAAATAGTTTAGAGATAGACTTGGCAGACTTTAGTCTACCTTCTGAAGTTAATGATTCTAATTTTGATATCAACAATAGCTTGCAAGGATGGAATCTTCAGAAGGGAAGCTACTCTCAGGCAACTTCTAGTATCGATCCTTTCACTGGTAAAGAGCGCTATTCTAGTAAGCTTCTACCTAATAGTGATGGTGTTATAAAAATAGAGTCACGATTATCACTAAAGGACTATACTGAAAAGATTTATGAACTACCTTTTTCTAGGTCTCTAAATACTGGTGATATTCTAATTGCCTATATTAGTAACTTAAAATCGGGAAAAGTAGTAAAAACTGTCTATAAGTCTATTCAAAATACAGAGTCCATTCTCTCGAGCGAAATAACTGATTCACTATTTAGTGAGCTTAGCGGTGAAGAAGAGGAACTTTTGATTTCGTTCTACCTGAAGACAAATAGCATTTCTAGTGAATTTAGTTTTACAAATATCTTGATTCCGTATGCGATTGCTCAATCAAGCACTTCGCCAAGTGGCAAATCAAGTGTAAGTATTTCTCACTACAAAATGGTAGATACAATAGTTACCTTTAATAAAGTTCGAGATAATCAAGGATTTAGGATTGCGGAGCTTGAACCCTTGTCTGTCTTACCGTCTCGTCCCTTTGCAGATAATTATGGTGCAAAAATTAATAACGAAAATGTTTACAAAGTATTAATTGATGCGAAAATTGTTAGACCCTTGGGGCAAGAAGTTTTTGTTTATATTTGTGATTTTTATTCACCTTCCCCCAATATAAATAACTGTGTAGAGATCAGACTAGAGGAAGGCGAAAACTTTTTCACTAGAAATAAAGAAAATGAATATGATGTCATCTTCAAAGAAAGTGATCTTAGCTATACTCCAGAATTCTTTTTTCTCTGTTTAGGAACTAGGAGTAGTTTTTCTTGTGCAAAGAATGAAAATGGATACAGGTTTCGTAAACTAATAAGTCTATCTAAATTATACCCTTCTGCATTGAGGTATGGCTTAAGAAAAGGTACTGATAACTCGGATGGTGCAGTTGATTGGATTTCGAGTAGCCATATGGGATTATTTTCTTGGTTAGAATTGGATACCGTTTTAGGGAAAGTGCGTTTTGACGATGCTGGCCATGTAAGTAGTTATAAAAAAGATGTTGAAATAGCGGGGCACTTGGAACATCATTACGGACTTTCAATCGATTTAAGGTTTTTAGCTACGACACCTCCTCCCGGAGTAGTTCAGAATTCTGAAATATTCCAAGGGGCAACATCTCCTACTAATAGTATCTATGATGCGATAGCAATAAATCAAATTCTTGATAATGCGAGGCCGCAGTATATTGAAAAAGTTCTGTTGAATTATAACGGAACAGATTTTGGTTACTATGTTAATAATACATGCCTTAGCTCTGGATATAAAATGAGTAAAATTTTAAGACACACTGGAAGCGGGCACAGAAATCATTTCCATTTAAAATTCTTTGATGCACTAGATGCGGGAAATATTCAATCTAGAGAAATTAGCTTGTTTAGTAATGAAGAAATTGTTAGAAGAACCGCGTATGATCATGAGCTAGGACATAGTTTTAAAGATGAATCTTACCTTAAAAAGGAGAAACGGCCAGTTATTATTCCTTTAGATAGAGTTGATGTAAAAGGAAGTGATTTTTATTTTCCCAAGAGGGATGAAAATATCTATTCTTTTGAAGACAATTCAGTGAAAGTCGTAGATTGGAGGAAGTATCAAGTCTTGGATCCTGAAGCAAGAAAGAGAATGAAGCTTCTTTGGAATTCAGAGGATGATGGGGACAGCTGTTTTGAACAGGTTGTGCAACTTGATTTTGATACTCAGAAGACAACTGTTGATACAGAAAAGTTGCCAAAGGTAAAAGAATTCTACTCTAGTGGAGAGAGTCTTGAATTAAAATTTGATAATACAGCGTTTTCTCCCTTAGATTCATTTGGAAAAATAACTATTTCCCTTACGGGGGAATTGATTAAAGATGGAGTAAAGGTTAATTCCATTGTTAAAGATGTTGAGTCAGTCATAAGTGAGTCGGGAAGAAGGACCTTTAATGTAGATTTATACCAGTCTATTCCTATACACACGTTTAGTGGTCGTGACGATTTGGAAAAGACAGTTCGTCTAGGGGCTGGGATAGAGAGTATAGATGGAACAAATCAAACAGAAGTATTTTCAAAAACAATTACGATTTGTCCGATGGGGACATCTGTAGGAGAAGGTAGGTGTAATTACCCTGATCCGGCAACGCCAGAGTTGAATCCTGAAAAAACACCTATTGTTAAAGAGGAAGGACTAAAAAGTGGACCATGTTATGGTTTAGAAGATAACAGAGGTTACAAGAAAGAGTGTACATATCATGTTCGATGTTCAGGAAAATGGTCCAAGCTTGTAGGGCAAGAGGAAAAGGTTGCTTATCATCCTCATCAGTATAATTGCAAAGATGTTGATGGTTCGTTTGAATTTGTTAAAACTGAAGTTATTACTCCAACGCTTCAAGCATTTTGCATGAATCCAAACGGAGAGCTTGGCGAAGGGTTAGATTTGGTGTGTAATTAGAAAATGTAGTATAATAATGAAGAAATGATTAACTAGGAAATATATAATGAGCTTAAAGATTAACTTTATCCTTTTACTTCTAAGTTTTAGCGCAAAGTGTTTCGCTTCATCAGACCCATTCGCTGACTTCAATATCGATCCAAGAAAGTATAGCTTAATTTTGGACTATCATGACGATAGAGATGCTGAAGATGAAAAAGGTCTGAAAGAGAACTACAAATTCAAATTTCCTTTAATTGAGTTTTACAAGAATAAAGAACTTAATGGATCACCAATCGGAAAACTAAATGAAGAGGGTCTTTACATTGAAGGCAAGAAGGTTTGTTACACAAAAAATATTCTTGCTGATAACTATAATATTTTGCTTGAGGATGTCGTCCTTCCTGGTTATCTCGGAGATGGAGATGTATACACCGTTGGTGAATACTCGAATGGTATAAAATTTAACGCTATAAGGTGTCCATTCTTAGGATATAGACAGGAAGCCGGTTTGAAACTAATGACAGCACTAGTCTTAGAGGATTACGATGAAAAAACTAAACTGGCTAAAATACGTCTTGGTGATGGAGTCGCCTATTTTTCTGCTAAAAAAATGAGTATTCAATATTTACACAGACCACCACTACGGACAATGGATCACTATGGTGTTGATCCAATAAAGCTTGCTAAGCATATTGAGTCTAAGTTTACTGAATATTTAAAAAATCGAAGGGATCGTTTTAAACCTAAAGTAAGTGGTGAGACTTTTGAGCAACGATACGGACTAGAGGATTACTTTTCTCTATCTAATCTTGACTGGATGGATAGATATGGTGCTAAGGAATATAAAGAAAGTTTAATTAAGAAATATGGAAAATTTCAGATTATAAAGCATTTTGACTTTGAGAATATGAATTTTTATGTAGCTAGATATAAGAATAAAACTAAAGGAAAGAAGGACATTATTGAAATAAATCTATGGAAAGAAGATATGAATAGAATTCTTCTATGGAAGAATTTGGATAATGGCAATGTTAAGTACTATGAATTCTTCGAAATAGGTTTTTCTGATAAGAAAACAAGTTTTAAAGATAATGCAAGTTTTATGATTCCTCAATTCGAATATGAAGGAACATGGGACGATTTTTAATAACCATTTCTTGAATTTCGGCTAAACCGAAAGAGCTAACAAGCTTCATCTGAAATAATGGCCAGGCCCTCTTATAGGGCCCCACTTTTCTTATCTAAGTAGTACTGATAATATCCTGGGTAGTGATTGATTCCACCTTTTCTACTTCAATAACTTTGTCCGTGAAATAATAAAAAAAAATGCATGAATTTTTGACTTAGCTAAAACCATTTAGCATTGTACTTTTTTCTTCGTGATGATCTTCAAAGAGTAGTAAATGCTTATTCTAAAGGTAATCAGGAAATTAAAAAAGTACTCTCAGATTTATAATTTTAGCTTAGTTGTTTAAGATTTCTTGAAAGATAAGAACTTATACTCTTAATTTCTTTTCTGTATTTTATCTTCTCAACATTCTACTTTAAAGAATTCAATAAATTCATTTTGATTACATCCAGATGCAGCCTATAATTAGTTAAGTACTTTTAAATCTAATAATTATATTCGTCATTACTGGGAAATATATAATGAATCTTAAAATTAACTTTATCCTTTTGCTTCTAAGTTTTAGTACAAAGTGTTTCGCTTCATTCGCGCCATTTGCTGACTTCAATATCGATCCAAGAAAATATAGCTTAATTTTGGACTATCATAACGAAAGTGGTACTGAGGGGGAAAAAGTTCTGAAAGAGAACTACAAATTCAAATTTCCTTTGATTGAGTTCTACAAGAATAAAGAACTTAATGGACCACCAATCGGAAAACTAAATGAAGAGGGACTTTACATTGAAGTCAAGAAGGTTTGTTACACAAAAAATATTCTTGCTGAGAACTATAATATTTTGCTTGAGGATGTCGTCCTTCCTGGTTATCTCGGAGATGGAGATGTATACACGGTTGGTGAATACTCGAATGGTATAAAGTTTAACGCTATAAGGTGTCCATTCTTAGGATATAGACAGGAAGCAGACTTGGAACTAATGACAGCACTAGTCTTAGAGGATTACGATGAAAAAACTAAACTGGCTAAAATACGTCTTGGTGATGGAGTCGCCTATTTTTCTGCTAAAAAATTGAGTCTTCATTATTTACATAGACCGCCACTACAGACAATGGATCACTATGGAGTTGATCCAATAGAGTTTGCTAAGCATATTGAGTCTAAGTTTGCTGAATATTTAAAGCAGCGTAGAGATCGATTTAAACCTAAAGTAAGTGGTGAGACTTTTGAGCAGCGATACGGACTAGAGAATTACTTTTCTCTATCTAATCTTGACTGGATGGATAGATATGGTGCTAAGGAATATAAAGAGAGCTTAATTAAGAAATATGGAAAGTTACAAATTATAAAGCATTTTGATTTTGAGAATATGTTTGTTTATGTGAGAAAATTCAAAAATAGTATTAAAGGAAAGAAGGATATAATCAAACTATCTTTTGTTAAAGAAGATATGGATAGTTATAGGTTATTTAAGAATTTTACTAATAATCACATAAGATACTCTGATTTCAAAATTGGATTCTTAAAGGATTATGATCAATTTAAGAGATCTCGTGGCCTAATTATTCCGACACAGGAGTATGAAGGATATCCAATGGAAGATTTTTAGTTTTTCTAGTGAAGCGTTTTTTAGAGTGCATAACTTTCTTCTAAAAATATAGTTTGCACTTTTGGTTTCGCTATATCTAAAAACTTCCATTCATTCACATTTGCTCATATGTAATTTGAAGACAACTATATCTACCAAATTTCTTTTTTCCAGAATTGGTGAATAATTACAGCAATTCGTGGCACTTCTAACAAGAGGTGACTTACTTGAGGATGCTATAAGTTGCTGAACTTATTGACGTGCTCTCAGGAATTTAGTCCAAAGTTGATATCACTGTATAATAAGCCCATGATTCAAAGAATACGTAGATTTACCGATTTCCGGCTTAAAACACTGCTTGCAACGCTATTTGCGGTGCTGTGTTTGTTAGAGTTCTTTGATGGCAAGGTTGATGTCTCAGATTTCACTATTCCGGCCTTACTGGTTATAGTCTTCAGTGAGATTTTTTATAATTACATAAAATCCCGTGGTACTCAAAATGTTGAGTATGCCGACGAGTCCACTCAGTTGAGTATCTTTGACAGAGGTAATGTTGGATTTCTAGAATGGGTTAAGATGATTGATAAGAAAGTTCTTTCACGTATGATCTTTAATATCATTATCTTTATTGTCTTTCTAGTCGCTCTTATTTTAGATTTAAGTATCGTAGGTAAGGGAACTAATGATCTAGTCGTAAATATTATTATGGTCGTTTGGGGTGTTGTCTTCTTTGCTTTTTCAATAAAGGAATTAAAGAAGGCCTTTAGTTATTATAATATTTTTATAACCCAAGTGGCCTTCTGTTTAGTAATTAGCTTCTTCTTTCTATTAAAGTAATTTACTCATTGCTTAATACGACAAATTTATACTTTCCAAATCCAGCTGTTGCAGAAGTGTACATAAGCTTCTTGATATAGCTATATTTGATTGTTTTATCTACAACAAGATTTACAACACCAGTGAACTTTTGGGCCTCTGGGGATGATTTTTCGATTTGCTTAATAAGCTCTTTCTTTTTTACGAGCTCATTGTATAGAGGAATAATTCTTCTTCCTGTTTGATCTTGGGAAAGCGAATCTTTCTTAGACTCTAGGACAATTTTATTATCAACCCAGATCGTTGTAGGGGAGACTTGAACGATAATACCAGACGTATTTAGAGAAGATGACTCAGATGTTGGAAGTTCAATTCCTTTTGGAACAGTTAGAACAACTCCTGAAGAGTTATAACTTTTTAAGAGAAAAACAAGTAGGATAACAAGTATATCTAATAGTGAAGTTATATCGAGATCCATAACGGCAGCTTTCTTTCTACCTCTTCCTCTTTGTGAATTTGAACGTGCTCTTCTCATAATTTAACTCTGGATATTTCCAAATACTATATTACTAAATAACTCTTTAATTCTAATGTCCGATCCATCTTTACCTGTAGTCCAGATGTCAGGGTCTGTATTTTTTAGAATTCTTACAGAGTCCATGATCTTAACGAGCTCTTCATATTGCAAATCTACGAGAGGCTCTAGAACGATGTCTTTTTCAGTTGCATTACTCTTTTTAAGTCCAATTAAATATGTTCTCAGAGCAACTAGATCATAATCACCATCACTATTTTTTCCGATACTCTTTCTCACTGAACCAGGAACACCTGTTAGGATTTGAATATTAGAGGCCCTTATCTTTAAGGTTAGGGCCAGAGGTGGCTTTTTATTCTTTGGTGGCTCTTGATTAGAAATAATTGGAACATCACTTTGAATTTCATGAATGTTTAAAAAACTTGCAGACATCAAAAGAAAGAAAATAAATATAAAAACCGCATCTAATATAGGAATTAGATTTGGTTTTTTTACTTCTTTTTTATTTTTTCTTCTACTTGGTGCTCTATACACTGTGACCTCTAAGCAATGAAGGGAAGAGAATTATGAATTCTCTTCTTCTTTTCTTGTTCCTAATAAATCTAAAAGCTTCACTGAAAATTCATCAATCTCATTGATAATTTTCTCTGACTTAGCTGATAAGAATGCATGTAGCATCATTACCGTTATAGCTGCTAGTAGACCTAGGAAAGTCGTGTTCATTGCTTTTGAAATACCAAGGGCAAGTAACTCTTGCTTTTGAGCTGGATCAGCTGAACCAACTGCCGTAAATGTTTCAATTAGACCTTGAATTGTTCCAAGTAGACCAAATAGAGTTGAGATATTTGCAATTAGTTGCAAGTAGTTCAATCTTAGTTCTACTTTTGGGATAACTTCAAGCGCTGTTGCATCGATGGCATTTTGCACTTGTGAAGTACTTTGGTTAGATCTTTTTAATCCACTTTTTAATACTCTCGGTAGTGCAGCAACTGAGCCTGAACAAACTCTAATTGCACCTTGAATATCATTGGATAAGATATATCTTTGAAGCTCATTCATAAATGAAGGACCATCTACATCTAATTTAAAAGATAATTTTGAAAAACGTTCAATAGCAATTGCTACACCAATGGCCCAAATCAGCAGGATAACCCACATAAAGATTCCGCCACTTTGGATAAATTGGGCAATTCCATTCATTCCTGTCGATACTGCTGTTGCTTCCATAGAAACAAAACTCCTTGTTTATTCCAACTAGTTATAATTACATTGTAGTTGAAAAATGCGCTAAGGATTAAATTTCATTTCTTGGGCAAATACTGCCGTAAAGTGTATGAATGCTAGTTATAATGCTCTGGGAAGAGCTCTCTTTCTATGCCTTCAATAAAGTTGTGAATTATTTTTATATGTATTTCTTGAATTCTGTCAGTCAGTTTTGACTCAACAATAATTGATATATCAACTAGGTCTTTAAGCTTTCCACCATCTTTACCAAGAAGACCAATCGTTGTTACGCCTCTTGCTTTGGCTTCATTAACTGCATTGATTACGTTAGCAGAGTTTCCACTCGTTGAGATTGCTAGTAATGAATCACCTTTTTGTCCAAAGGCCTCAACCATTTTTGCAAAAATTTGATCGTAACCAAAATCGTTACCAACACAACTCATATGGCTAGGGTCACTAAATGACATCGCAGCAAGTGCTCTTCTATCTTTTCTATATCTTCCAGTAAGTTCTTCAGCAAAATGCATTGAATCACATAGTGAGCCACCATTTCCACAACTATAAATTCTGCCACCATTATTTAAAGTCGCGATGAAAGTTTTAATCGCACTTTCCATGGCCGCAATATTAGTTTCATTTTCAATAAATCTCTCGAGAGTATTTTTTGCATCTAAGAGAGAATCTTTTATAAATGTAGACATGGAGTGCTCCTAAAAAAAAAGCGGAAGATAACTTCCGCTTATACTTGAGATATAACTTTTGTATTCTATCAAATTAAGATAGTTCTTCCAAAGTCTTTTTAATCTCTTCTTTACCTTGAAGACCAACAAGTGTTTTAGCTGGCTCACCATTTTTAAAGAAGATCATAGTTGGGATACCACGGATACCGTACTTTTGAGCTAGGTCTCCATTCTCATCAACATTAACTTTTAAAATTTTAGCGTTCTCACCGATTTCTCCAGCAACTTCGTCTAGAACTGGTCCAAGTGTTCTACATGGTCCACACCACTCTGCCCAAAAGTCTACTAGAACTGGTTTGTCAGAGTTAATAACATCAGTGTCAAAGCTAGCTTGATCTGTTTTTCCTACGTTACTCATATTCTTTCTCCTGCAAGTTTCTTAAATATTTGAACCTATAGTTCTATCTTATTAGTGAATACTTGTATAGATGTGTTATAATGAAGCATTGAGTCTATGTTGAACAATAGCAAATAATTCCATGTGTTTCTTAAGAAATCAATAGGATACAATAGCTCTATGGATAGAAAATATTTACTAAAATCTTCGATAAAAGTTGCGAGAATATCTCGCTTAGTTGCTAAAGCAATTGATTTGTTTATCGTAATGATTTTATCTGTTTTCTTTTATCCTGTAGGTATAATCTTGGCCCTTGTCTATATTGCTGTCTCAGATAGTCTGCAAAATGGTCAAAGTGTTGGAAAGAAGTTTATGGGCTTCGCCGTTATCTCTCTTGAGGACGGGACTCCTTGTAGTTTAAAGCAGTCAGTCATAAGAAATTTACCTTTTCTCATACCGTTATTTTTTGCGATTATTCCTTTTTGGGGATGGATCTTTGCTATCTTACTAGGAATTCCTCTTACAATTTTAGAAATATATCTTCTTCACAAGCTAGACTCAGGTCATAGGCTAGGAGATGTAATGGCCGATACTTCAGTTATGGCAAATGATGGCACTGCTGAGCAAATTAAAAAAAGAAAGGATAGTTGGTTTGACCCTGATGGCCAAATGACTTAGTTCCTTTTCAACTCTTTAAATTCTAGGTACATTTGACTCTCAAATTTGGGAGTTTTCATGTCAAAAAATAGATTAATCATCGTCGATATCAGTAGTTTTATTTTCAGGGCCTTTTATGCAATTCGAGTCCTTCATTCTCCAGAGGGTGTGCCTGTAAATGCCGTTCACGGTGTTCTATCAATGCTTTTAAAGCTTCTTTCAAAATACCAACCGACTCATATACTTATGGCCAGAGATACAAGTGGTGGTTCATTTCGTAATGAATTATACGATCAGTATAAGGCCAACAGATCAGCGCCTCCGGAAGATCTTATTCCTCAATTCGATTTAATTAAACAACTATTAGATCATATGGGACTACCTAGTAGTACTGTTGACGGTGTTGAGGCCGATGATTTAATTGGTTCTGCTTGCGTTCAGTGGAAAGATGAATTTGATGAAATTCTCATTGCTTCAGGTGATAAAGACTTAATGCAATTTATTGGTGGAAATATAAAAATGCTAGATACGATGAAAGATAAAATCTTTGATCGTGAAGGCGTATTTGAAAAGATGGGTGTTTACCCTGAGCAGATTGTTGATTATCTCTCTATGGTTGGAGATGCTTCAGATAATATTCCTGGAATGAAAGGAATTGGAGCAAAGGGAGCGGCTAAGCTTTTAGAAGAGCATGGATCTTTAGATAAGTGTATTGAACTTAAAGACACTTTCAAAGGTAAAAAGCTAACGAGTGCCTTTAGTGAATATCTTGAAGATGGACTTCTCTCAAAAAGTCTTGTGCAAATAAAAGTAGATGTAGACTTAGGACTTAGTCCACAAGAGAGTCAGTTCTCATTCTATCCTGAGGATTCACTTTTTACATTTCTAAAAGGCCTTGGCTTTAAATCTGCTCTTTTAAAACTTGAAGATATGAAATTTGCTCATCATCAAGCACAGCAAGGTGGTCAGTTTGTAGCAACTGATCCTGAGGTTAAGATAGAAATAGCGCCACTTGATGATAGCGTTATTATTCAGCTTGAAGCTTCTAAAATTGTTGGAATTGATTTCCAATTTTCTAGTAATAATCCACATGATTTAGAGGTGCTTGCCCTGTCAGCATCTATTGAAAATAATAAGGCCTTTCACGTTAAAGGCCCAGATGCGAATGAGTTGGCCATTAAATTATTAAGTAGTTCTCAACTAAATTTGGCAACAGTTGATTATAAGAGCGTTTTATACTTTTCATTCTTAAATGAGTTTGAAATCAATGCAGTCATTTTCGATTCAGTACAGGCCCAATTTGTATGTAACCCAGGTGAGAAGAATACTCTAGAGTATCTAAGTGAGAAATATACTGGCTCTGGGGTTGAAGGTTTTGATAAGAAAATGGCAACAGTTCAAGAAAATGACGATGAAACAATTTCGAAAGTAAGTGCATCGCGCGCTCATGCTCTTTTTAGAATACATAAACTTCAAGAAGAAGAACTATTAGAAAAAGAACTGATGAACTTATATACAGATATTGATAATAGGTTAACTCCAGTTCTTGCAAAGATGGAATATACTGGTGTTCATATTAATGATAACTTTTTTCAAGAATATGAAAAAGAATTACAAATAAAAATCGATGATATTCAACAAAAGATTAATGAATTTAGTGAAAAACCTGTAAATATAAATTCTCCTAAACAAGTTGGTGCTTTCTTATTTGATGAGTTGGGACTGCCTGTAGGGAAGAAGACTAAAACAGGCTATTCTACTGACTCATCAGTCTTAGAAGATCTCGCGTCGAAAAATATAAGTGAAGTGCCTGCTTTAATACTAGAGTACCGTGAAGTTGGAAAGCTTCAGTCAACTTATGTAAAAGCAATTCCTTTATTGAAAAATAGTGTTACGGGTAGAATTCATACTCACTTGAATCAAAATATTGCTGCAACAGGAAGACTTTCTTCCACAGATCCGAACCTTCAAAATATTCCAATACGTTCTGAAAACGGAAGAAGGATAAGAAAAGGTTTTATTGCGGGTCCTGGAAAGCTTCTCTTGGCAGCAGATTATTCTCAGGTAGAACTAAGGCTCTTAGCACATTTTTCAAAAGATAAAACAATGATTGAGGCCTTTAAAAAAGGAATTGATATCCATAAGAGAACAGCTTCAGAGATAATGGGGGTTCCTCTTGAGGATGTTCAGTCATCTGATCGTTCTAAGGCCAAGGCCGTAAACTTCGGCTTAATGTATGGACAATCATCTTTTGGTTTAGCTTCGGCGCTAAAAATCTCTCGAAAAGAGGCCAAAGACTATATAACAAATTACTTTGAAAGATTTTCAAGAGTAAAAGCTTATTTAGATGAATTAAAAGAAGAGTGTGAAAAGACGGGCTACTCAATTACTCTTAAGGGAAGAAAGAGATACCTCGCAGATATTCATTCTACTAATAGAACAATTAAGGCAAATGCTGAGCGTATTGCTATCAATAGTCCTATTCAAGGGACTGCCGCAGATATTATAAAAATTGCGATGATCAATATTCAAGCAATAATGGAAAAAGAAAACTTAAAGTCTAAGATGATTCTTCAAGTTCACGATGAACTTATATTTGAAGTAGTTGAAGAAGAACTAGAACAGATGAAGACGATTCTTAAAGAGGGGATGGAGAATGTCGTTTCTCTAGAAGTTCCGCTTGATGTTGATATGGGAATTGGTGTTAACTGGTACGATCTAAAATAAAAAAAATCCACTACCCAAGGTCTAGAAAGGTAGTGGACTTTATAAAGCTTTCATCTGTATTTATTAAGCAGATGTAAGCTCTTTAAATTGATAGTCTTGGCTTTCTATTTCGGAATTACTCTTTTTCTTTTTTAACAGGCATTCAATCTTTTCAAATATTTTTTTATCATCAAAGTGAGAGTAATTAATAATATCTTCAATTTGATACTTATTTAATTCTTCAATGTCGTCAGATTCAGTTATATATAAAATTTTAGGAATTTTATTATAGCTACTTTCCGAATTAACAATTTTTAACCATTCAAGAGAGCTCATATCCTTAAACTCTTTACCTATAAGAATACAGTGTGGAGAGTCTCTATAAATTAAATTAAGAGCAGCATCTCCATACTCACAAGTTATAGTATTAGCACCAATTCCATTTAGAAAGTCTTTCCATATTCCTAACTCCATTGGAGATTTTGAAACAACGAGTATTTTCTTTCCTGAAATGGCAGTTGAAGAATGATTGATTTTTTCACTTTCGCTAATGATCTTGATTCGCTGATTAATAACTTCGAGATCATTTTCTAGTTTGTACTTTAACTTACAACAAGTTCCAAGATCCTCTATCGAGCTCCATTCAACTGAACCACCAAGCTCTTGAACCATTGATCTAATAACCTGAGTTCCTTGCCCGTGTCCTTCTCCGTCTTGTGAAGTGTAGCCAAAACCTATTCTTTCAAGAACGTCTCTATTCATTCCGGCGCCATTATCTTTGATATTTAACTGAAGATGACTTTCTTTAAGTTTGTACTCTATGAGTATTCGTGTTGCTCCAGCATTTTTGGCATTTTCAATGCAATTACAAAGAATACGATCATTAGAGTAAGAATTTAGATTAACCCATGCATCTGTCTCGATGTCATTTCTATACTCTATTTCAATGTCGTATAGAGAGCTTAGAGATTGTATTTTGAAAAATTCATTTTCTTTAATAGTTAAAATATTTTCTAATGGAAGTTTTCTTTTTACAGTGGAAGACTTCTCTTTTAATAGAGACAAAAGCTTAACACTTTCTTCTATTGAAGATTTTAATCTAATAATATCTTTGTGATCCTTTCCAAGAAGATTAGAAAGATTTCTGTTAATTGCTTTTGAGATAGCTAATTTATTTGCGATGTCGTGAATGATACCTTTTAGGTTTTCCATAGATTACTCTTGTTACAATCGTTGTAGTGCTTGGTCTTCATGACCAGTAATTTAGAGATAGTTTATACAATTGAAGTGGATGTTTAACTTAATTTAATATAAATTAATTTTGTGGAAGAGGCTTCCAAACTTAAGCTTATTTACATTTGTTTGCGTCAGAAAAACGGAATCGCCGACAGATCGATAAGAACGTTGTCTAGAATGTTGGAGCAAATTTCTAAATTTCTATTTTGAATCCCGATCTATTAAGTACCTCTTAGGCCTAAGAAAAATATATTTTTAAAAAATGACCTCGAAAAAAGCTAGAATTAGTGGGGTTTTACGGCCTTTGTCATAAATCTTGCGTTGCGTTTTTGTATGTGTTTACAACGCTTTAAGTGACTAAGTGTTAGTCTCACTAAAATATTTGAAATAATTTTGACGATACACCCTTGACAGTGGTTCAATCGCTATTATTTTTGACTAGTAAATTTAATAAAAACAAATAATTAAAGATATGAACCTTAAGGAGGAACTATGCAAGTAAGACCACTACAAGACAGAGTGTTAGTGAAAAGACTAGGTGAAGAAACTAAGACTGCTGGTGGAATTATTATTCCAGACAACCATGCTGAAAAGCCAATTCAAGGTGAAGTTATTTCTGTTGGTCCAGGTTATAGAAACCAAGATGGATCTTTTAGAGCACTTGAAGTTAAGGCCGGAGATAAAGTTCTTTTCGGAAAGTATGCTGGAACAGATGTAAAAGTAGAAGGAAACGACTTTCTTATAATGAAAGAAGATGACCTACTTGGTGTTTTACAATAATTAAAATTTAACTTTTAGGAGAATATATCATGGCAAAAGAATTAAAATATAGCGAAGACGCAAGAACACTAATCCTTAATGGAGTTAATACTTTAGCAAACGCTGTTAAAGTTACTCTAGGGCCAAAAGGTCGTAACGTAATCATTCAAAAGTCATTTGGTGCTCCTCATATTACTAAAGATGGTGTTTCTGTAGCAAAAGAAATTGAGCTAGAGAACAACTTTGAAAATATGGGCGCGCAAATGGTTAAAGAAGTTGCTCAAAAAACTAACGAAGATGCAGGGGATGGTACGACTACTGCAACAGTTCTAGCTCAGGCCATTTACAGAGAAGGGATCAAGTTAGTTACTGCTGGTCATAATCCAATGGACCTTAAAAGAGGTGTTGATATTGCAGTTGAGAAAATTATTACTAAGCTAAAAGAAATGTCTAAGGAAGTTAAGTCTTCTGAAGAGATCGCTCAAGTTGGTACTATCTCTGCAAATAACGATACAGAAATTGGAACTCTAATTTCTGAAGCGATGGCAAAAGTTGGAAACAATGGTGTTATCACTATTGAAGAGTCTAAGACTGCTGAGACTACACTTGATGTAGTTGAAGGTATGCAATTTGATAGAGGTTATCTATCTCCATACTTCGTAACTAATCCAGAGAAAATGGAAGTTAACTTTGATTCTCCATTAATTCTTATCACTGACAAGAAAATTGCAAGCATGAAAGAACTTGTTCCAGTACTTGAAAAAGTTGTTCAAGCTTCTAGACCGCTTCTTATTATTGCTGAAGATGTTGAAGGTGAAGCTTTAACAACTTTAGTTGTTAATAAGCTAAGAGGAACACTTAATGTTTGTGCTGTTAAAGCTCCTGGATTTGGTGATAGAAGAAAAGAAATGTTAAAAGATATTGCAACACTTACTGGTGGAACAGTTATTTCTGAAGAATTAGGAATGACTCTTGAAACTGCTGACGTTGCTCACCTAGGATCTGCTAAGAAAATCACTATTGATAAAGAAAATGCAACTATCGTTGATGGTTCTGGTGATAAAGATGCTGTTGATGCAAGAGTTGCAACTATTCAAAAACAAATTGAAGAAACTTCTTCTGACTATGACAAAGAAAAACTACAAGAAAGACTTGCAAAGCTTTCAGGTGGAGTTGCTGTAATTAATGTTGGAGCACCAACTGAGTCAGAAATGAAAGAAAAGAAAGACAGAGTTGAAGATGCATTAAATGCAACGAGAGCTGCTGTTGAAGAAGGAATTGTTGTTGGTGGTGGAGCTGCTTTAGTTCATGCTGCAACTGTTCTTGAAGGTCTTGAAGGATCAAATGCTGAAGAAACTTTTGGTATTAAGATTGTTAAGAGATCTGTTGAAGAGCCATTAAGACAAATTGCGATCAATGCAGGACTTGAAGGTTCAGTAGTGGTTAATGATGTTAGAACTAAAGGTGATGTTACTTACGGTTATAATGCAAGACTTGACAAGTACGAAGACCTTGTTGCTGCTGGAATTATTGATCCAACAAAGGTAACTAGATCTGCACTTCAAAATGCAGCTTCTGTTTCGGGACTAATGCTTACAACAGAAACAATGATTGCTGATCTTCCTAAAGATGATGCCGCTCCTGCTGGAATGCCAGGTGGAATGGGTGGAATGGGCGGAATGCCAGGAATGATGTAATTCATTACTAAATTTTATCTAAATAAGGGGCCACTTCTGTGGCCCTTTTTTTCGGAGAGATGTGATTTGTGAAACTGGTTAATTCGACAATAGAAGATCTTGAAGATATTTATAAAGTAGTAAGTTTAGATAATAAGTATTTTGATGAAGAGTTCCCAAGTTTTCTTCAAAACTTCAAAAGAATAGAGAAGAAATATAATTGTTCGTATTCGCATATTGAAGACAATGGAGAACTTGTTTGTTGCATCAGGTTTATGGATCATCCTTTTGCAAGTAACTCTACAAAAATAATTAATATTTGGGCAAGAGCTGACTATCGGAATGTGGCGACACTTAAGAAACTCTACGATTTTAGTATATCGAATTTTCCACAAAAAGAATTATCAGCAGCTGTTTACGAAGATGAAAAATGGAAGTTGGACTTTTATAAGTCTTTATCAATGCAAGAAGAGTCTAGGTTATGGCGTTCTTATATGAACCCTCAGCTTTATAAGAAAGTTGAACTAGATAATGACTTGATTCGATTTGAATCATTTGAGAAATTTCTTTGTTGTGATGAGAATTTTATAAAGTTTTACCACTTAGATCGAGAGCTCGTAAAATTGATTCCTGCTGAGTTTCCAATGGAAGAACTTAGTTATGATCACTTTAGAGAGATAATTGATAACTCGAAGTTAGATAGTTCTCTAAGCTTTGTCGCATACTATAATGATGAATTGGCCGGAATGTGTACAGTTGCGTTGGATGCTTCTAAGGCCTCAGTTATGCTCACCGGAGTAAGAAAGAAGTTTCACGGGCTAGGGATAGGTTTTGCTTTAAAGCAAGAAGCAACTTTAGCATGTAAAGATAGAGGTATTGAATATATCTCTACGATGAATGATGCTTCAAATCTTCCAATGCTTGCTCTAAATAAAAAATTTAGCTTCACAAAAGAAATCACGAAGGTGGTTCTGAAGAAAGTAATTGCTTAAGTTGTTGAAAAGATAGACTTTTTATAAAGTGACTAATATCTCCAAATACATTAAAATAAGCCAGAATATTTTTAAAGGTGATAATAGAAATGGAAGATAATAATCAAGATGTTGTAATCGATCCTTCGGTTGAAAAGTTAAACAAAATTAAAAAAGAAATCCTTTCGTGGATTTATATTATTGTTAGTGTCTTTGCTTTTAAGTCTACATTCTTTGAGCCAAATCATATTCCTTCCGGATCACTTCTACCTACCAATGCGATTGGTGACTTTATTTTAGTTAACAAAATGTCTTATGGTTTAAAGGTTCCTTACTCTGATTTATTTGGTGACCCTTGGTATATTACAACGCCAAGCCATCCAGAAAGAGGGGAAATTATAGTTTTTAGATATCCAAAAGATAGAAATATACTCTTTGTAAAAAGAGTGATTGGTGTACCAGGTGATGAGATTGAAGTTTATAATAACAAAGTCTATCTTAATGGTAAGCTAGTTGAAACAAGAGCTGTTGATAAGAGTAAGTATATTGACCTCTTCGATGATAAGTTTGATAAGAAAAATATCGAGTTTGAAGAAGTTACTTTAGGTGAGAAGAAATTTGTTACCGCTGTTAACAATTCTATGCCGTATCATTTAAATATTGAAAAAGTTACAGTTCCTAAAGATAGCTTCTTCGTAATGGGTGATAATAGAGATTACTCAAGTGACTCTAGGTATTGGGGATTTGTTCCATTTGGACACGTTCGCGGTAGAGCAATGTTTGTTTGGTTCAGTATGGTTTATCCATGGTCACAGGAAAAGTTTCACTTTAGACCATGGAGAATAGGAACGACTCTTTAGTTTCTTGTTCTACGTTCGAGCTCAGCAATGAGCTCGGAAGTTTCTATACTTCTAAGTAAGTCTTCTTTGTCTTTCTCTAGATAAACTTCACTTTTTCTATTTCCGGCCTTGTAGAGTAGTGACATATATTGTTTTCTCTCAAGTGCATAGCCTCCTAATTTAGGGTAGAGGTCTTCATGGGTCATTTGAAGCTTAGTAAGCATATCATTTGGGTCCATTCCTGCTCTTGAGCTATACATAAAGAACATGGCCTGAGGGAGTACGAAGTATTCTTTTAATTCATTTTTCATAACCAATTTATAGGAAATTATTATCTAAGTGGAAAGGAAGAATTGGCCTTATTACAAAATAGTTGATTAAATTGGCCCGCATATTAAGATTGTAGAAATAAAATAACAATATTTAGTGAAACTAGTGAGAATCTAGTGCTGTCCGGCAACGGTGATGACATAAGTCTAAGTCCGATCCTACATATTGTTCTAATCTATCCCTGGGAGGAATCATGTCAAAAAGAATTGTAGTGTTTGCACTAATGAGCAGTTTTTCAGTCTTTGGTAAACAGTCAGTTACAGTAACAGCAGAAAAAATTGAAAGATCTTATGATGAGACAACTAGTAATGTTCAAGTCATTGATCTCGAAGAAATTGAGAAATCTCAAACTACAAATTTAGCAGACTTAATAGAGAAGAAAAGTGGACTCTTTGTAAATTCAAATGGGAGTTACGGGAAGTCTACGTCACTTTTTCTTCGCGGTGCAGACTCAAGCTTTACTTTAATTGTTATTGATGGAGTTGAATACAATGACAAGAGCTCTGTTGGTGGTGGATCAGTTCTAGATCATATTGACCTATCAAATGTAGAGAAAGTTGAAATTTTAAAAGGTTCTCAAAGTGTTCTCTACGGCTCAGATGCAATGGCCGGTGTGATTAATATAACGACGAAAAATCCTAAAGGAACAAAAGAGGCCTTAGGTTCAGTAAGTTACGGAAGTTTTAAAAATAAAAGAGCAAGCTTTAGCGCAAGAAACTCTGGGAAGCGAGTGGACTACTCTATGGGTCTGAGTTTTCAAGATGTAGAAGGAATTTCATCTTATAATGAAGATAGAGTTATTATGGCCGAAAAGGATGGTTATAATAACTTAACTGCCTCATTTAAGGCGACAACATCGATATCAACCAAAGATGAGCTTTCTCTTAGCATTCGATCCGTTAAGGCTGAAAGTGATTTTGATGCGTCGACGGCCGATAAACTTGATTATGTGGGTAGAGATGCACAAACCATTTCAAGTCTTTTTTACAAGTATAAGGCAACGAAAGTGTGGGAGCCCAAACTTAAAGTCTCTCATAATAAGTCTGATAGACTTTCGAATTCATTTTCTTTATCACGATTAGTTTCTAAGGTTAATAAGGTTGAGTTGGAGAACCCTTTTGTTCTCAGTAAGGCACTAACATTGTTAAATGGCTTTGAGTACGAGAAGACTAAAGCAAGCATTGGTACAATTGATAATAAGAAAAACTTTGAGTCAGTAGCAGGCTATCTAGATGCTCATGGTAAGTTCCAGAAGCTTAGTTTACATGGTGGTGTGCGCTGGACAAATGAAAGTACTTATTCTTATAGAGTTGTCTGGAAAATTGGAGCTTCATATCCAGTATTTAAGAAAACGGATTTAAAGATAAATGCTTCAACAGGTTTTAAGTCTCCAAGTTTATATCAGCTATATAGTAATTTCGGTAATACCGCTCTAAGTCCTACTCAAAGTGAGAGTTTTGATCTTTCTATCACACAATTTATTCTTTCTTCAAAATTTGAGCTGACTTACTTTAATGACAATTACGATAATATTATTGATTTTGATTCAGTTTCTAATAGGTATGAAAATATATCTAAAGCAGACATAGAGGGATTTGAATTAAACTACTTTGGTGAAAGCCGCTCTTTTGATTGGAAAGTAGGAACAACTCTATTAAGTGCAATAAATAACTCGACTGGAAAAGAAGGTCAGTACCTTCCACGAAGACCAAGGCAAAAATATAATGCAAGTTTAGGTTGGAATGGATTTGAAAAGTTTAATAGTATTGTTGATTTCTCTTATGTTGGAGAAAGAGAAAATAGTGACTTTGATACTATTGTTCTGTCGTCATACTTTCTGGTAGATCTGAGATTTTCTTATGAACTTGGAGTTGATGATAAAGTATTGTTTAAAGTAGGAAATCTCTTTGATAGAAAGTACGAGCAAGTTTATGGCTATGGAACACCTGGTATTAACTTCAATTTAACCTGGAAATTTAATATTTGAATTTACGTATAGTTTTGATTTCATCTTTTATCTCGTTAGTAGGACATAGTTTTATCTTTGTTCGCTCATCTGTTGAAAGTTCGTCAGTTTTGACGAGCTTTTCCTCAAAGAAATCTAGTGTGAAAGTCTCCTTTAGAGAAATAAAAAAAAAGAAGAAAATATTAAAGCCTATGAAGAAAAAGAGTATCTCTAAAGAGAATACTAAGAAATCTGTTCCTTTAAAGAATTTAGAAGTTGAACAGGCAAGTGTAGAGGCAAAGGTTTTAAATAAGATTATTCCAAAATATCCGCGTAAATCCAGAGTGTTTCGAGAAGAAGGAGTGGTCTTGTTGAAAGTCATTGTTGGCAATGATGGACGAGCGATTCGATCTGAACTGCTAAGCTCTAGTGGTTATGAACGTTTAGATGAAGCTGCACGAGAAGCGGCACTTGCCAGCGAGTATGAAAGAGTGACTAATAATGACTCTATTAATAGTCATATAGAATTAGAGTTCAAATTTGAACTCACTGAGTAATTAGGTATACTGAATTATGATTAAAATTCTTGGAATATTTTTCTTTCTTTTTTCTAGTGCTACCTTTTCCTACGAACGAGTAGTCTCTACTGTTCCTAGCATAACAGAAATACTTATTAGTTTAGGATTAGAGGAGAAAGTGATCGGAGTGAGTAGGTATTGCTTTTTTGATAATGATGTCTGTAAGAAAAATAAAATAGGAACGTCAATTGATCTTAACTATGAAAAGATCTTAACTCTTAGACCTGACTTAGTTCTTTTGAGTGCGAGTACAAAGACAAGCTCAATTTCAAGCTTTAGCAATATGAAAATTAAAGTAGTTTCTATAAAGCACGAAAGACTTGAAGATATATTTGAAGCAATTAATATACTGGCCAAAGAGTTTAAGGTTCAAAGTAGGGGAAAGGAATTGATTCAAAAAATGAATTCTGATCTTGAGAGAGTGGAACCGCTAAAAGGCAAAATTAAAATTCTACTTGTTATTGGAGCTTCCATAAAAGGAGGCGAGGTTCTAAGTGCTCATGTTGCTGGTAGTGATAATTTCTATAATGATATCTTTGTAAAAATGGGGATTACGAATATTTTTGAAAATTCTAATATAGCTTATCCTCAATTAGATAGAGAGAGACTTCTTATGAATGAGGTCGATTATGTTGTTGAGATTTTTGATAAAGTGACTCCAGCAAAGTTGCAAAGTTCTAAAGAAGCTTGGGAGAAAATGTTTAAAAAAATGAAGACACCTACTCGTTATATTTCTCTTGTAGGAGATTACCTCTTTATTCCTGGTCCTAGAGTAGGAAGAATTGCAAAAGAACTCTTTAACCAAATGGGATTAGTAAATGTTAAAGGTAAATAACTTATCTCTTTCTTTAGGTAACAATACTATCTTAGAGAATGTTTCTTTTGATCTGAAAGAGAATGAGTTCTTAACGATCCTAGGGCCTAATGGTTCAGGAAAATCAACACTCATAAAATCTCTCTGTGGCATTTATAGAAACTTTAGTGGAGAAGCTAGGATACTTGATAGATCAATTATTGATATTTCTCAAAAAGAATTGGCCACCTCTGTATCCTATGTTCCTCAGTTTCTCGAAATTCATGCTGACTATAGTGTTTGGGACTTTATGGAAATGAGTTACTTTCCTCATCTTGATAATTTTAGAGGACTTGTTCCCGAAGAAATAGATAGGGCCCATGAAATATTAGAGAGATTTAACTTAGTTCATCTCAAAAGTCGATCTATGACTACATTAAGTGGAGGAGAGAGGCAGAAAGTTTTTATTGCTAGTTCTATTTTTCAGAATCCTCGATTACTACTTCTTGATGAACCAACAAGCTACTTAGATCCAAAGCACCAGGATGAAGTTAATGAAATAATCTTTTCTTTAAAAGAGGAGATGGCAGTCATTATGGTCTCCCATGATATAAATACTTCACTCCTAAATAGCTCTAGAGTTATGGGAATGAAAAACGGGTCTGTTCTTTTTGACTCATCTCCTAAAGAAATGATTAGTAATCAACTTTTAGATAAATTATTTGATAAAGAGTTTTCATTAACTATCCATCCGCAAAAGAATATTCAGTTTGTAGTTCCAAGGGTATTTGATGAAAATTAAATTACTAATCTTAAGCCTCGTTACAATGCTTGTATTTATTCTCTCTATAGCAATAGGCCCTGGGGAGATTCAGTTTGGAACGCAAATGTTTAATGAAGTCATTCTAAATATTCGACTTCCTCGGGTTTTTACGGCCTTCATGGTTGGAGGTATTCTCTCTTTAAGTGGGCTTTTATTTCAAGCTATGTTTAGAAACTCTCTTGCTACACCATATACTTTAGGTGTTGCTAGTGGAGCATCTTTAGGAGCGGCCTTCTATCTCGTTCTTGGACTGAGTTACACTTATACATTTTTTAACGGTGTAACTTTATTTAGTTTTTTGGGAGCTCTTAGCTGTGTAGCTTTTGTATATGGGCTTGCAAGAACAAGAGGCAGGGTCGAGACGCATACGCTCTTATTAAGTGGAATTGTTATCTCAATGCTTTGTTCTAGTCTTATACTCTTTATACAGTTTCTAGGTCATGAAAGGGATGCTCTATTGATGGTTCGTTGGCTAATGGGAGGGCTCGATGTTGTTGGTTATAGTGCTCCAATAAGACTTGCACCATTTGCAGTGGCAGCTTTGATTTTTTCTATAACTAAGGCCTCTCAATTGAATATTCTCTTTTTAGGGGATGATCTGGCCATCTCTAGAGGAGTTGATGTTACGAAGCTTAGAAGATCTTTGTACTTTCTAAACTCACTCATTATTGCTGCAGTTGTGGCCGAATGTGGGCCAATTGGCTTCATTGGTTTAGTCGGTCCTCATATTTCTAAGAAGATTTTTTCATCTAAGCATCAGGAGTTAATTCCGAGTACTTTCGTTTTGGGTGGATGTCTCTTAATGTTGTGTGACTTAATTGCTCGCAATATTATGAGTGAAACGCAATTACCTGTCGGAGTAATGACCGCGCTTTTAGGTGGGCCATTCTTCCTGTATCTACTTTTGGTTCGAAAGAAATAGTAGACAATTTTCATTGTAAGAAATGGTTAAGAGTCAAAATTTTGTCTTAACCTGGTTGTTTTTGACACCTCTTTTTCTTAGTTATCTCAACTATTTAAATTAGATTTATGTACTTAACCTTAATACACTCCTTGCAAGTTTCTGGTATTTGGTTTGGCCAGAGAATGTAAGTTTGATAAATTTCGACAGTAGTACTACCAGTGACAATTTGGCGATGACTAATCAACTGAAATCATAACAGAGTTAAGAGTGCCCCTATGTGACGTAGGGGCAAGTTGTCACCTAAGTGCGTCAAGTAGCTGAAAACCACTTTTTAAAGTTGGCATCAGGCTTGCTTAGTAGAATGTATGAATTATCAAGGATGATAATTCGAGAGTATCACGGATGATGAAAAGACCACTTTGTGAAGTTTCTACGGATGGAGACATAGTAGTAAAGAGGTCAAGTTAATGACTTACAGGATGTAAATCAGAGACACCAAAAAAACCGAGTTTGATTACCTGACTTTCCCTCTCTCTAGCTAGGAAAATCAACTCAAAACTAATTGGTACCCTTAGGCCATAAAATAGAAGAGTTTAAAAAAATCGTCTACAGGGTACCTTTTGTTTATGCTACTAGTTTTCTAAGTTCTATTAAATTATCTTCTAAATTAACTGCAACCTCAGAAAGACTAATCGAATCTTCTTCAACTTTATTTGCATTATTTGTTGTGAGCTGGTTAGCTGTATCAATTTCTTGAACAGCGGTATTGATTTCACCGACACCACTACTTTGTTCTTTAGAAGCTGTTGCAATTTCATTGGTAGAATTTGTAACTTTCATAAACATTTGATCGATTTCTTTTAAGATCTTCTCACAATCAGAAGATATTTTTAATGTTTGATCTATAATAGCTTCATTCTTCTTTACTGAAGAGTTAACTTCTTCTTTTGAATTTGAAATAATTGATGAAACATTACTTAGGCTGCCTTCCAATAATTCGGCAATTTCATTGGCAGATTTACCACTCATTTGTGCTAAATTTCCAACCTCTTCTGCAACTACAGAAAAACCTTTTCCATGTTCTCCAGCTCTCGCAGCTTCAACTGAGGCATTAAAAGAAAGTAGCTTCGTTTGGAAAACAATGTCATTGATAACACTTGTTTTTTCTTGAACATTATTAAAAACACCGAGAATCTCTTCAAAGCGTTGGTGATTATGGTCCACTTTACCAATTAATTCATCTGAGGCTTTATTGATCTCTTTTACTTTTTCAGCAAGATCAAAGATCATCTTTATACCTCTATCAAGTTCTCTCTTTCCCTCATTTACAAGATTCGCACTTTCGACAGCTGTTGAAGTATTCTTCTTTACCATTTGTGAAATTTCATGAAGAGAGGATGAAGTTTCAGTAACAGAAGCTGATTGTTGTTGTGACGAAGATGCTAATTGAGTGGCCTTTTGACTTAAGTCTTTTGAGATACTAGTTAGTAAATCACTTTCTTTACTAACATTGGCGATTGTCGCTCTAATTTTGTTATTTATTGATCTAATAAAGACAAAAGAGAGAATTACAGTTAATGCAAAACAACCAAGAACAATGGAAGCTAGTAATATAATAGTATTTTTAAATTCTTTTTGCGCTGATGTGAATTCAAAGTCAGCAAACTTTAATATAATTTCTTGAAGTTTATCCATCTGATCTCTAGAAGCTTCAAAGCTCTTTCCGACTATATTTAGTGAGTCCTCGATGGCCGCCGAACCGCTAAACTTCATCCCGCCTTTAGAGATACCAAGTTTCTTATCACTTACTTGGGCCCATGATTCATAATTAGCTTTAAACTCTTTAATAAGATCTTTTTCTTTATTTGATGTTGCTAATTTTTCATAAATATTAAATCTATCAATAACCTGCTTTCTATTTTTTAAATAATCTGTAATTTGTGAGGCTTTAGTTTTCTCTGAAATATTTTCAAGCAAAAGAGTTCTTTCCGCAACAAGTGCCTGTTGGAAGTCTCTATCAGCTTGGACCAAATTATTTATGGCAGGTAGTCTTTTAGTAAAGACGATATCCAAATCGGTATTTATAGCATTTATTCCGTAGAAACTAACAACACAGATTACTAGTTGAAACACGGTAAGTAATGACACTAGGATAATAATTTGTGATTGTATTTTGAATACCGATTTCTTTTGCATATTCTTCCTTAAAATATTGGTTCTATTTAATATCGGTAAATTATTAAAGACTCAGAGTAAAGATTTTCTTAATTTGTTAACTTCTAAAAGGGCAAAAGATTCCTGTCTATATCGATCAGGTACGCAATGCTAATAAAAATGGAGTAATGATCGAAAAGTCATATATGATAAACTCATCTAGGGAAATATTCATCTTCTTTTTAAAACTCAGTGATCAACTACCAGAGTTCTACTTTCATATGGCAACCATGTTTAAAGGTTATGGAATATCTCTAGTGCCTATTTCTCCAAAGGATTTAAAAGAAATAAAGCACAATAGCCGTGAGTATATTGTTTCTGTAAATAGTGATTTCACTAAATATCGAAATTTTCTAGTCGCGCGAAAAACTTATATAGATTATATGGTTTTAAATAAAAAGTTCTGCCTTTTTGATATTTCAAGTTTTGAGATGGCCGATATTGCAAGTAGGGGATTTAGAACTAAGTCCTATCACTATTTTTCATTACCAGTTAATATAGAAGAAACTGTTAAGTTAATTGCGATTTCAATTTATGAAGATCGTAAAACAAAATCAAACTGGCCAGGAGGAGTTAGATCTAAACTTCCTTCTGATGTGGGAAATAAGGTATGAATATCAGTCAGGAAGAATTAGTTTCAAGACTAGTCACTTTAATTAGACTTGATGCAAAGAATCTATTCGAGCGTATAAGAGATAGAGAAGTTGAATATCTTACAATGTATTCACTCAAACGTACCCGAAGTCATTTCCCTGCAGTATTTCGTTCAAGATTTAAAAATGTTCAAATTGGTGATCTCAAGTTTTTAAGTACAGAGCTAATTGTAGCACTCACTGATTTCTATGAGGCCGTTGATAAAATGGAATGGTATCTGACTTCTACTGAGGACATGCCTCAGACTGTTGATGATAGAGTTCATTTCTTTGTAAAGTCCTTAAAGAAAAAATACGACCTTTTAGCGTTATATCTAGAAGGAGAGTCGACAGTATCTAGTGACGAACTTGATTCTATGTCTGTTAAAATGAATGATGAGGAAGTTGAACCTAATTTCTTTGAGAATTCAATAGAGGACTCTTTTGAGGAAATTTCTGATGATGTTTTAAATGACGTCAGTTCAAGTTAAAATATATTCATGTTTAAAATAATTCTTATAGCTTTCTTTTTCACATTTTCAGCTCTTGCCCGAGAAGCTATTTCTGGCAACAGATATAAGCTTCTCTCAGGCGTGAGAAAAAATAAAGAGAGTCAGACTTTTTGGGATAAGAAGTTTTCTGGAGATGATTATCTCTATGGTAAAGCTCCTGCTAAATTTCTTTCTGAAAACTATACCTATATCCCTTTTGCGGCAAAAGTATTAGATGTTGGAATGGGTGAAGGTCGTAATGCCGTTTTTCTAGCACGTAAAGGTTATAATATAACAGGAGTTGATATTTCTGCTGTGGCAGTACGAAAAGCTCGAAAATTGGCAAATGAGTATGGGATCAGAATTAATACAGTTGTCTCTTCTATGGAGGACTTTAACTCTGAAGGAGAGTTATACGATGCCATATTAGTTTTCTACTACGTAGACAGAAAGCTTAATAAGAAGCTGGTAGAATGGTTAAAACCAGGCGGAATACTAATTTACGAGAGTCATACTAAGAGGCAAAAAACGATTGCTGGAAATGAGAAGTATGAAGATAAGTATCTACTACGTGAGGGAGAGCTTTTAACCATGTTTCCTGATTTACGTATCCTAAATTATGAAGAACCTTTACATATGAAAGAGTTCACTTCGAGTATTATTTTACAAAAGCCTAAGAGATAATTACCCCCTGTAGGAAAAAATTGAATTCTGTCATAATGATACTATGAGGATTGTATTATTTAATTTCTTATTAACTCTATTTTGCATGAATGCTTTTGCTGAAACTAAGGTTCTTAGTGATACGGGTTCATTCGCTGGAAGAGTTTCTAGAATTACCTCAGAAGCTAACCTTGTGAGAGTTAAGGTTGATTTCGATAATGTGAAATATTTGAATAAGAAGGACAGAGTTGAATTTTGGGAAGAACATAATCCGAATTTTCACTGTAAAGCATATGTAGCGGGAAAGAGCTCTGATTACTTACTCTTAAAAGTTCCAAATATTGAAGACTGTCTCAGACAACTTAGCTTAGGCTATGGAATGTACCTAAATTTCTTTAGTAAAGATCTCGAAAATAATATCAAAATGGGCCGACAGCTCATGGAAATTCTTGTGAAAAAGCGTTTAGCAATTCAAGGGAAAATGATGCAGCGAAGAAAACAACTCGATGCGCATATTGAAAAGTCTGACGCGATCAATCAAAGATATAAAGTCTTGAGGGATAAGTTAGAGGCCCAATGGCGCGATGAGTTGGCCTTGCTTGAGGAAGATAGGATTGTCGCACTTAGAAATTACAAAGGCTTGGAAGTCAGACTTAACGAAATTGACTTCAAGTTGGAAAAATATAGAATTACCGATGAAAACCTTTCTATGGATCGCTGGTCACTCGACCCTAGGCTATTTTTCAAGAAATAGCAGAACTCTATAAAAATTGCGCTGTTAGCGCGTTTATGACACTTGTACCTTAACATTTCAGTCAAGATTTTGTATGATTTGCACGCCAAATATAGCAAAGGAATAATCATGGTTTCGACTAAGACAATTTTAGCAACATTCTTGCTAACACTATTTTCACTTTCAACTTTAGCAGTAGGAAATCCTGCAGCAGCAAAAGGTGGAATGTTTAAGTACAACTTGGGTATGGGTCCAACGACTTTAAATCCTCTATCTTCAACAGATGCTTACGCTTCTTCTGTACAAGCTTACATCATTGAAGGCCTAGCAGATAGAAATGCTGATACTTATGAGTGGCAACCTGTTCTAGCTTCTAGCTGGGAAATTTCTGAAGATGGAACTACATATACTTTTACAATAAGAGATGGAGTGACTTGGCACGATGGAAAGCCTTTAACAGTTGAAGACGTAAAGTTTTCATTTGATGCTATTGTTGATCCTGACAATAAGTATAAAACAGCTCACCAAAAGCCTTATTACGAGAATATCGCTTCAGCTACAATTATTGGAAAAAATAAAATTCAATTTGTAGCTAAGAAAAAGTACTTCAAAAACTTTGATGTTGTTGCAGGCTTAGCGATTCTTCCAAAGCATATTTATGAAAATCCTTCTAAAAAACAAAAGAAGAAATTGAATAAGACTTTAGTTGGTACAGGTCCATACATACTGACTAAATATAAGAGAGGAAAAAACCTAACTCTTACTCGTAACGAGAAGTGGTGGGGAATTAACGATAAGATTAGAGCTGGTGAAAATAACTTTGGTAGCATTTTAATGAGATTCGTTAAAGATGGTACTGTTGCAATTCAGAGACTTCAAAAAGGTGATCTAGACTTTAACTCACTTACTGTTGAAGAATATCAAAAGAAGACTAGCGGACCTAAATGGGGTAAGTCAGTTTTCAAAGTAAAGACTCAAAATAAGGCCCCTACTGGATACGGGTTCATTGGTTGGAACCTTAATAATGATCTATTTAAAGAAAAGGATGTAAGGGTTGCTCTTTATCACTTATTAGATAGAGATAAGATGATTAAGAAGTTTCGTTTTGGAATGTCTCTTCCTGCGACGGGGCCAATTTATAGACAATCTATCTATGCAAACTCTGATGTTAAGCCAATTCTTTTTGATCCAAAGAAAGCACTTAAGTTGTTAAGAAAGCAGGGGTGGGCAGATACTAACAAAGATGGAATTCTAGACAAGATGATTAATGGTAAGAGAGTAAATATGTCATTTACTATTCTTGAGCCTAATAAGGAATTTGTTAAGTACTTAACAATCTACAAAGAAGATGCCAAAAGAGCTGGTGTTGACGTTAATATTAAATTCGTAGAATGGAACACATTCATCAAAAAACTTGATGAGAGATCATTCGAAGCCGTTAGGCTTGCATGGTCTGGTGGATCAATTGATTGGGACCCTAAGCAGGTATGGCACTCTGATTCTGCAGGAGCAGCTGGTTCTAACTTTATTTCTTACAAGAACCCAAAAGTTGATAAGCTAATTGACGAAGCAAGAGTTACTCTTGATCAAAATGCTAGAATCAAAATTTTAAAAGAAGTGTATAAATTAATTGCTGAAGATGTTCCTTACGCATTCTTCTTCAATGAAAAATATAGATTCTACGGACATACAAAAAGAATGTCTCGTGAGAAGGACACTTATAAGTTCCAGGTTGGTTTAAACTACTGGTGGATAACGAAGTAAAATTCTAATTGGGCACTCTCGGTGCCCTCTATGTTGAAGTTGATTAGGAGTAGAAGTTGTTAAAATATATCTTAAGAAGAGTCTTGCTGATGATTCCTGTTTTGCTTGGTATTACCATTATTTACTTTGGTATTATTAATGCAGCACCAGGTGGTCCGATTGAGCAAAAAATACAACAATTGAGATTTGGTGGCGTTGGTGCTGATGGAGCATCAGCTGCTGGAAATTCTGGATCTAATAAAGAAAATGCTGTTAGTGAAGAAGTTATTGAAGCACTTAAAAAGCAATATGGTTTTGATAAGCCTTGGTACGTTAGATATGGTTTATGGCTTAAAAATATTGCGAGCATGGACTTTGGAGAGAGTTTTACTTATGAGGAGCCTGCACTTGATGTAGTTACAAGTAAGTTCCCTGTCTCCATTCAGTTCGGTATAGCATCCTTGATCCTTTCCTATCTTATATGTATTCCGTTAGGGATTTTGAAAGCAATTAAAAATGGAACAGGCTTTGACTTGTTCACAAGTGTTACACTGTCAATTATGTACGCTATTCCTGGCTTTATGCTTGGTATTGTTTTGATCGTATTCTTCGCTGGGGGAAGCTTTTATGAGTGGTTCCCTGTTGGAGAGTTATACTCTGATGGATATGACAGCATGACTTTTATGGAGCAGGTTATTGATAGGCTCCATCACTTTGTTCTACCGCTTATTTCCTACATGATTAGTTCATTTACTGTTCTAACTCTTTTAATGAAGAACTCGCTTCTTGAAGAAATTAAAAAAGATTACATTAGAACTGCTAGAGCAAAAGGACTTAGTGAAAGAGTTGTTTACTTAAAGCATGCACTTAGAAATGCACTTATTCCTATTGCAACTGGAATAGGGTCATTCATTGGTGTCTTCTTGGCCGGCTCCCTTCTAATTGAAACAATTTTCCAATTAGATGGTTTAGGACTTTTAGGTTATCAATCACTTCTATCTAGAGATTACAATGTACTTATGTGCCTGATGTTCTTCTCTTCTATTGTGATGCTTGTTGGAAACCTGATAAGTGATATTTGTTATGTTCTAGTTGATCCAAGGATAGATTTCTCATGATTGAACGTTATATTGAAAATGAAATAACTCTAAAGAGATGGAGAAAGTATAAGAGTAATAAGCCTGCATGTATTGCAAGTGTTATCTTTCTTTTTTCTCTTTTTCTTACTATTGCGTCTCCAATGATTGCAAATAGTGAACCTCTATATTTAAACTATAAGGGTAAGAGCTACTTTCCTGTTTTTAAGGACTATCATCCAACAGAGTTTGGAAAGAATAATACCCTTATTATGAATTATAGACAGTTAGAATTATCTGCTGATGACTCTGCAATCTGGCCTATAATTAAGTGGAATCCTAATGAAAGTAACAATCGTGTAGATACTTATCCTTCTAAGCCTAGTGCTGAGAATATTATGGGAACAGATGATCGAGGTCGTGATGTTTTCACAAGAATTCTCTATGGGTTTAAGTATAGTATTCTATTCTCTGTGGCTGTTTGGTTGATTTCTTTCTTTATAGGAATAGTCTTTGGAGGTGTTAGTGGATATTTCGGTGGTCTCTTTGATTTAATTTTTCAAAGAGGGGTTGAAGTCTTTAGTACAATTCCGGCGTTCTTATTAATGATCATATTAATTGATATATTCGGCGCTTCCATGACTATACTAGTAATTATTTCAAGTGTATTTGGATGGGTTGGAGTAAGTTTATATGTTCGTGGTGAGTTCTTAAAGAATAGAAAGAAGGAATTCGTTGAGGCCGCTCACGGTATGGGTTCTAGTAATACAAGAATTATCTTTAAACACATTCTTCCTAACTCTCTATCACCGATAATTACTTTCTCACCGTTTACAATTTCTGGTGGGATTATGGCATTGGCCCAGCTTGATTACCTTGGTTTTGGTCTTCCAGTTCCTACTCCTTCATGGGGAGAGTTACTTGCTCAGGCCCAAAAGAACTTTACGATTGCTTGGTGGCTAGCTGTGTTTCCTGGATTGGCTCTTGCTATAACACTTTTTCTACTGATTTTGATTGGTGATGGTGTTAGAGATGCAATGGATCCAAATGTAACAAAATAATTATTTCAAATACTTAAGGCCTCTAAATTAGAGGCCTTTTTTCTAAATAAAATACCTGAATATTCCGATAAGTTATGCATGAGAGTTTTCTTAGGAGCATTCCTATTTCTATTTATTAACACAACTTCAATGGCAGCAAGTAGCTGTCATCAACAAGTTTTAGAGAAAATGACTTCTGAATTACACAGCTATATTAAGAGTAGTGTTAATGTAGAAGACTTTGCAGATTCTCAAAAAGATTTCTATAAGAAAATAGGTTTTCAATCTATTGGAACTGATTCTGGTGTAAAACTTATTTTAAATGTTGATATTAAGGATCTCGAAAAATCTTCTTCAGCAGAAGAGTTTAAAGTATTTAATGACGTTTTAAATAATTTCTTTGCTAAGAACAAAAGGGTAGGAACAATTGCTAATAGTGATGGCTTTTATCCCAAAGATGATGTCTTACCTTGCTTTGATCAGTCTCTTTTTCTTTCTCAACACAAGCAGTGTTTAAATGGTCTAGATACTTTAGATAGTTCACAAATTGATGCTCTAGGTTTGGCCATAAAGTCTATCTTTGATGCAACATCAATTAGGCTTGTTGAAGTTGATAAGAGCTCTTTTACAAAAGATAAAGTAATTAATGTTATAACTTCAATGAAGCTAGAGAATCTTTCCGGTCTCAATTTAGATGGGGATACTAAAGGGTGTGCGATCTCAGGAATGTTAATTAAATGTTCTTTTAGCGAGTTTGGTAAGAAGAGTATTTCCCTTCAAGGACCATCGTCCTTTGCCAGCATAGAGCTAGAGTATTTAGATGGAAGTACTTATTTGCTATCTGATGAGCTAGGCAACAATACTTATAATGTAATAAAGAAGAGTCCTGAAAACCCTAAAGGTAAGGCCATTGAGGACTTTACAATAGTACAGGGAGCTAAGAATTGTAGTAAGGATGGAGTAAATATAAGTTGTACGAATCTAAATGAAATGTTCGTACTCAAAGTTAATCCAGAAAAGAAAGAAGATGAACAACTTTCTTTAGAAATTAGGCCTTCGAATGCTTTCTATATTCAAGGAGATGATACTAAAGATCCTCTTTATTCCTACCTACAACCAGTCCTAATAAAAGATTCAAAAGAAGTCAGTGTAGAAGAGGGAAAGGTTAACTTCATAGACTTAAAAACTTGTGAAGTGATATCAAGGTCTAGAAATATTATAAAATGTCCTAAGCTAGATGAGCCTTACAATATTGAGGCCCAACTCGTTGAAGAAAGTTCTACTTCTAAGGCCGATTATACCGTTGTGGCTAAGGGACAGTTAGGTCAATTGAGCCTCGAAATTACTCCCTATCAAACAGATTCATTACAACAAATTGATACCATCAAAGTGATGGCATCAGGAGTTGCCATCTCAGCTAACTCTTTCTCAAAATTAGGTATTACTCTTAAGTATGATCAAGATATTCGCTACGATATGAATAATTCTTTCTTTAGTTCCAAGAGAAAAGAGAAGGATTACTCATACATAGTAGAGCTCTACGAAAATGGAACATTCAAGTCTAAGCAACAAGTGAATGTCGCAAAGTATGTCGCAGATAATAGTTTCTTCTTTAATACTATCTCTAAAGATCGTTACTGTCGTTTTAGTTTAATGAAGGTTTTAGACGTTGGGAATTATGTTGACGTGGGTTCAAGCTCTTATATTAGTGAGATGTTCGAAACTAAAGTTAGCCCATCAAAAGGCGTAAGTTGCTCAGGTGTTCAGAAGAATTCTAATAGCACCCAAATCATGTGTACTATTTCAAAAGACAAATTCTCGGGCTCAGTTAAAGTTGATTTATTAAGCAACGGCTCAGTAGTAAGATCGGCAAATTGTAATCTAACAAACTCTGAATATGACTTTGAAAGAGAAGATGATGATAAATTTCCTGGAGATGATGAGGATAGAGAATTTAGAGGTAAGACTATTAAAAGAAGTACAGCAAGCTCTAAGGCCCTTGCAGATTCGGCAACAGATGCATTTAGCGCTCTATTGCCAGAGTACTTGAAGTCAAGGTATCCAACTTCAAATACACAATACTATAATCCTTTAATGTATCAACCATATTACTATGGAGGACCAATGCTACCAAGTAGCTACGGTAATATACCGGGTATGTGGGATACAAGTTATATCTTCAACCCGGCTACGTATTAATTTAGTTATCGTTAATAGGAATTAATTCAATTTTAATTTTCTTAATCTTTCCTTTTCTAAAGACATCTGCAGTGACAATATCTCCAACTTTGTATTGTCCAAGAATATGGTAAATATCATCAATATTATCAACTTCTTTTTTATCAATCGCTAGAATGATATCTCCTGGATAAGTTCTTCCATACTTGTCTTTTGTAAATCCTACTATACCAGCTTTTCCCGCACCACCTTCTGGATCAACATAGAGAACAACAATACCTTTATCAACGCCAAGTCTTGTCTTTTGGTATTCACTGGCCGGACCAATTCCCAGTCCTGGCCTAGTAACTTTTCCATTCTTTATAAGATCTGGAATAATGAGACTAATAGTATCTACGGGAACAGCAAAACCGATTCCGGCACTTGAACCAGACTTACTGTAGATAACAGTATTCATTCCAATCAAGGCCCCATTAGAGTCGAGAAGTGGTCCCCCTGAATTACCAGGATTAATGGATGCATCTGTTTGAATCATTCCGTATATTCTAACATTTCCAATACCCATTATTTTTCTATCTAGTGCTGAAACAATTCCTGAAGTTATTGTATGGTCAAGGCCAAATGGATTTCCAATTGCCATTGTTTTTTGACCAACCTGTAGAGTTTTAGATTTTCCAACCTTGATTGGTTGTAGATTCTTAGGCTTCTCTTCTAACTTAAGTACTGCTACATCTTTGTTACTAACTTTGCCAACTAGTGAGGCTGGATATTGTTTCTTATCACCTCTAAATGTTACTAAGAACTTATCTCCACCAGCAATAACGTGAAAGTTTGTGATTATATGGCCTTCTTTATCCCAGACAAACCCCGTACCAGCTCCAACAGGCACTTCGTGAGCGTCATAATCAAATATAGAACCTTTAGTCATTTGTAGGTTTGTGACGTTAACAACACTTTGAACAGAATTCTTAAATGTTTCTATTGTATTCTTTTCATCCTCTAGAAGTGCAAATGCCGTAGACATAGATAATGCACTGAAGGTAAAGACCAATATTGCTAATAAATGCTTTAATCTATTCAATTCTAACTCCTTAAGTTGGTTGCTCGTTTTTCTTATTATAGATATAATAAATTTCAATTCTAACTGCAAGCGAGGCTTGCGTAAATTTTTTGTCAACTTAGGAGATTCTTTTGCAAATTCAGTACTTTAATCGTGGGAAAAACTGTGTAGAAGTTGAGAAAGTATATGGTGATGCTGGAGTAAAGTGGTTATATAATAGTTTTTGGGGAAAATTTCTCTCAAATTCACTGGTAAAGGCACCTCTTTCTATTTTATATGGTCAATTACAAGATCTTCCTATGAGTAAAAATAAAATTCCAGGTTTTATTGAAAACTTTCAAATTGATATGAGTGAATTTCTTCCTGAAAAGGGAAAGGATGAGTTGGAGCCTTATTCGAGCTTCAATACTTTCTTTGTGAGAGAGTTTAAAGATGGAGCTAGAGAAATAGAAAAAAGTCCTGATAAAATGCCAGCATTTAGTGAAGCTAGATATTTTGGTTACTCGAGTATAACAGATGATAAGACAATTCCTGTAAAAGGAAAATTCTTAAACGCGCAAGAATTGCTCAGTAACTCCAAGTGGACGGAAACTTTTAAAGACGGTCCTCTCTTGCTGGCGCGACTCTGCCCTGTTGATTATCATAGGTTTCATTTTCCTGACTCTGGGCATGTTCTAGATCACTATAAAGTTGGTGGCCTCTATCACTCTGTGAATCCAATTGCACTTAAAGCGAAAGAGGATATTTTTTCAACTAACGTTAGAGAAGTAACAATCCTTGAGACCGAAAATTTTGGAAAGATTGCCTATGTGGAAGTCGGTGCTATATGTGTAGGAAGAATAGAGCAAAGTACTGATTTGACAACTTTTGAGCGTGGACAGGAGAAAGGGTATTTTCTCTTTGGTGGCTCAACAGTGATTATTATTGGTGAAAAGGGGAAATGGTCCCCAAGTTCTGACATCATTGATTACACCAATAAGGGAATGGAGACGTATATTCAACTCGGTGATGTTGTCGCTACGAAATAGTAAATTCGGCCAACACGGGGAAGTGATCAGAAGGGAATATGCCCTTTTGATTTTCCTTTGCAAGTCTTATACTTTTGGATTCAAAAAACTTATCCGCGATTATCCAATCTATTCGGGCCCCTTCTGGATTTAGACCATCAAATTTATGGTAGCTTGTTTCTTCTAGGTGTCCGTGCTTTGTCCACGGATCATACAAATTACTAAATTGAGAAATAAGCTTATCTCTTACTTCCTCTTGAGGTGATTCATTAAAATCACCAGTTACAATAATAGGGAGGTTTTGATCGTTTATTCTTTTTACCTCATCAATTAGTACTTGAATTTGCTCTGATCGAGTAGAAGACAGAACATGATCGAGATGAGTATTTACATAAAAGAAGTTAAAGTCTCTATGCTTGTGTTTTGCTTTTATCCAAGTGCAAAGTCTTGGAAATGCAGAATTAAATGACTTTGAGCCGCCGATAGTCGGAGTTTCGCTGAGCCAAATATCTCCACTACTAATTACTTCTATATTTTGTGAATTTACAAAGATACACGGGTACATTCTCTCTTCAATCCACTCTCTGTGTTCTTCTACTAATGTGTGATTAGGTAATAATGAGCAAAGGTCTTTAATCTGCTCTTCTCTGCCTTCTTGGGTTCCAAAGATATCAGCACAAAAGTCATTTAAAAGACTTGATAGAAGAATTCTTCTGCCGGCCCAGTCGTGACGTCCATCTTGAGGGTTATCAAAGCGAATATTAGCGGATGCGACTTTAAACATTTCTGTTCCTATGTTTGGAAAATAGAACGGTTACTATCTAAGGTTATTGAAAAATCAGCATATTAGCAATGGTTTTTAATGGCATGAGCTTTGCTATGTGGAGTATGTGAATAGGAGGTTAGAGTGATATCACATGAAGAAGTTCAAAGCAGTTTATTTAAAAAGTACAATTTTCTATTAAAGAAATCGACTATAAGAGAGATATCTCATGACAGTGGGATACAGCAGACAAGGATATTTAGACTCCTCAATGGAAGTGAAATGAAATTGTCTGAATATCTTATTATTAAAAATCGAGTTGATTATCTTTCTGCAAGAAACTCTGACATTGCTGAGTTAACTATGGATTGTGAGGCGCTACTTTCAAGTTATGGTATTCAAAAGCTGTCACAACAAGTTGAAAGGAAGGTGAGACTCGCTAGATTAATTATGAATAACAATTGCGCTAAAAAAGCGGCATAGGAGATAATGTGAATTTATTATTACCAGAACGCATGATACTTGAGTCAGTTTCAAGAAAAAATATGACTCTAGATGCTATTAAAAGAGATACAGGGCTATCAGATATTTTAGTCAATTCTTTAATCCCAGAGCTTATTTATAAAAATATGCTTCTATATAAGAATAATAAGTACTTTATAAATACTGACCCTAGTAGTGACTGGCTTGAAAAAGTAAATGGATTGGAAAGTAGAGAACAAGAATTAAGGGATCTTTTAAATGCTTCTGTGGAAAATCAAGCCAAAGATAAGGAGTTTAAATTAAAGAAAGTTTTTTTAACAAGTTATGAAGAGAAGCTATTAAAAATTGAGCTATCTAAGATTGATAACTTTATTACTCAAATACAAGAAATGAGAGAGTTTGATAACAACGATAGAAAAACCTCCGAAATGAAAGTGGTCTACTGGGGAAGTGCAAATTATGGAGAACTTGTCGAACAAGACTTAAAGTATATATAATCACCAAATGCATATCTCTATTGCCATCATTGGTGGTGGGATCGTTGGATTATTAATTGCCAAAGAATTAGTGCTCCAGCATCCTGACAAAGACATTGTTTTGTTCGAAAAAGAACCTTTCTTGGGTGAACACTCTACTCATAGAAATAGTTGCGTCTTACATGCTGGTCTATATTATCCAAAAAATAGCCTAAAAAGAGAGTTATGTATAAGTGGAAAAAATATTTGGCATAGTGAATACTCAGAGTTTGTTAATAAGTGCGGAAAATATTTAATAGCAACCGATAGTGATGAAAATGAAAGTTTAGTTGAACTCTTTAATAATGCTGTAGAAAACGGTGTCGGAGAGTTGAGTTGGTGTGATCAAGATAAAATTAATGAATTAGCAAAATTTCTTAATGTTCATAACGCTTTCTTTAGCGCAGGAACATCAATTTTAAATATCGGAGATGCTCTTAAAAAAATTGAAATACAACTTCAAAAAGATAATTTCTATCTCATGAAGAATCAAGAAGTGAAGGAGCTGAAATTTGAAAATGGTGTCTTTTCCCTCACTACTCAGAAAGAGAAATTAACTGCAGATATTGTAATCAACGCGGCAGGCTTAGGAGCAGTTGCAATTAGAGAATTTCTTGGATTAACCGACTTTTGTAATGAGTATGTTAAAGGCAATTACGTAAAACTGAAGAAAAAATTTTATAATGAATCTCTACTTTACCCTGTACCACCTAAAGGGTTAAAGGGACTAGGTGTTCATACAAGTTTTGGTGAGGATGGAATTATTAGATTTGGACCAAATACTGAAGATGTTAATTCAGTTAACTATCAGATTAAAGAAAGTGTCGTAGAAAGTATGGCCGGTGATATACTTAAGGTTTTTAAGGGAATCTCTCAAAAAGATCTAGAAGTTGATTATTGTGGAATTCGACCTAAAATTAGAAAAAATAATCAGTTGTATTCTGATTTTTACATTTCAAATGGGGAAGCTTATGGCCTACATAGATATATTGAATGTCTAGGCGTTGAGTCTCCAGGATTGACGAGTTCTCCTGCTATTGCCCGTAAGGTTAGTGAGATTGTAAAATCTCTAGTCTAATTGCTAATAAGTCTTGAAGTATGTGGTCACACTCTTTTTCACTTTTTAATGCAAGACCACAAGCTGGAGAGATCCAGCAATTTTGCACATAATCCCTTAGGACTTTTTTCCATATTTTAAAATTTTCTACCCTTGAGTTACTTTGCGTGTGTGTTGCAATAATGCCGACGACGGGAGTAATACTATTTGATACGAGAGTATCAACGAATGAATATGGATCATCTATTAGGCCTGCATCAAAAGAGAAGTGTGTTGGAGAAAGTTTAATTATATTTTCAATAGAGAAGTTTCCACAGCAGTGAAGACCTCTACCGGTAATTATAGGTGTTAAGCTTTCAATATCTTTAATTATTGGTGCATCTATAAATGTAATACAATTGTCATAATCTTGGATTTCAACTTCTAATACTTCAGCAGAAGGATATTGAACTTTTTTTAAAGTTGATTTTGAACTTTTAAGAAATTCTTCTAGGCAGGAGTTAGTCTTTGCCTCTAGAATTGTTCCATCTAGTATGGCCAACTCTGGAAGAAAAGGTATATCAAACTTATTCGAATAACTAAGAGCATCCTCTATTGTTAAGTGGGGAAGGCTACCAATTCCTGTTGTGGGTAGAAGTCTATCCATCGAATCCATATGTGTTGAGCATTTCATCAATTAATTCAATGAAATTATGCTTTATATCTTTATTTTCAGGAGATTGAGAGCAGCAAGCGATATATCCAAGCATCATTTTCCAATCGGCCTTTCTATTATTATCGGCCAACCAAGAATCAAAGTGATCTATAGCATCGATCCATTCTGCTAAAGAATAGATTGAAGTATCTGTATTTTCAAATAATAGCTTAACTGCGGTATGTCCATCGGGACGAGTCTTACTGTAAACATAGATTAATCTAATAATAGTATTGAACTTTTGAGGAGAGTTGCTCGCATCTAATATTTTTAATAGTTCGGAGTCGCAAAGGTCCCTAGAATGAAGAGTGTCTCTTGCATTTTTAATACAAGTCTTCCATAGATCTTTTTGATCAAACTTTTTATCTATGGAAGCTTCAAAAAACTCATTCATCTTACGCCTCGGGGTTATACCCTAGGTTTGGCGCTAGCCACTTTTCAACTTCTTTTAAACTCATCTCTTTTCTTGAGGCATACTCTTTTGCTTGATCTTTACCGATTGGACCTAAAGTAAAATATTTCGCTTTAGGATGCATGAAGTAAAGTCCAGAAACAGAAGAAGGAGGATTCATTGCATTGTTTTCTGTAAGAGAAATACCTATTTCTTCTTCTACATTTAAAACACGCCACAGAGTTGGTTTTTCAGTATGATCAGGGCATGATGGATATCCAGCTGCAGGACGTATTCCTCTATATTTCTCTTTAATGAGGTCCTCATTAGAGAAGGATTCATCTTTTCCATAACCAAATAGATCTCTAACTTTCTTATGCATAAGTTCAGTTAATGCCTCTGCGAATCTATCTCCTAACGCTTTGACCAAGATAGAGCTATAATCATCTCCATTATCTTTGAATGTGTTGGCAAATTCCTCAACTTCATAGCCCATGGTAACTGCAAATCCTCCGAGGTAATCAGTTCTCTGACTCTCTTTTGGAGCGACAAAGTCACTAAGGCTTAAGTAAGGATTATGTTCTGTTTTTTCTTTTTGTTGCCTTAAAAATCTAAAGGTATCAATTACATCACCTTTGTCATTATAGATTTCAATATCATCTTCAATTGAGTTCGCTTTCCAAAGGCCAATGACTGCTCTTGCTTTAAATCGATCTTCTTTAATTATTTGATCAAGTAACTTATTGGCATCGGCAAATAATGTTTTAGCATGGTCTCCATATTTTTCATTATTCAAAATCTTTGGATAAGTTCCTTTCATTTCCCATGTCCAAAAGAATGGGGACCAGTCAATATAGGGAACAATTTCTTCTAATGTGATATCATGAAAAACTTTCTTACCTGTAAATTCAGGTTTTGCTATGTCAACTGTTTCCCAATCTGTAATGTTTTTCCACTCTCTTGCTTGATCAAGAGGGATTGTTTTAACTTTAGAACCCTCACCACTATCAAATTTTTCTTTTATTCTTTTTTGAGTTTCTTTTAACTCTTGAGTGTACTCTTTAGCAGTCGCAGGATTTAAAAGCTTTGAGCATATCTCAACAACTAGAGATGCATCTCCTACTTGAGCAGTTGGACCACTATAGTGTTGTGCAATTTTGATTGCTGTGTGGGCCTTACTTGTTGTGGCGCCACCAATGAGAACAGGACAATCGAAACCAAGTCTTTCAAACTCTTTTACATTATGAATCATCTCATCAAGAGAGGGAGTGATTAGACCACTCATGCCAATTATACTTGCATCGTGTTCACGGGCCTTCTTTATAATTTCTTCACAACTTACCATAACACCGAGATCTATTACCTCGTAACCATTACAGGCGAGAACAACTGCAACAATATTTTTTCCAATATCATGAACATCGCCCTTAACAGTAGCAATAACAAATGTTCCTTGCTTTCTGGCGTTAGCATTTTTCTTTTTTTCTTCTTCCATGTAAGGTTCGAGATAGGCTACGGCCTGCTTCATAACCCTTGCAGACTTTACGACTTGGGGAAGAAACATTTTTCCTTCACCAAAGAGCTTACCGACTATTTTCATCCCTTCCATTAAAGGGCCTTCAATAACATTTAACGGTGCTCCGAACTCCAGTCTAGCTTCCTCAGTATCTTCATTTATGTGAGTAGAGATTCCTTTTACAAGTGCGTGAGATATTCTCTCTTGTAGCGTTCCAGATCTCCAAAGGTCGTCTTTAACATCTTTCTTCTTGCCGGTTCCTTTCACTTTCTCGGCATGTTCAACAAGGTTCTCTGTTGCTTCTGGAGATCTATTAAGTAAAACATCTTCCACTAACTTTAGAAGAGTTGGTTCAATATCTTCATAAACAGTGAGCATTCCCGCGTTAACAATACCCATGTCGAGACCAGCTCTAATTGCATGAAGTAGGAAAGAAGAATGTATTGCTTCTCTAACTAAGTTGTTTCCACGAAATGAGAAAGAAACATTCGAAACTCCACCACTTGTTAAAACTCCTGGGCAAGTTTCCTTTATTTCTCTAACAGCTTCAATGAAATCTACTGCATAATTATTATGCTCTTCTATTCCCGTAGCAACCGTCAGTATATTTGGGTCAAAAATAATATCTCGTGGATCAAAGTTCACTTTCTCGACGAGAATTTTATACGCTCTTTGACAAATTCTGACTTTATCTTCTTTATCTGCTGCTTGACCTTTTTCATCGAAGGCCATGACAACTGTTGCGGCACCATATCTTTTGATAAGTTGTGCTTGTTCGATAAATTTCTCTTCACCTTCTTTAAGTGAAATTGAATTAACGATTCCTTTTCCTTGAATACATTTAAGTCCTGCTTCAATCACTGACCATTTAGAGCTATCAATCATGATTGGGACTTTACATATTTCGGGCTCACTTGCCACAAGGTTAAGAAACTTAATCATACAAGCTTCAGAATCAAGAAGCCCTTCATCGAAGTTAATATCGATTATATTTGCACCATTTTCAACTTGTTGCCTTGCAACTTCTAATGCTGTGTCGAAGTCACCTTCTCGAATTAGTCTGGCAAAGCGTGGAGAGCCTGTTACATTTGTTCTTTCTCCAACCATGTAAAATGGGCTTGTTTCATTGTCTCTATCAATTATTAGAGGCTCTAGTCCGGATAAAAACATTGCTTCTTTTAAGTGAGGCTTTTTTCTTGGAGGTCTACTTTCTAGTTCTTCACGAATGGCCTGTATGTGATCTGGTGTTGTTCCGCAACAGCCTCCAACTAAGTTGATAAACCCTGAGTCTGCATAATCTGTTAGAAAGCCTGCTGTGTCCTTTGGCTCCTCATCATAACCCGTATCACTTAATGGGTTAGGTAGGCCTGCATTTGGATAGCAGCTTGTATAGCAATCAGCAATTTGTGAAAGACGATCCATATAAGGACGCATTTCTTTAGCTCCTAGAGCACAATTTATTCCAACACTTAGTGGTTTTGCATGTCTTACCGAGTTCCAAAATGCATCAATTGTTTGACCAGAAAGAGTTCTACCTGAAGCATCCGTAATAGTAACGGAAAGCATTACTGGAAGTCTTCTATCTAGTTCATCGAATAACTTTTCTATAGCAAAAATAGCACACTTAATATTCAGAGTATCAAAAGTCGTTTCCGGTAAAAGAATATCAACTCCACCCTCAACTAGTGCCTTGGCCTGCTGATAGTAATCTTCAGTTAACTCGTCAAATGAAATGGCCCTATAAGCAGGATTATTAACATCTGGAGACATAGAGGCCGTTTTATTTGTTGGACCAAGAGCTCCAGCGACAAAGCACTGTCTACTTGGATCTTTTTCCATCATCTTTTGGCACGCTCTTTTGGCGACCTTTGCTGATTCTACATTGATTTCATAAGCAACATCTTCTAAATGATAGTCTGCTTGAGCAACCTTCGTTCCACTAAAAGTATTCGTTTCAATTATGTCTGAGCCGGCTTCAAGATATTTTAAATGAATTTCTTCAATTACATCGGGACGAGTAATTGATAGAAGATCATTATTTCCTTTTAGGTCACTAGGATGATCTTTAAATCTATCTCCTCTAAAATCTTCTTCCTCAAGTTTGTATCTTTGAATCATGGTACCCATAGCACCATCCATAAAAACGATTCTTTGATCAAGTAACTTGATAAGATCTAGACCAGACTGGCTTAATTCTTTTTGCATTTATTTATACCTATTATTTAAAATGTTTAACGACTTCTATGACAGACTTTGTATCATTCATGATATAGAAATGTAGGCAAGGGGCTCCAAAGTCTACAAGGCCCTTACATTGTTTTAGTGCCCACTCAATTCCAATTTCTTTAACGTGATCTTTGTTTTCCATAATTTCTTCGACAAATTCATCTGGAAAATCAATATAGAAGTGCTTAGGTATTGAAGCGAGTTGGTTAATATTTTTAATTATTTTAATTCCTGGAATAATTGGAACTGTAATTCCTGCAGCTCTACATTCATTGACGAAACTAAAGTATTTCTCATTATCGAAGAACATTTGAGTTGTTATGTAGTCAGCTCCAGCATCAACTTTTGCTTTGAGCATTTGAATATCAAACTTCATACTAGGAGCTTCGAAGTGTTTTTCAGGATACCCTGCAACACCTGTACAGAAATCAAGAGGTCTTGCACCTGTAATGTCATGTAAGAACTCACCTCTTCTGATTTCTGAAATTTGAGATACGAGATCAATGGCATACTTATTAGTGTGGCGATTCTTATCAACTTTCTTATTGTAGTTTGGAGCGTCTCCACGTAGTGCGAGGACATTGTGAATTCCTAAGAAGTTCAATTCGATAAGGGCATCTTCTGTTTCTTCTTTAGTGAATCCGAGTGATAGTAAGTGCACACATGTGTCTATATTGAATCTATTTTGAATAATTCCACAGATTCCAATAGTTCCTGGTCGTTTTTTATAAACTTTCTTCTCAATAGAGCCATCTGATTTTTCGTTATAGAATGCTCCAGCAGCGTGGCTTGTTACATCGATCCAAGGAGGATTATACGGCTGAACTGCTTCGACTATATCTATGATATCTTGAACACTTCTTCCTCTTGGAGGAGGAACAATTTCGTAGCTACATAATAGCTCTTTATTCTTAGCTCTATCTAGATGCTCTATAATTTTCATCTTGAAAAAATCCTTGGAAATTCATGCTTCATTAAACCTTTATTCTAAGGTTTAATGAGCGAATTTAACAGTGATTTTTATAATTTCTAGCCCAATTCTATGCGGCTATAGAGAGCTTAAATGGCTCAATGGGAATAATGACTGTAACCTTAGTTCCAAGATTAAATACTGAGTTTATTTTAAGCTGACCGTTCCAATTTTCGATACTCTTCTTTGCGTGGAATAGGCCTAGACCTTGACCATGGTCTTTTCGATGACTCCAGCCGAGATTAGTTACTTGATTTACATATTCTTTTGATATTCCATGACCATTATCAATGATACTTAGATATAGATTACTATTTTCAACCTTTGCTTTAAGCTTGATAAGACCTTTGTTCTCCTGATTATCTAGTGCATCAATTGAATTATTCATTAAGTTAGAGAGAACCCTTTTAAATTCTGTGGATTGAATCAGGCAAATAGCTTCTTTTGATTGCATATCGAACTTAGTGATTAGTTTTAAATTCTTTCTTTGTAGAGTCATGCTTTTTTCGTTAACTATTTCATTAACGCAAGAGTAAATATTTGTACCTTTATAAAGTTCTTCAGTAGGCTTAAGGGATTCAATGAGGGCTTCAACCCTCTTTACTGAAGCTTCTAAAAGTTTTTTTTCAGTTAGGCCTAAATTTCCATTGAGGTTTGTAACTGTCTTGATAGCGGCAAGCGGTGAAGCGATGTCATGTTTTAATTGCTTAAGTTTTAGTGGGCTTAGGTTCATATTTACTCCGTAAAAAATTATTTATGAGAGAGTATTATGAGAATGAAATAAATTCTTCAATGAATTACTGCGGTGAGCATTCATTAGCTTATCATGGTGGGAAGTTATTCGCAGTGGGAAAGGTAACTTATTGAATTTCTAACAGATTGAGCTGATTGGGATGAGATGTGTGAACTCCCCTTGATTCAATCTGACAAAATTCTTGGATATAACTAGTAATGATTTGAATAAAGTTCATCTGAATTGCAAAAGAGGCGTTACAGATATCGGACTTCGAAGTGTAAAGGCAAATATCAGAGATTGACTTTAAAAGGCCTCCTCCCATGGAGCTTATTCCCACTATTGTACACTCTTTAGTTTTAGCAACTTTTATTGCTTCAACAATACTTTGGCAGTTTCCTGTTTCTGAAAAAACGACTAGTAGGTCGCCTCTGTTGGCCAGAGACAATAATTGCTTAGAATATAGTTGATCGATGTGATCATTTTCTGCAACGATTGAAATACTTGTTGAGCTTGCATTTAATGAGTATGTTTTAAATGGCTTCTTTTTTGAGTCAGATTTTAAAAGTAGTGAGCTAGCAAAGTGATTTGCTAGGCTAGATGATTGTCCGCTACCTACAACGAATATACTCTTTCCATTATCTCTCGTTCTAATAATTTCTCGAGTAGCTTCAGCTATTTTCTGATGGTCTATTCCATCGAATAGCTTATTAAGCTCTTCTATAAAGCTCATTGAAAATAGTTTCATATCATTTGAGTCAAACATTTTGATAGCATAATTCTTTGTTTGGAAAACGTCAAAAAATGAGCTTAGTTGATTATACTTATCAACTTTGTTCTCGGAAAAAATCTCCTTTAAATAAAATTCTTCCCTAAGTTTTCAATAGAGAGTGTTGATTAGCCGAATTGATTTATAAGAAAAATTAATATTGAGGTTATAAATGAAATATAGAGCACTCTTGATCTTAGGATTAACGCTAGTATCAACTCATATCTTTGCTAAGAAATTTCAAATTCTACATACAAATGATATTCATTCTCATTTAGAGCACGCAGATCATATGGAAGGTCGTGGAGGCTATGCGAGATTGAAAACGTTAGTGGACGAGCAAAAGCGTTTAGCGCAAAGTCGAGGAATTTCAAATCTAACTATGGATGCTGGAGATTTTTTGGAAGGCCATATTTTCTATCTAGCTGACAAGGGAAGAAAAGTCTTTGAAGTGCATGATCAGATTGGTTACGATGCTGTAACAATAGGAAACCATGATTATCTCATGGGATCTGATGACTTAGACGCAATTCTTGGAGATGTTAAGCCAAATTTTTCATTCCTAGGAGCAAACTTTTACACAAATAAGAAATTTACTAATATCGCTGAGCAAATCAAGCCCTATACAGAGTTCGAATTCGATGGCGTTAAAGTAGGTGTTGTAGGAATTACAACGAATGATATTTTATATAAATGGAGAATTAATGGAGGAGGGATCTCTAATGAATACGCCGCCTGCAAGAAATATTCTAAAGAACTAAGACAAAGAGGAAATCACATTGTTATCGCATTAACTCATATGGGATTTAGTAAGGATAAGAAACTTGCGAAGAAGTGTCCTGAGTTAGATCTCATTGTTGGTGGTCACTCTCATACAGTTCTCCATAAAGTCTTTTACCAAAAGTCAAAAAAGGGAAAGCTTATTCCTATTGTTCAGGCCGGAAATCATGCTAGATGGCTTGGGCGCTTAATTTTTAATTACAATGAGCAGACAAAGAAAATAGAAATTGAAAACTACAAACTTCTTCCTGTTGTGGCCGAGGAAGATCCTGAAATGTTAGAAATGATTTCAGGGGCAAGTCATTCTGTTGAAGAAGAATATGGAGAGGATTGGCTAAATACAATATTGGGACATAGCCAATTGAAGTCTCGATTTGAAGGTGGAAACAGGCATATCTGGGGACATTTTATCAACGATGCAATGAGAGAGCAGACCGATTCTGATTTTTCAATTCATGTTGAACCCCTCTCTGGTTTGAATTACCCTGTAGAGAGGTTTGTGACAAGAAAAGACCTCTATAATGGAAATCCTAGAACTTTTGAGTTTGAAAATAAGTTTGGTTACAATGTTTATACGGCAAGAATAAGAGGTGGTTTTATTAAGCTGTTGTTTAAAGTTGTAATGAGGACGGGACTACCTTTATATGTCTCTGGTGTTACGTTTGATGTGAAAAAATATTCTAAAAATGGGAAAATTATTAAAAACATGAGGTTAAATGGAAGGAGAATTAATCCTTTTAAGTATTATAAAATAAGCTTTTCGGAGGCAATTGTTAGGGGAGCATACTCTATTACAAACCTAACCAAACTCATCTTAAAGGGAGGAAAGGATACTCGTATTTCGATGTGGGAAGCTTTAGAAAATAAGATGAAAAGAATTCAAGTAATTGATGAGACCTATTTAGATGATTATGGTCGTAAAGGAAACTTCCAAAAGATTGAAAGAGGTTATATCCCTGGAAATGATAATGATTAAGAATTATATTTTATTAGTTTCTTTTTATATTTTAGGAGTAAGTTCTTTTGCATTTGAGTTACCAGAAGTAACAGGTCATTTAAATATTTCTTTGAGTCGACTTGAAACTGGTTTTAATGATTCCCCAGAGGGGTTAATATTTTCGGGTGGAAGTTTTGGAAGTACACACCGTTCTACTCACTCTGCTTTCGTTGTAAAACACTCAAGTGGAAATTTTCTTATTGATTCTGGATTAGGAAAGAATATTGATAAGCAGTTTGAAGATTTTAGTTGGATGTTTAAGCCATTTTTTTCTTATGTAAAAGAAGTACCTGCTATAGAGAGTATTAAAGAACTTTCAATTGATAAGATATTTATTACTCATTTGCATTGGGATCATGCGAGTGGAATAAGTGATTTTCCTAACGCTAAAGTCTTTACTACGGCCCAGGAAAAAGAGCATGCTTTTAGTGATGTTGCTAAAAGTGGAGTTGGTTACTTATTTAATCAATATAGCTCTAAGCTAATTCGTTGGGGAGAACTGAAGCTCGAGGATAAAGAGTACGGTCCTTTTAGAAAGAGTTTAGATTTTTTCGGAGATGGTAGCTTTATCGTTGTTGCTCTACCTGGGCACACTCCAGGTTCTGTAGGCTTTATTCTAAACTTATCACAAGAGCAAAGGTTTTTCTTTGTAGGAGATAGTATCTGGAGTGTTAAGCAGTTAAATCCAGTGGCAGAGAAATTCTTTATATCTAAGAAGCTTGTTGATGAAAGGCCAGAGACACTCTTAGAAACAATTGAGCTGATTAGTAATATTTCTAAGAAGAATAAGTCTCTCGTAGTCGTGCCATCGCACGACTATCCACATATTTCAAAAAGAATTCCTGTCTATCCAGAGTTTTTAGGTAATAAAAAAGGTCAGTAAACTGACCTTTTTGAAATTATGATTTTTCTTCAATCTTTTTAATTATGGTCCAATTCATTGTGGCCAAAAATAGAGATATAATTGGAGATAGAATATTAAAGAAACAATAAGGAAGGTAGGTAAGGGTCGGGATTCCTAGTGTTGCTGCATTATATGCACCACCACTATTCCAAGGAATTAAAACTGAAGTAACTGTTCCTGCATCTTCAAGAGCTCTTGAGAGGTTTCGAGGGTCAAGACCATATTTTTCATATGCTTTTCTAAACATTTTACCAGGGACAACAATTGCTAAGTACTGATCAGAAGCAGTGGCGTTTAGGACAATACAACTCCCAAGAGTAGCACCTATAAGAGAGCCTGTACCTTTAACCAGGTGAAGAATTGATGCCGAAATTTTAGCAAGCATCCCTGTTGCATCAAGAGTTCCTCCAAAAACCATTGCTGAGAATATAAGCCAAACTGTAGATAGCATACCGCTCATACCACCTCTATTTAGAAGCTTGTCAACGGTTGCAGAACCTGTTTCCATTGAAAAACCTTGATATGAAACTGTTGTGATTAGAGTGTAGAAGTCTTTAATTGAAGATTTCCCACTCATTAGTTCAATCATCATGTCTCTTTGAAATATTAGTGCCGTAATAACACCTATAAAGACTCCACAAGCAATTGCTGGTAGTGCTGGAACTTTCTTTCGCACAAGAAGAAGTACGGCTATCGGAGGAATAAACATGAAAAAAGAAATATCAAATCTCGACTCTATTGTTTTTAACATTAGAGCTATATCTTCAGTATTCATACTTCCTGAGTCATAAGTAAGTCCTAGAATGGTAAACCCAATGATTGATATAATAATTGCTGGTCCAGAAGTGAACATCATATGACGAATATGCTCAAAGAGCTCACTCCCAGCAATTGCTGGTGCAAGGTTAGTCGTATCAGATAGCGGGGACATTTTATCTCCAAAGTATGCTCCTGATATAACTGCTCCAGCGATTGCCCCATCTGCAATACCAAGAGTTTGTCCAATCCCTACTAGGGCGATGCCAACAGTCCCTGTTGTTGACCAACTAGAACCAGTCGCTAGAGATACAATACAACAAATAACACAAGCAACGGGCAAGAAAACACTTGGATTAATTAGTTTTAGACCATAGTAAATCATCGCAGGAACTGTTCCAGATAGGATCCAAACACCAATCAAGGCGCCAACGACTAGAAGAATTGTTAAGGCCGAAAGGGCCATATTTATTGAAGATGATATTTTAGTTTCTATATGATGATAAGGAACTTTGAGCTTAAAGATACCAATGAGACCAGTAACAAAGGCAGCAAATAGTAGGGCAACTTGGTTAGCACCCCCTGTAGCATCATCTTTGAAAATGAGGACATTAATGATGAGTAAAAATACTAAAAAGAACACTGGAACTAGTGATAGTATTAGTCCTGGTTTCTTGGCCCTGTGCATTTAAAATTCCTTAGTTTAGTTTTAAATAGAATAAATGCACTAACGCCATTTGGCAAAGATGACTCAGGCTTTTAGATTTGCTATAGTTTTTGAATGAAAGTTGTACTTATGCATGATTGGCTTACCGGCTTTAGAGGTGGTGAAAGAGTTTTAGAAGTTTTCTGTGAAATGTTTCCAGATGCTCCGTTGTATACTCTTATTCACAAAAAGGGGTCGACAACTAAAACAATTGAAGACAGAAAAATTGTCACTTCTTTTCTTAATTATATTCCTGGAATTCATACTCATTATAGAAAGTTTCTTCCTTTATTTCCTCTCGCCGCATCGATGATGAATATTGAAGAAGATGCTGATTTAGTTATTAGCTCTTCTCATTGTGTAATTAAAGGCGTGAAAAAACCTAAGGGCTCGAAACATATTTCTTATATTCATAGTCCAATGAGATACCTGTATGATCAGTATGATGTTTACTTCGGTCCTCATGCGCCATTTTATCAACGACTAGGAGCGAAGGTTTTTAAGAACTATCTTGTTAACTGGGACCTTGAAAGTAATAAAAATGTTGATGTCCCAATTGCAAATGCAGAGTTTGTAAAACAGAGGATAACTAAGTACTACCATATAGACTCAGATGTGATTCATCCTTTTGTAGATCTTAAAGACTTTAAAGCGAATCAGAAAAGTCCTGTAGATAAAGAAGATTTTTATATTATGGTTACAGCATTTGCTCCAAATAAACGAGTTGATCTTGCTATTAAAACTTTTAATAAGCTAGGAAAGAATTTAAAAATTATTGGATCAGGTCAACAGGAACAAGAGTTACAGGAGATGGCTGGACCAACTATTGAGTTCTTAGGAAATCTTTCTCGCTCTGAAGTCGTTCAGTATTTTGCTAAAGCGCAAGCATTGATTTTTCCTGGGACAGAAGACTTTGGCATAACTCCTCTTGAGTCCCTTGCTAGCGGGACACCAGTTATTGCATATAAAATAGGTGGAGTATTAGAGACTTTAAATGAAAATGTTGCTGTTTTCTTTAATGAACAAACAGTGGAAGATTTAAGTTTGGCTATTAAAACCTTTGAAGACAAAGAATTTGTGACTCAAGAATTGTATGATAGGGCCAATGAGTTTTCTCGAGAACATTTTAAAAATAATATTCAAAAATTAATCGATCAGGTTATGAAAGGTAAAAAGAATGGCTAAGATACTTATCACTGGTGGAGCAGGTTATATTGGCTCCCATATTGTTAACCTCATAGGAGGGACAGATCATGAGGTTACAATTTATGATAATTTGTCTACAGGCCGCAAAGAAAGTGTACTCAATGGTGATCTCGTAGTTGGAGATCTCGAAGATATCTCAAAACTAGAGGCCTTGATTATAGAGAAAAAGTTTGATGCATGCCTACACTTTGCGGGATCAATCATTGTTCCAGAAAGTGTCACAGACCCTCTGAAGTACTATAATAATAATACCCAAAACACTTTATCCTTGATCAACCTGTGTATTAAGCATGGAGTTAATAAGTTTATTTTCTCTTCGACTGCTGCTGTATATGGTATGGCCCCTGGTGGAATTTGTTCTGAAGATATGCAGGTTGAACCAATTAATCCATATGGAAAAACTAAGCTAATGACCGAATGGATGCTACAAGACGTTGCTCAGGCCCATGAGGGTTTTGAGTTTGTTATATTGAGATACTTTAATGTTGCTGGAGCTAATGTTGATGGTAGGGTCGGTCAGTGTTCTCCGTTATCGACTCATTTAATTAAAATTGCATGTGAAACAGCTCTTGGTAAGAGAGAAAAAATGTACGTTTTTGGAGATGATTATGAAACCAAAGATGGAACATGCATTAGAGATTATATTCATGTCGACGATTTAGCCTCTGCTCATATAGATGCTTTAACTTATCTGTTAAAAGGTGGAAAATCGACACTTTGCAACTGTGGTTATGGACATGGATTTACGGTAAAAGAAGTTCTAGAAGTTGTTAAAAAAGTTTCTGGCGTAAACTTCAAAGTAGAGCAAGGACCTAGAAGAGCAGGTGATGCTCCAGTATTAATGTCAAAAGCTGAAAAAATTGGTACAGTTTTGGGCTGGAAGCCAAAGTATGATGATTTAGAATTAATAGTTAGAACTGCTCTTGAATGGGAAAAGAAACTTTCTTAGTTAAAAAAATCTTTATCATATATAAAATTACAATTTAAAGGTATTATATTAGGATGAATTTAATTAGTTTGAAATTAACTTTTGCAGCTCTTTTTGTTCTAGCTCTTGGAACTTTTGTTTCGGTTAGTTTTAGTGCTGTAAGCCATATCCTCTTCGTTATACCAGGGCTATACTTTTTTTACTTAGACTTCATCAAAAAAGAAAGACCAATACACTTTTCAGTAAGCTCTAAATTTTTACTTGTTATGGTAGCTACAATGATTCTATCTGTACTAGCGAATACAGATATCATAGATAGACCTTTAAGCAATATATCAAAAGTTAAGTATTTTCTTATTCCTTGGTTAGGTGTTTTTGCAGTACAACGATTAATCGATGATTATCTGACACCTAAAAGAGCGAGAATTCTTTTAAATACTTTCTTAATAGCGACAAGTATTGCAACAGTCTCAGGCTTAATTGCATTAAAGACAGGATTTAATCCAATCAAAATGAAGGATGCCTGTCATCCCTCAAGAGCCTGTGGTTTGTTTGGTATGTATATGACCTATGGTTACGGAATCAGCTTGTTTGCAACTCTTTTGACAGTAAGTTTATTGCTTAAGAATAAGTTTCTTTCTGTAAAGATCATTATTCCATCTACTGTTTTGGCCGTTATTGGAACAATTCTTTCTTATGCTCGAGGTGGATGGATAGGGTATATTGCAGGTGTATCCAGTTTCTTTTTTAGAAAAAATACGAAGGTCTTCTTAATATTTTTAGCGATAAGTGCCTCTATATTCGCAGGTGTCTTAAAATTTAGTCCTACCGTAAATAATATGTTCTTTAATAGGGCGGAATCTAATTCTCAGCGTATAGCTTTTTACAAGACAGCTTATATTGCTTTTAGAGAGAAGCCTTTTTTTGGATGGGGTTATAGAAACTTTGAAAGCAATGTAAAAGAGATTAAGAAAAAGCATGATATCGCGTACCCTGAGTTTGGAGGACATGCTCATAATAACTTATTAGAGCATCTGGCCTCTACTGGTGGGCTTGGCTTTCTGGCAACTATTGCATTCTTTATGGCCTGGTTATTCGAAAGCTATCGTAGAGACGACTTTATAGGTAAAGTAACTTTTTCTTTTGTCGTGAGCTTTCTTGTTTCTGGAATGTTTCAATATACTTTTGGTGATGGAGAAAACTTGTTTCTTATAATGGGAATTTGGATGCTATCCCAACTGAGGGGGAATAATGTCAGACTTGATTGAGATTTCCAGTGAATTTATTCAAGCAGTAATTGACCCTAATGGTGCTGAATTAACGAGTCTTTTAGATACAGAATCGGGAATTGAGTACTTGTGGCAACAGGACCCATCTTGGTGGAAAAGATCAGCTCCAATATTATTTCCAATTGTTGGAAAACTTTTGGAGGATCGTTATAGAGTGGGTAATAAATTCTATAATATGACTCAACATGGTTTTGCTCGTGATATGAAGTTTCAACTCGTGAGAGCTGAGTCAGATAGTGCTCACTTTAAACTTGAGTACACTGATGAAACACTTAAGGTCTTTCCATATAAATTTGTCTTAGAAGTAAAGTTTAAAGTCTATGGGCCTAAGCTTATAGTTGATTACGAAGTAAGAAATGTGGATAGAAGAGAAATGCTTTTTTCTATTGGCTCTCATCCTGCATTTAATGTTCCTCTAGAAAAAGGGGAAAAGTTTGAAGACTACTTTATTGAGTTTGATGAAGATGAACTTGGTGGAGCTTATTATTTAGAAAAAGGATTGGTTAACTTCCACGGGGCTCCAGATAGAAAGATGTTTGAAGGCCGTAAAATTGCGATGACAAAAAGCCTTTTTAGAAATGATGCGCTTATTTTTAAAGATTTGAACTCTACTAAAGTTAGTCTTAAAAACATAAATAACTCCAGGTCTCTTACAATGGAAATAGAAAATGCAACCTATCTAGGTCTCTGGGCTCCAGAGGGAGCGCCATTTGTTTGTATTGAACCATGGGTTGGTGTGGCCGATGGTGTTGACTCTAAAAATGACTTCTTAGAAAAAGAAGGACTTATTAGTCTTGAGTCTGGAAAGTGTTTCCAAACATCATATACTTTATTTCTTAATTAATAGTTCGATTCTCTTCTTAATAAGTGTTTTTAAATTGTTCTTTTTCTTTTCGTCTAGAAAGGATTTAGTAATGATATTTTCCCAACTCTTTGTCTTTAGTGAGAACTTTTTATAAATATAGTCTCTAACTTTATCCTTTATCTCCAAGTTTTTTGCAAGAATATCAAAATCTTCTTTTTTTAATTTATTTTTTTTTCCATTAATAGAAAGGGCCATTTGCTCATTATCATACTCCTTAAAGTCTTCTTGGAAAATTTCAAAGCTCAGAAGGTCATAGGCAGGAGATAGGCTCGGTCCATCATTATGGAGGACGCTAATATTTTTCAAGTGAAGATCTGAGTTTCCAACTATGAATGAGAAAATGATGAGTTCAAATAGTTTTAACACTTGTTCTGCCGGGGCATTTTGTGAGCAGTAGTTTCGTAAGGTTTTTGCAACTTTCTGATAACTGCCAGTATATTTTCGATCAGTAACTTGATCAAAAATCTGACAAAAATCTTCCATATGAATTTTTGAATTATCCTCATTACGATCAAATCGTTTGATTAAAAGGGCGAGATCATTATTATCAAGGTAGATAAGGGTTGATTCAGCTGTTGGAAGTCCATAGTCTCTTGATAGTTTTAATATGAGGTCTTCATTTTGAGCAATATGAGGAATTGATCCTTTTGGTTTTAAGATAAAATTTCCAGAAAGATGGGTTAGTGTTAATCTTTTTGTCTTTTTATCCTTATTTGAGCAGAGGGAAATTTTCTTTTGCACACCAGGAATTGTCAGGCCACTTTCAATATTTAAATGGGATAGCTCTTTTATTACTTCTTCACTCAATTGTATTGTAGGAGGTGTCGTCGTTTTGAAAAACTCTTTCGAGCACCTCTCATGAAATTCGCCACCTCTTAATTCTTCATAGCAGTATAAACACTTTCCAGGGTTTTGAATATTTCTGGCCTTAACGATATTTGGGGTCGTCGCCCTAGGACTGATATTAGACTCTTGATCTGGCTCTCTTATTGAAACAGCTCCAATCGGATCATAGCAACTCTTAAGTAGCAGCTTGAAGCGATCTCTTATGGGATGAAATTTCCAGTGTTCAGTAGCTAGGTTTAAAATCCATCCCTCTGGAAGTAGACCATCAAAGAAGCCATTTAGATATTGAGATGAAAAAGGAGTGTCCTGTAAAGGAAGTGAGTAGCTTAGTGGCGAACTTTCATTATTTTCTAGGTACTCACTTATATATCTAAACTCAAAGTCTCCATCTTTTGATTCAGTAATTTTTCCTGCCAGGGTATCTTTAAAGTAGACGAGTCCTTCTTTCATAACTCATCTCTCTTTTCCATTTTTATTGGAACCAAAGTCAGGCCTAGAAAATTTAGAACCTCATTTACCTTATCAAGCCGCACGCTTTCTTTCCCTTGCTCTAATGCTCGTAAAAAGCTCAAGCTTACACCTGCTCTTAGTGAGAACTCTTCTTGAGTGTATCCAAGTTTTTTTCTCTGCGTAGCGACTGTTTTTGAAAGAATTGATTTACTATTATTCATTTATACATGATCTAGTATAATTAGGTCTGAGTCAATTAAATTATACTTGATCTGATATAGTTTGACTCTGAATAAGTTGATTATACTAGATCGAGTATAATTATTTTAGCTTGCAAGAGCTAAGTGCCCAGATATTTGAGCGGTCTCTCCAGTTGAATGGATTAAATTTTAATACCCATGAAGGGTACGATATATACAGCTGAGAGCATTTGTACTTTGTGTTAATTAATTCAAAGTCACTATACTTTGTCGTAAATGTATAGAATTCATTCTCATTTATCTGGTCGCTTTGAATAAGTTGCGTCTTGGGGCGCTTGTAAACAAGCATTTCTAAGTCAGGATAAACACCTTTTCTATCTTTGAATGTGTAGAGCTTTAGCTGTTCGTTAGATTTGAAATTATAGAGAAATTGGTAAAACTTTAAAGGCGTGTAGGCAGGCTTAAAGCACACACCAATTAGAAAGATAAAATTTATAACGAAGAAAGTTTTTAAAACCTTGTGATATTTTTTCGCATCAATAAAATGAAAGAGCATGAAAAGAGTTAGAAATAGAAGTGGATAAATGAAGCGAAGCTCTTTGTGACCAATTGACGAGTGAAAGATAAGAAAAGGGATAAATACCCAACTCGCAAAAGAAGATCTTTTCTTATAAATATAGACGCACGATACGACTAGAAGTGGTAGGGAGAATAGATGAAGACTTTTTAGTGAAAGCTTAATATATCCCCACCACGGCATGACTCCAAAGCCACTGATTTTATCTTCAATTAGGTTTTCTTTTAAATAATTCAGTGGAGTAAGAGTAAGCTCCCCATAACCTAGGTAATCAAAACCAAAGCCAATGAGCACACCTAATAGTATAAAGAAACTAAAATTTAAAAACCAATCTCTTATTGAAACCTTCTTCTTATAGAGAAGCCATAGACCTAATGATAAAGATAGTAGCCCTGTTTGATGCCTAAGAGAAAAAGAAAGACCTAGTAAAAGTCCTGATATAACTAAGTCTCTCACTTTTATTTCAGCATCTTTTAATAACCGTGCGAGCGCTAAGACGAAAAAACAAGTGGCCCAATTATCTGAAGAGGTTCTCACTGACATAAAGATTAGGGGATAAAATAAAAGGGAGAAACTTTGAAAGTACTTAAAGGTATCATTCGTAAAAAATCTTCTAAAGCTATTTGAAAACTTAACTAATGTATAAAATCCAAGTAGCCCTGAAGCGAGCCTTGCAATTGTCGCTAGAGTGAAAGGATTATTGATTCCTGCAACCTTAAAGGGATAGAGAATAAAAGTAATAAAGTAGGGGAGAGTCCAAGGTCTTATCTTTGAATCTAGCTCCCATGTACCTAAATGTTCTAAAATACCAAGCTTTGAAAAAGCAAAGTCGAGGGTGTAGTACTGCTCATCTGGGTGTAAAAAGCCCACTGAGAAGAGGGCCGTTAGCATAATGGCAGTGAAGCTTAGTAGGTATATGTTCTTTTGAGCGAATATATTCACGCTAAATCTCATCTATTGTAGTTATTTTTAAAAGATTTTAGCTACTTATTGGCCTAAATACAATTTAGTATTTCTAGTATGAAAGTATTTCAATTGGAATTTACTCGCAGCAACATATCCTTTAAAAAGTTATCAAGGGTTATTAATTACAAAAGGGTTAAAGGGCTTATGGATGCAATGACATACACAAGTGATCTTTGCGCTGATTTGAGTAAAAGAGTACGGGAGTATAAGAAATCTCATCCCGCTCTTAGTAGTACTCAGGTTGCGAAGAGATTTAATATGTCGACTTCATCACTCAACAGAATTGAAAACTGTGATGTGAGGATGCCGGCAATAGATCAGATTATAAAAATCTTGAGAGGAACAGGTGCCAAAGGTGATCTTTTAAAATACTTGGATGAGCATTATCCGATTATTGCTGAGACTTATCGTGAGGCTTATTCTTCAAAGACTAATGAGTATATAGACATAGATCTTGAGTACTATTTAAATGATAAGGATAAATTTATAATTATTCTTTTAGCTCTAAGTGGGAATGGTACAACAAGAGAAGAAATTAGTAGAGAGTTTGGACAACAAGGTCTTTTAGAATTAGATTTTCTTGTAGATAAAAATCTACTTCTGGAAAAAGACGGAAGAATTGGTCATAATGATCAGCTATTTCACACTTCAGCTTCAACTCTTAAGTCTCTTTTAGCAAACACGGTTGAAAAGTCTTTTAAGTCAGATCAGTTAAATGATGATCAAAATTTTATTTCGTACTATGCCTTGAGAGCCAATAGAGAAAAGGTATCACGAAAAATTATTGGGATTCTGAAGGAAGCTGAAATGCAAATTCTTGATGTTTTAAATGATCCTCTCAACGAAGGTGAGGATGATATATTTTTTGGACTTGTTACCGATTCACTTATAAGTAGAAACGTAACTTCTTCGAAAGGAGTAATTCAATGAAATTAGTTTTAGGATTATTATTATTTTCATTTAGTAGCTTTGGTTCTGGTGGTGGAGTTGGAGGCTCTGCTGGCGGTGGTGGAGTAAAACCAATTAAAGACGAAAGGGCACGAAATATAAATATTGGAAGCAGTACTGGAATCGTTCTTGGTGGAGCGTTAACTAAGTACGAGAACGTTTCTAATAGTTTTTCGAATTCTCAAAGTTCTCTTTCAATTAGCTTAGATAAGGTCGAAGAAGTTACTTTGCAGGATGGAACAGTTCTATCAAAAGAAGAACTTCTAGAGTTTTATTTTAATCAACTAAAAAAGTAGTTTTCAAAGGGCCTAAAGAAGGCCCTTTCTTTTCAATTTCTGTCCATAAAATAGGCCATTTTTAAGATTATTCTTAACATAATTTCAGTTGGTTACGTTTGTTTTAGGGTAATAGATTTTCTTTAATTATAATTGATAATTATCCGATAAGTAGTTAACAATTATGCTGAAAATATATTACTTCTTCGTCATTATTTTACTCGTTTCATGTTCTCCAAAAAGGCAGGGGAAAAGTACGGACCTTTTATTTACTTCCGCCGCTGTAGGTGGAGCTTCTTTTTCTGGCTCCATGGTTATATGGGGAGAAAGTAAGGAGGGTGATCAATTTACTTTTACGGTGGGGACTAGCTCTGTAGAAAAACCCATAAGTATTAAAAATGGGGATTGGACATTTCATGTAATTGGCTGGAATGGATCAAACCCTCTTGAAGGTTCTACGCTTTGTGGGCTCGTTAAAGAGGAGCTTAATGGTGGTGAACAAGAAATAAATATTACTCTTGCACAGAGTACTTGTGCTGGTTCAAGTTTTTCTAAGCCTGCATTTATGACTGGAAATGCATTCAATCCTGTAGATATTATTGGATGTTATTCTCCGGGGACATTGAGTGGGGCTTCAACTTGCGATAATTCTAATAAGGCGAATATTTCTTCAGTTAAAGTAAGCATTGTTTCAAATTCTGAGGGGGCTGACTTTGGTGCCTCAGCTGAGATTAACTCTATTTGTTACTCTGAAAGTTCTTCAACATCGGGAACTCATATTACAAATTTGACTCTACCGTTAGGTACGGGGGAAGATTTTCCTTTTGAAATTATTGTTGATACTTTCTCCGATACCGGTTGTTCTAGTTTCTCTGAATCATTCATTTTAGATGATAATATTGAATTGGCGACTAGCAACAGTGAGGTTTATTCATTCTCAAGTAAAACAAAAATATTTTTGATATCTGATAGTCAGGGGAGTGCAGGACTCCCAACTCCAAGCGCAATGGTTCTTATAACACCAGGCTCTAGCCCTGGAACTAATTTTAATCCTGTCATTCAAGTTCAAGGCGTTAGTGCTGGAAATAATGTTGAAATTTATAGTGATTCTGGCTGTACTACTTCTGTATCGGCCCTTACTAATGTTGCTTCAGGAACAGTTCAGAATGTAACTTTAAATACGCTGAGTGAAGGGAGTTATACTTTTTATTCTAGACAAGAGTTTTCTGCTGTCTACTCACTCTGTTCAAGTGCTTCTGTTTCATATGAAGTTGATGCAACTGCTCCAATTGATAATACGGCAAACTTAAGTTTTACGAATAATTTTAGTATGACTGGTAATGCAATAGATGTTAGCTGGACGGCCTTTAGTGATTTAAACCTAAGCGATCATGAATTATACACATATACTGATTCAGGTTGTGCTGGAGGGATGGTGAATCATGGATTTACTAGCTCGTCATCAAATAGTGATAATACAAAAATTAATGGTTTAACAGATGGAGCTTATTGGGCAAAAGTCATGGCCTATGACTTGGCGGGAAATTCGACTTTTTCTGCATGCTCTACAGATTCAATAATAGTAGATTCAACACCTCCGACAGATAATACTGCAAACTTAACTTTTACAAACAATTATAATCTAACAGGAAATAATTTAAATATTAGTTGGACAGCTTTTACTGATGTTAACGGTTTACTCGATCATCAAATCACAACCTATACAGATGCCGGTTGTACAACTGGTCAGGTGACTCACAGTAATACAGGTGGTGCCGTTAATTCAGATTCAAGTACAGTTGTTGGACTGAGCGACGGTACCTACTGGGCAAAGGTTAAGGCCTTTGATATGGCAGGGAATACAACGTCTTCAGCTTGTTCAACTGATTCAATCATTGTTGATTCATCAGCTCCGATTGATAATGTGGCAAACCTTCAATTTACAAATCTATATCAAAACTCTGGATCGGGAATAAATATATCTTGGACTTCTTTTTCTGATGGATTTTTAAATAATCATAAAATATATACTTATACCGACGCTGGATGTACTTCTGGAATGGTTGATCATGGCTTTACAGGAAGTGCTGCAAATACTGACGGATCTGTAATTACTTCATTAACTGATGGACAGTATTGGGCAAAGGTAGAGGCCCACGATCAAGCAGGTCATTTTACAACTTCTGCTTGCTCAACTGACTCAATTATAATTGATACAACAGCTCCTATAAATAACTTAGCTGATCCACTTTTTGAAGAAATCCTCTATACTAATGGATCGAACGTTGTAGTTTATTGGAAGCCCTTTACAGATATTAACCTCTATGAATATGAAATTGAAGTACACCATACTTTAGATTGTTCTGGAGCGATAGAAGGAAACTACCCTTTAGGTAATACATCAACTTCTGCTACGATTCCATCAGCTCTTTCAAATGGCAATTATGCGGTAAAAATCATTGCCAGAGACCATGCAGGAAATACTACAAGTTCTAGTTGTTCTAAGATGTACACAGAGGTAGATAGTGGTTATTCTCCATCTGCCTGGACAGTATTTATGACTGGAGGTGAGCCTGTTAGTCCTGCAAATAGTTTTTATCACTCGGCCTTTTTCAACCCCGCTTTATCGAAACTATTTATCTTTGGTGGTTTTAGAAATCCTTCTTTTCTTTCAACGAGTGTAATTAATACATCTAGCATAGGGAGTGGTTGGACTACACTAACTTCAAGGCCGACAACAACTTCTATTACGGGAGAGTCATCCATCTTTTTTGGAAGTTCAAACCATGTATGTTCTTTTGGAGGTTATCAATCAGCGGCATTAATAACTTCAAATAGAGCAGTATGTTTTGATGACAGCTCACCAACAGTAATTACTGATACAGGAGCACCCGGTCCTAGAATGTTTCAAGCAATGGAAAAGGCCCATGATTCAAGTCTAGAGTTTTGCGTGTGGGGGGGATTTTCTACTGGCACAGCAGATACTCCTGTCGCTGATGGGGCTTGTTATAATGGAAGCTGGAGTTCAATGAGCGCAGGGCCTCTTGCCGCTAGAGGTGGTCATTCAGCAGTCTGGACCGGAGATAAGATTTGTTTTTGGGGAGGAGGATTATCTTCATCAACAGGTTTAGATGTTACCAATACTGGTGCTTGCTATAAGCCGCTTGATGATAGCTGGCATCCTATAACCACTACAAATGCACCGACACCGAGAATTTCACATAAGGCCGTTTGGACAGGTAGAGAGATGTGTATTTATGGTGGAACAGATAATTCTTCGCCTTTAATAGAGGGCGGCTGCTATAACCCTGATCTGGATTCATGGTCAACGATGACTGCTCCAGGAACACCCTTAGGTAGTATGTATACTAGTGTCGTTTGGACAGGGGCTAGAATGTGTGTGATTGGAGGTCTTTTAGCCGCTAATAATCCTCAACAGGATCACGGAGAATGTTATAGTCCTAGAAAGAATGATTGGATACCACTTGATATGACATCCTTTAATGTTGGAATCGGTTCAGCAGCCTATTTTGATGGGGAGAGAATTTGTCTTCATGGAGGATACTCAGATGACTCCAATAAGATACCTTCGTCAGTAAATTCTACTAGCTGCTCTGTTTTAAGATAGCACAAGAAATTGTTCTGATATCGGAACAAAAAACTGGCATCTCACTTGCTTTAATTAAATTAAACAAGCAAACACAGGAGATGCTATGAAAAAATTACTACTTTTAACTTCACTACTATTATCAATTTCAACTGTCTTTGGTGGCGAAGAGTCGGTTGGTAGAACTTATATTGTCAATACTGACGGAACGGTTACTTTTCTCAACAAAGTTATTCCTAATTACGATGAACAGGGAAGAACTTATATTGTTGAAGAAGATGGAACTGTTACTTTTCTTGATAGAGTTGCACCGAATACAAACTTTGAATTAGCTGAGTTAGAGCAAGCAAAAGAAGAATTAGAGAGAATCATCGAATTACAATCACAGAGGAATTAATGGCCAAAGTAATAAAGTACACACTGGATTTTGGAACTAGTAGCACACTTCTAGGTGCGATCACTGAGTTAGGACATGTTAGTTCTATTCCTCTCGATTTTAAAAATGATGATAATCATATTATGAAATCGTTAATATACACACCATCGAAACATGAATGGTACTTTGGAAATGAATGCTATGGAAAATACTTAGAGCTAGAAGGTGAGGGCAGGTTTTTTAGATCTTTTAAGACACTGCTCTCTAGGGAGAGCTTTGAGTCAACAATGATTCATGGTGAGAAAGTAAGTGTTGAGTCTTTGATTGCGAGATTCTTAAGAGAAGTCAGGCATAGAGCGAATAGTTTCTACCAACAGGATGTAACCAGTGTTCGCGTTGGTAGGCCCGTTCGTTTTGGAGAAACTCTTAAGTCGGATCAACTTGCACTTAAGAGATTAACGAAAGCGTTAGAACTAGCAGGTTTTACGAATATTGAATTTATTTATGAACCAGTGGCAGCTGCAAAGGCGAGTAAAGAAGTTTTTAATCGTGAAAAACTCGTTCTTATTGCAGATATTGGAGCAGGAACAAGCGACTTTAGTGTTATTAAATTTAAGAGTAGTAAATTTAATGATGAAGATATTCTCTCTATTAGCGGTGTAAATGTTGGAGGAGATAGCTTCGATTATGAGCTTATGAAGAATTTTATTCTTCCTGAATTAGGAAGCCTTGTTAGATACAGCAAAGGAGATAGCTCCATCAAACATGGAATATCAAAAGTACTTCTCTCAAAAATATGCTCTCCTGCAATATTTTCTCTTATAAATGATGCTCAAATATATACGTATATTGAGGATGCGCTAGACAATGTTGAGGACTCAGAGGATGAAATGAAATTAAAAAATATGGAAAACTTATTTAATGAAAAACTTGGATTTGATTTAATGAAAGAAATTGAAAAGTGTAAAATTGAACTGTCTAAACTCTCTGAAAAAGAATTAAGCTACTGTAAGAGAGGAGTGAAAATTAAAAAGTCACTCTCTCAAAAGAAATGCTTTGAATTAAGCCAAACAAAGATCGAAGAAATAAGAAAAGCCCTGCAAGAAGCATTAGATCTTGCTGGAGTTAATCAAAGTGATATTGACTCTGTTATGTGTACAGGTGGAGGGGTTCAGAATCCTATGATAATGGCGGAATTACAAAGTAGGTTTAATGAAATTAGCATTAATTTGGATCAAGTTCAAAAAACGGTAGTTATGGGGATGAATGATTAGGCTCTTGTACTTACTGCTCTATTCTTGATATATTATTGTTCTTACAATAATAGAGAGATGAAAATGATTAAACTTTATGGATTTAGTTTTATGAAAGATGGGGTCAGATTTGATTACCCTTTTAAGGAAATGCTCTCTTGTATGTCTTCATTAGTTGAGAAAACTTATGTCGCTCTAGGTGAGAATGATGATGGAACTAGTGAAGCCGTTGAGAAGTTTGACTCGGTTGAAATTATTCCTACTGTCTGGGATATGAAAAAAGTAGGAGACGGTGGACTTATATTTTCGGAACAAACAAATATTGCTCTTCATAAGTTGAGAGATAACCATAAAAATGAGTTAGGATCATGGGCAATTTACCTTCAAAGTGATGAAATTATTCATGAAGCTGATTTTGAACAACTAAGAAAAGATATTGAAGAAGCTGAAAAGCAAGGTTGCGATGCCGTTAGGTTTAGATATTTTCATTTCTGGATGAGTCATTATCAAATAGCTGTTAATAAGAGATGGTATCCTCATGAAATTAGGGCCATCAAGGTAAATTCTAATGTTGAGAACTTTGGAGATGCTCAAGGTTTTTCAAAGTTTACAAAAGTTTATGAAAGTGATGTTTCCATTTTTCATTATGGACATGTAAGAGATTTAGGAAAAAGAGAAGCAAAGCAGAAAGATCTCATTAACAGAATAAGGCCTGGAAAGAAATTTGAGAAATATTTGAATAGAGAAAAGCGTGCATTCTCTAAAACAAAAGTTAGACCTCTTATGATCCGGCATTCAAAAGTTATGAAAGACAGAATTGAGAAGATGGGAGAAGCATCCTTTATTGAATTCAAGAAATTGATTTATGTTGTAGGACAAAGAGAACATATTAGTGACTCATTTTTTAGTAAGACTGTCTTTTCCAACCTTGTCTTTGTTTCTTCAGTATCTGATGTTCCTTTTGAGTACAGAAGAGCTCAGATGTTAATTCTCCATCCAACTCTATTTGAAAGGGTGCAGTGGGGAAGTGAAACTGTGACTGGTATGGATAGCGATATTGCTCGAGCTTGGGATGAAGATACAAGATTGCTTGTTTTACTTTCGCAATTATTTAATAAGCATTCTTATTAATAAACCCTTTCCAGAAAGTTAGAAAAATTATTTTGATATCTAGCCAAAAGCTCCAGTTTTTAATGTAGTAAAGGTCACATTCGATTCTCTTTTCAAGAGAAGTATCTCCTCTCCATCCATTGACCTGGGCCCAGCCAGTTATTCCTGGCATCATCTTATGCTTAAGCATGTAGGCAGGTATTTCTTTTCTAAATTTTTCTACGAACACTGGTCGTTCAGGTCTAGGACCAACCAAGCTCATTTGTCCAACTATTACGTTCCAAAGCTGAGGGAGTTCATCAATACTCGTTTTTCTAATAAAACTTCCTACTTTGGTTTTTCTTGGATCATCTTTGGAAGACCAGGTTGTTTTGTCTTCATTATTAACGGCAACCCTCATAGATCTAAACTTCCACATTTTAAATTTTCTTCCATTGAGGCCTATTCTTTCTTGTCCATAAAAAATTGGACCAGCAGAAGAGATCTTTACAGCGAATGCAATGATAAGTAGTAATGGTGATATAATGACAATGCCAATACTACATAGAACTGTATCAAATATTCTTTTCGTAAAATGATCTAAAGAAGAGAAGGTTGGTTGATTGACTGTGATGAGGGGGATCCCTGCAAAATCCTCGATTTGATGACCAACAAAAGAATATGTCATATCAGACAGAACTTGAATAGGAACTATATCATTGTAATTTTCTTTTAAGAATACTTCTGTTTTGTAAGACATCTCACCTGAGTACCCTATTACAACGACGTCTGGACGAAGCTCTTCGAGAGCTGTTGAGTATGTTGAATTAATGGATTTTATAGAAAATTTACTGGCCTGGTCTTCATCGTCAATCCATCCGATAAAATTTAGTCCTGAGTCTTTGTATTTGCGGGCCATCTCTATATAGTTTTCAATTTGTTTGCCATTTCCAACGAGCAGGATATGGCGAAGATTTTTGCCTTTTTGACGTAACCTTCTTAAAAAATTTCTGAGAATTATTCTATTTAAAGTGAGCAAAAATGTTGAAATGAGAAAGTATATAAGTAAGTGGGTTCTAGATAGCCTTTCAGGAAATAGGAAGTAAATAGTTAAAACAAGTGCCAGAAAAGATGCAAAGTTTGCTTTGAAGATAGATAGAATTTCAAATAGTCTTGAGTTAAATCTTTGAGAGTTATAAAGTTTATTTTTATTAAGAAAATAAATACTAAGAATCACTAAAAAAATTGAAATCTTTGCAAATAGGATTTCTAGGCCTTGTTGCGCACCTCCTAGATATTTAAATCTAATCTGATAGGCGAGAAACCATGAGGTTAATATGATAATAAAATCTATTAATTTCTGAAAATTAGAAAAACTTTTTTCATTTTGTTTAAGCATAGATTGACTATAGCACTAAGAGTGAGTTTTATTAATAATGAATCCTTTATATTTTTAAGTCGTGCTGCAGCAAATTTTGCAAAATGATATAAGTATTTTGTTTAGAAGTGGTATTTCTTCATATATACTGCCTTCATATTCGGGGAGGTTTCATGAGTTATCAAAAAGAACAGATGGTTGATTTGATATTAGATAAGTTAACAGAGAAATTTGACTCTTTGCGAGAGCAATATTTCCAAGAAAATGATGTAACTAAAACAAAGTTTTTTTATGTTGATGACCTACTTCCTGTTGATCTTGCTGAAAAGATATTTCTCGCCTTTCCTGAAAAATCTGAAAAATGGAGAAGGCTGACTTCATTTCGAGAGAATAAGTGTACTTCAAAAAGTTTTGACGATTTTGATAGTATTCTGAGAGATATTACTTTTGCCTTTCAAGATAATTCAGTCATTCAAATGATTGAGAAAATTACAGAAATTCCTAATTTATGTGGAGATGACACTCTTTATGCGGGTGGATTAAGCATGATGAGTGAGGGGCACTTTTTAAACCCTCATATTGATAACTCCCATAATCAAGATAGAACCTTATATAGAAGGGCCAATCTATTATTCTATGTAACTCCTGAGTGGAAGCTCGAAAATGGAGGAAATATTGAATTATGGAATACAGATGTTTCTAAAAACCTTACTATTGAAAGCAAGTTTAATAGATTAGTAGTTATGGAAACTAATGATAAGTCATGGCACTCTGTCTCTAAAGTTGTTGCACAAGGCAGAAGGTGTTGCGTTTCAAACTATTATTTCTCAGAAACCTCTCCCAAGCAGAAGGACTACTTCCATATAACTGCCTTCAATGGCAGACCAACGGAAAAGCTTAAAAGACTTCAGTGTTTTGCAGATAACTTATTAAGAACCTCTGTAAGGAAAGTTTTAAAGAAAGGAATAGGAAAAAAAGACTTGTACAAGAGTGATGATAAACAAGTTTAGCTGGAGACTTAATCGTGCTTAAAGTTTTAATTACAGGTGCTACAGGCTTTGTAGGAAGTAGCTTAGCAGACTATTTTCAATCTTGTGGTGATCAAGTTAGATACACCACAAGGAACAAAAAGCTTCCATATGGTGATTTTATTGAAATTGGAGATCTCTCTTCTGATGATTTTTGGAGAGAAGCAGTTGGAGACTCAAATATAATTATTCATTGTATGGCACGAGTTCATGTTATGAATGATGTTGCCTCGAACCCATACGAAGAATTTAAAAAAATTAATTTTGATGCAACTATGGCCTTAGCGAGGGCTGCAAAAGAGCATAATGTTGCAAAGTTTGTTTTTATAAGTACTGTTGGCGTTTATGGAAATAAGGGGCTATCTATTTCTGAGGATGATCCTATTAATCCTAATGGAGACTATGCACAAACAAAGTATGAAGCTGAGACAGCTTTAATTGAGTTATTTCGAGATACTAGTACAGACTTAATCATACTGAGACCTCCGCTTATTTATGGAAAGAATGCGCCTGGTAACTTCAAGAGTTTAGAAAAAGTAATCTCAAAACACATACCTCTACCGCTAGGATTAATTAATAATAAGCGTAGTTTTCTGTATGTTGAAAACTTAGTTTGGGCCATTGATAAAATGGTTCGAAGCACTAATAGATTTAATGGGGTGTATAATATTTCTGACAATGAGGTGGTTTCCACCTCAGACTTCTTAAAAGGTATTGCGAAGAACTTTAAGCTTTCATTTATTTTACCATTTCCAATTTTCCTATTAAAGATCTTAGGTCAGGTTACAGGAAAGTCTAAAGCGATAAATAAGTTAACTGATGATCTTTCTTTTGATGCTAGCCGTTTATATGGTGCGATTGGTCAAGAACCACCCTATAAAATGACTGAAGCCCTGTCTCGAACTTTCGGTAGATAGTGAGAATTGGTTTATTTGAAAGGGCCCTCTTTCTTTACATAATGGCCTGAAATATGTAGCTTTAAATGAAAAAAATTGGAGTAAATTATTAAAATATTAATAACTGGTGGAGCCGGATTTGTTGGTTCTAATTTAGGTCTATCTATTAAAAAGGATTACCCAGAATATGAGGTAACTGCTTTTGATAACTTAAAACGTCGAGGCTCTGAGATCCAGCTACATAAATTAATTGAAAATGGAATTAATTTCGTACATGGAGATATTCGAACAAGAGAAGATTTATTTTCTTTAGAGCAGGATTTTGATCTTATGATTGAAGCCTCTGCAGAGCCAAGTGTCCATGCTGGATCTGATGGTAGTCCAGATTATTTAATTCAAACAAATCTCTTTGGAACTGTAAACTGCTTAGAATTTGCTCGTAAACATTGTAGAGGAATGATCTTTCTTTCAACTTCAAGAGTATATTCGATAAGTGACCTTGTTAATATTCCCTTAACTAAGAATGGAACCAGATTGAGCCTTGAAGAAACGGAAAGATTAGTTGGACTTTCTGAAGAAGGTATTTCAGAAGAATTTAATATTTTAAATTATAGGTCACTGTATGGGGCGACTAAGCTTTCGTCAGAATTACTGATCCAAGAGTATGCTCAAACATATGACTTAAATGTGGTTATTAATAGATGTGGAGTTATTGCAGGACCTGGACAGTGGGGAAAGGTTGATCAGGGTGTATTTACGCTATGGGTAGCAAATCATTTTTTTAAAAAGTCTCTTCGATATACAGGATTTGGAGGAGAGGGGTTACAAGTAAGGGATTTATTACATCCGTCGGACCTCTATGAGGCTGTGGTTGCTCAGTGGGGAAGTTTGGATAAATTTAAGGGCCAGGTCTTTAACTTAGGTGGGGGAAACCTTTGTTCAACTTCATTGTTAGAATTGACTAAAGTTTGTGAAGAAGTGACAGGTAACAAAATAGAGATTTCAAGTGTCGCAGAAACAGCGGCCAATGATATTCCTTGGTATGTAACAGATAATACGAAATTTAAAACTGCCTTTAATTGGGAAGTTAAAAAAAATGTCAAAGATATAGTAGAAGATATTTATAACTGGCTTAAATCGAATGAAAAAGATGTAGCCAAAATTTTTAATAGCTAGGGTAATAAATGGAAATTGCAATCGTAACAGGTAGTTCAGGTCTAATCGGGAGTGAAGCGGTTAAGTTCTTTCATGAAAAAGGAATGAAAGTTATTGGTATCGATAATAATATGCGAGAGTACTTTTTCGGTGCTGAGGGATCTTCTGAGTGGAACAAAGCGCAGCTATTAGAAAAATACCCTAACTTTGAACATCATAATATCGATATAAGAAATCAAGATGAAATTTTTGAATTGTTTAAGAAAAACAGCGCTGAAATAGGTCTCGTTGTCCACACTGCTGCACAACCGTCACATGATTGGGCGGCAAAAGAGCCTTTTACTGATTTTTCTATTAATGCGAATGGAACTTTGAACCTTCTTGAAGCCACTAGAACTTTTTGTAAGGACGCGCCTTTTATTTTTACTAGTACTAACAAGGTCTATGGAGACACACCTAATAGACTTCCTTTGGTTGAAACTGAAAGTCGTTGGGAGTTATCTGCTGAGCATCATTGGTCAGAATTTGGTATTGATGAAAGTATGAGTATCGATAATTCAATGCATAGTCTGTTTGGTGCTTCTAAGGTTGCTGCAGATGTTTTAGTTCAAGAGTATGGGCGATATTTTGAAATGAATACAGCTTCTTTTAGGGGAGGGTGCTTAACTGGTCCTAGTCATTCTGGAGCTAAGTTACATGGTTTTCTTTCATATTTAGTCAAATGTGCAATAACAGATCAGCCATATACAATCTTTGGTTATAAAGGGAAACAAGTTCGCGATAATATTCATTCAAGTGATCTTATTAATGCTTTTTGGGAGTTTTATCAAGCTCCTCGTAAAGGTGAAATCTATAATATTGGTGGAAGTCGACACAGTAGTTGCTCTGTCTTAGAGGCGATAGATATTATTAAGAAACTATCTGGAAAAGAGCTGACTTACACACTATCAGATGACGCTAGAGCTGGTGATCATCAGTGGTGGATAAGTGACGTGAGAAAATTTCAAGAGCATTATCCTAATTGGAAGTATGAGTACGATATAACGAGAATAATAAAAGAGATCATCGATGCAACACAAGAACGTTTTGAAAAGTAATCCCAGTCTCTCAATTGTAATACCAGCACATAATGAAGAGGGTGGTATTACAAGAACTGTAGAGGGATTAATTAGTGAACTTAGAGAGCACAAAGTTCCATTCGATATTCTTGTTGTTAACGATAATAGTTCTGACAATACCGAAGATATTTTAAAGACACTTGGGCAGAAATACCCTGAAGTCTCATATGTTAATAATATTCCTCCAAATGGGTTTGGGTTTGCAGTTAGAAGAGGTCTCCAGTCGTTTAAAGGTGACGCTGTTGCTATAGTTATGGCCGATGGTTCAGACGCTCCTGGAGATGTTAAAAACTTCTACTTTGAGCTTTGTAAAGGTTACGAATGCGTGTTTGGTTCTAGGTTTATAAGAGGTGGAAAAGTTATTGACTATCCTTCACATAAGCTTTTCTTGAATAGGCTTTTTAATTTCTTTATAAGAATATTATTCGGACTGAGATATAATGATGTAACTAATGCATTTAAAATATATAGAAAAGAGGTTATCCAAGGACTTCATCCTATATTGAGCCATCACTTTAACCTTACTGTCGAATTACCGCTAAAGGCAATTGTTAGAGGATATTCCTATTCAGTCGTTCCAAACTCTTGGACAAATAGGGTGGAAGGCGTTTCCAAATTAAAAATTAAAGAGATGGGAAGCCGATACTTATTTATAGTTTTCTATTGCTTTGTTGAAAAATGGTTATCTCGTGGAGATTACCATAAAGAAAAAATCACTATATCATAAATAACTTAGAGGTCATTTAATGCTTAATAAATTTGAAATATCTTTAAAGGGTGTTCTGATTACATTCATTTGTAGTGCGATCGTTTTATTTGGAGGCTTCTTATCTCTTCAAAACCCCTCGGGAACGATGTTTACAAGAGTAGATGTAAGCTCTAGCGAGCCAATACAAGTTTGGAGGAAGTCTGTTAAGGATAATACTCATGAATTTTTGAGAGAGCCATCTGAGGAGAATACTTACTTCTCCGATAATTCTATCTCGAAGATATACATAGGTATTTATGATAATAGCACTGCTGCTAATATAGAATTAAGTTTTGAAGGTAAATCTACAGATAAGATATCTTTAGATACTATTAAAAGTGAATGGAAAAAAGTAACACTTCCGATGGAAGAGATACGCAGGTCAAGAGCTGAAGAAGATATGGATAAATATCTTGCTGGTGTTAGCTTCTACGAGGCCCCGTCTAGCTATGGTCATCACTCGATAGCCTCCCTAGTTAAGCCTGCTTTAAACTGGGGCTTCAAATTTGGTGTATTTGAACTTTTTAAATTAACTTTTTACTCTCTGGTTTTGACTCTTGTATTTGTTTATATTAGAGCAATTACTATCACTGAAAATAGTGAAAAAAAGACTTTCCTCATTCGTTATCTATTTCCAGTTTTAGGTTTTATTTTTTCTGTGCTTCTAATTTTTAAATATGGCGTAGATATTTTTTGGATGGACGCTCTCGCTTTTCCGTACTTTTTAAAATCTATTGAAGCTGGTGAAATGAGTTGGCAACTTTTTTGGAATCAACACAATGAGCACCGTATTGTACTCGTTAGGGCCATGTTCTACCTACTTTCTAGATTCAGTAATATCAATATGCTCGTATTGCCAGTACTAAATCAACTGATGGTTTTAATAGGAGTTATTTACTTTATAAAAAGAACGAATGGTTTGAATGCGGTTGATAAGATAGTGACTTCTTTAATTATCTCTTTAGCATTTTTCTCTCCTGCAAACATAGAGAATACTATACTGCCTTTTCATGGACAGTGGCATGGAACAGTTTTTGGAATGCTCTTGGTCGCATCTGTAGTGGGGAATCAGAATTTTTTTATGAAAAGTTTGATTTTTTGGGTAGGCTTCTTTGCTGCTTATGCATCGATGCCTCCATGGGTTTGTATTCCAGTTGCTATTTTATTAGGACTCGTGCTTAGACAAACTACTCCTACTTTGGAAAAGATTTCCAAAAATGAAGCTATTCACTTTGTTTCATTTGGAGTGATTACATTACTTCTGTTTGCTTATTATATGCATGATTGGCAAAGAGTTAGTGTCAGTCCTATTGATGGTATTTATAAAGATCCAATCAAGTTTATCACGTTCTTCCTTCAGTTAGCTGGGAATCAGCTTCTGAATGAGAAACTCGCTCTTCTTGGAGGAGTGATAATATGCTCTTTGAGTTTTATGCTGATTTATTTAAGAAGATTAGGAAAGGTCATCATTCCCGAAACATTAGTTTGCTTAATGATGCTGTCGCTTACTTGGTGTTTTGTAACGGCCGTAGGTAGATCAACAAATGGATCTGCTATACTTCCGAGATATGTATTTATCAGTACTGGTTTGTGGGCAGCTACTCTAAGCGCCTATTGGATAAATCGGAAAGTATTTTCACGCTTTCTTTTACCTGCCTTTGTTGTGGCCTCCTTAGGTCTTGTTTCACTTCAATCTCTTAAGGGCTTTTCTGATGGATCTAGGTTCTACAGAATAATAAATAGAGATGCGAAACTATTAAAGAAAGCAATGACTACTAAGGACTCTATTCATATACAACATTCAAATATTATTTCCATTTTTGACTTAAAGGGAAATAAGGAGCATAGAGATCACGTTTATGAGCTCTTTGATTTTCTACAAAGAAAAGGATACTGGACTATTTTGAAATAGTCTTATTGATTAAGATTTGAACAAGGCATTTACTTTCTTTTGAATGCCTTGTGTTTCTTTAAGCTTATTAATACCTGATTCAATATTTTCAACAGAGTGTTTAAGAAGATTAGCTACTTTTGAGTTTGATAGCGACATATCTTCTGGTCTTTTAATTAGCTGATCAGAAGAGTTATACAAACCTTTTGAGATTAGTTTTTCATCTAAGTGAAACTCTTTAGCAAGTAGCTTTCCAAAGTCATATTTAGAAATTCTATCGTCTCCGACAACATTATATATGCCTTGGGCATCTTTTTCATATAACTCGAAAATAGTGTCAATAAGAGTATTTACATTTATTGGAGTATAAAAGAGGTTGGTGTACATTGTAATAGCTTCATTATTAGTCAAAGCATTGATAATCCAATCCGAAAATGAATTACGATGAAGAGGTCCCCATCCGTAAAAGTTTGTTCTGATAATAAGAGTGCTATTATTTTCTTTTTTTACAACTTCTTCAGCTTGAACTTTAGATCTAGCATACTCGTTAATGGGCGATACTTGTGTTTTTTCATTTGATAGTTCGTTTTGACCAGAGAAAAGGTGATCTGACGAAATATGAATAAAGTCAAGTCCGAGTTCATGAGTTACTATTGCTAAATTTTGTGCGATTAGAACATTTTCCTTATGTGCTTTTTCTGGATATTGTTCACAACCATTAACATTTGTGTATCCAGCTGAGTTTATGACTAATTTACATTTGCTTTCACAAAGTGTTTTTCTCACCTGATCTATGTCTGTTAGGTCTATATTCGAAGTTCGAATATTTGGATGGTTGGTAACAAGACTTTTGCTACGGTAGCTTGCGATGATCTCGAATGAGTCAAGTTTTGTCGCGAGGATATTAGAGCCTAGTAGGCCAGTCGCACCAGTTAAAAATATTTTCATGAATAGTAGCTTTTGCGATAAGTCATAGAGACTAAATACTATACTTAAAGTGTGTAATTTTCAAGAATTGTAATTAGAAACTATTGGGCGAGTTTCATTGTATGTACTAGTAATATAGGCTCTAACGTCATATTATAAAGAAGTTAAAAATTAAAATGTTGCGTGGTGTAAATGAAGGTTTTGATTACTGGTTCCGCTGGTTTTATAGGTTATCACTGTACTAAGCGGTGTGTTGAATTAGGCTATGATGTTGTAGGTATTGACTCTATAAATGATTACTATGATGTGCAGCTTAAGGAAGATCGACTTAAGGATTTAGGTCTTTATGGAAAAGAGTTTGAGCTGTCTTCTCATAAAAATTTAAAATTCAAGAAGATTGATATTTCTAATCACGTAGATATTATGAAATTATTTTCGGTAGAAAAAATTGAGGTGGTTATACACCTTGCTGCTCAGGCTGGAGTGCGCTACTCAATCGAGCATCCTCATTCTTATATTAAATCAAATGCAGAAGGCTTTTTAAATATTTTAGAAGGCTGCAGAAACTATAAGGTAAAGCATTTACTTTTTGCCTCCTCTTCTTCTGTCTATGGGATGAATGAGAAGGTTCCGTTTTCAGTCAACGACCCAGTTGCTCACCCGGTAAGTTTATATGCAGCGACTAAAAGAAGTAATGAGTTAATGGCACACACATATTCTCACCTTTACGGAATACCAGCGACTGGACTTAGGTTTTTTACTGTTTATGGACCTTGGGGGAGACCTGATATGGCGCCATTTCTTTTCACGAAATCAATTCTTAACGATGAAGAAATAAAGATTTTCAATAATGGTGAGATGGAAAGAGATTTTACTTACATAGATGATGTTATTGAATCTGTTATTAGACTTATTGATAAGGTTCCGGAGCCTTATGATAATACTGCTTTAATTAGCAGGTCAACTTCACCATACCGAATATTTAATATAGGAAGCTCTAGGCCAATTAAGCTTTTAGATTTTGTTAGCTCTATTGAAAGGGCTACGGGGATTAATTCAAAGAAGAAAATGATGCCAATGCAGGATGGTGATGTTATTACAACTTTTGCAGATGTGAGCGACTTGTCTTTAGAAATTGACTTTAAGCCTAGTACTTTGCTGAATGACGGTGTTCTTAATTTTGTTAATTGGTTTAGAGGATATTACAAGGTTTAGTTATGCATATGGACAGTGAGAAAAAAAAATATAGTCTTTACTTTTTTATTCAATTTTTTGTATTTCTAGCTCTTTGGTACATTGCTGCTGGAAGTTTTGAAATGTGGGGAGATGAGATTACTCATCTCGGTATCGCTCGAGGAGAATTGATTACTCATAGTGGAACTTTTTCTAAATACCTAAACTTTTCAACGGGGGAATTAGTAGATAATCAATACTTTAGAGGTGAAATTATTTCATACTTGTCCTACATTTTTCAAAAGATTTTTTACGAAGATATCCTTGTTGCAAGGTTGCCCTCGCTCGTTTGGACGTTTCTTACAGCAGTTTTGTTTATCATTTACACTTTAAAGCGCTTAAAAATATCACACCAGGCAGTCTTGTTTTCAACTTTTTTATTTTTGTTTAATTCAATAGTTTTTGAAAAATCTTTTTACGTAAGAATGTACGCTCCGTTGGCATTTGTGACTCTTGTCATCGCAACCTTGAGTTGGGAGTTAAAGGGATATTTCCTGAAGAGAAAGTTTGGTGTTTGTGCGACACTTCTTGTTTTTATAGTGGCCCTCTTTAAAGTAACGATGGCTGATCAATGGCACTTGTTGCATATCCCTATGATGGCTTTGGGGCTAGGGCTATTGTTAATAAGTGAAGAGACTTTTTTGAAAAGAGCTTTTGATAAGTATAAAAAATACATACTTTACCTTGTTGGAGTCGCCTTTCTTGTCGCTCCACTTTTTTTGCTATTTGTTGATATTTTCTTGGGAAGTCTTGGAATGGAATACGTCTATAAACGTACTCATTTTGGCTATATTGACAATTTGTTAGGGTTGGCTAGAGTTCTTTTAACGTTTAATGTTACAATATTTTTTACAGTTAGAATATTAAAGAAACATAGCCTTGAGCTGGGTTATATGGAGTGGTTATTGCTTATTGGGGTTGTGTCAGCAGTCTGCCTTGCTATATTTACTCCTCATAATCACATCTATTTTTCTCGTTTTTATCATACACCTGCGACATTTGCGATGTTAGGAGCAGGGGGAGTTTTATCTAGATTTAAGAGAAAGAAACTTTTCCTTGTTGTTTTTATTAGTTTTCAAATAGTTTTTTCTTTTATCAATCTTCGTTATGACCGTAGTAATTTGAAATCTGGTGTTCAATATTTAAACCAAAATTTAAAAAGTAATGATGCATTACTTTCTTTTAACACCTTTTTGTTCGAGATGGGAGGTGAAGACTTGGTTAAGAAAGCCTATTTTGTGGAGCCAATTGCAAGCCAATTTGAAGCTGATAAGCTAATTGAGTATTTAGAAAATAGGGTGGGAGCAAATGTTTATTTTTTCTATAAAGACCACTATGGATTAAGGAGAGAATTGACGAGATTCTTTATCGGAGTTGATCGCGAGCCAGTGAAGGACTTATTCACTTTCTTAAAACATTTCGGAAAAGGTAAAGAAATATTGAAGGAAGAGTTAAGAGGGTGTCAGCTGGTAAAGATAGACAGGAAAATGCTTATAAAGAAACTTAGGACTTTTGAACAAGACCTACCTAAAGCAAATCAAACGTTCTTAAGAAGGACGTTTGAATCCTTAAAGAAGTATTTACCTCCTGTGATTTCTAAAAAAATAGAGAGTTTAGGAGCTAGGTGATATTGTGAAAAAGCAGAAAGTTATTTTGATTGGAGCAGGTGGGCACTGTAAGGCCTGTATTGATGTAATAGAAAGTAATTCTATGTATGAAATTGTTGGCATTGTGGACAATAATGTAAAAGATGATATTTTAGGTTATCCGATTTTGGGAACTGATGAGAACCTAAAAGATCTTATTAAACAGTATAGAAACGTTTGTATTACTGTAGGGCAAATCAAATCGCCAGAAGTTAGGAAGAGACTTTTTACAACTGCTAGTCAGTTAGGAGCAAGCTTTCCTACTTTTATTTCATCACGGGCTTATGTCTCTAAATATTCTACTATAGGTCAGGGTTGTATTGTTATGCATGGTGCAACCATTCAGGCGAACTCTATTGTTGGAGAAAATTGTATTATTAACGATCATTCATTGGTTGAGCATGACTGTACTGTTGGTAGGAATTGTCATATTTCAACTGGCGCTCTTATTAATGGAGGAGTTAGTGTTGGAGACGACACCTTTATTGGAAGTCGTGCAGTCATTTTTCAAAGCGTAAGTATTGGCGAAAAAGTTGTTGTTGGAGCGGGAGTTGTAGTTAAAGAAAATATAGCAGATGGGGTCATGTTAAAATGAATGTTCAAATCATAGCTGAAGCTGGTGTTAACCATAATGGAAGCATGGAGCTTGCAAAATTGCTCATTGATAAAGCTGCTCTGGCTGGAGTAGATTTTGTAAAATTTCAAAGTTTTAAATCAGAACTTATTGTTACTAAGAATGCTGAAAAAGCTCAGTACCAAGTAGATAATCAGTCCTCTGGTTCAACCCAATATGAAATGTTGAAGAAGCTAGAACTATCATTTGAAGATCAAATTGAGCTCAGAAACTATGCTAAGACTTGTGGTGTTGAATTTTTATCAACAGCTTTTGATTTAGAGAGTGCAGATTTTTTAAATGAGTTAGGAATTCCTTTCTTTAAAATTCCTTCAGGAGAGATAACGAATTATCCATATCTATTGAAGGTGGCTTCATTTGGTAAGCCAGTCGTTATTTCGACAGGAATGTCTGAGATGAAGGATATTGAATGTGCTTTGAAACTATTTCTCGAAAATGGAATAACTAAAGAAAAAATTACAATACTTCACTGCTCTACAGAATATCCAACACCTATGGAGAATGTTAATTTACTCGCAATGAGTGAGATTGGTATAAAGTTTGGAGTTAAAGTAGGGTACTCTGATCATACATTAGGAGTTGAAGTTTCTATTGCTGCAACGGCTTTAGGAGCACAAGTGATAGAAAAGCACTTTACTTTAGACAGATCAATGGAAGGACCAGATCATTTAGCAAGTCTTGAGCCTGATGAATTGAAGTCTATGGTAGATGGAATACGTAATATAACTAAAGCACTAGGCTCAAAAGAAAAAAGGCCTTCTAGTGTTGAATTGAGTAATCGTAAGGTTGCAAGAAAATACTTAGTTGCTAAGACAAAAATTGTTCAGGGAGAGGTTTTTTCTGATGAAAACCTATCTACAAAGAGAAGTGCTGAAGGAATTAATCCAATGAGATGGAAAGAGGTTGTTGGTAAAGTAGCGCGACGAGATTTTGACGAAGATGAGCTGATAGAAATATGAAAAAAATTGGAATCTTAACATCAACGAGGGCCGACTATGATCTTCTTCTTCCTGTTTACAGAGAGCTGATAGATTCAGATTTATTTGATCCCGTATTTATCGTAACAGGGACACATTTAAGCGAAAATCATGGAATGACAATTGATGAATTAAAAAAAGAGAAGGTAAATATTTTATTTTCTTTCTCTTTAAGCACTGAAAACTCTACACCTGAAATGTTAACAATTTCTTTGGCCCAAATGCAAATGGAGTATAGTAGGGCGCTGAGAGATAATTTAGTTGATGGTCTTATTGTTCTAGGGGATAGAGTTGAGTTGCTACCAATTGTTTTAACTACCTCTCTTTTTGGAATACCGTTAATTCATATGCATGGTGGAGAAATTACTCAAGGTGCTATTGATGAAGTTATTCGTCACGCAGTAACAAAATTCTCATTATTTCACTTTCCTAGCACGGAGACTTATAGAAAGCGTATTATACAGCTGGGTGAGTCTCCCGAAAGAGTATTTAATATTGGAAGTGTTGGGGTAAATAACGTCAAAAATATTAATCCTTTAAAAATTTCTGAACTTGAAAAAGAGCTGAATCTTAAATTGAATGAAAAAACTATGGTTGTAACAATTCATTCTGAAACTTCTCAAAACAAAGAATATCAAATTGAGATGATTCAAAATTTTTTGTCTGTAGTTAAGGAATATTCCGATTGGACAATTATTTTTACGGGTTCAAATATGGACCTTTATTCTGATTTAATTGAGAAAAAGATACACAACTTTGTAGAGAAAAATGAAAATGCATTCTACTTTAAATCATTAGGCCTTAAAAAATATTTTTCACTTTTAAGCTATTGTTCGCTATGTGTAGGTAATACCTCTAGTGGTATTATTGAAGTACCAAGCTTTCTTATACCAACTATAAATATTGGGGATAGGCAAAAAGGGAGAGTTTGTGCGAGCTCTGTAGTTCATGCAGATATTTCTATTAACTCCGTAAAGTCGGCTTTTGTGAAAGCTACCTCAAAGACTTTTTTAGAAAGTTGTCGGGAAATTCAAAACCCTTACGAAGGTAATGAGCCAGCAAAGGAAATGGTACGTAAATTGGAGACCTTAGTATGGCCGGATGTGTTATCTAAGGAATTTAACGATATTTAATGCCTTATAACCGATGATATTTCTTATCAAAATTGACTAAAACTTCTTGAAGCGAGATAATCCGTTTAAATACTTTATAGGGGTTAACATTGAAGAATATACTGGTTACAGGAGCAGATGGCTTTATTGGTTCTCATTTAACTGAGTGGCTTGTTAAGAAAGGCTATAAGGTTAAGGCGCTATCTTACTATAATTCATTTAATCATTGGGGATGGCTTGAGGATGTTTCATGTTTAAAAGACATTGAAGTAATCTCTGGAGATATTCGAGACCCTCGTTATTGTATGAATATTACAAAAGATGTGGACTCTGTTTTCAACTTAGCAGCATTAATTGCTATTCCGTATTCTTATGTTGCTCCAGATAGTTATATTGATACGAATATTAGAGGTACAGTAAACCTTTGTAATGCAGCTCTTGAAAATAATATTGAAAGGTTTATTCAAACATCGACGAGTGAAGTTTACGGAACAGCACAGTATGTTCCAATTGATGAAAAGCATCCTCTTCAGGCGCAATCTCCTTACTCTGCTTCTAAAATTTCTTCAGATGCTATGGCGATGAGTTACTTTAACTCTTTTGATCTGCCTTTAACTATTGCAAGGCCTTTTAATACGTACGGCCCTAGGCAGTCGGCAAGGGCAGTTATTCCTACTATCATTTCTCAAATTGCCAGTGGAAAAAAAGAAATCATGCTAGGTGATACTTCTCCAACAAGAGATTTTAACTATGTGCTTGATACATGTCATGGAATACTATCGTTGGCTGAAAGTGAGAAGTGTGTAGGTGAAGTCGTGAATATAGGATCGAATTTTGAGATATCGGTTGGCGACACTTTAAATTTAATAAAAGAAATAATGAAAAGTGATGTCGAATTTAAGGTTGATCCTGCGAGAATTAGACCTGAAAAATCTGAAGTGAATAGATTGTGGTGTGATAATACAAAAATTAAAAATTTAACAGGATTTGAGCCTCAATTTGATATTCGAGCTGGCCTAGAGAGTACTATTGAATGGTTTAAGAATCCTGAAAATTTGAAAAAATATAAAGTAGATATTTACAATGTATAATAAGACAATTTCCTTCATTAAAGATCTATACGGTAATAAGGATTTTATCCCTCTTCATGAACCAATCTTTAATCAAAATGAAAGAGAGTATGTTCTTGAATGTATAGACTCAACTTTTGTTTCTTCGGTAGGAAAATTTGTAACAAAGTTTGAAGAAGATATTTGTGAGTTTACTGGTTCAAAGTATGCTGTTGCATGTATGAACGGTACTGCAGCTTTACATATTGCTCTTGTTGTTTCAGATGTTAAGTTGAATGATGAAGTTATTACGCAAGCTTTAACGTTTGTTGCGACAGCAAATGCTATCAAGTATTGTGGCGCTCATCCTGTATTTCTTGATAGCGATATTGATAATTTGGGACTTTCTCCAGATGCATTAGAAAAGTTTTTAATAAGTAATGGAGAAATTAGAAGTGATGGGTTTTGTTATAATAAGAATACAGGTAGAAGAATTAAGGCGTGCGTTCCTATGCACGTTTTTGGTAATCCCGTAAAACTTGATGAGCTTTCAGATATTTGCAAAAAATATCAAATCGATATCATTGAAGATTGTGCGGAGTCACTCGGTAGTTATTACAAGGGGAAGCACACAGGTGTAACCTCTAAAATGTCCATTCTAAGCTTTAATGGTAATAAGATTATCACTTGTGGTGGCGGTGGGATTGTTTTAACTCAAGATGAAAAGCTTGCAAAAAAGCTAAAGCATCTAACAACTACAGCTAAGATTCCTCATACATGGGAATTTCAGCATGATGAAATTGCTTATAATTATAGAATGCCTAACTTGAATGCAGCTCTTGGCTGTGCACAGCTAGAATCATTGCAAAGCTTTATTGATTCTAAAAAAGAACTTTTCAAGTTATATGAAGCTCACTTTCAAGATACGAATATTGAACTTTTAAGAGAAGCTCCAAATTCAAAATCGAATTATTGGCTTCAGGCCGTTGTATTAGATAATGAAGAACAAAGGAATATGTTCTTAGAACAAACTAATGATAACTCAGTGATGACTCGTCCTATCTGGAAACTTCTTCCTGATTTAGTTCCGTATCAAAATGATTTAAAGGATGAATTAACTAACGCTAAGAACTTCGCTTCTAGAGTCGTTAATATCCCTAGCAGTTGCAATTTTAAAGGTAAGTAAATGGAAAACTGGAAAAAGGCAATTTTAACTCCTAGTAATACAATTCTTGAGGCGATGAAGTTACTTAATGAATCAGCTTCTGGGCTAGTCATAGTTTCTAAAGATAAAAAATTAGTTGGTGTCGTCGCGGATGGAGATGTTAGAAGAGCAATTTTAAATAATATGCCATTGACCGCTCAAGTCAGCCAGATGATGAATAAAACACCGATGCTGGCTTATGAGGAAGATTCCCGTGAAACGATCTTGAAGAAGTTTAAAGAAAAGGTTGTATCGAGAATCCCTCTAGTTAATAAAGATTTGTTAGTTCTAGATATACTGGCTTTGGAAAAGTATATTGAAAAGGTTTCACAACCTGAAGCACATATTGTTATTATGGCCGGTGGTCTTGGTTCGAGACTCAAACCTTTGACAGACTTAACACCTAAGCCAATGTTAAAGGTTGGAGGAAAACCCATACTAGAAAATATTATTGCTGGTTGTATAGATCAAGGTTTTAAGAAGTTTTCTATATCTGTTAATTATAAAAAAGAAATAATAAAAGATTACTTTGGTGATGGCGCTAAGTGGGATGTCGAGATTGATTATCTTGAAGAAGATAAGAAGTTAGGGACTGCGGGGGCCCTCAGTTTACTTAGTCCTTCAATAGATAAACCCATTATTGTAATGAACGGTGATATTCTTACCAAAGTCGATTTTAATAAAGTTCTTAATTTTCACACTGAAAACTCGGCACAAGCAACAATGTGCTTAAAAGAATACGACTTTCAAGTTCCATATGGTGTTGTAAAAATGAGTGGAATTAAAGTCTCTAGAGTTGATGAGAAACCTGTTCAGAAATTTTTAGTTAATGCTGGGATTTACGTTCTTTCAACTAATGTCTTAAAATATATTCCTTCCGATGAGAGCTACAATATGACAAACCTCTTTGATGATTTGAAAAAGAATAATGAGGAAGTTATTGGTTTTCCAATTCATGAGTACTGGATTGATATTGGAAGAGAGAAAGATTTTGAAAGAGCTCAATCTGAAGTTAAGGATTGTTAGCTGTGAAGGTCTGTGTTTGGGGAGCCGGCTCAATTGGTACAAAGCATTTTAATATTCTTCAGGACAATGGTTGTGAAGTTTGTTTTCTCTCGAGAAGAAAATTAGACCAAAAACATTTTAACTCTTTAAATGATGTATTAAGTATATTTAATCCAGATCATATAATTGTTGCTACAGAAACAAATGATCATGAAAAATGTTTGCAATTAATAATTGAACAAAAATTTAAAGGAAATATTTTTATTGAAAAACCTATTTTTAATAAAATGTCACAGTTGAGTTTTGTTACAGATACCTTTAAAGAAAGAATATTCGTCCTTTATAATATTAGATTTAATAGAGGACTTGGTCTTCTAAAAGAAATTATAGAAACAGAAGGAATAACTGGATTAACGTGCTTTGTTGGTCAGTATCTTCCCGATTGGAGAAAAGGAACAGATTATAGGAAAAGCTACTCCGCTTGCTCAGAAAAAGGTGGAGGAGTTGTAAGAGACCTTAGTCATGAAATCGATTATACTGCATTTTTGGCTGGAAGAATAAAGTCCTTGTTTTCTATAAGTGGGAATTGTAGTGATCTGGAAATAGAGACAGAAGACTTTTCGAATATTGTTTTAGAGTCTGAAAATACGAGCAATATCACAATAGGGCTAAACTATTTAAATAAGTTTCCTCGTAGATTTATAATACTAAATACTAAATCAAATACGTATGAACTAGATCTCGTCAATAATCACTTATTGAAGAATGGTGAGAAAGTCGATCTTAAATTCGACATGGCCGAGTCATATGAAAGACAAGCTAAGGCCATACTTGCCGAGGATTATTCTCAGTTATGTACTTACGAAGAAGGAATTGAGACTCTTAAAGTAATTGAAGCTATAGAAGTATCATCTAATGATAAAAGGTTTATTAACTTATGAAAGTTTTATGTAGTATTTGTGCAAGAGGTGGCTCTAAGGGCGTAAAGAATAAGAATGTTAGAGAATTAAACTCTATACCCTTAATTGCTCATAGTATTTTACAAGCAAAAGAGAGTAATCTCTTTGATGTTATATCAGTCAGTAGTGATTGTGATCAAATCTTGAGTATTGCCAAAGAGTATGGGGCTGATTTTCTAATAAAGAGACCAGATGATTTGGCAACTGATACATCTGCTAAGCTTCCTGTTATTCAACATTGTTTTAGCGAGAGCGAAAAAGAAAGTGGCATGAACTTTGACTTTGTCATTGATCTAGATGCTACATCACCTTTGAGAAAAGTTTCTGACATTAAAGGAGTTTTTGATATACTTCAATCGAGAAGTGAGGAGATTGATAATGTCATAACAGGTTGTCACGCAAGAAGATCTCCTTACTTTAATCTCGTTGAAGAAAATGAGAGTGGATTCTCACGTTTAGTAAAAAGCTTAGAAAAGGGGATTGTCAGACGTCAAGATTCTCCGAGGTGTTTTGATATGAATGCTTCGATCTATGGATGGTCTAGAAATGCACTTTTAAACTCAGATAAGGTGTTGATGCCAAAGACAGTACTTTTTGAAATGAGTGAAGAGACGGCTTACGATATTGATTCTGAATTAGACTTTAAAATAGTAGAACTATTAATGAGAGATAGAAATGAGTAAAAAAAATATAATTCTTGTGGGAGCAGCGGGGTTGATCGGAAAAGCTATTTATAATGAGCTTGTTAAAGACGATATCAATCTAGTTGCGGTTGATATAAATGAGGATTCTTTAAAAGATATAGTTTCTCCTCATGGTGGAAAATATGTAGTTGCTAATATAACTTCGGAGGATTCTGTAATTGAACTTATTGCAAACCTTAAGGAGAATTATGGAGTTATTGATGCAGTAGTAAATACTGCATACCCTAGAAATAAGAACTTTGGAAAAGATCTATTTGATGTGAAGCTCGAAGATTTTAATGAGAACCATTCTTTACATCTTGGTGGCTACTTTAATCTTTCTCAAAAGTTTGCTTCACTCTTTATGGAGCAAGGCCTTGGCAGTATCGTAAACTTCTCATCTATTTACGGTGTTTGTGCTCCAAAATTTGATATTTATAAAGAAACTAAAATGACTAATGGGCCAGAGTACGCTTCTATTAAATCATCCCTAGTATTTTTAACCAAATTTATCTCTCAAAGAATTAAAGGTTCTGGAGTTAGGATTAATGCTATAAGTCCTGGGGGGGTTCTGGATGGACAACCAGAATCTTTTGTTAATAATTATAAAAAATATTGTAATAGTAAGGGAATGTTAAATCCTGAAGACCTCGTTGGAGCTGTTCGCTTTCTTATTTCTGATGAGTCTAAGTTTGTCACAGGTCAGAATATTGTTGTAGACGACGGGTTTTCTATATGATTTCAGATGTAATGGTTTTAGTTTTAGCTGGAGGTAAGGGGACAAGATTATCTTCAGTTGTAAGTGATGTTCCTAAACCAATGGCCCCTATTGGAGATAAGCCCTTTCTATACTATGTCTTAAAATATCTTAAGAAGAATGATTTTAGAAATATATGTTTTTTAACTGGATATAAGGCTTCTGTTATTGAAAACTTTGCCACTGAGTATGACGATACTGAACTTAATTTAAGTCACTCTTTTGAGGATTCTCCACTTGGAACAGGAGGAGCTATAAAAAAGGCCATTGAGAAGCATAGCGACTTCTCTAGGTTTATTGTACTTAATGGCGATACATTCTTTGATGTTGATTTAAAATTATTTATGAATAGCTGTAAAACCAAATATGCTCTGGCCTTGAAGAAGATAGAAGATTGTTCAAGGTATGGAAGAGTTTCTCTAGATGAAGGTTTGATTTCAGAATTTATAGAAAAAGATTCGTCTCTTCATGTCTCTGGATTAATTAATGGCGGTGTTTATTTTCTTGATAAGGATGTTATTAAATACATAGCTGAAGGCTTTGTTTCTTTAGAGAGTGAAGTATTTCCTGAGTTGATTAAGCTTAATGCCTTGTCAGGAGTAGAAGTCTCAGGAAACTTTCTCGATATAGGTATTCCTGAGGACTATTACTCTGCACAGACGTTAATTCCTAAATGGACTTAATTTTCGCCATTTAGGATTTGAAGGTAGATATTAGATTTTGAGTTTTGCTCTTCTATGCTAATTAAGTTACCTTTTTTATTTTCAATAAAATCTTTCGTTTGAAGAAAGAAGCCCGGCTTAAACTCTTGGTCTAAACTATCGTCTACTTCTATCTTATTTACGGCAACACTTCCAAGTTCTTGTACTTGGAGTTGCTCCATTGGTTTTAAGTAGTAGCGGTTGGTTGCAGTAATGAATTCTAGGGCCCACCTTCCAGGTCCCTTCCAATTGGCCTGATAAGTAAAAAGGGCATGTTTTTCACTAATTCCAGAGCCGACAAAATTAGATCCATTTGGATGCCAATCAAGTTCAGAAGTTTTTAAGCTATTCATCTTTAAAGGAGAACCACCTAAATGGAATGCCAAGTCGATAACATGACTAGAGTTTTGAAAGAACCAATTTTCTTTAACCCCTGGATTTTTAGGAATGTCTTGAATGACATGGCTCCACTCAGTGAATTCAAAGTGAAACGACTTTAAACCGCCATCATTTAAAATTCTTTTTTCTAGCTCAAGAACAGAAGAGAAATATCTTCTATTATAAGCTAAGTGAACTTTTGCATTCTTATTCTGAGCTAAGTCCTTTACTGCTTGGACTTTCTCTATAGTAGAGGCTCCTGGTTTTTCTACCAATATATCTTTTATTCCAAGTTCCAATAAAGCAACTGTCGCAATATCCAATTGATCTTCTGAAACAGCAACTATAGCTTTATTGCATACTAAGATAGCTTCTTTATTTTTATCAATTCCGCCAACGAGGGCATCTCGTCCAGTGGCCTGCTTAAATGAATTTGCCGAACTTTCCCCTCTACCAATGACGATATATTCCTGTTCTAGCTTAGTGAGTATTTTACTATATTCAATTGCAATTGGACCAGCTCCGATAATAGCGATTCTATTAGTCATTTAAACCACCATTCCACACATTATGCTTAAGTTTCCATTCTCCTGCGGAGTCTTTACCCCAAAGGTGAGGAGAGCGAAACTTGTCGCAAGTATCATGGAACTGTTGAGGTGTAATATCTAGGTACTCCATGATTTCATCAAAGTATCTATCAGGAAATTCTCCATCATATTTTTTGATTAGTGCCTGGGCTTCTTCTCTTGTTATATGATTATTACGAATTTCTTGTGAAGCATCATATGTTGCTCTACCGAGTCCAAATTTTATAAATGTAGTGTAGTAGTGAAGGTCATCAATCTTATCGTCAATACTATTGTACTTACTATAAGTACCTTGAGTTCTAAATGGTCTAGCTTTAAAGCCAGTGTTTTCAACAGCGTAGTAATATACTTCTTGCGGAGTCCATTTCAGGTAATAACCAAGATAGTGAACATCAATTTTAGATTTACCTAGTTCTGCTTCAGTTATTGGAAGAAAAGATTGTAAGTCAGATAATCTAACATTATGTTCTTCTTGAAGCTCTTTAATTGAAACTCCTCCAAGATAGATTTCATCAAGGTGGCTGTAGCTAAAATATGATTTATCTCTCAACGATGAAGTGTTATCGGCGATAGGATTACCATACTCAGCTTCATTTTCGCCGTAGAAAATAAGGTCAATGTCATATTTGGCAGCTAACTTAGGAGCTAGGTTTTTTTGTCCTAGGATAAATGTTTGAAATGGGTGTAATATATTAAGGATAGAAAGCTTAGTTAGAAGCTTCATAACTTTACCATTTCTGTTAAAGCTTAAATTGTCGAAACCTCCAACATCAATCCAGTTTCTAAAGTTCTTAAGACCGTATTCCGTGTATAGTATTGGTGGCCAAGTAACTGTAAGCGGATTCATTCCATACTTATATTTTAGAATATGCGCTTGATAAGCACTATCCTTTCCCCCACTACCCGGAACGAGACAGTCATAGCTTCCATCATTTTTTCTATGTTTATCTAGTAGGGCAACAAGCTCTGCTTCTCTTTGTTCCCAATTGATTTTATCTTTGCTTTCATTAACTCTACAAGCATCGCATATACCTTCGTTATCGAAGCCCATAGTTCCTTTTTTACTGTCTAGAGTGTGTTTAAATTCTACAGATGAAGTAGGTCTTTGGTTGGACATTACACATTTTTTACAAAAAATTACTTCATCAGGAAGGCCGTATAAGTTTGCCATTTTATCTCTCTTTTTTAGTTTAAATCTTTCCAGTTTTGATATATTTGAAGTCCGCTTTTAGAACTTTTTTCTGGATGGTATTGAGTTGCAAATACATTGTCTTTTAAAATTGAAGAACAGTAATTTAGTTCTCCATGAGTAGTGTAGGATAGCTCATTTTCGGTTGAGCTTAAATCACAGTAGTACGAGTGTACGAAATAGAAGTCAGTCTTGTTCTTAATACCTTGTAATGGAGTATTATCCCAACTGATATCTTTTTCATTCACTTCATCCCAAGAAATCTTAGGTACAGGAAGATTCTTGTTATTGTCTGGAAGCTTTCTAACAATCCCATCTATGATACCAAGACCTTTAGATTCACCAAATTCAGCACTACTCTTTAAAAGTAGTTGCATGCCTAAGCAAATTCCCATGAAAGGCTTACCTGTCTTGATAAAAGATTTAATCTCTTCATCAAGGCCAGAGGTAACTAAATTCTGCATTCCTTGTGCAAAAGCACCAACTCCAGGAAGTATTAGTGCGTCTGCGGACTTTAGTTCTTTAGGAGTAGATACAAGAAATGGATTTAATCCTACCTCTTTGCAAGCTTGTTGAACGCTGAATAGGTTACCGATCGAATAGTCAATAATTGCTACATTTTTCAAACTCTCAACCTCGTCTACACTGTATGTCTGCTTTGATTAAAGCATCTTTAAGTTCTAAAATTGAAAATGTATTAATCTTAGAAAATCTTTTACCACTATTTATAAAGTTTTTATTTCCTTCTGATGTGGAAACATTATTTATAAACTTTGCATTATTGATTGTGTCGTAATGAAATGCAGATGCAATTGCAACTGCACTCACGTTTGTTTCTTTGATCATTTGAATAGTATCTTCAAGGGATGACCCTCCTCCATGTGCTACAACTGGAATTGAGACAACGTCAGTAACAGACTTAATAAGGTCAATATCAAAACCTTCTCCTGTTCCTTCTCTATCGACGGAAGTAATTACTATTTCTCCCGCACCTAGGGACTCAACTTCTTTGGCCCATGCAACAATATCTTTACCTGTTTCCTCTCTACCATTATCTATAAAAGCAAAGTAGGCACCGTTTTCTTGTTTAATAGCTTCAATTGCTACAACAATTGTTGAAGAACCAAATAATTGTGATGCTTGTCTTATAAATTGAGGATTTTTAATTGCAGCAGTATTAATACAGACTTTATCTGCACCTTGCTGAAGTACATTTCGTATATCTTCTATTGTTCTTAAACCACCACCAACAGTGATTGGAATAAAAGTTTTCTGAGAAGTTTTTGTTATAATTTCATCTAAACTATTTCTCTCAAAAAGACTGGCGACACAGTCCATGTAGAATATTTCATCTGCTTCATTATTGTAGTAATATTCGCAAAAACTCTGCGGGTCGCCCAGCACTCTTAATCCCTCGAGATGGATGCCTTTAACAAGATTAGGCCCTTTAATGTCTAAGCGCGAAATGATACGTATTTTTCTCATATATTACCTTTTAATAGGCAAAATTCTATATGAGGAGGCCTATTTTGTATAGATATAAGACCCTTTTAAGTAGGGTCTTATATCGAGATTCTTAGGTAAAGGGAAAATCAGTTTCAATTTGTTTTTTGCTTTTTAATAGATGTTCTTTTAAGGGAATCAGTAAAGAAAGATGTATATCTTTTGACTCTTCGTATCGTGGAAGGCTTATATTTTGGTTGTTAAGGAGATCAAGAACTAAATTTGCAGTTAATTGACTTTGGTAGAGAAGGTTTAGCTCTTTTTCTTCCCATTGCCATGCCGTGTTAGTTGATGATTCTAAATACTTGTCTTCATTTTCTTTGAAGATAAATCTTGAGTCTTCTGTATTAATCTCTATCAGTACTGGTAATGTCCCCTCTGGGAAGCATGTGATATTTATAACGCTATTATCTGGAAATTGACATTTTATGTGTCCGTTTATCTCAAAAAAACCAACTCTCTTACTTTCGATTAAATTTGGCTCGAGCGACTGAAGGTCCGCTAAAAATGTATGTGACTTTGATATACTACAAGCATGATCTATGTAATGAATCGCATTTGTAATATTTCCAAAGTTTGAACCTGTAACATTGTATGTAAACTTCTTCTTTGATAATTCCCTAGTCAAACGCTTATAAACACTTTGCATTCTCATACAGCAGTTAACCCAGCAGTTAACGTTTCTATCTTTAAGTAGAGTTCCTATTTCGGCGTATTGTGACTCAGTGTTAAATAATATTTTTTCTAGTAATAAATTAGAGACATTGCATACTTCAAGGAGATCTCTAACAACTGTGGCCCTGATATTACTAGTTGTTGCTACGACACAAAAATATATGTCTTGAGCAATAATTTCTTTGAGACTTGTAGCAAAGGTGATCTTGTGTATATCGTTGTTTATTTGGTCACTTCTTTCTTTGGCTACGCTGAGTGAGTCTCGAGATGGGTCTATGACGAAGATATTGAAGGCTTCTACGTCAACGGACTTTATCGATTGAAGGTGTCTACTCCCTAATTGTCCTGCCCCAATTATTACAATATTTTTCATAATTTCTCTACTTAGTTGAAAGGTTTTTAATTTGTTCTTTAATTATTTTTATCGTCGATTCCGGGGAAATTTTTTGAAATGATTTAATGGGAAAGAGTTCTCCCTTAATTAAAAGTTTAATCTTCTGATCAAGATCTTGAAAATTACTGACGGTCATTTCATTAATTGCCCTGTCTGCTGTATATTGAGCACAATTCAGAGGATCATAGTAAATAGCCGCTCTTCCTAAGGTTTCAGCATAAATTGAAGGTGAAGTAAAAGGTGTACTTATTGAAAGATTAACATCATGTATAACCTGTAAAGGGTTTTCTAATGGGTCCCTTAGTTCAACATTAGGGAGTTTTTTGATTTCTTCAAATGAATCTACTAATTCAAACTTTTCTTGATACCTTCTCTTTTCTTTAAATATGAAAGTGATTGATGGGTAATTACGAATCAACTTTAATAAGTCAGTATAGAAGGCATTCTGAATTTCGAAAGTAGTAAAAGGGCCAATTCCTAATTTAACTCTGTCGACAGGCTTGATAGACGGTATATCAAAGATTGCAACTTTAGTGGATTTACTTGAGGGAAGAGGGTGGGGAATAAGCTTACTGTAAATTATAGGGCCAGTTATTATGAACTCTGTTTTGTAATCTGAAATCTTCCTCCTTGAAAATAAGTCTGCTAAATTCTTATTCCAAAGCCAAGCTTGGTCAGCATTAAATAAAGAGAACCTTATACTTAAGTCTTGAAAATGAGGATTTTTATTAGAGTAGTGAAATTCTCCTGTTCCATAAAACCATATAACATGTTTGAAGTTACATTGTTTTTTTAAGAGAGACTCTGGAGGAGATGGCCACGCCGTTGACAAGGATGTTAGATAAATAGCTGGTTTCACTTTTTTAAAGAAAGCTTCCCATTTTAGTGCTTGAATTTTGAGAATAGCTATTTGTCTTTTTTGGTAATTAGGAGAAGCTAAGTCTTTTAACTTTTTTAAGATAAGAAAAAAGAGTTGAGTCAGAAAAGTAAATCTCCTCGTTTTTGAAAGAATAGTTGTTATTTCTCTTTCTGTTAAAAAAAGGATCTTTCTTTCAAGAAGTTGTTGAGTTTGCTTTTTATTTGGCGAGACAGGTAAGAGAAATAAGGTTTCGCTCTCTTTTGTTATCTTGTTTAGGGTCAACCAGAAAAAACTCAGATCTTTCTCTTTTGATGGTATTGCATAGGGACTAATTCCTGAGCAAACAACTTTAATTTTGCTTAAGTCAAGTGAGGACGTTTTCTTTATTGCTATGAGCGCTTTAATGATCTCTCTTATGACTTCAAAGAAAGTTTCGGTAAGTAAGTAAAAATAATCGAGTATATTGTTGGTAAATTGTAGAAGTGTTGTTTTATTTCTATTTAAGTATTTCATATGACTTAAAAAATAGATCATATGAAAAATTGTATTTTCTTTAGAGAGATAATTGAAAAAGAAAAACTGTTCAACTTGAATAACTTCTAGTTGATTAAAATATTCGGTATATAAAAAGTCATTCTTTACCTTATCCTTTTTACTTTGAAGAAACTCTTTGGAGAAATAAAAAGCTTCTTCCTCTGCATCGTGCCAGTGATCATGGTCTCGAAAGTCATTTAGTATTTCAAATTTTCCAAGAGGAATTTTAGAAATAGTCATAACTTTTACTTTACCAAAAAAGCTTAAGAAATAAGCCAATAAAAAGTTAGCATAGTGAATCTTATAAAATGTATAAGTCTTCATGAATTATTGAGGGTTATATAGTGTGATGTGAGATCCGAGGTATTCAAATTTGAATGGCACCCAGACTTTAATATTTTTTGCCAAAGCTTCTTTGATTTGTTGATGTTTTTCTGGAGGTGCGATGAACATCATGAAACCACCGCCTCCTGCGCCGAGTAGTCTTCCTCCGTACGCTCCATTCTTGATTGCGATCTCATATGCGTCATCAATATAAGAGTTAGAAATTATTTTTGTAAGCCCTCTTTTTATTTTCCAGGTTGTATCAAATAGTTTCCCAAAATCTTTGAAGTCTCGTTCTTTTTGAAAGAGCCCTAAACCCTCTTTAGCAATAGAGTGGATTTCTTTCATTTGAGTGTTTATCGATCCATTTTTAATTTCATTTATTTGTTTTGATGCATTATCAGACGAGAATCTTGTTTGTCCTGAAAAAGCTAACATTATATGAGATTCAAAATTTCTTTTAAATTCGTTCCCTAAAATTAGTGGGAGTACTTTGTATTGATTGCCTGGTCCCATTTCTATAATGTTTAAACCACCATACGCTGTTAGTATTTGGTCTTGAATACCAACACTTTCGTTATTCATTACTTGTTCAACATGTATTGCTTGTTTCGCTAACTCCTCCTTACTAATCATTTTATGATTATATGCATGAAGTGCATTGAGCATTCCACATGTGAAACTAGAGGACGAGCCAATACCACTTCTAGCTGGTAAGTCTCCATCATAGTGTATTTCTAATCCATCATTTATATCTGTTAGCTTGAGACAGTTTCTTACTGAGGGATGTTCAATTTCAGAGTTGCAGTTAACTTGTTCAGTTTTAGAGTAAACGATACGAGTCTTATGTTCAAAGAAAGGGGGTAACCTTCTTAAGGTAATGTAATTATATTGGTCGAAAGTACTGCCAATAATTAAGCCACCATTCTCTTCAAACCAAGAGTTATAATCAGTCCCACCTCCAAAAAAAGATAGTCTGAATGGTGTCTTTGAAATAATCATAAATTTACCTTTTATATGTTTGCGTACTCAGTTCTTTTAATTATAGAGAAGGCTTTTTGAAGTTCTTTGATGCCGTCTTGTAGGGAATAGTCTGTTTTATAGCCTGTGGCTTCAATCTTCTCGTTACTAACAATATAATTACGCTGATCAGGGTCTTTGCCTATTTCAGATTCAGAGACCATAAAGTTTGGAACAAATTTTTTGATTTCATCGCACAACTCTTTCTTACTTAAGTTTGCAGTGCTTAAACCTACATTATAAGTATTCCCTTTCATCTGGTTATAGTTGTTGATCGTGTGAATAAATGCTTTTGCAGCATCTCTAACATGTAGGTAATTTCTCTTAAAATGAGATTCAAACAAGATAATATATCCATCATTTATAGCTTTATAGGTAAAATCATTAACCAGAAGGTCAAGCCTCATTCTAGGGCTAGACCCGAAAACGGTCGCAAATCTAAAGCATACAGCTTCACCTTTAGTAAGTAAGTATGATTCAGTCTCTACCTTTAGTTTTCCATAAAGAGAAATTGGTTTTAAGGGAGAGCTTTCATCACAGAAGATATCTGCCTCTCCAATACCGTAGCCGCTGTTTGTACATGGATAAATGAGCATTTGATTGTCAGATTTATTATCATACAAAAACTTGATGGCGTCCGTATTTACAGCTTTAGCTGCCATTGGGTCTTTATTGCAAAGTGGAGCTCCAACTAGGCAAGCAAGAGGAATTAATACATCATGACCAGGAATAAGAGACAGCATTAGCTCTTCGTTTCTCACATCTCCATTTATGATTGTTAAGTTATCTTTGTGGCATTGATCAAGCAAAGGGTTTTGCTTAAACATGAAATTATCTATGACTGTAACTTGGTGTCCCTCGTCTAATAGCATAGGTACTAAAGTTGAACCAATATAACCTGCACCACCAGTAACTAAAACTTTCATTAAAACTCCCTTCTTTTTTCCAATAAATATATACTATGAATAACATTTGCGCCAACTTTGTGTGTTTAAATATAGAGAATTTACGTTAGAATGTTGCATCTTGTTACTAAAGATACTTAGTAAGTAATATCTTTTCATATTGTTTTAAAGGATTAGAATAATCACTTAACAAAAAGATGAGGAAAAGATGATTAATATTCCATTAATGCAAGAAAATATTACTAGAGACGATTTAGATATTCTTGTTGAGTATCTAAAGCAAGACAATCCAAGACTAACAGCAGGAAGTGAAGTTCTAGCTTTTGAGAAAGAATGGTCAGAATGGTTAGGGGTTAAGTATAGCTTGTTTTTGAACTCTGGTAGTTCGGCAAATATTCTAACAATGGCCGCAATAAAGCACCTCTACGGTGATGGTGAAATTATAGTACCTTCACTTACTTGGGTTTCTGATATTTCTTCAGTTATGTTTGCTGGTTTAACTCCAATCTTTGTTGATATTAATCCTAAGAACCTTGCAATGTGTGAGAAACAGGTATTGTCAAAAATTACTGATAAAACTAAAGCTGTTTTTATTACTCATATTCTAGGGTTTAATGGGCTTTCTCAAGACTTACTTGATGAATTAAAAAAGAGAGAGATTCTTTTAATAGAAGATGTTTGCGAGTCTCATGGAGCGACTTTCAACAATAAAAAGCTTGGTAGTTATGGATTTGCTTCTAATTTTTCATTTTATTTCGCACATCACATGAGTACGATTGAAGGCGGGGTAGTTTGTACAAATGATGAGAAGTTCTATCAAACTTTGAGAATGTTGCGCTCGCATGGAATGGTTCGAGAGCTAAGCTCTCAGGAAATGAAAGATAGCTATATTAATAAGTATCCAGACCTTAATCCTGAATTTATTTTCTCTTACCCTTCTTATAATATGAGAAGTACTGAGCTTAATGCAATTATCGGAAGAAGCCAGCTTAAGAAGCTTGATGCAAATAACGATTTAAGAAGAACAAATTGTGATTTATTTTATAGTCTTCTTGATTCTGAAAAGTATAGAACAGATTTCGATCTTGATGGTGCTGTGAACTATGCTTTTGTACTTATTTTGAAGGACAAAGATGATGATTTAATGAAAAAAGTTTCGAACTCGTTGCGAGATAATATGGTTGAGTTTAGAAGAGGAACTTCAGGGGGAGGGAATCAGCTGAGACAACCGTATTTGAGAGAGATAATGCCTCCGTCTTATTATGAGCAATTTCCTGAAACAGATCATATACATTTCTATGGAATGTATATTGGTAATTATCCAGGGCTTGAAGTTGAAAAAATTAAGAGCCTTTGTGAACTTTTAAACTCTCTATAGGAAATCAAATGGATTACGAATATTTAAAAGAAAAGTCTAAATTTGTCAGAGTGGAAACTCTTAAAATACATCAAAGAGTTGCCGAAACAAGAGTTGCTTCGTCCTTGTCTCCAATTGAGATTGTAGTGTCTCTCTACTACGGCGGTATAATTAAATTTGACCCTAAGGACCGCTTTTCTGACTCTAGAGATAGGTTTATAATCTCAAAAGGTCATGGTTCTATATGTATGTACCCACTTCTTGCTGATCTCGGATTTTTTGATGTTTCTGAATTAGAAAATGCTTGTAAGAAAGGAAGCTTCTTGGGAGGAATTCCAGATCCAGTTATCCCTGGCTATGAAACAGTTAATGGATCATTAGGTCATGGCCCTGGAGTTGCTTCTGGTATGGCGGTCGCACTGAAGTCCCTTAATAAAAAAGAGAATGTTGTTGTTCTTACTGGTGATGGAGAATTAAATGAAGGTTCGGTCTGGGAGGCCGTCATGTTCGCTTCACACCATAAGTTAGATAATCTAACTATCATTGTGGACAATAATAAAACATCAATGCTTAATAGATCAGAACAGATAGTTAACCTCTCACCACTTTCTAGTAGATTCGAAGCGTTCGGATGGGATACTTTTGAGGTTCAAGATGGTCACTCTGTACAAGAGGTACACTCCGTGCTGGACAAGCGTATCCCAGAGAGATCCGGAAAGCCAAAGGTTATTATTGTTAACACTGTAAAAGGAAAGGGTGTACCTTTTTTAGAGAAGCATCATTTATGCCACATTCTTTCTGTTGGAAGTGAGTCAATAGATGAAATTATAAAGGATTTAGAATGAATAAAAGAGCAATGAGAGATGTATTTTTGGAAGAGTTGTATCAGAGAATGCTGATCGATAAAAATATATTCTTTGTTTGTGCAGACTTTGGTTCTCCTGTTCTTGATAAGATTCAAGCAGATATTCCAGGGCGATTCATAAATGTTGGAATAGCAGAGCAAAATTTAATAAATGTTTCAGTTGGAATGGCTCTAGAAGGATATACTGTCTATGCTTATGCAATTGCTCCGTTTATTACAATGAGGTGTTATGAGCAGATAAGGGTTGGTGTATCAGTTCTTTCTCAAGTTCGCCCAATGAATATAAATATTATTGGTGTTGGTGCAGGTGTTAGTTATACGGTCAGTGGGCCAACTCATCATTGCCTTGAGGACCTTTCTATAATGAATACTTTGCCGAATATTGATATTTTCTCACCAAGTGATTGCTCGTTAGTGAAAAGTTACTTTGATTATACTGTAAGCTTTAAACATCCTAAGTATATAAGATTTGATGCTCAACCAATTTCTGATATAGAAGCAGAAGGGTTTTCTTCTGATGGATATAGAGTTGTTAATGAGGGGGATGGTGAGAGTGTGTTAGTGTCAACTGGTTATATGACTCATACTGCTCTTGAAATCATAAAAAAGAAAAATGTTACTTTAGTGGATATATATTTAGTAAACAGTTTTGATAAGAATAGTCTTTTCCAGAAGCTATCTTCATTTAATAAGATTCTTGTTCTTGAAGAAGGTATTGCTAACAAAGGGGGACTTGTGAGTGAAATACATGAGTTATTTCAAGACAGTGAGAAAAACCCTAAGGTAAAAGGAATTGGCTTTTCTAAAGAATATCACTTCGATGTTGGAAGCCGCGCTGAAGTCCATTCATGTGCCAAAATAGGGTTTGATAACATTATTGAAATATTATCAAATTAATTTTCTATAACGGCAGTTAGTTTTTTATAAATGCTCTTGTCTGTGGAGTTTAGTTTTAAGCTCCATACTTTTGGAAACATTAGCTTTACTCCTGCTATGAGGGTCTTTGCTAATCTTGTTCTTTCTTTTTTTTGTACAGATCTTTTCTTTGCATTTTCAATATATTGAAGAACAGCAAGCTCTACAGGTTTTAAAAACATATTAGAGGTTTTGCCAGGGAAATGTTCAGATATTTTATCTGCCGTAATGCCACATAGCAAATCGTAGCTTTGTCGCCACGCCTCTTGTTTCATTATCGTGTCATAGTCTGGCAAGATAAACCTTTGATAATGAGTATTTCTTGCGACACTTGTTAGTTCTAATTTTTTCGATTTGCCACTTACGATTGCTAATATATTAGGTAGTACTTCTCTTAGGCCTCTATCCGGAAGTGGAGTTGTTAAGCGAAAGGAGTTTTTAAATTCGTCATTTCTGTGAACAGAAAATAGTGGAACGTAGTAATTGGATGTGAAGTTTGTTAGTCTGTCGAGTGGATTTTCATCTTCAACTTGACCCATATTGTATTTTGAAATACCGAGAAGCTTTCCTTTTGCCTCTTTACCTGTTTCAAAAGTAACTCCTTTTCCGTGGCAAGTTGCATAATCATTATTGTTTTCAAGAAACTCTGCACAAGCTGATAATGACTCAGGAAAGTGAAAATCATCATCTCCTGAAAATGTACTATATTTTTCTTCAATATTGTCTAGACAGTACAAAATTGCTTCTGAATCATTTAGTTTTCCACAGTCGTGGTGAAAAACCTTAAAGGGAAAAGATGTTTTTTCTATAAATTTAGAAACCTTCTGGAAGTTTTCTTGTGAACTTGAATCTCCTATATGAATAGGATGATTTGAATTACTATTAATATAAAAATGAAGCATTCTGATAATGAAATCAGGTCTGTCTAGTGTTGGGACTGCAATGGCAACTTTCATGATCTATCTTTCGTAATTTCTTGCGAGTTTTTTACTAGTCATGAAGTTAATATGTTCAAGTGCCTTGTCTCCAAATGTTTCTTTGACCATCGATAAATACTGCTCACCTTTAAAGAACTCCTCCCACTTTTCATCTCTAAACTTTAATACTTCCATTGCTCCAATATGCTTGGTGGGGAGTGGAAGCTGGTCTTTAGCGTGTTGAGAGTAGTTAGACCATGTAGTAGGTAAAGCTTGATTATTCTCTAGAGCTTCTGTGTATAATTTAGATCCTGGATACGCCATAGCACTATACAGGTTCATGAATTCAGTGTTTAGGTCTACAGCCATTTGAAATGTTTCTTCCATGGTTTTTATATCGTCATCTGGAAGGCCGACTATAAAATTAGAAAGTACTCTGATTCCTGCGTCTCTTATTGATTGGACGATTTCTTTAATATCATTAAACCTGAGTCTTTTTGAAGCACCATCTCTAACGAGGTCATTTGCTGACTCAATTCCTAGGCAGAACCAATTAAAGCCAGCTTTTTTCATCCTTGCTAAATGCTTCGTTTTCACTGTATCAATTCTGGAGTAGCACCAGATGTTTAGGTCTAGATCTTTTTCAATCAACAGATCTGTAATCTTCATGTAATGGCTTTCTTTAAGCACAAACATTTCATCGATAAACTTAAAGTTTTTGACACCGTACTTCTTTACAAGAAGTTCGATCTCTTCAACTACAAGCTCTGGGCTTCTGTACCTTATTCCTGGTTTCCCAAATGGTGCATTGATGCAACAAAAAGTACAACTGTAAGGGCAACCAAGGCTTGTGTAAATTGCTGCGTAAGGAGATCTGTTCTCAATATCGTCAAAGCAGTGCCAGTTGTGAGCACGATATTTGTCCATTGGGAGTAGGTCCCACGCAGCTATTGGTAGGGCTTCGTCTAGATCTTTTATAACAGGATTTTTAGGATTACAGCGAATGACATCATTCTTGTAGTACCAAAGGCCAGGCACGTCTTCAATTTTATTTTTATTATCTATATATTTCATAAGTTCAAGAAGGCTTTCTTGTTCTTCACCTTCAATCACATAATCTACATTTTCTTCTTTTAAGGTTCTCTTTGGTAATGCCGAAGGATGTAGTCCTCCTATGGTTACAGGGTAGTTTGTATGTTCTTTTATTTTAGAACAGATTTCTCCTGCTATATTCATTGTTTGTGTCGAGGCTGATGGTTGACCCCCATAAACAATTACCGCACAAAGTTTTGGAGAATATTCCTTTATCCTAGTTAGTGTTTCTTCAGGAGTTAAGTTCTCTGCATTTGCGTCAATAATCGCGACAGAGTAATTATTATTTCTTAAAAAACTAGCAAAGCTCGCAGTTAGAAATGGGGGCTCAATAGCGCAAAGTTCATCGCCTAGGTTTTGATATGTTACTTTTCTGTTTCCTGGGTTGATAAATACAATGTCACGTTGATTTTCACTCATAGTGGCTTACCTTTCGATTTTTAATAGTCTACAATGCGAATAATATTACTTTGAATGAATACCTATTGTCTAATATTATATAGTTATAGAGTATGCTTAGGCAATTTTCGATAAAGGAATTTTGAAATGAAGAAAATTTTGGTGACAGGTGGTTCTGGAATGGTTGGTCGTAACCTTTTGTCACATAAGGAAAGTGAAAAATTTGATATTATTGCTCCGTCCCATGGGGTGCTAGATTTAACTATTAAGAGGGATGTTGATGAATACCTTGCAGATGAAATGCCTGATTTTATTATTCATTGTGCAGGTCTCGTTGGTGGAATTCAGGCAAATCTTAAGTACCCCTTAGAGTTCTTGATGGAAAATCTTGATATGGGGTGTAACTTGTTGATGTCTGCTAGAAAGGTAGGTATTAAAAATGTTCTCGCTCTTGGTAGTAATTGTATGTATCCAAAAAATATTGAAGAAGGCCTTACTGAGGAAATGATATTAAAAGGGGAGCTTGAGGAGTCCAATGAAGGTTATGCCTTGGCAAAAATAACAATATCAAAGCTTTGTAAAATCATATCCAATGAGAACAAAGATTACAATTATAAGATGATTGTACCTTGTAGTCTCTATGGTAAATGGGACAAATTTTCTCCTGAGAGTTCTCATCTAATACCTGCAATTATAAAGAAGTTAAACGATGCAAGAGTTAATAATGAAGTGAATGTGGAAATTTGGGGAGACGGTCTAGCTCGAAGAGAGATCATGTATGCTGAAGATCTTGCCGATTTTATTTATTTTTCTTTGGATAGATTTAATGAGTTGCCGGAAATTATGAATGTTGGCCTAGGTAAAGATTACTCAATCAATGAGCTATATTCTGCTGTCGCAAAAGTTGTAGGTTATAAGGGAGGCTTTTTTCATAATTTAGATCGACCAGTTGGAATGAGGAAGAAGTTACTGAACATTAAACAGCTTGAGAGTTTTGGATGGCAAAGTGGAACTTCTTTAGAACAAGGCCTTAAACTAACTAATGATTTTTATTTGAGCAATATTTAACCTCTAAGGCTTTAAGTAGTTCTTGTTTTAAAGTAGCTTTTTTCTCAGTAATTTGAGGGGCTGTGTAAATAGCTCCATCCACTCTCAGCCAGTTAATCCCTTCTCCATATCCAAACCAGTTTGGTATATTGAGTTTTGAGCTTTGGGAAATCGTTTTGGCTACCATTATTGAAATCCTTTCCATTCCGTATATTTGAATATCTGGGTTTTGATACTTAATGTCTCTAAAGCTTGACGAGGCAAATCCTGTGACAGCTTTGTACTGAGTGAGTATATCTCTAAAAGGCATTTGTTTGGGTAAGATTTTAGTATTTATTCCGCAAGAAATGAGGTGTTCTTGAAGACACACTACCCAAGTACTTTTTTCTCTCGGGTGTGGCTTTAGGTCAATCGACTTGGTTTTGGAGTGTTGCATGATATGTGTGAGTTCGTTTTGAATTTTAATGAGTTCGGTTATTGGTAAAGTATTTTGGTTACTATATCCTGTTGTTAATATGAATAATAACTTTTCACTTTTTTGAGTTGTCGACTTTGATAATTTGTATGTAGGGTAGGTTATAGTCGAGCATAGTCCTTTAGTTAAGATTTTGCTCATTGTTTCTTTTTCAAAATCATCTACGAAAAAGTGGTGTGAAGACATGTTGTTAGAAATTTTTGTAAGTTTGGCAACTTTTCCAAGCTTAATAAGTTCGACCTTGTGAAATTTTCTGATTAGCTTCTCTAGGAAAAACCTCGCTTTATTGAAAACATTGACTTTAAGCTTTCTGTTTGACCGTTTGAACATCTCCTTTAGTAGAAAGGTTAAGAAGTTTAAGAGTGATCTCTGGAGGTATTGTTTTGTTAACCACGACTTTAATCCAATTTGACGATTGAGAGTGTCTTCATATTGAATAAACTTCCAGTATTGTTTCGTAGTGCTATATTGGTCAATAAAATTTTGGTCTAGGAGGTTGTAACCAAGAGCGGTCCAAAGTGTACAAAATGGTTTATTGGAAAAGTTTAGTATTAAAGATCTGTTTAACTCAGAAGTTTCGCTTGCGCCTAGGATGAGATCAATATTCCAGTTCTTTACTTTTTCGATAATTTGACTATACCTAAGATATTTTTTATAACCCAGAAGTCCTTCACTCTCAATATAGATAAACTCACAAATCTTTAATTCATTTTTGAGGTCTTGTAGGTCTTCTTTTAGCCTGCTATTTACAAACCCATTAGACAGTATCACATATACATTAAAGTCATTACTTAGCTCTTTGATTGTAGGGTAAACAACTTCATGGAAAATGTAAGCATTTCCATAGCTAATTAATAAGTGAGGCTTCATCTTATAAATTTTTACTAAAATATATTAATGTTTCTTTTAAAATATTTGCCTGTTCTTGGGCCATATGTATGGTCTCAAAGTTTGTTTTTAGTTGTACCATGCGTTGCTGAGCTTTTTCTGAGTTAGGACAGAGTCCTTTTTCAAAAAGTTGATTGCCAATTTTTTGCCCTCTAAGTGCAGGCTCCAGGTAGGCAAGTTGCCAGCAACCATAATATTGATGTCCTCCAAGTTCCATGAATTTACTTTTGAAAACATCCCAGTCAATATTCTCATGGAGCATAAATGAAAACGCCCAGTAGGAGTGTTCTGAATTTTCAATATTCTTTTGTACCTTAATTATATTTGAAAATTCTTTTGTCGCCTCTAAGTAAAGCTGTCCTATTTTCTTTCTCAAGTTTGAAAGATGAGTGGCCTTATCTAGTTGCGAAATAGCCATCGCAGCGCAAACTTCTGGAAGTCTAAAGTTCTTACCAAGTAAGTCATGTCTTAAGAAATCAGGGCGTTGTAATTTATTTTTATCCTTGAGGTGGCTTCCCGGAGAAGCCTGTAAAGTTGAATAACCCAAGTCTGATAATTTTCTCGCGTAAAGAGCAAGCTTTTCGTTGTTTGTTGTAAGTACGCCACCATCTCCTGTTGTAAGATGTTTACTTCTTTGTAATGAGTAAATACTAAAGTCTCCAAATGAGCCTTGAAGTTTATCATTTAATTTAGCATCAAAACTTTGAGCATTGTCTTCAACCAATTTTAGATTATGCTCAGAACATATTTGAGTAATTTCATTATAGTCTGGAAGTTCTCCATAAAGAGAGACTGTTATAATTGCCTTTGTTTTAGGTGTGATGTTTTTACGAATACTGTCTGCTGAAATGAGAAATGTGTCAGGGTCAATATCTGCAAAAACAGGCGTTGCTCCTACATAAAGTGGAGCAAAGCAAGAAGCAGAAAAAGTGAGGGCTGGAACAATTACTTCATCGCCAGGTTTTAAGTCTAAAGCCATCATAGAGACTTCAAGCGCTGATGTTCCTGAGTTTAAAGATATCGCGTACTTTGATTTTGTTCTTTCCGCAAACTTATTCTCAAATTCCTCTATATAGTGACCTTTTAATCCAGACTTTATCGCCTTTTCAACCATTGCTAACTCTTCTGAGTTGTTGCGCCAAAATTTAAACATATTCTATTCCTTTACCAGATAGTAAATCCACCATCGACTGTAATATTTTGTCCAGTTGTATGGTTATTGTTGAAGTCTACTAGATATTCAATTGTTTTTTGTAAGTCGTCAACAGATCCCATCCTAGAAGAAGGTGTTTTTCTTTCATACTTTTTCACGAACTCTGGGTCTTGATTGTTGAAGATACCTCCCGGAGAAATACAGTTAACTTGAACATTATTTGGTGCCATATAAGCCGCAAAATATTTCGTCAAATTAATTATTGCAGCCTTGGTTGCACCATAGATTTCAGGTGTTCTTCTGTCACCCTCTTTATAGAGGTTCATATCTCCAGCAACTTGCCCATAAATGGAGCCAATATTAACTATTTTGCCTTTCTTGATTTTACTCATGGAGTGCTTATAGACACTTTGGGTAAGAAAAATATTTGCCTTTATATTAGTACTAATAACGTAGTCTAGTTCATCTTCTGTTCGCTCTTCAAATGGGCTAAAGACAGAGACCCCTGCATTGTTAACTAGGATCAAAATATCGCCTTTAGAACAAATCTCTTTGATTATTTGATCAACTTCACTTTTGTTAGTTATATCTATCTTACAGTAGTTGATATTCTTTATAGAAGAACTTTCCTTGATATCAAAACCATAAACATTATAGCCAAGGCCTTGAAGAGTTTTTACATAACCTGAGCCTATTTGCCCCTCGCTTCCAGTGACAATAGCGATTTTTTCTCTAATCATTTCTTTCTATCCTTTTTACATTTCCTAGTCCGTCACAAACACCAATGACTGTTTCAAGTGGCTTTGATATATCCGATACTATAATATCCCCCTTCGTTCCGCTAACACCGCTAACATATCTGGTGTTGTCAATTGTTTTTGCACCATGTCTTGGGTAGAGGGTCTCATTTGAGTCTTTAACGCATTGAAGTTTGTATAAAATATCGAATGTAATATCAGTTCGAAAAACTGTGTATTTTTCCATTATTTCTTGAGAAAAACAGTTTTTGCCACAGTCTATTAAAAGTTTTGCTTCAGATTCGTTGAGATGGTCTATGCTAATTAGTGATGATGTTGTTGCAGTAGCTATAATAACATCACAGCCTTTAACAGTGCTACCAATTGAGTCACAGGGAATCGCTTTTGCAAGAGTTCCCTTTGGCTTTATTTCATTTATGATCTCAGATTGTTTTACTAAGAGCTCCTGATTTCTTCTATATAAATTAACCCAAAAGCCTCTCTCTACAAGTTTTAGTGCTACTTTGAAGCCAATATTTCCTGCTCCTACTATTGCAATTTTTACGTTGCTTAAGTTTTTAACTTTCTCACAAGTGAATTGGTCGATAGCATCTACAGTAATATCATTTGCCTTGTAGGTGAGAAGTTTACTTTTACGGACGATGTCTTGAACTTCTCCTTTTATATTTCCTTCATCTCCGTCATATGTATACCGTGAGGGGCAAATTTTCTTTTCCGAGTCAACTGCTATATAGTCGAAGTGACCGTCAGCTAGTTGTGCAAATTCGATGGCTTCTTGTGTGTTGGAAACTACCACACCACATAAGCTAAAGTTGTTGTGAACTCTTGTCGGCGTGTAGTAAAAGAAGTCTATATGTTTGGAAGTACTGGATATTGTGAAGCAGGTTGTCCCTACCTTTTCTTCCTGGAACTTTGCTAAAAAATGGTTAAAATTCTTATTCATAATAGGGCTCAAGTATTAATATGAAGAAGAATACTTGAATCTTGACCGTTTGTCTTTAATAATAACCATCTGTAAGTAGGTAGTAAAATGACAACTTTTTCTCGTAGATATAAATTCTTAAGTGAGTATAAGACTGATTTTCTAGTTTCTCTAGTTTTGGGAATATTAATTTCTGTGTTAGAGGTTTTTAGTATTACTCTTGTGATGCCATTACTGGGAGAGAGTGAAGGGAGTTCAAGTCTTATATACTTCTTTAATAGGTATCTTGAGACCTATTCTGATAGAGAGAGGATTGCTCTTATCGCAATTCTAATTGTTGTTTTTACTTTGCTTAAATCTGTGTTTATTTACGTCAAGAGCTTGATTGCTGCGAAATTAAGGACATCTGTCACAGCGACTTATCAAAAGAAGTGTTTTAAGCAAATTATTGACATGCCTATTGCAGAGTTCAAAAAGCTCAAAAGAGGTGATTTACAAATATTGACAACAATTCATACTAACAATATGGGGATAGTTGCAGGTAAACTTTTGGCTAGTCTGCATTATCCTTTTATAGTAGTTCTTACCACGGCTCTACTTTTAAAAATCTCTATTTCGCTGACCTTCTTATCATTATTTGCAACAGGACTACTATTTATTGGATTAAAGTATTTAAATGTCGCAGCTGATCGTCGAGCAAGATTAGTGAGTCCTTCTCATAAGAGGTTGGGTGTAGCTCTTTTGGAGTATTTAGATGGGAAAAAGACAATCTTCTTGTTTGATATAGGAGATTATGTTCGCGGATTGTTTGATTCGAAAGTTGAAAATTATAGAGATAAAGTTATTGATATGGAAAAGCTAAGAGGTGTCGTAATGCCTTTAGGCGGATTTGTTACGTCCTTAAGCCTTGCTATTATTTTAATAGGATCTCTTTATTTTGGTAATATTCAAAAGTCTGTTTTATTGCTTTTTCTTGTGGCGTTTAGCAGGCTTTCTGCTCCTGTAAATGCCCTTGTTCAACTAAGGTCTTCCTTGTCAGGAGACCTCCCTTACCTTGATGAGGTTCATACATTCTTGGATAAGGATTTTGGAGTGAGTGATACTTCTGAGAAAAACAAATTATTGCTTAATGACTCTATAAAACTTAGAGATATTTCATTTAAGTATCCTGGTTCAGATAGTTTTCTTTTTAATGGTCTTAATCTTAGTATTAATAAAGGTGAAAAGGTTACGATTGTTGGTGGATCTGGGTCTGGAAAGTCAACTCTAGTTAATATTTTGCTGGGTATTGAAAAACCTAGTGACGGTGATGTTGTTGTTGATGGAGAAGCTCTAACTGAAGAGTTGTTTATCGAGTGGAGAAAAAATATAGGAGTTGTTTCGCAAGATGTTTTTCTATTTGATGATACAATTTTAGGAAATATTACTTTGGAAGAGAAGGGTCAGTTAACTGAATGGATTTTAAAGGTTTCTAGTCAAGCTTCTCTCGATGATTTTGTAAATGATAATGAAGCTGGCTTTAACCATTTCGTAGGGGAAAATGGTGGCGACCTTTCTGGTGGACAGAGACAGAGAATTTCCATCGCAAGGGCTTTGTATAGAGACCCTGAAATTGTTATTTTTGATGAAGCGACCTCTGCTTTAGATATAAAAACTGAAGCTGAGATACAGTTAACAATGAATAAACTATCTAAGAGTTTCTCTAAAACTCTTATTTATGTAACCCATAGACTATCTTCTATTGAAAGTGATGAGAGGGTTATAGTTTTAGAAAAAGGTAAAATTGTCGAAGACGGCCTTCGGAGTGAATTAGAGAATAAAAGAGGTTGGTTCTTCAACCTCTTGAATCGAGAGCTTTCTGGAAAGTAGGTAGGTTATTCAAGTTCTTTGTCTTTTTCCAATGAAGGTTTCCATCCTGCGTAGTCCTCGATGTGAGAGTTGATTTCTTTTATCTGAGGATTGTTTCTTAGGTAGTTTATCATTTCTTCCATTGAGAAAAGTGGGTTATCAGGTAAAAAATGAGAAAATAATTTGTCAGTAAGTTCGAAGTCTTCTTGGTAGTCCAATGTAAGTCTGAAGTCTCGAACGTTTTCTCTGTAGTCAATCTTTTTGCATTTAAATAGATCTAAATTTTTCCAAAAGTAAAATGTTACATGCTCTCTCTCAGAAGGTTTTTTTGCATTTTTCCAAGCATTTTCAAGAGCAGCAAAAGTAAAAATTTCAACATCCATACCATCTGGGTACGAAGCTGGGGGAGGGGTCGTGTTTGATAGATAGTCGTAGGTGTCATCTTTTAAAAACTCTTCGATAGTATGATCAATAATTCTATGGTCATGAAGAGGGCAGTCGGCAGTTAGTCTTACGATAATATCTGCTTTGTGAAGTTTAGCGCATTCGTAATATCTCTCAAGAACATCATCTAAGCTTCCTGTTGTATAGGAGTAATTGTTTTCAACACAGTGATTGATGATTTTCTGATCTGAAGGATCATTAGTCGTTGCTATCACAATATTATCTAGAAGTTTGGAGGGAGTAATTCGGTTAATCATATGTTGAAGCATTGATTGGGAATTAGATTCCATTAATACTTTTCCAGGAAGTCGTGTAGAACTCATTCTTGCTTGAATAATAGCAACAATTTTATTTTTTTTCATTATCTATACCTTTTCCCAAGTAATAGGAAGATCACTTTCAATATTAGTTTTTGCAGTTCTGCCAATAACAATATCTAAATATTTTGGAAGAATCGCTCCTCCCGGTCCTTTGATTGTAAGCATATCTTGGGTAATTAGTTGACCCTCTTTAATGTCAACACGACTGTAAATACCCTTTCTTTGTTGGTTAAGAGCAATGTATTCATTTGGTTGAATTGTCTTTACACCATCGCCTAGAATTATAGGAATAGATTTGGCCATTTCAACTAATGCAGCCATTTCTGCAGGTTCGGATGATAAAATGTGATCGGGACCTTCCATCGTTCTATCAAGAGTGTAATGCCTTTCAATAATATTTGCACCGAGTACAAGAGCAGTGTGAGAAACGAATAGTCCAAATGTGTGATCCGAGAGTCCAGTGGGAACATTAAATGTCGACTTCAATGTTTGAATTGCTTTTAAGTTCATTTCCTCTGGAGCAGCAGGGTATGTTGAATTACAGTGAAGTAGCATTAAATTTGAATTCCCCTCTTTGAGGACAGCATGAACAGCATCTTCTATCTGACCTAGTGTGGACATTCCGGTAGAGATAATAATTGGCTTTCCAGTTTTCGCAACATGCCTTATTAAAGGGAGATTAACCAAATCCATAGAAGCTATCTTGTATACACTAACTCCAAACTTTTCCAGGAAGTCTACACTCTCTAGGTCAAATGGCGTGGAGAAAACTTCGAGCCCCTTTTCTTTTGCATAGTTAAATATTTCTACCTGATCTTCAAAGCTCATAGCTAGTCTTGAAAATACCTGGTCTAAGCTTTCTTCAAGTCCAATTACTTTTTCAGCGTACTTAGCAGCTTTAACTTTTTTGGAGACTCTGCTGTTTGGTAGGTAAGTCTGAAATTTAATGGCATCACAGCCCGTGTGAACCGCTTTATCGATCAGCTTCTTAGCGATATCTTTACTTGCATTATGGTTTAATCCTGCTTCTGCAATTATATATGCAGGGTAGTCACTGCCAACTTTTCTTCCATTGATATCGATAACTTGATTTGGTTTGCATGTTTGAATTTGTTTTGCAGTTTGAATTCCTTTAAACTTCTTTCCACAAAGAGAGTCCACTAAGTCCCAAGCTTTATGGAATAAAATTTGAATATCTGAGTAGTAGAACTCGCCACCAGTTCCTAGGCTATGAAGTTGGTTGTATTTTGAAATAACTGCACGAGATTTTGTAAGCTCTTCCTGATGTCCAACATATTGAACAGGGTAGACAAAATCTTCTTTGTTAAAGGTCATTCCTGTTACTTGGTCTGCCTTTGCTAGTCCAACAAGTTCGACTTGATCAGCAATCTCACTCATCATTTGATCGGTGTCTAGCATGTCAAACTTATCACCTTTGGAGTAGGTTGTTTCAATCGCTAAGTATGTTTTACCTTGAGGGCATACAAATCTAGACATCTTCTTAGGTTCAGAAATTCTATTAAAGTGAACTTTCTTGCTGCCGTAATATAGCCAGTGGAGCCCTTCTGGCAAAATAGATTCCTTGTCATAAGAAAGGTAGGTCGTGCAGATCCCTCTAAACTTTAGGTCACTATTGTGGCCAAAGAATCTGGCCAATAAGGTAATAGGAAGACTAGAGATAATTATATCATCGGCTGAAACAGTATGTTCTGAACCATCTTTAAATTGAATTGAATTAATAACATTATCTGTTCTTGAGAAACCAGTTATTGTTGATTCTAGATGTATCCTACCGCCAAGCTTAATTATATTGTCTTTAATAACATTCAAAATCGAGCCTGTACCATACTTCCCGACAGCATTCCATTCCTCATGATAAAACGGGGTTATGGACTTTCTGAACTGGATCCTTTTAGGGGCCCATAATGCTGACATTTCTTCGGGAGGAATTCCCCATAGTTTTTCTGGGTACTCTTCAAAGAACATTTTTCTTAGTGTTGGGCCTACTTGAGCATCTATGAAATCCTTATATGTATTAGCATTTCTTTTTTTTTCTTCAGAGGCCAGACCAATTTCATTCAGAATTTTTTTCTTAAGCTCTTGGGGGTATTTGGAAATACTTTCCCAAGAAATTGGATAGTCCCACATAGTGTCAAAGTTATCCCCTTGGACATTCTTACACCAAAAGTCATTTTGGATGAATAAGTCACCGAATTCTGTTTCCCAGTATTTTTGAAGGTCCTTATCTGGGGTATGGAAAATATGTGGCCCCGTATCGAGTATAAATTCTCCCCAGTTCCAAGACCTACACATACCTCCAACGAGTGGAAGCTTCTCATAAATATCTACTTCATATCCTTCTTTAGCGAGTCGTTCTGCTGCGATTAGGCCAAGGGGGCCAGCTCCAAGAATAACTGCTTTTTTAGATGGTTTTGACACGGTGTTCTTCTCTTTGTATTCAATTAGTAAATAGGATTTACTCTATCTTGTAACGATCATTTTTTCAAAGAAATTGTCGATAGATATAGTCCGGAGAAATGGACCTAAGTCTTAAATAAATGTAAGATTATGGTCTCTTAGATCTTATAAAGGTAAGTGAATAGTGAAGAATGATGAGTTTATTCAGGAATATTCAAAAGTGATTGCAGCTAGTGCCAGTCACTTTAATGAGCTAGGGTGGTGGTCAACACTAATTTCTTCTAAAGATCGATTCTTGTGTCCTTTGCAGGATTACTTTTTTGACCTATATTCTTCAAAAGGAGCTTTGTTTTCACCAAAGACCAGAATAAAAGAGTTGATAAAATTTTGTTTAATCCCTTGGCTATTTTTGTATCGATTAGTAGTTCTCAAGATTATCTTCAATAATAGATATAAAAGAAATGTTATAAAAAATACGAGGACTGATTACAGTGTATTTAGATCGTTCCTTTATAATAAGTCTCTTCAAGATGATGGAAGTTATCGAGATGTTTTTTGGGGAGACTTAATTGAAAGGGCGAATGAGAAGAGTATCCCTAATATCATTCTAGTTGATCCAATTATGCCTTGGCATAAGTCTCTTAAGTTGGCATCTCGAGTAGATTCTATTTTTCTTTCTCTTTTCTTTTTATCGTTTAATCAAGTTTTCTATGCTCAGTTTATTTTGTTAAAATGTTATTTGGCAAAAAAACCTTCTGGGATTTTCTTTAAAGAAACAGATGTTTCGAAAGAAATATTCATGCAGTACAGAAATGATTTACTAAGTATTTCTGCCTATACTGCGATGTTAAACTTTTTCATATATAAAAATATTTTGAAAAGAGTCGGTGCAAGTAAGTTTTATCTTCCATATGAAGGGTTGCCTTGGGAAAGAATGGCAATTCTTGCTTTTAGGCGATATTCTCCAGACACAGAAATAATTGGTTATCAACATGCTGTTGTATCTCCAGCGGCGCTTAATTATTTTGGAACTAGGAATGAATGTAGTCCAGTTCCTGACATCGTTTTTACTCTAGGCAAGGAAACAAAGAACATTATCGACAGGTACAATAAGGATACTCGACTCAAGTATGAAGTTGCAGGCGCACTGAGGTTTAAAACTAGAAGTAAATCAATTCACTTAGAGCCTATAGAAAGAGGCTCGAAGACTATTTTAATTGCCCTTGAAGGAACTGTATCCTGTGCTGACTTTTTAAATGAAACCCTGAAGGGATTATTTGACCTAAAAGAATGGAGGGTCGTAATTAGAACACACCCAATGCTACCTTTTGAGAAGCTTGAAAAATTTATAGATAAGAAGTTTTATGATAAAGAGTTGATAGAAATATCTAGAGGAAAAAGCTTAAAAGAGGATCTTCTAAGAAGTGGAGTTGTTTTTTACTGGGGGTCTACAGTCTCTTTAGAAGCCTTAGAGCTTGGAGTTCCATTAATTAACTATACAAATAATGAAAGCTCTCTAAACTATGATCCTAACTTTTTATTTGATGAGTTTAAATGGAGCTTTACGACTAGTAGTGAAATTCCCGTGCTATTAAATTTAATTACAAATTTCTCTGACCAGGATTATAGACTTGGGCAAGACAGGGCACTTAAGTACGTCAAAAGCTACTTTTACCCTGTAGATAATGAGACTTTAGACCGTATGCTGGACTATTAATTATGAAAAACTTATGCTTGCTTTTCCACTGTATAAAGAAAGAAACTAGTGACTATTCTCAGGTAAATCCCAGTTTGTATATCTCGTTAGACGAGATGGATGATCTTCTTGGTCAGTTGAAAAATAGAGGATACGAGTTTACTCTTCCAGGAAAGTCTAAGGAACATTCCTCCTGTTCGATTACTTTTGATGACGGATATAGCAACAATATACTTTTTCTAGACCTCGCGAAGAAGTACAAAATTCCTTTTATTCTATTTTTAAGTTCTTACTATAGTGAAAATCAAGTTCCTTATATTTGGGATTTAATGAAGTTCCACAAACATAATACTTGGAGTTTTTATAAAGACGATTACTATGAGAGTTTAAAAAGTTTATCTACTAATCAAAAAATGGATCTTATGGATGATTCTCATCGTCCTTTAACTATTGATGAAATCCACGCATTGGATGCTGAGGATGAGTTTTATCTTGCTCCTCATACGCATACTCATCAACCTTTCTATGGAAACTTCGAAGAGAGAAGCGACGAAGAAATTCATAAAAATTTGAAGTTCTTAAAACAATTTAAATCTCTTATTGAAACTGAATTTAGCTTCCCGTGTGGAATTAGCTCCTCTAAAAAAAGAAAGGAGTTGAAGAATAAGTTTGAACGAATTTATACCGTCGATGGAGGAACGTATAATAAAGATGATAGAGTCATTAATAGGATTTCTCTTACGTCTCCTAAATATGCAGGACCGCTTCTAGATCAAATTGAAAATCAACTTAAGTGGATCTATAAAGTTAAGAGATGGGTTACGGTTGCTAGGCTTTAGCTATAAATTTATACAACTTTAGAGCTGACTCTGAAACACTTTCACTATTTCCGGAAGAATCTATAATTAAATCAGGATTCTTCGGTGTCTCATAAGGGTTTGATTCTGAAAATCCAATCATATTGTCAATCTCGCCAGATTCAGCTTTTTTGTAGAGTCCTTTAGTGTCTCGATCCCTTACTGTATCCAAATTTGCTGCAATTAATATCTCAAAAAAACCATTTGGATCATCTTTTTTTGCCTGATCCCTAAACTCTCTATATGGTGCAATTACAGGTACGAGAATAGTATCAAAGTGATTCTTTCTTTCATTACAAATATCTAAAATAAGCTTGTTGTTCGTTAGAATGTCTTCTTTGGTAAAGCCAAGTTTTCTTTCTCTACTATCTCTAACGGTATCACCGTCGATAATGGTAACCTTTACACCATCTTTAATTAAAAGATCACTAACTGCTTGTGCAAGAGTAGACTTTCCGGACCCGGAAAGTCCGGTCAACCAGTATACTTTTCCTTTACTCATGAGTGAAAAACCTCATTTCCTTTGTCTATTTCTGAAATAATCATATCTTGGATTATATTTCTCATAAACCAATTTGGAAGCTTTTCTTTTTTAGTTAGTGACTCCCTTACTTGTGTTCCACTTATTGAAGCAGCTGTTGAGGTAGTATCGTAGATTTCTTTTTCATGATTATACCCAACAGGATCAAAGAAAATTGGTTTGATTCCAAGATCTCCAAGTTTTTCAAATAGTTCAAAATTAGCATCTGCTTTATAAAAGTTTCCAACACCAGTATGATCTCTACCAATTATGAAGTGACTACAGCCCATATTCTTTCTGCAAAGAGCTGTGAAAATTGCTTCTCTAGGGCCACTGTATCTTGAGTATGTTGCAAATGCTCCAAGAATAACTTTGCCCATAGGGTAGCATTCAAAGTCCATCATCATTTTGTAGCTTTTAAGAATTACATTGGCTGTGAAATCACCTTTCTTTTTGGGTCCAATAACCGGACTAAGGTAAAGGCCATCTGCATTGGCTATCTCCAAGGCTTGTTTTTGAATATGTTCATGTACTCTGTGCGCTACATTTCTAGAGTGAAATCCAACAACACGACTCCATCCTTTATGGTTAAATAGTTGTCTTGTTTGCTTAGGCGTAAGTTCAAACTCTCTATATTGTGAGTCCAGTCTTTTGACGAGAGTTAGCTTACCACCAATAAATGAGTCTCCTGATTCAAGAAGTTTTTTTACACCTGGATGTTCTGTGGAAACTGTTCCAAACCAGCTTTTTGCTGTTTCGTGAAGGTCGAGCCTATATATATCCGAGATTTCTAATAGAGAGTATACCTCACCGTTAGAGTCCGTCAGGCTAACGGTCTGTCCTATTTGTAGATTGCTGGAGTCCCTTTGTAATAAAATAGGTAGTGTCCAAATATTTCCACATGGCATTTTGTAAGAATTTAAAACAGATTCAAGTTCATCTTTAGTCATAAATCCTGATAGTGGAGAGTATGTCCCAAAGCATATTTGTTCGGCATCCATTAAAACTTCATAAGAAACTTCAATTTTGTTGAAGCTTGGTATTTGCTCTTTAACTTTTTCTGATACCAAAGCTTCGTTAAGTTTTCCACCGTGTGGAGTTGGGAGAAATGAGGTTGAAGTTTGATGGTTCTCGATTATATCCTCAAGAGTGTTGATATTGGAGAATTCAAACATTACTTTTCGAATCATCTCAACAGTCTTAACAGGATATTTCCCAATAGCTGTTTCAGCAGCAAGGACAAGTCCAGTAGCTCCATCATTTAAGGTGTTAAAGATATCATTAACCTCTGCTCTTGTTGGAACTGGAGACTCAATCATACTTTCTAGAAGATTTGTTGCTACATATGCTGTTGTATCATATTTCTTTGCTCTCTCAAGTATCTTCTTCTGTAGAAATGGAATTCTTTCAAGAGGTTCTTCTCTAGAGAGATCTCCTCTATCAATGAGAATTGCATCAGAAGCGATAATGATTTCATCTAAATTAATTATCGCTTCATGACATTCTACTTTTGAGATAATCTTCGAACCCTCAGGGATCATTGTTCTCATCTTTTCGATATCACTTTTTTTATGAGCAAAAGAGAGAGCGTAGTGTTTTACTCCTAGCTCTGAACCAATTTTAAAGGCTTCTATATCCTTTGGTGTATATGGTTCCATTTCAATTTGGCGATCAACAGACACGGCCTTGTTTTTACCAATCTTTCCACCGCTAAATATTTTCATGGACATTTCTTCATCATTTTTAGAAATGATTTGTCCTGCAACAGTGTTGAAATCAATACTTATAATGTCTCCAATTTCAATTTTGTTAAAAATATTCAAAGGATAAAGGTTTATAGAGTATTGGTCTCCAGCCACAAGTGACTTGCTTATTTTGATTATAGAGTTCTCTCTTAACGTAACAGATCCGCCTTTAATATTTCCTGTTCTTATTTGCGCACCTTCCGAGTCAATACAGATTGGCGTTTTTTGGGAAAACTTTTGCAGCTTCTTTATTACTCCAGGTAGGTCTTCAGGCAGAGTATGTGACATATTTATTCTAAAAAGGTTTACGCCTAGCTCTTCAAGCCTATTTATTGTAGAAAAGTTTAATGAAGAAGGGCCAATTGTGCAGAGGATTTCTTTTGTCATTATTTATTTCCTTTTAAGTTTTTCTCATAGTTGAAAATATTATTAATATTGGAAAAGTTGTCATGTGTGTTACTTCTAATATTATTTTTTGCGAATTGAGCATTAGAGTCTATAACTGACAAATCGAATTGAAAGGAGTTAATGCCAATTTTTTTTAAAGCTTCATTTAGTATACATTGAACTTTTTCTTCATCATTAAACAGATCATTATATGCAATAATTGCATGTTCATTTGAAGCGAACTTTTTTAAATCAAAAATCGCGGTATTGTTTAAATTTAACCAATGGAGGCCGATGTTTGGGGTTGATATATGAATTTTATCTTGTTGCCATTTGTGAGAACAGCTTTTTATGTACTTTTCATAGTCTCTGTAAACTAATATAAACCTTGCGCTTGGAATATATTTTTTTATAAAGCCTATTCTGAGCATATTCCATTGATCTTTAATGAGGGGATCGAGTTTCGTTTTTCTAAACTTTTGAATGAGGTTAGCCAGGATAACACTAGAGAATATTTTTGAGTTCCCGTCCATATAATATTTAGATATGTGTTTAGGGTGTCCCCATAGAGCTCCCTCATTGGATCTAGTATAAAAGTCGCTATTAGTATCCTCAAGAAAAGACCAGATGTGACTCGATTCACAGAAACCTATACTGTGCCCATTCGTGCCCATTTTGTTAGTAATATTACCATGGAAAAGTCCTTCTAACTGAGGGTGTTGCGATAAAAGTGAACTGGTGATTGATGTTCCACTCCTGTTTGTACCAATTATAAAAACAGGAGAAAAGTCAACATCACTGATGTCCTTAAATACTCTCTTAACAAAGAATAGAGATATTAGTCTTTTTATTTTTATAGCTTTATAAAAGAAGTACTTTTTCATTTCTCTAGTATATTTCCTTTAGGAATAAACTTCTTCTGAAAATCAGAGAGTCTATTATAATTATCTTTAGATATATTGTAATAACAAGGAGTATTTAAGATTGAGTAAGTTGGAACAGGTGCAAAAACGGCAAAGCCTAGATCTCTGTAGCCTTTTTTTGGTATAATTGCTCTGTGAAGACCTCTAGTGTCCTCGATAACAATCGTTCCTGCTTTTACTATACTCTTTATTCTATCTGAAGAGTCTGGAGGGACTATCTTATCAACCTCTTTTTCTTCGAAAAACCTTTTCCCATTTATTGTTAAATCTTTGTGAGAACCTCGTATGTACTCGTGTGGTCCATTGTCAATCGTACAATCTGAAAAAAAGATGAAAACTTTAAGTAAGTGGGAACGGTGATTTAAGTCTCTGTGCCAATAATGGTTTGTTCTTTTAAACTCACTTGGATAATTTCTTCTTATGTATGCTTCGAGTAGTTTGGGAGTTAGCCCCATGTAACAATTAATAACTCCTAAGATGAATTCATCTAGCCAAATTTTGGAAAACTCTGCTGACTGAGATGGAAAAGGTATTTTAAATATAGAAGGTTTAAAGGTTTGAACGACTTCATCTAAATTAGTGAAGTCTTCTTTATCAAAGGCCAGTCCCATTTTGAATAGGTGTTCATCTGACTCGAGAAAGTGATTATCGATAATCTCTTTATGTTTTATTTTATCAATATTGCTTTGAGCGAATACAGGAAACTCAAAATTTCCATATTCTAGTGAATTCTTAATATGTGCTTGGGCCTTTCCTAGTAAGTCTTCTGATAGGTATTCGTGTAAGATAACGTACCCATCCTTACTTAATTGGTTCGATATTTTTCTTTGTTCCTTAGAGCTTGGAGGACACGATAGTGATCTGATATGTGAGTCAATGTGAAGTAAGGAGTTTTTTAATTTCTGAGCTGGAGTCAATGGTTTAAAAAAAAAGTCCATATTAAACCTCTTTTTTGAAAATATAGTTCGTCATTGCGGAACCATCGTGAGGGTTGTGAAAAGACTTTCCTTTTTCTTTAATTATAAAAGAATTACTTAAAATTTGCTCAACTAGTTTTCGATCTCTTTCAGAGTTCTCATTTACCTCCATTAGAATTTCTTTTAGTTCTGGTCGATTGAGAAGTTTATTTGCTCCTGTGATAATTTTATACTCGAGTCCATCCACATCAATTTTTAGATAGTTGGGGCAGGCTAGTTTTTTTTCTGTGATAAGTTGATCGAGGCTATATGAAAAGCAGCCTTGTTCGCATATCGGTTGAAACTCATTACCTGATTGTCCGATATTTTCACTAAAACTATGAAGAGCTGCGCCATTTTCGATAGAGCTGAGTCTCAATGTGTCTATGATATTAGTATCCGAAATCGCCATACAGTATGCTTTCACAGTTTTATCAAGCCTGTTGTTCCTTATATTACCATTTAGAGTCGAGTAGTTGCTAGATTCAGGTTCAAATGCTAGGACGTTGTGGCCTTTTTTTCCAGCATAAATTGTATAGAGACCAATGTTGGCTCCGACATCCCACACGATAGAATTGGGGGAAAAAGAGTTTATCCACTCTAGCGTTTCAGGTTCTTTTTTGAAAAAAGTTTTAGCTCTCCAAAGTAATAAAGGATTCGAGCAGATTAATTGTAGTGTATCGCTATCAAACTTAATTTTAAAAGTTAGGTTGGTTAGTTTTGAAGCTATTAGTGAACTCCATGTGTTCGCAGAGCTTAGTAGGAATACAGTTCTGAATAAAGAAGATAATGGAGCTTTCGTATATCTGTTTAGTATTATTTTTCTAGGTAACTTTTTAATTAGTCTTAGCTGCATCACCAAACTCCTATTTAATAAGTTTTAGTATTGCTTTGGTCAAATGCTGTAAGTGAATTACACCAAGTAGATTGTGGCTATCGTCGACAATTGGAGCTACAAGAATTAGTTTATCATTGAAAAGCTCTATAGCATCTTGGACGCTTGTCTTAGGACTTAAAGAGATAGGAGCTTTAGTCATGTATTTTGAAATAGGTTGCGAATTTAGCATTGCTATTGGTGCCTGATTACTTGTGAATACTCTTCTGGCATCACCATCAGTAAAAAGTCCAATCAGTTTCTTATTGTCTGTAATATAAACAGCGCCCCAGTGATTCTTGTTAAGAACTTCAAGTGCTTCGTGAAACATGTCTGTTTCTTTGATTGATATATTCTCTTGTCCTTTCAAATAGATTTCTTCAATTAAAATATTACTTAACATCATCTTCTCCGTATTTTTCAAAAAGCTCTGACCTTAATTCATGAATTGCTTTAGCTTGCCTTAATATCCTCTCAACATATTTGAAGTCAATTTGAGTTGCAGGATCACTTTTAGCATTGTCTGGGTCATCGTGTACTTCCATAAATAGAGCGTTTATACCGTTAGCAACAGCCGACCTTACCAGAGCAGGAATGAACTCTCTTTGCCCTCCCGAGATCGATCCTTGGCTTGTAGGCATTTGGATCGAGTGGGTTGCATCATAGCAAACAGGAAAGCCAGTCTCTTTCATTATAGGAAGTCCTCTAAAGTCGTTGACGAGCATATTGTAGCCAAAAAAAGTTCCTCTATCTGTGAGAATAATTTGATCATTTCCTGTCGCATCAATGATTTTTGAAGCAGAGTTTCTCATGTTCCAAGGACTCATGTATTGGCCCTTTTTTAGGTTTAGTGCTTTTCCTGTTTGACCACAGGCTGTAAGTAAGGTTGTTTGTCTACATAGGTAAGCAGGTATCTGAACAAGGTCTACTACTTCTCCTGTGGCATTTGCCCAGGATGCGTCGCTGACGTCTGCAGTAACTGGTATTTCGAATGATTCGCGAACCTCCTGAAGGATTTTGAGTCCCTCGTCAAGGCCTACACCATGAAAGCTTTTTATTGAAGATCTGCAATCTTTGTCATAACAGGCTTTGAAAATGAGAGGAATGTTTAGTTGTTCACAAAGGTTGTGAAGCATGTCAGCCATTTTCATCGTGTGGTCTCTTGTTTCAATTGCGCATGGGCCTGCAATTAGAGCAAGGGGTAAGTTTTCACCAACTTCAACTTTTTTTACTTTGTCATCGCCTACAATGATTGTTTTCATATATTTTCCTTAATTATTTATTGCTTTAAATAATTCATTTTGTTGCTTGTCTGTATTGAGTATAGACTCGACTTTGTCTATGTCTGCAGGTGTGTCAACACCAATTGTGTCACCTTCAATAATAACTGCTTGAAGTGGCCTAGAGTGTTCTAGGACTCTGAGCATGTCGATAGATTCTTGTATTTCAAGGGGAGTAGGTTCTAGAGAGCTATAGTCACTTAGAAACTTTTTTGTAAATGCCATGAGTCCTGTTTGTTTATAATACGTAAAGTCTGGATTGTACTTTTTTGAGGGGATACATGCTCTGCTGAGTAAAAGCATTTGCTCCTTCTTGTTAATTACAACCTTTACAACATTTTGGTCATTAAGTTCTTCGGGGTTCGATACAGGGTGAATAACATTGGATACACCAAGAGATAGATTTTCCTTTAATGGAATAAGAAGAGACTCTATGGTCTTGGGAAGGAATAGAGGTTCGTCACCTTGGATCATAACAATTATATCTGCGTTGAGCTCTTGAATAGCTTCGTGAACCCTGTCTGTACATCTTTCGTGTTCGGAGCTTGTCATTATCGCTTTTCCACCATTGGAAACCACGAGGTCAAAGATTTCTTTATCGCAAGTTGCAACATAGACTTCTGATAGAGAAGGTACTCTCAATGCTCTTCTGCGAACGTGTTCGATCATGGGGATTTGAGATATGAGTTTTAGAGGTTTATTGGGAAATCTTGAAGAGCCTAGCCTTGCAGGTATAACACCTATTATTTTCATTTTATCTCCAAAAATACTTATTTTAAGCTTCTGGAGAGTATCTTTAGACGATGTAAATATCAAGAAAATCACTTCATTTAAGCCATAAATAATATTGTGCCGTGAGTCTTATAGGGGAGATAGTCTCTTAAAAAGAATTTATTTTACATAAAATTCTTTATGATTTAGATTTTAACACTTATCAAGGATTTCAAATGAGTGTTGCTGCACGAGCTTATAATAAACTGCTAAGAAAAATGTTCTATTTTAATGAAAAATATCTGAAAACTCACATCATGCCTGTTCACTACTATTCTCCGGTTCCTGATAGCAGTGAGATTATAGCAGAAGACTTTTCGAAGAAGTATTCTTGTAAAGGTATAGACTGGAGAGACGATAAGCAAGTTGGTAATTTAGAAAATATTTTTGAGAAATATAAAGCAGAGTACACTCCTTCTGAAAATGGAGGCCTTTCTATTATGGATGCTTATGTTTTATATGCATTTGTAAGAGAGAATAAGCCTAGAGTTATGATTGAGATTGGGGCTGGAGATACGACCTTAATCTCGCTTAAAGCCCTGAAGAAAAATAGGGAGGAAGGCTTTGATTTTACTTTTCACTCTATTGAACCTTTTCCAAGAAACGAAATATTAGATAAAGCTGAGGACAAAGATTTTCACCTACATGTTGAAAAAGTCCAAGATGTTCCTGTTCATTTTTTTAGCGATTGTGATTTTTTATTTATTGACTCTTCTCACGTGTGCAAGATAGGTAGCGATGTAAATTACGAGCTTTTAGAGATAGTTCCTTCTCTTAAGGTTGGAGCCCTTATCCATTGGCACGATATTTTTTTTCCAGCAGAATATTGGAAAGAGTGGGTACAGGGAGCTATGTACTTCTGGAATGAGTCTTATTTTTTACAATCATTTATGTCTTTTAATGATTCTTTTAAAATAGAGTGGGCTTCTAGATATATGCAGCTAACATATGAGGATAAGTTAAAAAGAACTTTTCCATATTATATTCCAGAACATAGGGTGTCTTCATTCTGGGCGAGAAGAGTTAAATAGATTATTTCTTTTGAAAGCCTTTGAAGTCTTGAGTATTTCCGTAAAGAATCGTTTTAAGACCTTTAAAGTTTCCTAGCGATGTATTATAACTTCTTTTGTTCCTTAGAATTAGTCCAATAGCAAGATTAAATAATGCTAGTGATAGCATTGAATAAATCGTAAGAAATTTATTGAAGTTATTAGTCTTTGATACAAAATACCACCATGCAACAAAATGCCATTGACCGAGTAGTGGTAGCCTTTCCGTATTGATTTCATGATGATAGTGCCAGCATCGACATTCATTTCTAATTACAATTTTATTCTTTCGAGATACTCGATAGGAGTAATCTACGTCTTCAAGATAGCCAACCCCAGAAAACCACTCGTCAAATTTATATTGCGATAATACTTCTTTTTTCCAGAAGGTTGCTCCCCCGTAAACCCATTCTACTTGAAGGTTTTGGCCAGTTGGCCTGATTGCCGATGGAAAACCTGATAGAGTGAAGTTTCCTCCTGGTTTTTTATCTAATAGAAGTAACTTCTTTAAGGACTCATGTTTAACAATTGGTTGGTTATTTATACTTAGACCAACACCCTTCACTTCTTTATCCGAGCATAAATAGTCAAAAAGGTTTGAAATACAATCCTCTTCTAGGACAAGGTCGTCATCCAGGAAACCTACCCAGTCAATTTCTTTAGGAATGAGTGAAATTCCTTTGTTCTTCTGTCTTGCAAGACCAGGAGGACGAAGAGTCTTATAGATAATATTTAACTGTTGAGAAAATTGATCGACAACCTCTTTCACAGGATTGTCTGAACCATCAACTATGATTATGACTTCAGGTTTTCTCTTTTGTGATGCAAGAGAATTGAGCAAGTTTTTTATATCAACAGGTCTGTCTTTTGTTGGAACTATACATCCTATTTGCATTGTCATAATTTTCCTTTAGAGCTCATCAAAGATGGATTCAGTTGAAGGTATCTCAATTTCCGAGTTAATACTCATGAAGCGTTTTATCGCCCTCGAAATGGAGATTGGAGAATGTGGGTCAAAGGTTTCAATAGGCTTGACTACATCTCTTACGTAGTCCATTTCACTTGCAATTATTGGAAGATTAAAATGTTTTGCTTCAAGTAATGGGAGCCCAAAAGACTCCATAAGAGACGGGTATATCAGAGCTTCTGATTTTGTATAAAGCTTGAAAATATCTTCTCTTTTAATGTCGTGAATAACTTTAATATTTAATTTATTTGCGGAAGAGGCTTCTTTGATTTGATCTGAAAGTTTTCCTTTATTTATAACTAGTGTTAATGACGGAGTTATGCCTTCATTAGCTAGTTCCTTCCACGCTGCAATGAGGTTTTTGTGGTTCTTGTGTTTTTCATCTGAGGCAATATAAAGGAAGCCTTGGTCTTTATCTGCCGTGGTATTTCTATCTATAATCTTCGGAAGAAACGGAAATGTTTTTACATTGAAATCATTTCCCTGGTTTTTAAAAAAAGCTACTTTCATTGTACTTGTTTGCACAAGATACAAGTAATCTTTTGATTTTCTAAGTTCAAACCAAATCTTTTCAATAGACATTCTGATTACACTTTGAAAACTATCCCGGCAAATGAATTTAGGACTAATCAGATACTTATTTTGAAGGTAGATTGTTGTTTTTATTTTAGATTTAAATAATGGGGGAAGGTTTCCAAAACAAAACAGTGAATCGAACTTTTTTGATATTTTTTTTAACTTTCTCTCTGCAAAAAGTCTTGATAAGAAACTATTCTTTACTCTTAAGGTTTTAATCTTTTCTGTTTCTTGAATAGATATGTCTAGGCGGTCATCTAAAAAGATAAAAAACTCATATTCTTTAGGAAGAGAAGAGAGAAGTTCCCTAAGTAGAACTTTTCCACCACCACTGTGAATATTATAGGCCGAAATAATTATTCTCTTTTCCATACAGATTTAATAGTATGTCTCATTACTATGTTTGTCATTAGCGAAGATTATATATGAATATTTTGATTGTTAGTCAGTATTTCTGGCCTGAAAGATTTAAGATTAATGATATAGCCCAAGGGCTTATTGAAAAAGGTCATGCAGTTACAGTCCTTACAAGTATTCCAAATTATCCTGTTGGAAAATTCTTTAATGGATATGGACTTCTCGGGCCATATTTTGAAAATCACAACGGTATAAAAGTAGTTAGGGTTCCACAGTTTCCGAGGGGAAATAAGAAGGGAATTATGTTGGCGTTGAACTATCTCTCCTTTATGTTAATAGCCTCAATTCTTGGCCCAATTCTCTTGCTTAGGAAGAAGTTTGATAGAATTTTTATTTATCAGCTTTCTCCTGTTACTGCTGCATTCCCAGCTGTTGTGATGAAGTGGATTAAGAAATGTAAATTATATTTTTGGGTTACTGACTTGTGGCCTGAGTCATTAGTTGCTGCAGGTGTAACTACCTCCCCAAGAATATTATCTTTGGTAGGGAGATTTGTTAAGTTTATGCTGGATCAAAGTGACCTGATTCTTTTAAGTTCTAAGGGCTTTACTAAGAATATGATTGAAAGAGGTATTGACCGATCTAAGTTAGAATACTGGCCGCAGTGGGGTGAGAAGCTTTTTTATGAAACATTAATTGAGGAGAATAAGCTTCCTCGGAATGAGGTGCCTGAGGGGTTCGTTATTATGTTTGCGGGGAATATAGGAACGAGCCAATCTTTTGAAATAATAGTAGAAGCAGCTGAAAGGTTATCATCATACACAGATATTCATTGGGTTATCTTGGGCGACGGGTTAAAGAGGGCCTGGATAGAGAAAGAGGTAATAGATAGGGGAATTGAGGATTGTTTTCACCTTCTGGGAAGTAGGCCGATGGATAGTATACCTTATTATTATTCATTGAGTTCTGCGTTGCTAGTTTCCTTGAAAAAAGATCCTATCTTTTCAATAACGCTACCGACAAAAGTCCAATCTTATCTTGCTAGTGGAAAACCAATAATTGTATCGGTGGACGGTGAGGCGGCTGATATCGTTAATGAGAACTTTTGTGGAGTTTCTTGTAGGGCTTCTAGCGTTGAGGATTTGGTTGATGGAGTTTTGAAATTATATTCTAAAACACCTGAAGAGAGAGAGAAAATGGGGGCGAATGGGAGAGAGTTCTTTTTTAAGAACTTTGAAAGAGAGTTGCTTCTAACTAAGCTTGAAAACTTAATGAATCTTAAAAATTAAGAACTTTAAAGCCTTTGCCAATGCCTTTAAATAATGACAAAATAAGCCCAAATTATTGAGTGGATGAGGGTTATGAGAATATTAGTTATTGGTGGAGCTGGAATGCTTGGTCATAGGGTTTGGATTACTCTTGCTGAGAAATACGAGGTTTACGGTACTATTCGCTCTGAGTTCAATGAAAATCTAAAGAGCTTCTCTAAAATTGATCCTTCTAAAGTGATTAGCAATGTAAATATTTTAGATGACGCATCAATTGATAGTGCATTTGCAAAAAGCCGTCCAGATTTGGTTATTAATTGTGTAGGGATCTTGAAGGTTGATCCTTCTTTGGATAATAAAATTTCATCTATAGAGATCAACTCACTATTTCCTCATAAGTTGGCAAAAAAGTGCAAATCTTATAATTCAAGATTGATTCACTTTAGTACTGATTGTGTTTTTGATGGTGTGGAGGGAAGTTATGATGAGGATAGTCTTTCCTTTTCAAATGATTTATATGGACTCTCTAAGAGGATGGGAGAACTAAAAGATCAGCAGCACTGCCTTACGATAAGAACATCTATCATTGGAAGGGAAATTAATCCAAGGGGGAGTCTTGTAGAGTGGTTTATCAATGATTCTGAAAAAAATGTCACTGGATATAAGAACGCAATCTTTTCGGGATATCCTACTCAAACAATTTCTAGAATTATAAAGGATTATGTCATCGAAGACACTTCATTGTCAGGGATTTATCACATCTCAAATGATCCAATAGATAAATACTCACTTTTAGTTGCGATTAAAGAAAAGTTCGATCTGGATAAGTCTATTGAGCCTGATTATGATTTTAAAATAAATAGAAGTTTATGTTCTGAAAAGTTTAGGGCGCAAACAAATTGTCACATATTTACTACAGCTGAATTAATGGATGACCTTTCTGTTGATTGGGATATCTATAATACTATTGCAGAGGAAAGAAGATAATGATGTTGGAAGGAAAAAGAATTTTAGTCACTGGTGGAACAGGATCAATGGGAAAGACTTTTATTAGAAGAGTTTTAACTGGAGAGCATGGTGTTCCTAAGAAAGTAATTGTTTTTTCTCGTGATGAAGGTAAGCAGCATTACATGCGTTTAGATTATCTACATAAGAAATACGGAACTGATGAGACGATCTACAATAACTTTAAAAACACTTTAGAGTTTAGGATTGGTGATGTTAGAAATTACTCTGATGTTTCTGCCGCTGTGAAAGATGTGGATATCGTTATCAATGCCGCGGCCCTAAAGCAAGTTCCAGCTTGTGAGTACTTTCCATATCAAGCCGTTCTCACAAATTGTGTTGGACCTGAAAATATCGTTAGAGCTGTAAGAGAGTTTGGCTCACATGTGGAAACAGTTGTTGGGATTAGTACTGATAAGGCCGCTAAGCCTGTAAATGTGATGGGAATGACTAAAGCTGTTCAAGAAAGAATTTTTACTTCAGCGAACGTGTTGTCCGGTGATACTAGATATGTTTGTGTTCGTTACGGAAATGTTTTAGCTTCAAGAGGGTCTGTTATACCTCTTTTTCATGAGCAGATAAGACAAGGTGGTCCTGTAACATTAACAGTTCCAAATATGACAAGGTTCTTAATTAGTTTAGATGAAGCTGTTGACACAGTTTTTGCTGTCTTAAAAGATGGTAAACCTGGAGATACATTTGTACCTGATGCACCATCTGCGACTGTTGAAAATATTGCAAAAGCTCTTATTGGTGATCGAGATATCGAAATGAAAGTTGTCGGAATTAGACCTGGCGAAAAAATGCATGAAATTATGATATCTGAAGAAGAGATCCATCACTCAGAAAGAGTTGGAAACTACTATGCGATCAGAGCGATGCTTCCAGAACTTCAAGAAGAGGGAAAGGTTGAATCGGTTTTAACTAAAGAGTATAGCTCCGAAGATAATTGTGGTGATTTAAAAATGACAGTAGCACTGCTAGATAAGCATAACCTGTTGGACGTTTCAATGGCCGATGCTAGTAATATGGGTAGTGAACTCCTAAGGTAAGATTTTATGACTTTGAAAGTAATGACTATTGTAGGCACCAGACCTGAAATAATTAAATTAAGTAGAGTGATAAATGAGCTTGAGTCTCACACCAATCATATTTTAGTTCATACGGGACAAAATTATGACTATGAGCTGAATCAAGTTTTCTTTAATGACCTTGGAGTAAGTAAGCCAAATTACTTTTTAGAAGCGGCAGGAGAAACACCTGCTCTCACAATAGCTAAAGTTATTTCATCTGTAGATGAGGTGCTTGAAAAAGAGTCTCCTGATGCCATTCTCTTATATGGAGATACTAATAGTTGTATTTCAGTGATCTCTGCGAAAAGAAGAAAAATTCCTATATTTCATATGGAAGCAGGTAATAGATGTTTTGACCAAAGAGTTCCAGAAGAGTTGAATCGAAAAATTGTTGATCATCTAAGTGATATAAATATGGTTCACTCTGAGCATAGTCGAAAGTATCTTGAGAAAGAAGGAATTAATCCTGAAACAATTATTAAAACAGGCTCTCCAATGAGAGAGATTTTTGATTATTATAAAGAAAAAATAGACTCATCTAATGTTCTAAAAGATTTGGATGTAACAAAGGGAGAATTCTTTATTGTAAGTGCTCATAGAGAAGAGAATGTTGACTCTGAAATCAACTTTGAAAACTTTTTAGATACTTTAAACTTTATAGCTAAAGAGTATGACAAGAAGGTTATTGTCTCCACTCATCCTAGAACTAGAAAAAAACTAGAGGCCTTAGGGGAGAGAGAGTTTGATAAACGTATTCAATTTTTAAAACCACTAGGCTTCTTTGATTATAATAAGATGCAGAAAGAAGCTTTCTGTGTAGTGTCTGACAGTGGAACATTAACTGAAGAATCCAATATTTTAGGGTTTCCTGGAATTATGATAAGACAGGCCCATGAAAGACCTGAAGGAATGGACGTTGGGGCTGTGATAATGTCTGGACTAACGTCTAGTAGAGTAAAAGAATCTATAGACCTTATTACTTCTCACTATAATGAATTGCCTCCTGAATCAATTGAGGATTATGCTCCAAAAATGGTTTCTAAACATGTCGTGCGAATAATTCAAAGCTATACAGATTATATTAACAGAGTTGTTTGGAAGAAGTTTCTTTAGCAATGTACCCTCTAGTTAAAAGAATTTTCGATATATTCTTTGCTCTATTTGCACTTGTTGTGTTTAGTTTTCCTTTTTTATTGGTCTGCCTTCTAGTTAAGCTTACAAGTAAGGGAGATATACTATATTGGTCGGACAGAGTTGGCCTTAGAAATACGATTTTTTCTATGCCAAAAGTTAGAACGATGAAAGTTGATACACCTCAAGTTGCAACTCATCTTCTTACGGACTCGAGATCTTTTTTAACACCTATTGGCGGTTTCTTAAGAAAATCTAGCCTTGATGAAATCCCACAACTTTGGAGTATCTTGATTGGGGACCTAAGCTTCGTAGGGCCACGTCCTGCTCTTTATAATCAGTATGACTTGATTGAGTTACGTACTAAGAGCGGAGTACATGAAATTCCTCCGGGGCTTACAGGGCTTGCCCAGGTTAGTGGTCGTGATGAATTGTCTATTGAGGAAAAAGTACTTTTTGATAAAGAGTACTTGGACAAGCGAAGTTTACTCTTTGATATTTATATTATTCTTAAAACTATTCGAAAAGTTCTAATTAAAGAAGGGGTTTCCCATTGAGTTTTTTTAAAAATAAAAAAACAATTTCTTTTTTGATTAAGCTCATTGTCACTTCTGCCTTTGTTTATTGGTCTATTTCTAGTGAAAAATTCGATTTTGAAAATATTAGAATTGGAATTACTAACTTTAAACTTGCCTCTATCTTTCTTATTTTAACCTTTATTCAACTTTGCCTAGGTTCCTATCGCTCAATGCTCTTGTTGCAGTTGAAGCAGAATAATTTTTCTAACCTAGTAAGTATAACAAAGATAACTTGGGCTTCATCATTTATCCATTGTGTTAGCCCAGTATCTTTAATAAGTGATGTTTATAGAATTAAGCAGTTAATGTATATTGAAAAAAATAATATAAAAGATAATAGTATCTATACTTCAATTTATTCAAAGATATTTTCTGTCTTGGCCTTAATGGTGATATCTTGTGTTTCATTAACATTTCTAGATATCGTACCGACTCAAATCTCTATTTTAAAAAAAGGACTCTACCTATCTCTTGGATTTATTATCTTTATGATTATTTTTAGAAGCTTAGTTGTAAAAGGACTTAAAAAAGTTATTAACTCCTTCTATACTTTGAGTAAAGCTCAGTTTTATACAGAGAGAATAGACAACTTTAGGCTATATAATAGAAACTTTATGAATGATAAGACTAAAATGTCTTCTGTTTTTATTTTGACAGTTCTGCTTCAATTATTAAACTCTATTTCGATATTATTAATCACCTATGCTCTAAATCCTAATATAGATATAAGTAGTATTGAGTTACTGTGCGTAGTTCCGATTGGTATTTTTATTATGACTTTACCAATTTCATTTTCTGGGTTAGGTGTTGGACATCTTGCATTCTCTAAACTTCTTCAGTTCTTTAGTATTTATAATGGAGCAGATATTTTCTCTGTTTTTTTTGCGTTTTCTTTGGTGTTTAACTTATTAGGAGCAATTCCATTTATCAGTGTTTTAAGAAGTGATTTTAAGGATAAAAATGATTGATAATAAATTTCGAGGTGCGATTAAAATATTGATATACCTGTTCTTTATAGCAGTTGCTGTCGTCAGCTCTGTCGCCGCTTATATGTATCCAGGAAGTTGGATTCTGTATATGGTCTTTAGTTTTGTATCGACTTATTTACTCTATTTAGGTTTTAGAAGAGATCATATCTTTTTTGATTCTTTTATAGGTGTCTTTTTGTGGCTTGGTTTCTGGCTAAAGATGTCTGTTCGAATTATTTATTTGGATAGTCAATACTTAGAAGAAGTAGGGCATTTTACTGTAGAAAAAGCTCCCTATGAAAACCTTTTGCTTGTTATAATAGTCGCGAAATTAGGATTAATTGTTTTTAATCATATACGAAGAAAAGTATTTTTCTATAAAAAGAAATTACTGGAGGCTGATCAAACTAGTTTTCTTCCTTTCTATTCTAAATATAGGGTATATCTTTGGAGTTGTTTGATAATAGCTTCGATAGGGTGGGCATGGTTTAATTTATACTTTGGTATTTATCAAAGAGGAATGATCCCATCGACTATACTTCCTTTTGGTATGAACGGTATTATAAAGTGGCTTGTCTTATTTGGAGGAGCTAGTGTTAGTGCTATGTTAATTTCTTTTGAAATTAAGCTCAAAAAAGAAGTTTCTTACTTTTGTATAATTTTAGCAATTTTAGAAACATTTATCTCATCTGTTTCAATGTTTTCCAGGGGAATGATTTTAAATTCAAGTGCATTAATTTTTGGAGGGATTGAGGATAATCGTTTTCTAAATAAGCCCGTAAATTTTAAAAAGCTGCTCTTTACATGTTTACTATTTGTTGCCTTATTTGGCTCATCTGTATATGTCGTTAACTACCTTAGACATAATACGTATATTAACTCCAAACGAATTTCTTTGTCTTCTTTAACTAGCGCTAATGTAGCTAAGAATTTTGAGGTCTTAAATGAAGGTGTGTCTCTACTCTTTCTTGATAGGTGGGTAGGTGCTGAAGCTGCTATGGCCACGACAAGTCATCCAGATCTTGGATGGGACCTATTCAAAGAAGCTCTAAGTGATAGCTATGAAAGGGGAAAACTTGGTTTCTATGATAGGGTTATGATCAATTCCCAGTATCGACATGCTAACTTGATGAAGAATAACTTTATTTCAATCCCTGGGGCGGTATCATTTTTTTATTACCCTGGTTCGAAGTTATTTCTATTTTTTGCGATGTTTTGTATTGGTGGAATCGGTTTCTTGTTTGAGTGGATAGCGTTCAGGGCAAGTTATGGTAGCTTATTTATGTCATCTTTAGTTGGACAAATTGTAGCGTACCGGTTTTCTCATTTTGGATATGTTCCTAAGCAAAGTTATTTATTATTCGGAACTTTATTAGCTAATATGCTTATAGTTTTTGTCCTCTTGAGGCTATTCAATAAGTTGAAAAAATAACTTATTGAATATTCTTGCACTCATCTTTTAAATTCTTTAATAAGTTTGAAGAGTTTTTTTCAAAACATTGATCAATTACAGTTGTATTCTGGGGATTGTAGTCTTTAACTATCTTTTTCAAGCTCTCTCTAAACTCTCTAGGTGAGTTAGACTCCGATGCTGTAATTAATCCTTTAAGGTTTTCGTAGAAACACTCTGATAGAGGCCTTGATTTTGCTACTTTCACGAGAGAGTGTGTTGTAGGAAGAATATTCTCTTCTTTAATAAGTAGCTCTTCATAGAGTTTCTCACCAGGTCTTAATCCAGTGAAAATAATACTAATATCATGATTTAAGCGAAGTCCAGCAAGTGCTATCATTTGCTTGGCTAGGTCTACAATCTTAACTGGAGAGCCCATATCTAGAACAAATATTTCTCCGCCATTACCTATAGTTCCGGCCTGCAGAACTAGTCTGCTTGCTTCTGGGATTGACATGAAATATCTTTCGATATCTTTGTGAGTTACTGTAATTGGACCGCCATCTTGAATTTGTTTTTTGAAAAGTGGTATTACGCTCCCACTGCTCCCTAAGACATTACCAAACCTAACTATCATAAATTTAGTTTTACTTGTTTCTTTTTGCGTATGCAAGCAGACCATTTCGGCAGTTCTCTTAGTTGCGCCCATCACGTTTGTGGGATTTACTGCTTTGTCTGTGGAAATTAAAACAAATCGATCAACAAGATACTTACTTGAAATCTCGGCAACTGTTTTAGTGCCTAGTATATTGGTTTGAACTGACTGATAAGGATTCTCCTCCATAAGAGGAACATGCTTATAAGCTGCAGCGTGAAAAACAATCTCTGGTTGAAACTTCTTAAATGTACATTCAACAGAGTCCCTGTTCTTTACGTCACCAATTATAGTCGTGTAATTGAGTTGTGGATATGTAATTTTAAGATTCCTTTCTAGCTGGTATAAGTTAAACTCATTCTGCTCAAACAAGATAAGGTGCTTTGGCTTAAACTTTGCTATTTGGTTGCATAATTCAGAGCCAATCGATCCTCCTGCCCCAGTTACTAGAATCTTCTTTCCTGATAGCATATTTTCAATTGAAGTTGTGTCTAGTACAACTTGCTTTCTACCTAAAAGGTCCTCTGGTTCAAGATTTCTCAGTTGGGAAAGGTAGCTTTTCTTCCCAAAGAAGTCTGTCATTTTCGGAATCGTTTTGATTTCGACATCCAAATCGTTACATGAGTCGACGATCATTCTTAATAGGTCTGGACTCGCATCGGGTATAGCTATGAAAATTTTTGAAATATTTCTGTCTCTAATTATTGAAGTGTAGTGTTCTTGCTGTCCAAAAATAGGTAGACCGTGCAAGTGTCTTCCGTGATCAGTTTTATTAACATCTAGAAAAGCTACTACTTTTATCTCAAGGGACTTCTGTGCGCGAATTTCTCGAAATAACCTTTCTCCTCCAGAGCCTGTACCTACGATGAGAGCATTTTTATAATTTTTGGTGGTTACAAAGTTTAGATCATCCGTCAGTAGTCTGTAAGCAAATCTGGACCCTCCTAGGGAAACCACGAGAAGCAACCAGTCAATAATAAAAGCAGACCTTGGAATCATGTCCAATCTGTTAAATAAGAAAAATATTGAAGTTGATGTCAGCACTGCTATCGTAGCACCTTTAATTAACCTTAATAGGTCTGGAGTACTGGAGTATCTCCAGATACCTTTATAGAGACCGTTGAGATAAAATGTGAACGATTGAACAACTGTATTTATAATAAGAATGATTATTAAATATTCAAGAGGGATATAAGTAGGAAATAGATTCCCGTCTCGAATAGATAGCGCAAAGTAAAAACTAGTAAAAGCAAAGAAAGTATCACTTGTAATAGCAAGTAGAATTTTTTGTTTCGGCTTAAAATTTTGAATTTTCTGCAAAACGGTTGTCTTTTGCATAGCGTAGGCCTCTTCTATGTATAGTTTTATTATACATTTTTATCGTAAACGATATATTATTGCACTAAATAAAAGGAGAGGAGTTGTAGGTATTTTACAAGGCTCCTCGCCTAAATAGAATAATTTACATAATTTATCTATATTAAGATAAAGATAAATTTGCTAGGGTTGTCATTCAAATATGTTTAGGAGAGAGAAGTGAAGGTTTTTGATTTATCCATAGTTATACCTATTTATAATGAAGAGGATAATATAGCGGATTTATATCAAGAGATAGTGGAAGCTTTGTCTGGAGAAAATATCTCATACGAGATAATTTTTGTTAACGATGGTTCTAAAGATAAGTCGGAAGAGATTATTAATGAGATTGGGGCAAAAAACCCAATTGTGAAAGGACTTCACTTTAAAAGAAATTTTGGACAAACTGCTGCTATGGCAGCAGGGATTGAAGCTGGGACCGGAAATTTATTAGGTTTTCTTGATGGTGATCGCCAGAACGATCCAAATGATATTCCATCAATGTTGAAAGAGTTTAGTAACGGGTATGATGTAGTCGTTGGGTGGAGAAAAAATAGACAAGATGCAGTTGTATCGAGAAAAATTCCTTCAAAAATTGCAAATTATTTAATTAGAAGAATAGGAAAGGTTGAGGTTCACGATTTAGGCTGTACCTTGAAAATATTTAAAAGAGAGTTAATTCAAGATATTAAGCTTTATGGAGAAATGCACAGGTTTATCCCTCTCTATGCTGAAGCTGCAGGTGGTAGAATTAAAGAGGTGGTTGTTAACCATCGAGCGAGAGTTGCTGGAGAGACGAAGTATGGTATAAGTCGAACTTTTAAGGTAATACTAGACTTAATCGTAGTTAAGTTTCTTCTTCATTATTCAACTAGGCCAATGCACTTTTTTGGAATCTTTAGCTTTAGCTTCTTCTTAATGACTGTTGGGTGTAGCTTTGCTTTAATGTTGCACATGTACCTACATAAAATTTCGATGATACAGAGTCCTTTACTTGTTTTGTCGAGTGTTTTTCTTTCTTTGAGTGTTAATTCCATATTACTAGGATTAATCTCGGAATTATTAATGAGAACATACTTTAGCGGAAACGAAAAAACTTCGTACAACATTAAAGAAAGAGTGAACTTCTAAGAGATAAATATGTGTGGAATCGCTGGATATGTTGGAAGTGCTTCAAAGGAGACTTTAGATAGAATGATATCTAAAGTGAGATATCGTGGCCCCGATGAGATCAATACTCATGTTTCTAAAGTTGATTCTATTCACTTTGCTCACTCTAGGCTTTCTATTTTAGATATTACTACTGGACAACAACCAATGTTGGATGGTGATAATGTAATTGTCTTTAATGGAGAAATTTATAATTACTTGGAACTTAGGAATGAGCTAGTTTCTCTTGGTCATGACTTTATTACTGATCACAGCGACACGGAAGTTATTTTAAAGGGCTATGCTCAGTGGGGAGAATCTGTTCTAAATAAGCTCAATGGAATGTTTGCATTTAGCTTATACGACTCTAAAAATAAAATAGTTTTCTTTGCTAGAGATAGGTTTGGTCAAAAACCATTTTTCTATAGTCATGGGAAAAGCTTTGTCTTTTCCTCGGAGTTGCATTCTCTTTGTGAGCATGAAGAAATTAATCCTGTTGTGGATAAATTATCACTTGCAAAGTATTTTGCCTTTAACAGTATCCCTGCACCATCTACTATTTTTAAAAAAATTTTTAAATTGCCACCAGGATCGTACGGAATTCTTAATTTAGAGAAAAATTCATTATCTATTAAAAAGTATTTTTCGTATAAAATAAGTGAAGAATCAATGTCTTATAATGAAGCTTTGAGACTTTATGAGGATAAATTAGTTTCGAGTACTGAGAGGCATTTGAGGGCAGATGTTCCTATTGGTCTTTTTTTAAGTGGTGGGATTGACTCCTCAACTCTCGCATATATCGCTAAGTCCAAGCTTTCACAGGAGTTAGATTCTTATAGTATTGGCTTTGATGAAAAAAGCTTTGATGAGAGTTCGTTTGCTAAATTGGTTGCGAATGAGCTGGGGCTCAAACATCATCATAAAGTCGTAAAACTGGAGATGGTTGAAGATCTGATTAGCAAGATTATTCCTTTGATGGATGAGCCCATGGGAGATAGTTCAATACTACCTACCTATTTACTTTCTGAGTTTGCTTCTTCCTCTAAGAAGGTGTGTGTCGGTGGTGATGCCGCTGACGAATTATTTTTTGGTTATGACCCATTCAAGGCGCTTGGAGCTGCTAAGATATGCAGTTTAATACTTCCAAAACTTACGAGAAAATGGATTTATAAAGCGATTGATTATCTATTGCCTGTGAAGCATTCAAATATGAGTTTTGACTTTAAAGTGAGAAGATTTTTACGAGGCCTGCAGTATGACTCTAAGTTTTGGGGGATGATGTGGATGTCGTCCTTGGATCTAAGTGAAATTAATACTTTGTTAGAAGAAAATTATTCGTTAGAGGACCTTTTCCATGAATCTGGCGGGGAAAGTAGAAATGAAGAAGAACAGCTAGTCGATCATTTTTGTTCAAGCTACCTTCCTGGTAATATACTGACAAAAGTTGATAGGGCAAGCATGTATAATTCTCTCGAAGTTAGAGCTCCTTTTCTAGACAACGAGTTAGTTGAATTCTCTCAAAGACTTCCTCGAAATTTTAAATACAATAAAGGTAGAACTAAGTTTTTATTAAGAGATTATTTAAAGTCTAAGTTACCAGAGTCAATAGTTGAAAGACCAAAGAAAGGTTTTGGAGTACCTATGGCAAAATGGTTGTTAAATAAAGAAATTTTTAGATTTAAGAATGAGTCACAACTTTTAAATAAGAAGTTTATTAATGATAAAATTCATATGCATAGATCTTTAAGTGAAAATAATAAAGATTTTTTATGGAATTTATATGTTCTAGAAAATTCTTTTGCGGGGAAATATCTTTAAGGGATATTTGTTTAATAGAATAGCGAAAACCACTAAGCACGGGAAGATCATAGTCGTTAGCGGACTTCGATACATAAAGTAACTCCAAAATCCATCAGACCAAAATGTTAGGGTATAAATCCAAAAAATAAAGAAGCAGTAGACTCCGCTTTCTTTTTTAAAAAAAGGTCTAATTATATAATCATTAAATGTAGTTAAGAGGATTAGTGCAAAAACGGACAAAATAACTCCTAGTTTTCCTAGCATGAGGTAACCATCACCAATAAGTGTTGTTCCAGAGCTATGACCTTTTTGTTTTTTCATCTTGTCTAAAACATTTGTATGAAAGTTAATAGAGCCTTTTTGTTCTTGAAATCGTTTAAGTAAGAAGGATTTTTCTTTTCCGTCTACATAGGGAGAGAATTTGTAAATAATTTCTGCATCGTAAAAATTTCTCTGATAAATCTCAACTAGTTGATTTCCAATACCGTGATAGGAACTTTTGAGCTCTTTTGTAAAAGTTGTTTTATGAATATTGCTATTTCGTATGGCCTTTCCCGTTACATAGATTATTGGAGTTATAACAATCAAAAAGATAGCGGCTTTTTTTAGAAAACGAACTGAATTATGATGAATTAATAGAAGAATAATAGGAAAATTCGTTATAAGAATAAACCCTTTACTCCCTCTAAGAACTGTTTCTAACAGAAGCCATAGATTAAAAATGCAAAAATAGATCAAAACATTTTTTTTACTTCTACTTTCTCCGTAGAGTGTTCTACCAATGAAAAGCGTAAAGAAAAATGGGAAAACAACTGATCTCGAGAGGTTTAGAATATGTTCGATCTTATAAGGTAGAACAGGTCGCTCTACGCCCATAGCAATAATATTGAGTTTATAAGATATAAAAGTAAATACAAATGGGATTAAAATTAGCAAGGGAATGATTATATATTTGGATATACTTTCTACATTCAACTCTGGGATGTTATTAAGCTTTGTCTTTGTTGAGGCGAGAGAGAAGAGTTGAAAAATCAAAAATGAAGTAAGGCAAAGTTCTCCAATGTATAAAGAATCCAGGTTAGAATTAAGATCTTTAAAAAATATAGAAAGAGTAATATACCCGAAGAAGCTGAGTTCAAAATATATCCACATAACTAAAAAAGTTAGATTTTTCTTAGAATTAGTTATGAGAAGAAAGAATCTTAGTAAAAGACAGATGGGGAATAAATAGCTAAAAGATCCTAAGTGATAGCAAGAGAATACATGTAAAAATGAGATAAAAACCATAAAGAAAAGCGTATACTTATTCAATGGAAGTTGCTTATTACCTTTTACAAAGTATCCCTTAAGGTCTTGGATAAGTGAAATCATAAGTCCCTCTGCTTAATATATTCTTTATAATACCTTTCTCTAATATTGTCCCACGAATACTCTTTGTGAAATAAAGAAATATTTTTTTCCATCTCTGAATCATCATAGATTGTAGAGTTGCAAATCGCATCTATCCAAGCGGTTGTACTCTTTTCGTTATCAATAGTGACATAGTTTATGGGGTGATTGATGCCATCAAGTGAGAGTTTGCTACTGACCGTGATTAGTCCACTGGCCATGGCCTCTAAAACTTTATTCTTTATTCCGGCTCCTGAGAAAATAGGAGAAATAAAAAAACGAGCACTTTGTAAATATTTATCTAGATTTTCAACCTTGCCCGTTACAATTATATTGGGATGACCTTCTAGGTTTAGCATCTTTTGAGTAGGGTTAGCACCTACAAGGAAGATTCTGATCTCTTTATCTTTTTCAAATAACTTAGGGCCTAGGTCGTTTATGATAAAATCAACAGCTTCTTGATTGGGAGCGTAGTTGTAATTTCCGACAAAGAGGAGCTTCTTATTATCTCTACTTTGTTTAGAGTCATAGAATTGCTTTGTGTCTATGCCGTTTGGAATGAAAACAGGGCTTTTAAGTCCTAATTTATCTTTGGCAAATAAAGCATCGATGTCAGAAACAAAGTGACATTTTTTTATTTTTTTATAGGCGTTTTTTTCAACAACAGTACATTTTATATACTCGTAGTAATAAAGAAGCTTTTTTAATAAGCTTTTTTGAGCTTTATACTTTCTAAGCATGATTAAGCTGAGTGAATCTATTGAAGAGAAAAATACCTTTTCACTTTCATTAATTTGGTGGATTGCATTTATTAGAGCGACACTCGAAAGATGTATAATATCATATTTTTTAGAGTTCTTGTTTATAAACTCAATGAGGTCGTTGATTTCACTGATGGGGGATATATTATACGGAGTTAGAGATAGTAGAGATCTTAATTTGGATCGCTGCTTTACTCTCTTTTTAGTAGAGTAATGGTTTTCAATACAAGTGAAACTCGGAGGTTTACTGTCGAAAAATCGTGAAAGAAAATCAATGGTATAGAGATTATTTTCTTTAACAAGATTAAAGTTTATCTTATTAACCCCATTTAAATTCTCAGGGTAATATCCGTCTGGAGATACAAATAAAATTTTAAGTTTCTTGTCTTTCAATTGATGATTCTTTTTAAAAATATTAATAGTTTAGAACTTCTAATATATTTGATGTATTATTTAAACTAAGACAATATTCTAATGTAAATAGTATATTTTGTGTATAAAAACTAAATATATATAGTTAAGAGATTTAAATTGAAACTTAAAAAACTACTTTCATCTCCCGAGAATAAGACTTTTGCTTTTTTAGGCGTGGAGTATTCATTCAAAATACTTCTTGGAACTGCTGTTAGTGTTTGGGTTGCGCGTTATCTTGGGCCTAGGGATCTTGGTAATTTGTCCTATGTTATTTCCTTTGTGTTGGTATTCGCTCCAATTTTTACTATGGCCAGTGAAGAGGTGATAATAAGATCTCTTGTTCAAAATAAATCAAATCATAATTTTGTTATGGGAAGTAGTTTTGTTTTGAAAGTAATCGGATCTTTTGTTGGGATTTTGCTGGTAAATGGTCTCATTTATATTCTAAATAAAGATGAAGTACTTATACGGACGGGTGTTCTGATATATTCCGTAAGTATGTTTTTAAAATCATTTCAAGTCATAGACAATTATTTCTTATCTACAAGTAATATAAAAGTAATTTCTTATTCTAGAAATTTAATCATGCTGATCTTGAGTATTGTTAAGGTTGTTTTAATTTTTAATAATTCTCAGTGGCTGAACTTTGTCTTGGTAAGCTGCCTTGAACTCCTTCTTTATGCTGTGTTTTATATTTTTGTTTATTGTAAAAATGGTCATAACCTTTTGCAGTGGAGGTTTGATAAGAGCGAGTTCCGTGGTTTGGTGAAGCCGGTCGTTCCACTAGTTGTGATCTCATTTTGCTCTGTTGGAGTTGCTAAGCTAGATCAGATTATGATTATGAATATTAGTGGAAGTATTGAATTGGGACGCTATGCTGTTGCTGTAAAGCTTATTGAATTATGGCAGTTTGTACCCCTGGCACTGATTAGCTCATTATACCCTGCAATTGTCTCGAACTTTTCTACTTCTAAAGAGCTTTATGTATATGGCGTGAAGAAATTGTATGCTCTCATATTAGTTTTCTCTCTTTCTTTAGCCATTGGTACAACAATATTTTCAGACTTAGTCATAGAGTTACTTTATGGGCAGCAATATGATGGAGCAGGTGGAATACTTGCTTTATATGTATGGACAGTTGTATTCCTATATTTAACCATAGCGAGAAACAAAATTTTTATTATAGAGAGTTTATTAAATCTTGAGCTCGTTGTAGTTGTTCTTACTCTAATATTTAATGTTGCCTTAAACTACTTTCTTATACCTTCTTTCGGTGCGAAAGGGGCCGTAGGAGCCTCCATTCTCTCTTATCTATTTGCTAACGTAGTCGTTTCAATTTTTAGTGTTAAATTAAGGGGAGCTCTGTATTTAATGTGGGATTCAATTTTTTATATTAAAAAACTATTAAAAGGAAGGGATTCGCTGTGAACTATTTTTTAAGTATATCTATACCAACTTATAATAGATCAAGCTATTTGAAAGATACTATTGAGTGTTTCGCTAAGCAAATAAACGATCGCAAAGATATTCAAATTGCTGTTGCTGACAATTTTTCTACTGACGATACTGAAGAAATGATTAGTGAAATGAAGAAGAAGTATCCCTATATCAAGTACCATAAAAATAGTAAAAATTTAGGAGCAGATCGTAATTATTTAAAAGCAGTTGAGATATCTGATGGTAAGTTCTGTTGGCTCTTTGGAAGTGATGATCAAATATGTGAAAATGCTCTTGAGAAGGTGATATCTTCATTAAAAGATAAATGTTCCGATATCTTATTAATGAATAGATTAAATATGTGTCCCGAACTAAAAGAAGAGAGAGGTATACAAAGATACTTCCGTTCCGATGAAGAGTTTAGTTTAGATTTTTCAGAATTAAACAGCTATGTGAAATACTCTAACGAAGCATGCGATATTGCATCCATGTTTAGCTATCTTTCATCTATAGTTTTAAATAAAGAAAAATGGGATGTTGTAGATGTTGACAACTCATTTATTGGAGGAGCTTATATTCATGTTTCTAAACTATTTGGAATGATGAATAGAGGATGCTCTTTCCACTTTTTGCCGGAGGCCTTAGTGTTAAATCGTCAGGGAAATGATCACTTTGCAGGTTCGGGCTATGTTAAAAGACGGCTTATTGATGTGGGCTATGTCGATCTAGTTGAAAAAAGCTTCTCTGAAGAAAAATATAAAGTTCTTTTAAGAAAAATTGTAGAAAGAGAGTTTTTCACATTACCTAAAATCCTCGCTTTCAAAATGTGGACATATAAATATCAGACTAATAAGGATTTTCTGGAACTATTTAATGGATATAAGACTTTTGAGAATTACCCTCATTATCGTATACGGATGTGGTTTTTCAAAAATATACCTAATAGTGTCTTAAGGTTAATCTACCGAATTTTCTATTGATAGAGGTGAATTATTTTTGCTATTTGCTTTTCAATATTAAAGTGGTTTTCAACTTTCTCTCTATTTAGATTCTGTATCTTGCTGTAGTTAATTTTAATATTCTCTAGTTTGGAATTAAACTCTTCATTTGATTCAAATAATTGCTCAGAGTCGACAAGGTCTACATGACCAGAAACTCTAGATAGTAAGCAAGGCTTTTTACAAGCCATTGCTTCCAAAACAGCGTAGGGCATGCCTTCTCCTTTTGACGAGCTGACATATATATCAATATCTTTTAAAAATAGATAAGGATCTTCTACATTTCCTAGGAACTCGACATTCGACTCAATTCCTAGTTCTTCTACTAAGGCCAGTAGTTTTCTATGTTGAGGGCCATCTCCAGCTACTTTTAAATGGTATTGATTATTTTCATGAATTCGTCGAATCAAGTATTCATTATTCTTATGTTCTTCGAGGCGAGTTAGAGTACCCAGTACCTTTCTTTCGCAATTACTTTCTTCATTTTCGAGCTGAGGTAAGGACACACCATTTTCAACTACAAAAGATATATTCTCTGGAGCAAGACCAATTTTTTGAGCATTAGATTTTTCTGAATCTGAAACGAAAATCAATTTGTGAGTAAGTTTTGTAAGGGACTTATCAATAAAGTTTGAAATCTTCGAGAAAATGCCGTCTTTAATATGTATACCGTGGTAGGTATGAATGCATTCGACGCTAAATAGAGATAGAAGACGTGAGTAAAGACCTGCTCCTCTTCCATGAGAGTGAACAATGTCAATATTATTGCTACGGACAAAGTAAAGAAGGCGAATGAAACTTAAAATTGAAAACTTTCTATGGGGTAGAGAGAAATGCTCACTAGATCTAGATCTAAATTTTTCGCCATAAGGAGCACTAACTGGAGAAGCAATGAAAAGTGATTTAGTGGGAAGTCTACTAGCAATATCTAGGACATGCTTAGGACCTCCTCCGTGATCAGATCTAAGTGTGATCAATAGGACTTTTTTCATTTTTCTTTTATAGACATAAAGCGAAGTTTAAATAACGTAAAAATATAAGTGATGATAAATTTGCCTAAATTTCTCTTTGTTTCTCCAAACATTCTTTGCTTAAAGCTAAAAGGAATTTCTTTAATAGAGAGACCTTTGTAGATTCTGATTAGCTTGTAAAGAATCTCTTCTACGATATCAAAATTTTCACATTTTAAAGTTAATGATTTGAGTTTTTGCCCATCGTACAGTCTAAAACTATTCGAAACATCCTTGCATTTGATATTTAGAACAAAAGCAAATCCCCAGTTCACAATTTTGCTCATTAGTATCAATATAGGGCTATTTTCTGTGTGCCCCCCTTTCATATACCGTGAAGCAATAATAACGTCAGAAGAATCTTTTTGAGAATATAGACTCTTTATAAACTCAGGATGATGTGAGCCGTCAGCATCCATAAAAACGATACTTTTACCAGATGCGTTGTTAATTCCTGTTCTTATGGCAGCTCCATAAGTATTACCACCTGTTCGGTTGACGTAGACCGCGCTATTTTCCGAACAAGCTTGAGGGGTTCCATCCATAACTTCTTCAGTATCTATAACGATGACTTCATAGGCAGAAGTTAACTCTGAGCAAACCTTATTAATTCTAGGAAGAAGAAGTCTTAAATTCTCTTCTTCTAGGTAGGCAGGTAAGCAAATACTTAACTCTTTGGTAAGCTCCATGAATCTCTCTTTTTTTTAATATTATAGTTAAATATACACTAATATTTTGATAGATTAATGTCTATTCAACAATTTAAATGACAAAGAGAGTCAACATGCGTGATGAGATTATTGCTAAGTCGAGAGAATTTTTTAAAGCAGAACTAGATAAGAAGAAGATGATTCCAGGCGAGTCCTATATTCCAGCTTCTGGAAAAGTTATGGACGAAGATGATATGGAAAACTTAATTGATGCTTCTTTAGATATGTGGCTTACTGCCGGAAGATATCACAAGCAATTTGAAAAAGAGTTTGCAAGCTTTATGGAACAAAAGTTTTGTCTACTCGTAAATTCTGGTTCGTCCGCAAACCTCTTAGCTTTTGCTGCACTTACTTCTCCTAAATTGGGTGATAGACAAATAAAAGCCGGCGATGAGGTAATTACTGTCGCAGCAGGTTTTCCAACAACAGTTAATCCGATTGTACAGCATGGTTGTATTCCTGTGTTTGTAGATGTTGAGCTTGAAACATATGAGCTTGATTTAACACAATTAGAGTTGGCCCTTTCACCAAAAACTAAAGCAGTGATGATGGCACACACTCTAGGTAATATGTTTGATGTTAAGGCCGTAAAAGATTTTTGTGACAAGCATGGATTATGGCTAATTGAAGATACTTGTGACGCTCTAGGAGCTAGATTTGATGGGAAGATGGCAGGGACTTTTGGAGATATTGCAACAGTCTCTTTCTATCCGGCCCACCATATGACTATGGGAGAAGGTGGAGCTGTTTTAACTTCTGAGCCGAAGCTTAAAAAAATAATTGAATCTTTTAGAGACTGGGGAAGAGATTGTTGGTGTCCTCCTGGTGTAGATAATACCTGTGGAAAGAGATTTGCCTGTCAATTAGGAGAGCTTCCTAAGGGATTTGATCATAAGTACACTTACACACATATTGGTTATAATCTAAAGGTAACTGATATGCAGGCAGCTGTTGGATTATCTCAACTTAAAAAAGTAAAGAAATTTATTTCTAAGAGAAATTCAAATTTTGATTATTTAAAATCTAAACTAAAAGGGTTAGAAGATAAATTAATCCTACCAAGAGCGACTGAGGGCTGTGAAGCAAGTTGGTTCGGTTTTTTGATCTCGGTCAAAGAAGACGCAGGAATTTCTAAGCAAGAGTTATGTGAGCACTTAGAGTCAAAGAAAATTGGAACAAGACAATTATTTGCAGGTAACTTAGTCAAACAACCACTCTATGTAGGCGTTGAGAAAAGAATTATAGGGGATCTTCCTAATACTGACTTTATTATGAATAATTCTTTTTGGGTTGGATGTTGGCCAGGACTTAACGAAGAGCACTTGGATTATATTGCAGACATCATAAAAGAGAAGCTTTCTTAGACAATGATTGAAAAAATAAAAGAAAACTCAATTTTTTGGTCACTGTTATTTCTTTCGATTGTTCTTTTAACAATACAACTTGATGGAGTAACTCTTCGGTCAGTTGATGGTGCAGTTTATTCTTCTATAGCTAGAGAACTTGCTGATAAGCCATTTAAGGAATGGGTTGTTTTGACATGGAGAGGAGGAGAGAAATTCTATGAAAATCCTCACTTCATGCCTATGTATTTGGCCACATTCATCAGAGTGCTTGGAATCACTAGCTACACAGTTATTATTCCTATTATCCTTCTTTCTGTTACCTCTTTAGTTACTGTGTTCAAGCTAGGTGAGATACTTGTTTCTAAGAGATTGGGCCTATTCTCTATGTTCGCACTTATTGCAACTCCTCAATTTATTAAGGAGGGAAGAAACCCGATGCTAGAAACTGCATTAATGTGTTTCACTCTTTTGTCGATATACTTTGGTATAAAATGTTTGAAAGATAAAAATATTAAACTCGCTTTCGTTTCTGGCCTATTATGTGCGCTTGCATTCTTATCGAAAGGACCTATATGTCTTTTAGCGCCGGGAGTATTGTTTGGATTTTATTTAACAAGTCACTTTTCTTTTTCCAACTCTTTAAACTTTTCTGTAACTCATAAGCAGTTTTTTAAAATTGTGCTCTTATTTGTACTAGGGTTTATCTTAATAATGGGAGTTATTGATATTTGGCACTTTATGATCACGGAAGAATCATTTTGGTTAAATTATTATAATATTCGTCTTCTCTATACAATTAATCACCCAACAGCAGGACAAATTGAAAGTGTAGGAGGCGATCCTCTATTCTACTTTAAACTCATCTTAAAAAAACATATTCCTTGGGCGTATATAGGTCTTGCTGCATTGATGGTAGCTTTTTTGAAAACGGCGAAGGATTATAGACCTGCTATAATTGTTGGAAGTTTAATGACATTTGGATACCTCCTTGGATTTAGCTTAATTGTATTTAAAGCGCCTTGGTACATAAATGTTTATTTTGGTGGAATTTCTCTGATGGGGGGAGTCACTCTTAGTTATACCTTTGAAAAAAAGATGAGAAAATTCAATGCTCCTTTAGTCATTATTTCGTTTTCGTGTGTTCTTCTCTTTTTAAGTTCTTCCTTTTCTTTCATTTTTAAGAAAAAGGAGAGGATTGTTGGGACTTTTTTGTCACAAGTCGAAACTAAATTTGAGAATAGATTTAAAGGTAAATTGATTTCTGCTTGTTATCCAATGGGGATGTGGAGGGGAAATTTTATTGTTCACTACTTCTTAGGGGCAAGGCTGAAAGATTGTAATGTAAATGATGAAGTAAAATTTGTAGACTTAGAACAGTATAAAATGAGTGGTGATGAATTACTGCTTTATAGTAACTTTCCTATGGGGTTAGTTACAAAAGTTAAGGAAAAATAAATGAAATACTTAATTACAGGTGGATGTGGTTTCTTAGGGTCTAATCTGGCCCAAGAAGTTCTAAACAGAGGTGACGAATTGGTCATCTTTGATAATTTATACAGAAATGGAACTGAAAAAAACTTAGAGTGGCTGAGAACTTTGGGAGAATTTAAGTTTTATCGTAATGATATTAGAAATAGGGACGATGTTCAGTTTTGTATAAAAACAGAAAAACCGGATGTCATTTTTCATGTCGCTGGTCAAGTTGCGATGACAACATCCCTAGAAAGACCACGATTTGATTATGATATTAATGTTGGAGGGACATTTAATGTCCTTGAGGCCGTTAAAGAACATTGTCCTGAGGCAGTAATTGTATATTCATCTACTAATAAGGTTTACGGAGATTTGGAGAATTACGAATATCATGAAAGTGATTCGCGTTATTCGATACCTGAGTTTCCAAATGGTCTTCCTGAAAGTATTGGGCTTGACTTCACAACCCCATATGGTTGCTCTAAAGGTGCGGCAGATCAATATATGAAAGATTGGGCAAAGTGCTATGGATTAAAGACTGTTGTATTTAGACACTCTTCAATTTTTGGAGGAAGACAGTTTTCTACCTTTGACCAAGGCTGGATTGGATGGTTTGTTTCTAGAGCTATTGAAACGCAAAGAGGAAATTTGAGTGAAGCTTTTACAATCCAAGGGAATGGAAAACAAGTAAGAGATGTGCTGTTTTCTGAGGATATTGTAAAGTGTTACTGGGCAGCTGTTGAGCACATTGATAAGACGAGAGGCCAATCATTTAATATTGGAGGCGGTATGGAAAATAGCTTATCTATTCTCGAGCTATTTAGCCATTTAGAAAAAGAATTAAATATAAAACTAAATTATACACAACTTTCTCCAAGAGAAAGTGATCAAAAAATGTTCGTTGCAGATATCTCTAAAGCAAAAGAGTTCTTTGGATGGGAGCCTAAAGTTAAAACTGCGGAAGGTCTACATAGAATGATCGAGTGGGTAAAAACAATTTAATAATTAGGAGAAAATATGAAAGTTTTAATTTTAGCAGGCGGTTACGGTACCAGAATCAGTGAAGAAACGGGAATTAGACCTAAGCCAATGGTAGAGATTGGAGAAAAACCAATTCTTTGGCACATAATGAAGCATTACTCTAGTTACGGTTATAATGAATTTGTAATCTTGTGTGGTTATAAAGGTCACTGTATTAAAGAGTATTTTGCAAATTACTTCGTTAGACAAAGTTCTGTAACATTTGACCTTGCTAACAATTCAATGGAAGTAATAAATTCTGATGTAGAAAATTGGAAAGTAACTTGTTTAGATACGGGAGATGGAACTTTAACAGGTGGAAGAATTAAGAGAGCTCAAGATATCGTAGGTAATGAACCATTCATGCTGACATACGGTGATGGTGTTTCTGATGTTGATGTTAAGTCACTTGTAGAAAGTCATAAATCTTCTGGAAGAGCATGTACAATGACTGCTGTGCAACCAGACGGTCGTTTTGGTGCACTCGAGTTTGATTCAAAAGATCAGCTGACAGCATTTAAAGAAAAACCACAAGGTGAAGTGGGTTGGATTAATGGTGGCTTCTTCGTATGTGAACCTTCAGTATTTGATGAAATTAAAGACGGAGATAGAACTATTTTTGAAAGAGCTCCATTAGAGAAACTAGCGAGCTCAGGACAAGTTAATAGTTATAAACATAAAGGATTCTGGAAGTGTATGGACACTCTCGCTGATAAGCAGTCGCTTACAAGTATGTGGGAAAGTGGAGAGGCAAAATGGAAAACTTGGTAGACTTAAATCTTTTTTCTGGAGCTTATAAAGGTAAAAAAGTCTTAGTTACTGGACATACTGGATTTAAGGGATCTTGGATTTGTTTTTGGCTCTCTCAAATGGGAGCAGAGGTTTGTGGTTACTCAACACCAGCACCTAGTAATCCTGCTCATATTGATAAGATTGATTTAAAAATTAAATCGGTCATTGCAGATATTCGAGATCAAGAAAAATTAGACGAGACTTTTAAGGACTTTAATCCAGAGGTTGTTTTTCATATGGCTGCGCAACCTTTAGTGCGCTTATCCTACAGAGAGCCAGATGAAACCTTTGAGACAAATGTTATGGGCTCTTTGAGAGTTTATGAGGCCTGTAGAAAGACTCCATCTGTAAAAACTATCGTTACAATAACAACTGATAAGGTTTATGAAAATCATGAATGGGACTGGGGTTATAGAGAAAATGATCGCCTAGGTGGAAAAGATCCTTACTCGGCTTCAAAGGCCGCTATGGAGATCATGACTAACTCATATAGACACTCTTATTTTAATTTAGATAAGTATGGTAAAGATCATAACGTACTAATGGCAACTGTAAGAGCTGGGAATGTTATTGGTGGAGGTGATTGGGCAGAAGACCGCCTCATTCCTGATATTGTAAAAGCTTCGATATCTGGAAACCCAGTATCTATTAGAAGCCCTTATTCAACAAGACCTTGGCAACATGTCCTAGAGCCTTTGTCTGGATATTTAATGATTGGTCAAAAGTTGATAGAAAAAGAAGTTAAATTTGCTCAGGCGTATAACTTTGGTCCTTCTGTTACAGAAGATGTAAATGTAGAAGAAGTTCTAATAACGCTGAAGAAGTATTGGGATAAGATCGACTATAAGATTGAAAGACCAGATGTTGTATTACACGAAGCAGGCCTATTGAAGCTTGACTGTACTAAGGCGTATCGTAATTTAGGTTGGACTCCAGTTTGGAATGTGGATGAAGCTCTAAAGTATACTATACTTTGGTATAAGTCTTACTATGAAGAAGGTAGTGTTCTTACTGTGAGTGACTTAAATAAATATATAAGTGATGCTAAGGAGAAGGCCCTTGCCTGGACAAAATCTTAGAGCATTAGTGACAGGAGGAACAGGGTTTCTAGGTAGTCATCTTGTAAAGATGCTTGTTGATCAAGGCGTACAGGTTACTGTCGTTAAGAGAGTAGAGTCTTCTACAGATAGGCTAAATAGTGTGTTAAATTCTATTTCATTTATCGATATAGATGAGCTTACTTCTTCTAAAATCTCTAAAGAGAAGTATGACTACCTCTTTCATCTTGCTACTTGCTATGGTCGAAATGGTGAGACTGATGAGCAGATCAATAGTGTAAATATAGAGTTGCCTTTGAGTCTTTTGAGAGCAATGTCTTCTATGCCTAAGGTTGTAAACTTTAGTACTAGTCTTGATCCTTCATTGAATACATATACCAGATCGAAATTTGAGTTTATAAAAGCATTGGAATTAGAGTTTGATTCTTTAGAACTTTTGAATCTAGAGCTTGAGCATTTCTATGGACCAATGGATGGTCAATTCATTGGTTATCTGATTAATTCGATAGCAAAAAATGTCGAAAAAATTCCTCTGACAAAAGGTGAGCAGGTAAGAGACTTTATATTTTATAAAGATCTTTTAGCTGCAGTAAATATTTTACTTAAATCTGGTGCTACAGGAAGTTTTCCTATTGGAAGTGGGAAGTCTAGAAGCCTGAAAGAGTCTATTGAGATTATAAAAAGTCTAGTTCCTGACTCTCAAACTTTACTGGCCTGGGGAGAGGTTGCTTATAGAGAGAATGAAGTTTTATACTCTGTTGCAGACATCTCTAAACTTTCAAAACTAGGTTGGCAATGTGAATACTCTTTTGAAGAAGGTATTCGAGAAGTTATCCAAAGTTTAAAATAAATATAATACATATTTTTTAAAACTTATTAATAATTTTTACGACTTCTTCTATATCTGTCTCTGTATGACAGTACGATATTGGTAGAGATAAAATAGTACTGTGAATTTTGTCAGCGATAGGATATTCCCCTTCTAAAATTCCCTGCATGCACTTCTGTCTATGCGGAGCAAGAGGGTAGTGGATTTCGGTCTTAACTCCATTCTTCTCCAGGTACTCTTTAAGTTGATCACGTTTTTCATGACGGATAGGGTAGATATGGTAAGAATGATGATACTTAGGATCCTCTTCAAGTCTTATGAAGTCGCTATTGAGATTTTTATTGTAAATAGTGGCGAGATTTCTTTTGTGATCTATGATTTGATCTAGCTTTTTAAGTTTTATTGATAAGAATATGGCCTGAAGTGGATCTAGTCTTGAATTGACACCTGTAAAATCATTATAGTACTTCTTGTGACTTCCATAGTTTCTAAGGGCCTTTATCTTATTGCAATAGTTTATATTATTTAGAGTTATTGCTCCCGCATCACCTAGAGCTCCAAGGTTCTTCGTTGGATAAAAACTAAATGCCCCCATATCTCCAAAGCTTCCGGCCTTTTGATTATTATATTTTGTTCCATGGGCCTGAGCAGTATCTTCAATTAACTTTAAGTCATACTTTTTACATAAGGACAGAATTGGATTCATATCACAAGCGTGTCCATATAAGTGAACTATAATGATTGCCTTTGTTTTTTTTGTAATTCGTTCTTCTATCTTTGTTGGATCAATTTGATAAGTACTTAAGTCTGGTTCAATGAGAACAGGGACTAAATTTTGATTTCTGATAGAAAGAATGGTTGCGATATATGTATTTGATGGAACTAAAACTTCTGAACCTTCTTCAAGTTCTAGAGCCATTAGAGAAAGAGTTAGAGCATCAAGCCCAGAGGCAACACCAACACAGTGACTATTACCATTATACTTTGCAAATTCTTCTTCAAATTTTTCGACTTTAGTGCCTAGTATGTATTGACCGGAAGAGATAAATTCTTCAAATTGTACTTTGTATTCATTAAAAAACTCTTGATTAGATAGTTTTAGATTTTCATATGGAATCATTATATTGGCCTTTCAAAAATATAGTCTTCTTTGTCATATTTTTCACTAGCGAGAACAAGAAGTACACAATCTGAGCTAAAGTTTTTCATTAGATGCCAGTCTGAAGGATCAATATATAAGCACTTAGTCGGACAATCTAATTTGAAGTTAGTGATCTCGTTACCTTTTTTATGTACCTCAATCTCACAATCTCCAGAAACACTAATAAGGGCCATTTGGGTTTTCTTGTGAGCATGCTCGCCCCTAACTGCTTCTTTTGGAACTTGATGAATATAGAAAACTCTAGCAATTGAAAATCCAAGTTGATCTTCAATAATACTTAGATTTCCACGTGTATCATTTATATTTTGAATTTCAAGATAATGGGCCATAAGTTTACTTTTTAAAAATGGTTAGTAGTGAGCTGCCAAAGAAGCTTAAACCTAGTAATCTTTCTAGTTTTACTATTCGATATAAGAGGTTATTAATAAAGTTAGTTGGTAAATCAATATCTGAATTTAAAGGTTTATCTGGACGTAACTTTAGCTCGATTCTTTGCTTTAGTCTTATAATATATATAAGTGGCGAGAGGAGAAATGGCCAATATTTAAAATCAACTTTTGAAAAACTACTCTGATCTAAAATGGAGTAAACCTTATCTTTTGAAAATCTGTTATTCTGATTTCCTACAAGGATATCATGTGATCCTTTAAAACAATCGAGAGCAGGAAGATTTGCAATAAAAATTCCTCCGGGTTTTAAAATCTTATAGATTTTGTTTAAGATATCGATATTTTCTTTCTCACTAAAAAAGTAGAGTACATCGTTTGAAATAATAACATCCGCACTATTGCTCTTGTAATGAAGGTGAATATTTCTTAAATCTTCTTCGAAGCAGTCTAAATTCATTTTTTTACAGTGAGCAATAGCATCTTTACTTAGATCAAATCCTTGAATATTTTCATAGCCTTTGTCTTTTAGAAATATTGAGAGTCCACCTGTGCCACAACCTGCATCAATAATATTGAGACTCTTTGATTGAAAGTGATTTTCAATTCTCTCATTTACTAGTTCATGTAAATTTCTATACCACCAAAGAGATTTTTCAACATTGGCCATCTTTTCGTATTCTAGTGGAGAGTTAATCACTATGGTTGCCTAGCTTTTCATAAATCGTATATTGTGGAATTTGATTTTGCGTTAGAAAAACTCTTCCGATATATTCTCCAAGAAGCCCGAGTATAATGAGTTGAATACCCGAAAAAAGTGTTATGCTTATAATTAAAGAACTCCAACCGATTTGAGTTTCCGGATAAAAAATCTTTTCTATTATGACAAATATTGCTCCAGTAAATCCTAGTAAAGCAAAAGCCGTTCCAAATAGACTTGCTACTCTTAATGGATATACAGAAAAGTTTAAAAACATATAGCTCCAAAGCCTAAGTAGCTTTACGAGTGTATAGTTAGATTCTCCAGATTCTCTGGTGTGGTGAATTACTTCTTGAACACCTATTCTTGCAGTGTTTCTAAGAATGAGACCGTCTATATAGGGATATGGTCCCTTGTATTTTATTATTTCATTTTTTAATTGTGCTGTTATCGCTCTGAAGCTAGAAAGGTAGAGATCTTTAGGCTTCTTAAGCATCAATGTTGCCATAGCATTTGTAAATTTACTTCCTAAGTTTCTGAAATAATGATGTTTTTTCTGTTTGTACGAAGTATAGACAACCTCATGACCTTGGTCGATTTTACTTACAAGTTTATGTATTTCGGAAGGGGGATTTTGGAGGTCATCGTCAATATTTACAATGATTTCACCTTTGGCATGAAAATAGCCCGCCATTACTGCATTATGCTCACCAAAATTTCTCGAAAGGTTAATGGCCTGTATATTTTGTGGATATTTATTATGAAGCTCTTTTAACACTTCCCAAGAATTGTCAGGCGAAAAGTCGTTTACAAGTACGATATCTAAGTCATAAGTAGATTCTAAATGTTCAAATAGTTGGTCAACAAGTTTATGAATCGAAGATTCTCCATTATAGACCGGAATTACTATGGACAGTTTTCTCATATTTTAACCTTTGCTTAACTTTAAAATACTATCAGATGCTTATTTTAATGAAAATGAAAATATCATTATTTGTGGCTCAAACGATTTATCGGTGATAAATTTTTAATATGAAAAATCTAGAATTAACTAATGAATTAAGGCTTTGTTGTCCAGTTTGTCCTTCTTCTGAGCTAGTTATAGGCGAGGAAAGTTTGAACTGTAGTAAGTGCTCTGAGAGCTACTTAAAAAAAGATGGTAAGTATTATTTCGTAAATTATGATGAATCTCCAACATATGACTCTCTTGATAAAATTAAGACAATATTCAAGAAGTACCCTAAGTTATATGGCTTCTTAAAGGATACTGTTAGTCCTCTTTATTTTAAAAATGATCTGTCTAGATTTATAAGTAATAATAACTCATCAGGGCGAGTTCTTTTAAACCTTGGAAGTGGAAATTTCTCAATTGGTGATAATGTTCTCAATGTTGATTTAATTGCATACGATAATGTCGATATTGTTTCGTCTCTTGAGAAATTACCTTTTTGCGACAATTCTGTTGATGGCATAATTATAAACTCTGTTCTAGAGCATGTTCCTAATGCCGATTTAGTTGTTGATGAAATGTTTCGAGTTTTAAAGCCAGGAGGGAGATTATTCGCTTCTGTTCCATTTATTTGTGGCTTTCATGCGTCTCCATACGATTACACTAGATGGACTAGAGAAGGCGTAAAGGTCTTGTTTAAGAAGTTCGAAATGACTAAGTTATACTCAGAAGGGGGGCCAAGCTCTGCTTTGCTCTGGGTTTTTCAGGAATGGTTTGCAACGCTTTTTTCATTTGGTTCTAAGAATCTATTTAACTTAAATTATCTTTTAATAATGCTTTTGACTTGGCCATTTAAATACCTCGATATATTTATGACCAAATTTCCTACAGCTCATCATATAAATTCTTGTTTTATTTTTGAAGGCCGTAAGAAGTAATTAATCGAAGGAAGTAAAGCTTCCTTTAGCGAAGAAAATCCAATCATTATCTTGAATAATATCGATATTTGGACTTTTCTTCCATGTTTCGATTAGTCGTGGAATTGTTCCTTCAGGCATAGGGTACTTATCACCAAACTTATCAGGTTTTTCAACAAGTACATATTTGAATGGACCTATATTATTTCCTGGAAATGAAGGCAGACCGACTTGGTAGATATCTTTTCTAATCGCTAGGTTTGGAATGATATGTGCCTGTACAAGTGCTTTGCCGTCAGGGTGTTCGACTAAGTAATTAGTTGCAAAGTTTAATGAGCTTATTCTTTCCGTAATAGCAGGACAGAGTTTAGTCTGGTCACTTCTAGTCACTCTTTTTATTCCTTTAGAGATATAGCCACCATTAAGAGCAAAAATGAGAATAATAGATAGGGCCAGTGCTTTTTTAGGAAAAATAAAGTTCTTGTTAAGTGGCAGAAGAATTAAAAAAAGAAATGCGCTATATGGAGCTCCATAGTGATGTCTCCACATCATCGGAATAAAGTTTAAAAGAAATGGGGCAATTATTATGGGAGCAATTTCCCAGTTAAACTTCACTTTTTGTTTTATCGAAAGATAGATAATTGGAATAAAAGGTACATGAAATTCGATGAATCTTCTAATAAGATCCCATCTGCCGGAGTATTGAAGTATCAGTTTATGAGGCTCAAGTAAGAGTTTTCCTATGAAGTCATGACCTTTGGGTAAAGTGTAGTTTCCAACTAAATGAGGTCGAATTCCCCAGACAACCAGTACCCAACTTACGCAAATTAGAATTAAGGGAATACCTAGCTTATAGTTCTTTCTATAACATAGAAGTACGCCAACCATCACTATCGCGAATTGAAAGACTTCTTTAAATAGAATTAAAAAGATAGCCGATAGAAGAGTTCCCCAATAATTACCTAGGAAAAAGAACATTCCAAAAAGTAGAATGGGAAATGTCGCCCATAGGTCTTGATGAATAGGATAGTGTATGGCAGAGGTCACACCTTTATTCATTAGTAAGTAAAAAATAGAGAAAATGAGTATTTGATTTTTAGAGCCAAATTCTGTTTTTTTATGAAATAAATACCATACGGGAAGAAATGATAAAACAGGAAAGAGATAATCAAGGTAAATCCCTAGCTTTGCAGCCGAGCTAAAGAATATAGAAAAGCTAGAAATCAGACCTAAGAAGATATGAAAATGATCCTGTAGCTTATAAATGTCCATTGTGGATAAGTATGGATTAGGATTAAATAGACTCGATTCGTTAATTATTTGAGCATAGATACCAGTATCGTAATTATGATAACAATACGCAGCTAGTTTATAAATAACTGGTAGAGTGAAAAAACAAAACAGAATCAGGGCCGCAGAAAGATACGTAAGAAATATTTTTTTATTCTGTAGCATTTAAATACCATTTTAAGGTTTTAATAAGTCCTGAATTAAAGTTTTCTTTAGGGGTCCATTTTAGTTCTGTTTTAATTTTTGTGATATCAATTGCATATCGTTGATCATGACCAGGTCTATCTTTAACAAAAGTTATTAGGTCCTCATACTTTGTTTCTGATGGTTTGAGTTCTTGTAAGATATTGCAAATTTCAGAAACCACTTCTAAATTTGTTCTTTCACATTCTCCGCCTACGCAATATGTTTCACCAAGCCTTCCTTTATGAAAAACCTCAGCAATCGCATGACAATGATCATCTACGTATAGCCAATCTCTTATATTCTTTCCGTCTCCATAAATAGGAATAGGCTCTAGGGCAATTGCCTTTCTAATAATTGTGGGAATGAGCTTTTCGTTGTGTTGTCGTGGACCGTAGTTATTAGAACAATTTGTAGTCACTACACTTAGTCCATAAGTATGAAAATAGCTCCTTGCTATCATATCTGAAGATGCCTTAGAAGCTGAATATGGTGAGTTAGGGGCATAGGGAGTCGTTTCACTAAAAAGGCCTGTTTCTCCTAGGGCGCCGTAGACCTCATCAGTGCTGATATGATGAAATTTAGACTTTTCGTATTCTTTTCTATATGAAAAAGGAGCGTTCATCCATTTCTTTCTAGCAACATCAAGTAGATTAAATGTCCCTTGAATGTTGGTATTTATAAAACACTCTGGGCCCTCTATTGAGTTATCAACATGAGATTCGGCAGCAAAGTGAATAATATCTGTAATATCGTACTTGGAAAAAATATCTTCTAGAGAGTTACGCTCGCAAATGTCACCTTCAACGAAATGATAGTTTTCTTTATTCGTAATTTCATTCAAGTTATCTAAATTTCCTGCATAAGTGAGCTTGTCAAAATTAATGATATTATATTCAGGATACTCATTCATGAATTGTATAATAAAGTTAGAGCCAATAAAACCTGCTCCACCGGTAATTAAAATATTCTTCATCATTTACCTAATTAAATTTGTTAAGTGTTTACCATAGTCAGTGTTACGCATTTTTTTTGCTGCGTGTTCAACTAATTCTTTTCCTATCCATCCCTTGTTATAGGAAATTTCTTCAAGACAAGCGATTTTTAAGCCCTGCCTCTTTTCAATAGTGTGAATGAAGTTTGAAGCTTCTAATAAAGAGTCGTGTGTACCATTATCAAACCAAGCAATACCTCTTCCAAGAACTTCTAGTTTAAGCTTTTCTCTTTTGAGATACTCTTGATTAACACTGGTTATTTCTAACTCACCTCGTTGAGATGGTTCAATAGTTTTTGCAATTTCAATGACATCATTATCGTAATAATAGAGACCAGTTACAGCATAATTAGATTTTGGCTCTTTTGGCTTCTCTTCAATGGATAAAACTTTGTGATTACTATCAAATTCAGCAACTCCATACCTCTTTGGGTCTTTCACATTATACCCAAATACCAGAGCACCATCTTTTAGTTTAGCACTTTGCTCTAGCTGTTTTGAAAGGCCTTCTCCATAGAAAATATTATCTCCAAGAACTAAGCAAACAGAGTCGTCTCCGATAAAACTTTCACCAATGATGAAGGCTTGGGCCAGACCATCAGGACTTGGTTGTTCTGCGTATTCGATTGAAATACCTAAATTTGATCCATCTCCTAGTAGCTTTTGGAAAGCGGGAAGATCTCTTGGAGTTGATATAATAAGAACTTCTTTTATATTAGACAGCATTAAAATTGATAAAGGATAGTAGATCATCGGTTTATCGTAGATTGGAATGATTTGCTTTGAAATTGATAGTGTTGCTGGGTTCAATCTAGTCCCTGCACCACCAGCTAAGATGATTCCTTTCATTTTTTCCTCTATTAAGTGTTGTTGCGAAGCGCTGTTTTGTATATATATAATCTAAAGTATAGTAATAAAGTAACACTTTACCAAATAGAAATTATAAAATGATAACAAAAAACAAACTCTTCATTCTCCTGCTTAGCACATTTTTTGTGTTTTATTTTCATGCTTTGAACGTGCAGGGGTTTTTTCATGATGGTTACTTGTACGCCGCTCTTGGTAAGAATTTTCCTTGGGAGAGCTGGCTAATTCCATCTCAGTCTACAACCGAGTTTAGAGAATTTGCACATCACCCACCACTCTTTTTCATTTTAGAAGGGCTATTTTTTAAAATTTTTGGACACAATTTTTGGCAAGCACGCCTCTTTGGTCTAATATGGATTTTTGCAACGTTTGCGGTCCTATTTTATTTTCTATCCACTAGGTTTAATAAAGTATTAGCATTCTTCTCTTCTTTCTTGCTTCTATTAATTCCTAGTCTAATGAAAAAATCTCGTTTTCCTAATATGGACCAAGCACTGCTCTTTTCTTATACCCTTTGTCTTCTACTATACTTTGAAGCTTGGACAAAGAAAAGCTCTAGGCTTTGGGCCTGCAGTGGTTGTGCGTGGGGGTTGAGTCTATTGATAAAGGGGATATCCGGTGTTTTATTATTACCTCTTATTTTTATGCATCAAGTGTATGTAAATAGATCGCTAAAATTTCTTTTAAGAAAAAATATCTGGATTGCTTTTATGTGTGGCCTTGCTGTTTTTAGTATATGGCCCCTCGCGCTATTAGCTATTGGTCGTTATGATATTTTTAGTGAATATTTAGATTTTCAACTATTTAATACCGCAATAGGGGGAAGAGGCCAAAATGATATTAATCATTTTATATATCCACTTCATTTAATTAAAAATTCTCCGCATATAACAATATTATTCTTATGGAGTCTCTATCTTTTGTTTAAAAATGAGATTACTAAGTTTCGAGAGTTCTATTTATTTAATCTAATATGCTTTCTAAGTTATGTTATTCCACTTTCATTTATGAAGTTTAAGTATTCACATTATTTGATACCAATTTATCCATCATTTACGATAATGGCATCTTATCCAATTTTGTTAAAAGTTAAATTTAATGAAAAAGGATTCTTAAAGGTTTGGAGTGGAGTTCTCGTTATTGCTTTTATAGCTTTGTTTCCGATGGGAACTACTAATAAAGTACGACGAGATAAAGAAATATTTGAAACCTCATATAGCTTTGATAAGCTAAAAAAGATCCCCTCCGAATGGATTATTGTAGATGAGTCATATAGCTATTGGGCGATTTCTGGTCTAAGCTCTTTTGTTTTTTCGGCGAATCCTCATCGTTTAAGTAGTGAGCAGACGATATCTTTTATTACTCTTAATCCTGTAAAATCTCTTGTCTTCACTAGTGATGAGCCTGATGTAAAGTTGAAAAAAATTCTAGATGAAAACTTTATTATATTAAAAAAGATTCCAAATAAAAAAATGATTGTTTGGAGTCATCGTTTTAATTATCTTTAACTCTTAACGAAAGAGATGTGTACGTAATTAATAAGAAAGAAATTAAATAATAGTAGTTACAAAAGGCCTGTTTCCCAAACAAAAATACGCAAAAGTAAGTCGTAATTAACCAAAAAATAAGCTCACGTAAATCATTCTTCTTTTTCAACACAATAAAATAGCTTCCTATCAAAGTAGGAAGCAGGTAAATACTCATTGAAATAAGTGAAGGGATTCTTATTTGATAATGATGAAATAACCAAGATGCCCAGGATAATGAATCGGCCCTAGGCTCATATCTTAAGAGATCGACTAGTGTTACTTGAATAAAGTCATGATGATTCCAAATTAAAAAAGGGGTAAAAATAATGATCGCGCTAAGTGCACAAATAAGTAGAAAGGTGAAAAAAGTTTTAATTCGAAGATGAGTGAATGCGTATGCACAAGTCAATATTGCTAGGAAGAGATTATATTGCTTGGTTGCACATAGAAACCCTAGAACAATGGCGGCAAAGTAAAACCTTCTCCTTTGTAGTAAAAGAAGGAGGGTAGATAATTGTGCGATAATGAGATTTTCTGTCCATGTTTGTTCAAGCACAAAGTAAACAACAGGAAAGCTCATCCACAATAGTAAGAAGATCTTTCTTGTCTCTTGTTTTATCTTCTCACCAAGCATTAACTTATTAAAAGCAATAAGAGTTAAAATATATGATACGACATAGAAATATCGTACATCTGAAAGTACCCATTTGAACGGACTAAGTGTAAGTAAAATACCTGGCCAATAAACGTAGCCCGCCACGTAGCCGTACCTTCCATTAAAAATATCTGAGTACTGGGAAGAGTAAGGATTAATACCATTTAAAAGAAAATCTGCACCTTCCTGAGTCACAGTATAAACATCAATGAGAGGATTTGGTGACGCAGTTATAACCAAAAGATAGCAAAGAAGATTTGAACTAAAGATTATAGGACTTATTTTGTTAAAGAGTTCAGCGACTCTAGATTTTTTGAAAAAGAAGGAAAGAGCATTAATTATGTTCAAAAAGGAAATAACTCTTATAAAATATGTAATAGATTCAACCTTCGGGTAAAAAAGGTCAGGGCTAATTGTTAATAGAGCGCTGAAAACAACATAAATCACTGATAGATAGACACTTGAGAGCTTAAGTTGCTTATTACGAAAATGATGAATAATAAAAAAAAGTAATCCTAGTGAAATATAGATAAGATGATTAGTCTTTATAAAGCCATGTGTTCTTCTAAGGGAGTATCCTAAAAGAAGAATGAAGGTGTAAGGGAAGAGAGAATTAAATAAAGGGTGTACCTTACTTTTAAAGTTAATCATTTCTTACACCTATAAATTGCCCAGGCCTTTGATCTTTGAAGTTGTTTTGAAAACTTCTTTGTAAACCATTCAGGATAAGTTGAGTACTCTTGCGTACAATTTCTTTTTTCAAATGTTGTGAAATCTTTAATTTTTTCGACTAGAAACCAAGAGGTATTCTCACTTTTTGATACTGCGTGATCAACTTCATTCTCAGACGTAATATGTATAAAGGGAGTCTCTTTTTTAAGATAAATTTTTAGAATATCTCTTTGCAGATTGTTGTATGTGTAAAGAGAATTAATTCTTTCACCATTATTGTAAAGGTATTTATAAATATGAATAGGTGTATATGCAGGCTTTATAGAAGATATTAGAAGAAATATTAAGTTTAAAATAATTGATAGTCTTATTGTAAGCTTTAGGGCCCTATTTTCTAAGACAGTTTTTTCAAAGTGCTCAAAAGTAAGAGCTAATAGTATTGGAACAAAGATAATAAGAGGAAAGATATATCGAAGTTCCTTGTGACCGATCGTACTGTGTAGAAGAAAAACGGGGAGACTTACCCAAGTAATTAAATGAGTAGGCTTTTTAATCCAAACAAATACAGTTGCAATGATCATAAATATTGAAAGAGGTGGAACTCCTTTAGAGAATACTTTTGTAATATAGTAATACCAGGGGGAGACGCCAAATCCTTGTGAAACATTACGTGTGAACTCTTGATATAAGTAGCTCCAAGTACTATAAGTTAATTCTTCATATCCCCATGTATCAAATATTGAAGTAAATAAAATTGATAAGAATGAGCCAATGACGATGACAAAGACATTGCTTAATTTTATCTGAGCAATGAGTAGTAACCAAAGGCACAAGAAAAGTGGCATTGGCGCCAATGGAATTCTAAAGTTTACAGACATGCCAATTAGAAAGCCACCTAATAGGCTGTGGCTAAGTGGAATGCTCTTTGTATTGGATAGAAAGTTGATTTTTAGCGTATTTGTACTACTTTTTAATGTTGATATAGGAATGCTCTTAACTAGCACTAGCAGACCTAGAGCAAAAACATTCATACCAAAGTTTTCAGCAGTAGTTCTTGCGTGAATAAAAGGAAAGAACCAGAGGGTAAAGAAGCAAAGGTTAGCAAGATTTATAGCTTTAGTAGAGGAGAAGAAAATTCTCGAAAACTTAGAGAACTTCACAAGGGTGTACATTGAAAAAATTGAAGTAAAGAGCCTTAGAAAGAAAGCGATAGTAAATGGATTCTTTATTTCAATAAGGTTTAAAATCTTTGCAATTGCATAATAAATACCTGGCTGAACCCAGTTTCGTATTTTGGCAGGATATTCCCATGAGAGTTCTTCAATTGGATATAAGTTTAGTTTAACGAAGACATACCTTAACATTCCAAGATGTTCATCTGGTCTGTGAAAACCTTCTGAGAAGATCACAGCGATAAGGTGAAAAAATGCACTAAAAATAAAAAGTTTCTTATAATTAATTTCAATATCATTTTCTAAAAAATTCTTAATCATTATCGCTCGCATTTAAAAAGAGACCAGAGTTCCGATCGACTGATCCAATTTCCAATATTCATATTTAGCATCCAGTTAGGAATACTTAGGTAGTATTGTTTACAAGAAGAAATACTTTTAAGTTTGAAGTATTGTTTTCCGCGAGAAGCGAAGACCCAAGCATTTGGAGCCCTTTGAAGTAATAACTCTACTTCCTGTTCAATTTTCTCTTCTTTGATGAAAACTTGCTCTGGGTAATGAAAGTTGTAGAAGTGCATATTTAATGCTGCTATCCCATACGGTTTTAGATCTCCAACTACAAAAACTTTTTGAAAAGGTTCTTTGAGCTCTTTATAGGTCCATTTGTAAAATTGAACAGAGCTTTGAACAGGTCTTAAAGATGCTTGAGTTAAAAGAATAAAATTTATTACGAATAGTCCTTTCATGAAGATACGAGCCGGTTTTTTAGAAAAGAAATTCTCTAAAGTGGTGATGATTCTATCTTTTTCATTAAATACTAGAATTAGTAAAAGAGGAGAGTAAACGACTATAGGAAATAAAAATCTTAATTCTTTGTGGGCCACATAGCTATGAACAAAAAAGAATGGAAGCGTTATCCACGTTAGTTCGTGTTTCCACTTCTTTACCCAGCATATTACTGCGCCCGCAAGTAATGGCAGAGCTATGGGAAGAACACCTTTTTTCATAGAGTAAGTGAAGTATCCCCACCACGGAGAAGTTCCCCATTTGTTAGCTAGTTTAAGGTTTATATTTTGATAGAAGTAGTAGTATGGAGCAAGTGTCCATTTTCCATAGCCCCAGTAGTCAATTCCAATTCCTATAAAGATTGAAATTAAGACACCTAAACAAATTAGAAATATGGACTTGTAAGAGACTTTTTTGAAGATAAGCGACCAAAGAGTGATGAATAAGATCATGAAGCCTATGTGGTATCGCATATTAAACGCACAACCCATTAGCATCCCGATTACAAGGGCGTGAAAAGTTTTAAAGTTTGTAAAGTTATGGTCGTTTTTTCTTATTTTTAAAGCATAGACTGAGAATGCTATGGAAAATATCGAGCCTCCGAGTGCTTCGCAAGATGTTCGCGCATGAATAAAAGGAATGAACCACAGAAGGTTTAACGAGATGATGGCCCATTTTCTCTGCCATTCTTTCTTGAGTATTTCTAACGAATAGAGAGATAAGAGTAAAAACGAAAAATACCCAATTATCGAAGATATTAGTCTTAGTATTAAAACCCAAATAAACCGATTTTCAATACCGAATAATTGCGAGAGTTTAATAATAGGATAGTAGAGAAATGGTTGAATCCATGGACGCATCGTGTGTCCATATTCCATCGTTAAGTCACTTTCAGGTGTGATTCCTAATTTGTAACCAAGGAACTCTAAAATTTCAAAATGTTCATCATACTGTAGGAAACCTTCTGAAAAAAATGCTGCCAATATATGAAAAATAGCACCAATAATAAACCAATTCTTGTATTTTCCTGTTAGCAGTACTTTTAGTTCTTGAAATGAGGGAAAGAGATTTGTCATAAATATCCTAAAAGGGAAGGAGCTCTTCTGGCCTTGAAGAAAGTTGCCATGTCGGCTTTTTTGAGTTTAATGACTCGCCTGAGATGACTCTTTCATATAATTTTAAATATTCATCAGTAAGAGTTGATATTGAGAATTTGTCTACAACATATTGTCTAATTCTATCTCTTTCAAATTGATTATTCTCACATTTGACTGCTGCAAGAAGCTCTTCCTTTGAGTTGCAAATTTTACCTGAGACTTCATTTATAATCTCAGGCAAACTACCATATGGGCCTCCGAAAACAGGCATTCCCATTGCCATTGCCTCAATAATGGCAATTCCAAATGGTTCATGCCATCTGACTGGAAAAAGAAAAGCATCGCATTTTTTCATGATACTTATCTTCTCGTCACCGCCGACCATGCCATAGGAGTGTATATACCTTGAAGGAAGAAGCGCCCTTCCTCCTGCAATGTGAAGGTGCTTTTTTGCTTTTTTACAAACTTGAATACAGTGTTTTAGGTTTTTTACTCCCCAAGATCCTTTTGCGAGAAAGAGAAAATTATTTAATTCGCTAGAATTAGATTCTTCGTATGGATATTCATCAAAGTCGAGCGCGTTGTAAACAAAACAGCCCGAGCCGTGATTTTGAGCATGTCTCTTTGAGACAAAGACTGAATTAACAGGAAACTCTTCTCCTATTTGCCCATTGCATTGCATATTAACTATTGTTGGAACTTTGGACTTAGCAACATAGTTATAAGTGAGATGTACAATGTCTGCATCAGTTGGAATAAGCTTAGAAAACTCATCTGCATCAGTTGGACTGGCGACTAATTGGATTCCAAACTCTTGAACTTGAGAATCAGGGTGACCGAAGAGTATAACTTCGTGACCCCTTCGTGCAAGCTCCTTCATATGCCAAAAAAGTATTCTTTCAATGCCTCCATATTTTTGGACAGGCAAAATTCCATTGTGCTGGAAGACTATTTTCATAAATTTCCTATTTTTGTACCTTTAATTATTACCATTTAAAATGGTATAAATGAATGAATAATTATTAAAAATGTTGCCATGGGCTAATAATGAAAACTTGTCTAGTGATTCCTTGTTATAATGAAGAGTCACGCTTAAATATTGAAGAGATAAAGAAATTTGCTGATCTTGATAAGGATACGCATTTACTACTAGTAAATGACGGTAGTAAAGATAGAACTTTATCTATTTTAAAGAAGCTCTCATCTGATATTGAGAATATTGAATATCTTGATTTAGAAGTTAACGCTGGTAAAGCACAGGCCGTAAGGTTGGGGATGTTAAGCGCCCATAAGAAAGACATATTTTCTTATATAGGCTATTTTGATGCAGACCTTGCAACACCTTTTTCTGAGGTTGAGAATTTTAAGAGAATTATGTCTATTGAGAGCTATGATATCGTAATGGGTTCTAGAATTTTACGTCTTGGTGGCAATGTTGATCGTAAATGGTACAGACATCTACTCGGTAGACTCTTCGCAACTTTCGCAAGTATATCTCTAGGACTTCCCGTGTACGACACCCAGTGTGGAGCTAAGTTTTTTAAAGCGAATTTAGTTGAGGAACTTTTTTTAGAAAAATTTATTTCATATTGGATTTTCGATGTGGAACTTCTTTTTAGATATAAGAAGCTTGTGGAGAAAAGTAGTATTTATGAACTCCCTCTTGATAAATGGGTAGATGTTGCTGGAAGTAAGCTTAGTCCCTTAGATTTTTTAAAGGCCCCGATGGAGCTTCTTAAAATATATAAAAAGTATAAAGGTTAATAATGGATTTAAAAGAAGTTGATGAACTCTCTGTTCGTAGTGAAAGAAAGCATTGGTGGATAAAAACACGCTTTCTTTATATTGATAAGCTTTTCTCTTTTTGTAGGAAAGAAAAAGTTAAAGTGGCAGAGTATGGTTGTGGCACGGGACAAAACCTTTGGTATCTGAAAGAAAGAAGCTCACAAAGTAAGAAGGTTGATCTTGCAATTGGAATTGACCCTAATTTAGATAATCAATTTGAAGCTGAATGGATTGATGAGAAGTTTAAGCTATCTAATGACTTGAATACCTTTGCAAGTAATGAGGCTGATGTCGTTCTTGCAATGGATGTTCTTGAACATATCGATGATCAAGAAGAGGCCCTTAACCATTGGGTTTCTACATTAAATAAAGATGGGCAAATCCTTATAACTGTTCCGGCATTTAAAAGTCTTTGGTCTTATCATGATGAGTTCTTAGATCATAAAAGAAGATATACTAAAAAGGACTTAGAGATTGTAGCTAGAAAGTGTGGTTTAAGACCAGTCTATCTCAGTTATGCTTTTGGATTTTTATTTCCTGCAGTTTATATTATTCGTAAACTCTCTAAAGGATCTAAGGATAATCAAGATTTAAAACTACCAAACTTTATTCTTAATTCGCTATTATTCATTTTTGGAAAAGTAGAAAAGATGTTAGGAGGAAATCCATTTTTTGGTACTTCTGTAATAGGGATATTTGAAAAAAATGAGTAAGTTAAATTTTAGAAATATATTTTACATTTCAGTCGTCTTTCATATAGTTGCCGCCATATTTAGTTCTGGATTTCAACATTTTGATGAGCATTTTCAAATTTTTGAGTTTTTAAATTTTAAATTAGGTAATATACCAAGCTCAAACTTACCATGGGAGTTTAGAGAGCAGATTAGACCATGGTTTCAGGTTTTTATTTATTTCACCTTTTATAAATCATTTACATTTTTAGGAATCTCTTCACCTTTTACCATTGCTTTTTTATTTCGGTTATTAACATCCTTGTTTGGGCTCTTTGCTCTAACGAAATTGATTCCAATCATTAAACTTTGGTTTAAAGGAGAGAAGAATCAAACGATTGCTTGGGGTCTTCTAAATCTTTGTTGGTTTGTTCCATATATTCAGACCCGAACCAGTTCTGAAAGCTTTGGTATTAGTTTCTTCTTGTGGGGATTTTCACTTTTTACTCTTGCTTTAGAGAAAGATAAAGATCTTGTTAAGTCAGGTTTACTTGCAGGTCTTCTATTTGGGCTTAGTTACTTGTCAAGGTCTCAGATGGCCTTTATGGTCGCCTTTATTTGGTTCTTTGCTCTTTTTATTAAGAAGGCAAATTATCGATTACTCCTATCTAGCGCTGTGGCGATTATTGTCGCAATTTTAGCCGGCATAGCATTTGATTACTGGGGATATGGAAATTGGACGTTTTCGACATGGCATTACTTTCGTACTAACTTTCTTGAAGGTATCATGTCTAATGTTAAGCAATATCCTTGGTGGTGGTACTTCAGGCTTGCACTTAATAGGGGAATTGCACCAGTTAGTTTACCGCTAATCTTGGCAACAGTTTGGGGATGGTGGACGTATAGGAAGCATATTCTTACATGGGCAACCCTCCCTCTTTTTATTTTTCACTGTTATGTGGGTCATAAAGAATTGCGCTATATCTTTCCGATTATCATTATTTCTCCTTTATATTTAGCTTTATTTTTTCAAGTTTATGAAGCTAAATTAATTTCTTTAAATACGAAGAAATTATTTAGAGGCCTAATTAAGTTTATTATAGGTGTGAATTTTTTATTTCTCATAATCTCTTCATTTAAAGCAGCTAATCCATCTGTTAATTTCTATAAGTATATTTGGAGCAATGAAGAAATTAGAGAAATTCATGTTCATGGAGAGAACCCTTATACAATGCTAGGCCTTCCTTTAGAGTTTTATAAGAAAAGAGATTTGAAAATTATCAATATTGATAGCTTAGAGTTATATCTGAAAGAGCTAAATGAAACTCAGTACCTTTTCTTCAATAAAGGAAAATTTGTTAGCATTATGGAAGGAAATACTAAGTGTTCTCTTGAGTATTTAACTTATCCGAAGTGGATTTTAAAATTCAATATTGGGAATTGGATTTCTAGATCGAGAGTTTGGTCGGTTTATAAATGTTCAAATTAAGCTAAAAAGGGGCCCAATGGTTGGGCCCAAATATTTGTTTAATCCAATTCCATTTCTAAGAGAATATTTTGAATATGTGCTTTTGCACGCTCTGGGTTCGAGTCAATATTTACTAAGGCATCGATTAATAAGACCCTTAAGCGTTGTTCATCTAATTCACTTTGTACGGCCCTAGCTTCAAAAATAGGTTCTTGTGAAGCACACATTTCAGCAGTGCTATCACTACTCATATTCTTTGATCTTGCCATATGTATACAGGAAGCTGTTTCTGAGGAGGCATTGAAACAAGCCTCCGTCGTTGCATCAGAGCTCATATACTTCGCTCTCGCCATACTTATACATGAAGCAGAGCTACTAGTTGCGCTGGAGCAGACTTCAGCAGTCGCGTCACTGGACATATTCTTTGCTCGGGCCATGCTTATACAGCTTGCAGTGTGTTTATTTGCAAATTTACATACCTCTGAGGTTGCAGAGCTGGACATATTCTTAGAGCGGGCCATACTTATACAAGATGCTTTGTAGTTTGCCGCTTGAATACTTAAGCTCATCATAGTTAATAGTACAATTGATAGTGCTTTCATTTCTTTCTCCGTTTAGTATTTTTATAAATTGTAAGTGATTTTAGTTTAATTATTAGGACTGTTGTAAACGTTACATTGGCCGTCAATAAAATAGACACTGTAAAAACAAGCGGTTAGGTTTACAAAATCTCGCAAATGGCCTGATTTATGAGTTTATGAATATAAGAGTTAAAAAGATGTGCAATTGAAGTAATTTCCCTAAGTTATTTTCTTGGTTATTACGAGGTAGGGAAATGAAGTCCAGACCATTTGCAAGATGAGCTGTTTTATATGTTCAAAATTAACGTGTCACTGAAGACCTCTTGCTAGGTACATAAAACTTCATTTATGAACCTAACTGAACTAAAAGAGTCGGGAATTGTTCTTTATAAAATTTTAAAATGAAAAAAAGTTAACTGTGGGTTAGAATATTATAGATTTAATATTTCAAAGGATTTTTATGAGCGTTTCAAAATTTATGTCAAAGAATGTGATCTCACTCAATCAGGATCAAACAGTTGAAGAAGCTGCAAAAATAATGATTGAAAAGAATATTGGTGGTCTTCCTATTGTTGATAGTACAGGCAAGTTAGTGGGGATGATTACAGAGTCAGATTTTATTGGTCAAAAAGTAGATGTTCCGCACGCGCTTGTGTCTTTAACAAGACTTCTTGGACAAACTCATCACAAAGGCTCTGTTGAAGAAATCTTTGAGAAGGCCAAGTCTTCTAAGTTATCTGAAGTAATGAGTACTAACGTGGATACAATTTCAAGTTCTGCAGACCTCTCGGAAGCAAGTAGTATTATGCTTGCTCAGAATGTAAGTAGATTACCTGTATGTGATGATGGGAATTTAGTTGGAATAATTACTAAAAGAGATATTCTAAAATCATTTAGTAAATAAATATAAGCGCCCTTGTTAATGAGGGCGCATATTTAATCAATCCTTCTTTGTCGTTCTAGATCTTTTAATTTAGAGTATTTTAAAAGAGCAGATAGCGCATTTATAGAGCAAATTACGAATCCATATCTACCATCTAAAAAACCTCTTTTTAAGAGATAGTCTTTGAAAAATTTAAGAAGTGGTCTTGTAATAATTTTGAAATTACTAGAGCGAGTACCATTTTTAAAGGCAGCTTTTGCTGCAATGGTTGTAAACTTATTTGTTTGGTTTACATGATCAGTAATTGAGTCATAACTATAGTGCAAAATATTTCCATTTAGTTTTTGGATACTAGAGGATTCCATCATTTGAACTTTGTCATGAGGGTTAAGTCCGCTCCATACACCTTTTGTTTTATCAAAGAGACGAAGCTTTCTATCTGGATACCAGCCACAATGGTAAATCCATTGGTCTACGTAGTGAGTTAGTCGGTTGAAATAGTAGCCATCTTGATTGAAGGTACTTTTAACTTTTAAAATACTTTGTTCTAGTTCCTGATCAATTGCTTCATCAGCGTCTAAAGATAGAACGTGATTATACGCGGCCTTCTGAAGTGCGAAGTTTTTTTGCTCAATATGTCCTTCAAAAGGGTTTTGTATCCAGTTTACATTGTATCTTCTACAGATTTCTTCTGTTTTATCGGTTGAGTAAGAATCAACAACTATGATCTCGTCAGCAACTGATTGAACTGACTTTAGGCATCTTTCGATATTATGTTCTTCATTAAATGTGATAATTACTACTGAAAGCTTGATCATGGAGTTATTATATCTTCCTAATTTCTTTTTGTTAACACATTGTTGCAATTTAGTTATAATTATAGAATGTCATATAAAACAATATTAGTCGTTAAGAACCGTGCTATGGGTGATTCTGTAATGGGTCTTTCGACTTTACAATATATTAAAGAATTGTACCCAAGTGCTAAAATTATATATGCACTTCCTTTGTGGATAACAAGACTTTATAAAAATGTTGATATTGCTAGCGATGAAGTCATTAGTTGTGACTTGAAGAATGCTAAAGATTGGTTGGCACTTTTTAAGAAAATGCGAAAAATAAAGCCTGACGTTATCTTTGAGATGCAACAAGGTGGCAGAACAAAGAAATTTTTTGGAACATACTCAAAGATATTTGGTATTCCATATTTCTTTCATAATCATCATATTTCATCAGGTGGTAATATTCATGATCAAGGTGTAATTAAGGCAGTCATTCAAAGGGATTTAGATGGAGCCTTTTCAACACTATCTCATAAAGAGAGATATCCGAGTTACTTGCACTATACTCCGAAAGTGAGTTTTTCAAGAAAATACAAGAAAAGAGTTATATTAGGAGTCGTGGCAACACGACAAACTAAAATGTGGTCCTTAAGTAAGTATGTTGATTTATGTAAATTGATTAAGAGAGATTTTCCTTGTCTTAATATTGTGATTCCTCTTTCTAAATCTTCAGGAGATATGGAAATATCAAAGGAGCTCACTGCTTTAGGAATATCTTCGATTGCAAATCTTGAATATGTAGAACTTGAAAACCTATTTGAATATATTGGAAACTCTAAGCTCTATATTGGTAACGATACAGGTTTAAAGCATATAGCAATTGCTGCAGGCATAAAGAGTTATACATTCTTTGGGCCAGAGCCTCCTAATGAGTGGCATCCATATAATGAAAAAGATCATCCTTACTTTTATAAAGAAGGACTAGATTGCAGAACTGAACATGCACATTATTGTGGTCTGTCAGTATGTGAGAGTATGATTTGTTTGAATGAGTTTAGGCCGGAGGATATCTACCAAGTAATTAAAAAGGATCTAGATGACTAAACTAATTTCAGGAATAACTTTTATTAAAAATGGGCTTACTCTTGGTTACCCAATAAAAGAGAGTATTGAAAGTATTGATACTCTATGCGACGAAGTTATCATCAATGTCGGGTTCGACGATGAAGCCCTGACTCAGGATGATGGTACTTGGGACTACCTTAATAAGAACTTTAAAGGAGAGAAGTATATTTTTTTAAAGAGCTTTTGGGACCCTGAAAAGACATCGAAGGGTTTAATTCTTTCTGAGCAAACCAATATTGCACTTGAAAAAGCGAGTGGAAAATACTGTCAATATATACAAGGTGATGAGTGCCTTCATGAAGACGATATAGAATTAATAAAAGCAGAAGTTTTAAAAATGGAGCATGATAAGAGCTATAACGGACTTGTCTTTAATTATATTCATTTTTATGGAAATGTTAATGTTCATAAAGTAACTAAGAAAACATATAGGCGAGAACTTAGACTTATTAGAAACCACTTAGGAATTAAATCTTGGCTTGATGCTCAGGGGTTTCGAAATCAAGATGATTCGAAAGTTGTTTGTAAGCAAATTGATGCTAGAGTTTATCACTATGGATGGGCGAGGGCTGAGCAAGTAATGGCCAAGAAAACAGTTGCTTTTGACAAGCTCTACCACGGTGAAAAGAAAGAAGGGCAAGTATTCTCTTATGAAAGAGTTTGGGGGCTGAGACCATTTTTGAAAACTCATCCAAAGGTAATGAAGTCATGGATAGAGGAAAATAGAAATGATCTAGATATTCTCTCTCTTCCGTATAAACTGAATTTCAAAGACTTACGTCTTATTTTGAGTGATAAATTTGAATATATGACAGGCATAAGACTTGGAGAGTTCAAAAACTTTATCTTAAAGTAAGAAAAATATTCATTAAAATTAACACGATATAAATCTCTATGTATAAGTGCTTATGAAAAAAATAATTCTATTTGCTTTATTATCTATTTCTTCAGCTTATGCAATTGAGATCCAATGCTTTTCAAGAGCTGCGAATATTCACACGACAATTATTAAAGAAGATTCTACGCCAAGACTTTTCATCCTTTTTGATGATGGTGAAAACTTTCTAAACTACTTTCAACTCGACCCGTCTCTTATAAAGGTAACTGATACGTCTTTTTTCTATAATGATAATGAAATGAAAATTGAACTTTCATCAACTAAAAGTGGTTTGATTGAATCTATTTCGGAAAGTATTCTACTGGGGAATCAATATCAAACTTTAGAAGTTGGAAATTGCGACTTTTTAAATATTGATTTATAAGGTCAAAAAAGAAAAGCAGGTCTGGCTAGGACCTGCTTATCAAATAGGGAGAGAGATATTAAAAGCACTTTGCTTTCAATAGATACAATATATCAGCACTCTCAAAAATAATCTTGAAATTGTAACTTCTTCTAAAGCTGACTAAAGTTTAGTCAATTTAAGAAAATAGGTCTTCAAAGTCTGTTAAAGAAAGCTTTCCTGTAAATAAAGACTCATCATCATCAGGAAGTAGGTCTTTAAATAGTTGTTTTTTCATCTCTTGCAGCTGTAAAACCTTCTCTTCGACAGTATCTTTAATAATAGGTCTGTAAACAGTTAATGTATTTTGCTGTCCAATTCTATGGGCCCTGTCAATTGCTTGAGACTCAACAGCTGGATTCCACCAAGGATCCATTATAAATACATAACTTGCCGCTGTAAGGTTTAGACCTACACCACCGGCCTTAAGAGAGATTAGAAAGACATCGGTCTTTCCGGCCTGAAACTCGTCAACTTGCTGTTGTCTTTTCTTTATTGACTGACTTCCGTCAATTCTTGAGAGTCTCCAGTGTTTATCCCTTAGAGTATTTTGAATAAGATCGAGGTAGGTCGTAAACTGGCTAAAGACAATTGTCTGATGCCCCTCTTCAATGATCTGTTCAAGTTGTTCGACTAGAAATTCAACCTTTGTAGACATGATGGATTTGTAGTGCGGAGTTGCTCCAGGAGCTTGCCATAGACAGCTTTGTCTAAGTTGCAACAGACCTTTAAGTATCTCCCCGTACTTCTTTTTAGAAGGAGAGTTTTTAATTCTATTTTTGATATTGAGAAGATTTTGAACATATGTTTGTCTCTCCCCATCATCAAAGTTTAGATAAACATTATTTTCAATTTTCGCAGGAAGATCGGTTAGAACTTGATCTTTAGTTCTCCTAAGAACAAATGGTGCTGCTGTTTTTCTAGCAACAAGACGTGATTTCTTATTAGAGGTTGTTCGGATAAACTCTAAATCTCCCCAAATACCAGGCACACTTAGGTCTATTATATTATAAAATTCAGCAAGGTCATTTTCAACAGGTGTACCCGTTAAGCAAATCCTAAAATCAGCTTTTATTTTTCTTGCGGCATATGCACCTAGCGATCTTATATTCTTAAGATGTTGAACTTCATCAAGAACAAGGACGTCGAAGTGCATTTGAGAAAATTTCTCATCAATTTCTCTTTTCATGACACCATAGCTAGTTAGAATAACTTTTGCATCGTCATTTATATTTCTTTCGCCACCATGATAAATCTGAATATTAAGCTTAGAGAATTTTTCAATTTCTTTTTGCCAGTTTAGAAGGATAGAGACGGGACAAACCACTAGGACTCTATCTATTTGGTCATGAATACTTTGGATAAATGAAATTGTCTGAAGAGTTTTACCAAGACCCATATCATCGGCCAAGCATGCTCCAAGCTTATTTTCATATAGAAACTTAAGCCAGTTATAACCTGTCTTTTGGTAAGGTCTCAGCTCTGCGCTTAAGTCTACTGGTAGGTCATAATCAGGTACGCTCTCAAGTGTAGCTAACCTTTCACATAACTCTTCTTCTTCCTTTGTTAGCGCACCTTCAATACCTAGCTTTTTCAATTCAAAGAGCTCAAAAATTCGTGCTCTGTTAAAAGGAAGTAGAAACTTCTTGAATGGTATGTCTGTACTCTCTTCATTTTCGCTTGCTTGACCCTCAAATTTTGTATATTTACGCATAAAGCGCATTAGGTCTTTTTGTTCTTTATTTAAAAGAACAAGTCCTTTGTCTGTTAGAGCAAGACCCGTTTCAAGATCAGCTTGGCTGATAATTGCGAGATCTTCTTTAGAAATATATAGCTCTAAATCAAACCACTTTGTTGAAGAAGCACGCCTTTCGAAGCGAATTTTAGAGTTCCAATTTGCGAGCTCTTGCTTTTCGTAGAAAATATTCACACCATAAGGAGTGACTTTTTCATTAAAGGCATTTAATCCTTGAAAGATTGCCGATGTTGTCGCTTGAAAGTGTATTGACTTTGTCGCCGGGTTAAATTGAGAGTATCTAAAAAATAATTCACCGAAGTTCTTATATAGGCTTGAGATTAATAAAGAGAGAAACTCGTTATTATAATCACAAATTTCTTTTTCTTCGATATCATAAATATAAGTTTTTTCATTATTTAAAGTGTAATTAATTATATCGAGCCATTTTTCTTTTCTAGCGGCCGAATGAAGAGACTTCTTATAATCATAGATTTGATCTTCTAAGTGATCTGAAAATTGTCCGATAAAGTCGTAGGCATCCTTCTTCTTTTTGAAGTTAGAGAGTAATCCACCTTCAAAAGTAAATGAAGTTAGGAAGTCAGGTGCAGAAATCGCTTTTTCATTATCATCATGAAATACAACTTCAACATCAATAAGCCCTCTTCGCTCACCAGGAGTAAGAGTTACTCTGCAGTTAGCATTTATTTCTTTAACTTCCTCTAGAGGTGTTCCATCGAGATAGATTTCACACTTGTCTGATAACTCTTTGTGCATGGCCATTTTAATTAGGTCATTAATTTCAAGAGTATTACCACGTATTTTAATTTTTTGAATTAAGGTTTTTAAATCACTACTTAGATGGAAGGCCCTACCTAGGTTCCAATCAAATAGATAGAGATTTTCAAAGAGTGAAATTTCTTCACAAATACTTCCGTCATCTCTTTTGTGCTTAAACTTTAACTTAGGGACTGCTCTTTCATCATTAGGACTTAAGATACTTAATATAACCTTACCTTCAAAATTATCGGGTAATGGAAAATTAACAACTTTCTTATTATGTAGAAGATAATGTAGTGATGAATACGTAGCAGTTGCTGCAGCTCCTTGAAGTTGATGAGGGCCTTTAATAATTGTTCCGTATTCAATAACATTAACACCGTTTAATCCAAAATTTGGAATTGGTGGTGATGACTCATCTCTAGGGGCTTCGCCTTCTAACTGAAGGTGATAACCTAGAAAAAGTGCGCAAGTATGTGCGCAATTGCGTTTCGCTTCCCAGTCGTGGCAGTCACAATTAGAACTATAAGGACCTTCTTCGGTATCCTCTAGTCGCTTTTTATAAACTACTTTACATTCGTGAGATCTATCCTGACGAACAATGCCTGAAACAATGTAGTAGGTTTCCGGGCTTCCTTTAGTGAAAGATAAATTAACACATGAGAGGCTTAGAAATTTCTTGGCCTGATTAATTTCACTCTCATTAAAAAACCTGCGAGCAAGCTTTTCTAGGTGAGCTGGAAGAATAAATATGTCATTAAGCATTATATAAGTTCCTAATTTTTAAAGCCTCTATTGTATCTTGATTTCTTCTAAAAATATATATAGGCAGAGCTAAGATTTTTTATAATTTTAAATAGTTACTTGATCATTAAGGTCTCTTGCTCGAAAATCTTGCACCTTGTGAGGCATTTATCTGTTTTTATTACGTGATTATAGAGGTTTACGAAAATAAAATTGTTCATTTCTCAAATTAATCCTATAATAATATTATTGAGCACTAGAAGGATGTGGAAATATTATGCAAAAAATCTTATTTGTGGATGACACAATTGATAACTTAGAGAGATTTAAACAGGTTTTGGGTACTCACTTTGATTTTACTCTAGCAAGTAATGCTGAAACGGCACTTGAATATGCAAAGTCCGATCAGTTTGATCTTTTCTTGATTGATATTTTAATGCCTGTCAAAAATGGTCTTCAACTCCATGATGAGATTGTTAGTGCAGATTGGTACGCAGGAACTCCAATCGTTTTAAAATCTATGAGTCGTAATGAAGAAATGAAATTAGAGGCCCTGAGCTTAACTAAGACGGACTTTATTGGGTTTGGAATGAGCTTCGATGAGATTCGAGTGAGACTAAGCAATCAAATTTTTAGACATAAGAGAGAGAAGAAAATTATTTTAGGTCACTCTTTTGTTTTAGACGTTGATAATGTTAGAGCTGAGTACAATGGAGACTGCTTGGGACTCACAAAGCATGAGTTCATTATTCTAAAAACGCTTAGTTCTAAGAAGTTAGTTCCTAAGTATGATTTGATAGATTTGATTTGGGGAAATAAGAATATTCAAGACGATAATAATATTAATACTCATATAGCGAACCTTAGGAAGAAGATTGAAGTAACACCTTTCAAGGTCGTAAATATTAGAGGTAAGGGTTATTACCTAGATTCAATTGTTAAATGTTAAAATAAAAAAGGACGACTTAAAGTCGTCCTTTTTTTTCACTTTGCTTTAACAGCGCCCTTTAAAGGTGAAAGTGAATACCTTCATTGCTAAATCCTTAGCACATCTTTATTATAAACAAAATTTAAGTAAACAAGAGTTAAGTTATAGTTAATAAAAGTTAAGTTTTGGAATAAGTAATTCCATAGAGAGACTTAATTAGGTGGAATAAAAAAGGGCCCTTAATAAGGCCCTTTAGACAATCTTTAAATTTTGTTAAAGCTTATTCTTTATCTATGTAACTCTTTAGCATTTTCGCTCTTGAAGGGTGACGAAGCTTTCTCAAGGCCTTCGCTTCAATCTGACGAATACGCTCTCTAGTTACAAAGAAATCTTGACCAACTTCTTCAAGTGTATGGTCTGATTTCTCTCCAATACCAAAACGCATTCTTAAAACTTTTTCTTCTCTAGGAGTTAAAGTTGAAAGTACTGAACGAGTTTGCTCTGAAAGAGTAACACTCATAACTGCGTCGGCAGGTGAAATAATCTTTTTATCTTCGATAAAGTCACCAAGTGAGCTATCTTCTTCTTCACCAATTGGAGTTTCAAGAGAGATAGGCTCTTTAGAGATCTTTTGAACTTTTTTCACTTTATCAACTGGAAGTTCCATTTTCTCTGCAATCTCTTCTGGAGTAGGTTCTCTACCTAGCTCTTGAATTAACTGACGAGAAGTTCGAACCATCTTGTTGATAGTTTCTATCATGTGAACTGGGATACGAATTGTTCTTGCTTGGTCAGCAATTGCTCTTGTTATGGCCTGACGAATCCACCAAGTCGCATAAGTAGAAAATTTATAACCACGACGATACTCAAATTTGTCCACAGCTTTCATTAAGCCGATATTACCTTCCTGGATTAAGTCTAGGAATTGTAATCCTCTGTTAGTATATTTCTTAGCAATAGAAACAACTAGTCTAAGGTTAGCTTCAACAAGTTGAGATTTCGCAACGTCGGCCTTTTGTTCACCTTTTAAGATAATATTATAAACATCATTGATGTCTTCAAAATCCATTCCAGCATCTAGGCTTAAACGACGAAGCTTTCTAATAACATCTTCTTGGTTTCTGATAAGTTGTTCAATTTTTGCATCAGTTGTATAAAGGTCTTTTGCAAGTCTTCTCTTAAATGCATCATCTTCTAAAACTTTTTCATAAAGAACTTTATAGTCTTCATAATCAGGAACTTCTAAAAATTTGAAAATTCTTTCTTGTTGTTCATATAGTTCTTTGAACTGAAGGAAGTATTTCTTAACCGGTTCAACAAAACTATTAATGATTTTTCTGTTGAATGTAAGGTCTGCTAAACGAAGAGCAATTTCATCCATCACTTTCTTTTCAGCTTCAGTATACTTCTTTAAAGTACCATCTTCATTTTCAACATTACCTAGTTGAGACTCTAAATCATCGCATACTGCATAGATTTGTTGTTTAACTTTCTCTATGTCTTTGTTGGAAGATTCATCGTCAAGACCACGAACAAGTTCCTTCACAAATTCACTTTGATTTTCTTGTGTTTCAACTTTTTCTTTTAGTCTGATAATTTCTTTAATAGCATGAGTAGACTTTACGGCAGAGAGAATAATTTCTCTTTCACCTTCTTCAATTTCTTTGGCAATTACAACTTCACCTTCACGTGTAAGTAGAGCGACAGAACCCATTCTCTTAAGATATAACTTAACAGGATCTGTTGAAGCAGACTTCAATTCAGCCTTCTCTTCTTTTGAAAGAGTCTCTTCGATAATTTCTGTACCGTCTAAGCGGATACCATCGTCTTCCTCTTCAGATACTTCGTTTTGAATATCAATACGCGCTTCTTGGATCTTAAGCATAATTTCGTCTATGGCCTCTGGCTCTACGATGCTTGTTGGAATGGCGTCATTGATTTCTTCAGGAGTTAGATACTGTTGATCTTTTCCTTTAATAAGTAGCTTTGAGAAATCTTTTGAATTTATAAATACGGAAACAATAGACATTGATTTTCCCCCGGGGTTATTTATGTCTTAGATCTTTTACTTTTTTTAAATCCTGTTGTGCTTTAGAAAATAAATTCATCAACTCAACAGATTCTTCTTTTGTTGCACATGCTTTTATTCTCATTTTATATTCTTCAATGAGTAGCTTAAGCTTTTGCTCTTGTAGTTTCTTATTGATATCAAAAACAATTTGAGAAACTTTATTTTCGTCTAGAGCTACTGGCCTATAATTCTTCAGTGCTGAAGAAATTGTATCTTTAAGCTGGGTTGAAAATGAGCCATTTTCACTAAGGCTAGATACAATTGATACAAATTCATTTTCATCAATTTCGTAAAAAATTTCTTTAAGCTTTGTAATGTATTTTTTTACCTCATTTGATGACACAAAATCAAGTAATTCCCCGATTTTATCGCTAGTTAAGCACTCCGGATGCTTGATGATTTCAGACAATAAAGTGGTCTCAATCTTGCTTAAAGCACTAGCGCTAAGAAGTTCCTCTTCTTGATATTGGAGATAGCTCTCATCCATTTCATATTCATCAACGTGATACATCTCAGTCATAAGGCCTGGATCATCGATTTCCTTTGGGGAGTTTGGAAAAGATTGAGGTTCATTTTTTAGGAACTGTTTGTAATTATTGATTATTTGATCCGGCTGCGAACTTAGTCCGATTCTCTTTGCGAGTTGTGCGGCGCGCTCTGTTGCTTCAAGTGATTCTCCCATGGGAGCTAGAATAGCAAAGCAGTGATTAAGTAGCGCAAGTTGAGCATCGAGAACTTCAGGTAGAGTGCTTGGAAATATTTTATCGATCTGAGCGTCTATAAAACTCTTCGCACCTTCAATCCTCTTTTGAAGCTCTATGGATCCTTCAGCTTGAAGAAAGTCGTCAGGGTCTTTATGAGGGTTGAGGTCTACAAACTTAGGAGTTATTCCAGCTTCAACACATTGTTTATGAATTCTTTCACTCGCATTCCAACCGGCCTGGTCATTATCAAGGCACAGGTAGAAGTTAGTCGTCATGGACTTTAAATTTCTTAAACTCGTCTCTCCAAGGGCAACTCCTTGGACGGCCACTGAATTTGTAAATCCTTTATTGAATAAAGCTATTTGATCCATATTTCCTTCTACTAAGATGACAGCATCCTTGCTTCTGATGCTACTCTTTGCAAGGTGGAGTCCATAGAGGATATGTTTCTTATTAAAGATAAAAGATTCTCGTGAATTCATGTACTTAGCTTTCTGATAATCAAATACAGCTCTACTTGTATAGCCAACAACTTGGCCAAACTGATCCCAGATTGGAAAGATAATTCGGTCTCTGAAAGTGTCATAGTGGGACTTATTGTCGTTCTTGTCGACCTTAATAAGGCCTAGCTCTTTTGCAATATCTAAGGCAAATGATCTCTCTTTTTCATTTGGAATAGAGCTGAGATAGCTGGTGAGCTTACTGTCTTTAGGAGCGTAGCCTAGGGAGTAGGTTTTCGCGATATCATTTGAGAGGCCCCTCTTTTTAATGAATTCTTCATACTTCTCGTAAGCCTTAGTTTCCGCAAGCTTTCTATAGAGCTGAGAGCTTTTGGTTAAAATCTTTTCGGCCATGAGTAATTTTGGGGGCTTTTCTTTTTTTTGATAGTAGTCATCAAAGTTTATTCCTTGATGATCACATATCTCTTTGAGCGCTTCGACAAAATCGAGATTCTTGTAGTTAACGACAAAGTCTATTGCATTTCCACCCGCGCCACAAGCAAAACACTTATAGAAGCGTTTTTCGTTGGTAACGTGCATAGATGGTTTGTGGTCGTCGTGAAAGGGGCAAACTGCTAGAGAAGTAGTGCCTTTTCTAGTTATAGGAATGTAATGGCCAACAACTGAGGTTAGGGCAATTTCATTAATAATTTTTTCTTTTAGGTCCTTAAGGGACATTAAATACTAATCCTTCTTCTTCGATACAAGCTCAAAGGCCTTTATCTTAATTCCTTTGTCTAAGAAGATTTTTTCAAACTTAGTTTTGAAGTCACATAGAAAGTGCTCAGGATATTCTTCTCTCAAGTTTTTAGTGGACATGACTAGCTCGAATTGATCGTCACCTTCCATAACTTCTTCCATCCATTGTGCATATCCATCATGATCTGTCTTAATAAAGATTCTACCACCTGGCCTTAAGACTTTATAGGCTTGATCTAGAAATGGAGCTTGGAATAGTCTCTTTTTCATATGACGTGTTTTTGGCCATGGGTCCGGGAAGAAGTAGAAAATTCTATCTAATTCATTTTCTCCGAAAAGAAAGTGGATTCTCTCTCCTTTGGCCCTTAAATATTTGAAAGTCTTAGTAGGGTGATCGGCTAGTTTTCTAGCAAGTGAGAAACTTCTTTTAAATCTATAATCTAGACCGATGAAATTTACTTCAGGATTTTTCTCACAGTAGTCCATCATGAAATGCCCATATCCAGAACCAATTTCTAAACATAGAGGAGCTTCTCTTTTGAAAACTTCCTGATTCCACTTGCCTTTTAATTGCTCAGCTTCATGATCTCTAAAAACGAAATCTTTAAATTCTTCAAGCTTATCGTGGTATGGATTAGTAGACGTATATTTAAATTCATCACTATAAGTGAGATCAGTCATAAGTTCCTCTGCATCTTTAATTTTGCTAGTAGTTATCATGCATTAGGTCGGCTATCAATATGAAATCACTTAAGAAGGTGATGATCGTAAAAAATTACATAGAGGTCTTTTATTAAGTGTCTAATTATATTGAAAGTAGGGTAGTGAAGAGAACTTCTCTACCCTTAAGCTGATTCTATTGTTGAAAGCTATTACTTGAATTTGAGCTTTCTGAAGACCCATCATCTATAATACTCTTTGACCCTCTTTTTGAGTTATTTATCTTTTCGCTCTTTATGGCGGGAGTAAGCTCTAAGAGTGCAGTTTGTACTTCAAAGAAGTCTTCAATCATTGTGTCGAGTTGATCGTTTCTTCCGGCAAATTCTCCATAGTATCCATCGAGCTCTTCAGTAAGTGTCATACTAGTACATTTCTTATAAATATCTTCTTTATATGACTCATTCAAACACGCGTAGACTAGACTTGACATAACTTCCATTTCATCTTGATTTGGCTTTAATGAGTCAAGAGTGAGTACTGAAATGAAGTTAGTATCTAGGGTAGAACTATCTACTTTAGCGCTTAATTTAGTAAGGCCGTTGTATCTTTGCTCGATTTCGTAATCTGGGTAATATCCATCAAGACTTTTCTTATATGAAAAGAGGATATTCTCTCTGGTCGCTTCAGCAGCAAAAAGTGAGTTTATTGATAGTAAGGATATTAAAATGATTACGTACTTCATAAGATTCTCCCAAAATGTGTATACCCTTTTATAGCAAAATTTAAGCCAATTAGCACACGTATTTTCAATATATTAGATAAGCTAAAAGTGTTTAATTATTGGAAATGACTAGAAATTTTACACAATTGTCGCGATGCGTCTCTATCTGTGCTAACTATTAAATAAATAATGAGGAGCTAAAATGAATTCTACAATTAAGTACAGCGCTATAGCGCTCTGTCTATTTTCTACGACTCAAACCTTTGCTGTATCGAAGAGTAATTTCTGTTCTGTAAGGGCCACTTCTACATCAATCAAAAAAAATGTTTTTAATAGTGAGCAGTTTCTAACTTTTAGAAATCAGGGAGGCTTAATTAATGGAGGCGTCTGCTGGTGGCATAGTAGGTTTCAAAGAAATGCAATGTTACTTGTAAGATTTAGGGAAAACCTAGATTTTCCAACTCTAGAGCAAGCAAAGGATATTATTAAAAAGATTAGGAAAGGAAAGAGTGTTGTTGAGTTGCCAGGATTTAGCTCAATTAGTGAGTTCTCTTATCAGTTTAGGGATGAAATCCAAGAAGAATTAGAGAAGTGGCAAATTGCAGATGGTTTTCTTCGTCAGCAGTGGATTGTTGGGCTTGCTGGAACAAGTAACACGACTGAGAAAAAATTGAAAAAGAAAATGGATGAGCTCTATCAGTATGTAAAAGTTGAAGGAAATATTGCTTATCAAAAACTGCAGATTAAAGGAGTTGACGCTCACGCTTGGCTAGTTTCTGATATAGCCAAGACTGAAAATGGATACGATTTAAAAGTACTAGATTCCAATTATCAAAGGACTCAGGTTTATAAATATGTTGAAGGAATGACTTCATTTTACCATTCTTACTATGGAAATTTTGTTCCATATACAGAAAGAAAAAGAGAATATAGAAAAGTTCTTAAGACTGTAAAAAAATATTGTAAGCAGTAATTTTATAAGAAGGTTATAGGAGAAAATTTCTCTTATAACCTTAATTATTAATGAATTTCGAGCTCTTTTGCGACTTTAATTGTTCCAACATCAGAATCAGTATAGGCATTGAAAGGATCATTTTCTAAATCCTCTTTACTCATTTTCTTTATCCAAATAACATGTCCAGTTTTGGTACTCCAAGAAACAAAGTCGTCTTTAGAAGTGTCAGGATCTCTATTTAAATTAAAATATTTCTTTGCTGTTGCAATTGCCTGTTCAAATGCATCTATTCCCGGCCTATATTCAAATGACATATGTTGTACAAATGAGTTTCCTTCTTCATCTTGAAATATCTGTGCATGAAAATATCTAGTTCCTGGAAGAGTATTTTGGGTTCTAATAATAGTCATTTTCCCAGTATGCTCATTACTATCGTTAGCGATGGTAAGGTTTAGTCCTTTGGAGGTGAGATTATCTTTGAGTTCTTCAATATCAATATTATCGTTTGCAAGTAGTGATAGTGTTTCACTCATTTGAATCAAAGACTTTCCACTTTTGTCTTCAGGAATAGGAACAACTTTTATGAGTTTCTTAGGTTCTTTTTTAGTGTTGTCTGGACCTGGTGAGAGATGACTATGGGAGGAGTGATCATGAGTAGGCTGTGAAGGAGACTGAGCACTTTCTTTGTGCTCAATCGTTTGGTCTGAGGTCTCTAGCTTAGGGGATTTCAAGTTATGATAGTAAAAATAAAATCCTGCACTGATAATAACTATTAGACCTAGAGTTTTTTTCATTAAAATTTACCAATTTCCCATTTCTTTAAATAATTTGTTGGGTCCATAAGGTCACTTCTTCTTTTGTATTTATTTCCAGAAGTCGACAACGGACCAGAACCTGTTCCTTTGAATAATTCAAAGTGTAGCATTGGACGACAGCAATTTGAATTAACTTTTCCCATATATCCTATTTGTTGTCCCATTTTAACTTTACTTCCATTGTTTATTCCGTCTATCTTCTTTCCTGAAAGCTCACCATATCTGACAATAAAACCACCAGAGTGAACAACTTCGATAGCGTAAGTTCCTTGATAGAAGTAGTAATGATTTCTCACGACTTTTCCAGGTGCGACTGAAAGAATTGGCTCGTTTATATATCTATAAAGATCACAAGCAGCGTGACTTCTCGTTCCCCCGCCTCTTCTTGCGTTAAACATTCTCATTCCACTAGTATAGCTGTGAGTAGTCGCTTTAACCGTAGGAAACTCACAGCATTTCTCATCGTCAATACCACTTATTTCTACGTCCTTTACTTGGTTAATAGTGCTAGTATCTCTTAAATATTTACATTTTGACTTCTGCTTTACATAGTCAGATGCAACCCATCCTACCCTTTGGTCTTTTTCCTCTCTTGCTGGAAATTCGACCTTTACAAACTCATATGTCGTACCTTCTAAAGTAAGCTCTTTCACTTCGTTATCAAAGCTTTGAAACTTCTTTACGACTTCGCCTGTTGTGGCCTTAAAGAGAACCTTGTCTAAAGAATCATCTCTCACATTTAAGGTAGAGCTCGGAATACAAACAACTTCTTCGAAAAAGCCCTCTGCTGTCGTTACAGATTCATTTTCGAGTTCTTTTTCTACCTCTTTTTGCGCTTTAATAATTTTCATATTCTTCTTAAAATTCTTCTCTATCTTTGCTTCGAATATTCCATTATCTTCAATTATGTCGAATTCTGTCTTTGATATAAGACCGTCTAGGTCATAAGCGGCTTCAAATGTTTCATAGTTTGATTGAAGTGAGCTTAATTTGTAAGACTTGATTGATGAAAAAATACTGGACTCATCTTCGTAGACACCCACAAAGGCGCTCGGAGATGTACTTGTAGCTAGATCATTATACACCCTAAAAAGTGAGTAATTTCTTCCGCTTCTTTCTCCGTCGCAGTTCATCTTATAGTAGCTTCCACTTGATTCTGCGAGCCAAAAAGACGAATCCTTTTCGCTAAGTTCATTGATATTTGTTTGAGAAAGGTTCTTGTGGTCAACTTCAAGAATATAGTCTTCGACAGAGTGTATAGAGTCTTTAAATAGATAGCCTGAGTCACTTCTTTTAGTGTACCAACGATTTACTTTTTCTTGAGTATTCGTATTAATACCTACAACTTCAATGAATTCGTAGTTACGTCTTTGTTTATTTTGTTTTAACTTTAAGATAGAGCCATTTACTAAGTGAGATTGTTTAACACCATTGTAGTTTCTTAGATTCTCTGTGCCTTGCTGCTTCCATCCCGTGAAGCCACTAATTCTAAAAGGAATCGTGGTTGAAGGAATTATCTTACAAGAGCTGGCCTTGATAAGACCTTCTTGATTATCCCAAAGGAATACAGGAGTATCATCTGCCAGAACAGGGGAGATAATTGAATTCATGGCCAATAATGTAAGTAGTGTTTTTTTCATAAAAAATTCTCAAAAGTTAATAAAGTTTGCTTAATTCTATAAGAAATACTGTTCAAGTCCGTGCTCTTTGAAAAGTCTATAGAAGGTGTCAATATTTTAGACACTTACTACATTGACCAAAGATTTTACGCAGTTGAAAATAATTCAAGATTAAAGATTAAGTCTTCGTTTTTAGATATTATGAGTGGCACATAGGAGTTTAAATGAAGAAGTTCTTAATAGGTATAGCTCTAGTGACTACGTTTTCGTCCCAGGCAAATAACCTGCTTGAAAACCCTCGAGTAAGAAGTTTCCTAGAGGCCGCAAGCAAAATTGAATTTTGTGGGCGTAGTTGTTACCAAGCCAGTAATGGGGATAATGTTCATTTAGATGAGATGAGTTGCGAGGAACTAGAGGAAGTAAGTATTTCTCTAAATGAAAGTCTCGCGGCACACGAAGAAAGATTAAAAGAAATAAGAGCTATCTTGTCCCGACCGGCCTATAGAAATATTTTTGTTGATGAAGATGAACTCAAGTTCACTGGATATGTTTTAAATACTGACTTAATTCCAAGATTAAAACACCGTACAATTCGTGTGCATGAAATAATTGAGAGTAAGTGCGAATAAAAAAGCTCCCCGAAGGGAGCTATTAGTTATGCATTTTTGATGATTTCGGAAATATATTTTATCTGTTCTTCAGTTAAGAAAGGAGTCATAGGAAGACAGAGAGTTCTTCCTGCGAAGTTCTTAGCATTTGTATCTTCTCCTTCAAAACCTTTGAATGGAGTCATTTCACTAATTGCTTGATCATAGAAAGGTGTTGTAGAAACGCCTTTTTCTTTTAATAGGTCAGCTAGCTTGATTCTCTGCTCTACACTTTCACATTGAACAGGGTAGAGATGCCACGAAGATGTTTCAATATATTTTTGAGGAAGAGTTCTTACGCTAGCACCTTCTAAATGCTTATGGTAAAGGGCTGCATTAGACTTTCTCTCTTTATTATAACCCTCAATTTTTTCAAGTTTTTTATAAAGAACTGCTGCCTGAAGATGATCACAACGAGAGTTTCTTCCATAGGCTTCATCGTCACCACGACCATGATTTCCTACGACTTTAATCTTATTATAAAGTTCCTCACTCGGCATAAGAACCGCTCCTGCGTCACCAAAGGCTGCTAAGTTCTTTGTTGGATAAAAAGAAAAAGTTGTTAAGTTGTTTGATGAACCAACAGGGCCTGTTGGAAGAAATGTTCCCTGGGCCTGAGCTGCATCTTCTACAATCTTAATATTCTTCGGGTTACAAATCTGCTCAAGTTCAGCAATAGGAGCAGGTAGTCCGTATATATGAACAGGGATAATTGCTTTTAGCTCATGCTTTTCACTAAGTCTTTTAACTGAGTCAGGGCATATTAAGCCATCGATAGGATTAACATCTACATATATTGGTGTAGCTCCTCTATTTAGTACGGCCTCAATCGTTGCATAAAAAGTAATTCCTGGAACGCCAACTTTATCACCGTGGCCGATACCTAAAATCTCAAGAGACATTTCGATAGCATCAGTTCCATTTGCAACGAGAGCACATTTCTTCGCTCCTTGCATCTTCGCAAAGTCTTCTTCAAACTTTTTATTATACTCACCTTCAGCAAAAGCATTCTTATCGATGATTTCACCTAAGAGAGATTTAACTTCTTGTCTAAATTCTTCGTTGTGTAATTTTTCAAAATCGTAAAATGATATTTCCATCTTTAGTCCTCGGATTAAGGTATACGGATGGATTATATCAGTGATTTTTCTATTGATCTATTCTAGATTGTTGTACAGGGTGTTACTTTTTATTGATCCATTCACTCAAGATATCGGCCGCTTTCTTTGCGCCTTCACCTTGTTCGATTTTGGACTTAATAGATTTTATATAGGATTCAATCTCGGCCTTGTCTCTAATGGCCTGATCTTTTCCCCCGTTTTTAGCGGGAGAGTCATTAGTGGTCCTAACAGCAGAGAAACTCTGCTTTTTAGGACCTGTAGGTTTAAATAAATTTTGCAATTTCTTTATTCCCATTACTTTATTCCTTAAGCTGCCGCTTGAGGAGCTCTCTTAGCACCTTGGTAGTGTTTTACCACTTTTTCCATATGGTCTTCGATAATTTCATATAATTCTAGTTTAGTTTCTCTTGGGTCCATTCCGGCCGGCATTGCTGAATAGATAACTTCATTTTCAACTTCCGTAAATACATACCAAGTGTTACCAAGTTTTTGAAATGCTACTTCTGATTGTGTGTCTTGATTTGTCATGTGCCCCTCCAGGACTATTTGATTTCTCTTCCTGAGATATCAATTTCTTTTTCTACATGACTTATCGAACTTGGTTGTCAAAACTTTAGACATTTTTATTGGTCTAAGTTGTCGAAAATATAGACAATTTGAATGTTTTTAAAAGAAAGTAAAATGCTCGGTTAATAATTTGCTCTAAGGCCTAAGAAGACATTGAATTGTGCCGCAATAGGATAGTTTATTTCACTTGTCTCGTTCCACAATTCATCGATTTGAATTGGAGTTGTTGTGGAGAGAGTGTAAGGAAGATTAAAAATAGTTTCTGTACCTAAAATAAAATCAAGTCCAGTGCCTGGAATAAAGTCTTTGATAGCGTAAGTTAATCCAAGTTTAGGAGTGATTGAGTAACCAGTAAAAAGGCGTTCTTCAAATTGTCCATCAAGAGTTCCTTGCTCTACGGAGTATCTGTGCAAGTTGTAAGTGAAGCCACTAAATAGAGTTAGGTTTCTACTTTCATTTCTGTAAATGTCATATGAAATATAAGGACCTATTCCTATTTCACCATGTGTTTCCTGCGTGGTTCTTTGTGTCGAAACAAAGTAAGTGCTTCTTTGACCACTAAATTGTAGAGAACCGCCAAAGTAAAATCTATCAAAGTTATCAAATTCAACTTTTCGAGCGTAAATAGTATTGAATGAATACTTATTTCCAATTTGTTCTTCAAGTACAGTTGTCCCATAGTTAAATCCACTTTTTGCGGCAGGTCCAATACCGAAGGACATATAAGCTCTTGCCTTTCTTGGGTCAATCAATGGATAAGTGTCTGGAAGTGGTTCTTCTATTCTGTAGTCGGTTGGATCATAGCTCGCATAAGGATTCATTTGTAGTTGATCTTCTCTTTCGTCATTATAAATAACTTTTACAAATTTCTTAGAAATCCATGCGTCTTCGCCTGCAGTGGTTAGGGTTTTTAAAAAGAGTATGTTCTCTTTATTCTGTGGTAGTGGTTCACCATTAGAGTCAACATTATAGTTCATCTGCCACTGACTATTGTTTAACTGATTAGAGTTGATAAATAGTTTCTTTCCTTTTCGAACACGTTGGAGTGTTCTTGCCGATTGATCAGGGGCTGCAAGTAGAGGAGCTTCAAGAACAATGACTTCAGCATCTATGGCCATAGCACTATTAATAAAAATGACTAATAGAAGAGTTATGATTTTTTTTATAGGTTCCATGTAAATTGATATCCTATGCTAAATGAACTTTGAGTCATTGTTGTTTTTTCAGGTGAAATGGGAGCTTGTCCAGGAAGTTCTGATTTTACTGAGCTTCTTATGAATGAATTCTCATATCCAAGAGAAATATTTCCATAACTTGTTTTGTATAGAGCTTCTAAGCCAATTTGCCATAATAGTGTAGAGAAACTAATTTTCTGTCCATTGTCTGAAGCGTTGAAAAATAGAGACTTCTTGACTGCCAGCTGAGTATTTAAAGCGAAGCTTCCTCTATCATAGAATGTATATTTTGCAGTAGGTCCAAAGTAGGCAGCATTCCAGATAGATTCTGAACTATCTTCAAAATTCAAAACCCCATATTGGTAGTCAAAAACAAGGCCAAAATCTACAGGGAGAAATGATTCGTAATAGAGTTTTACACTTACTGTGTTAGAGTTTGCGTTTCCATCAGAGTAGCCAAGATTCTGTCCGACATAACTCATATTTGAAGTATCATTTCTAAAGAGAAGATGTGTTTGAAGCGGTAGAACTTTATCCGAAGTATGGTTCTGAGTCTTAACGGGGTAGGTCTTATCGGCAGGAATTGTCGATCTTAGTTTTATAATATCTTGAACAGAGGTTAGGTTCTTAGTGTGAGTTTTATATTTAATACTCCCATCTTTTGATAGAATATAGGACCATTTTCCACCGTAGTAGATCTCTCTGGCCTTTACGTAGACTTTTCTTTCGTTATAGAAAACTTCATTACCATCTAACTTTATAAGCTTAGAGTTCTTAGTTAGCGAGGCATAGAAGTTTTCAGGAATTAAGGGGTCGGTTCTAATGTATTCTTTGGGTTTATATTTTCGGTACCGAATTTTGGAAATATCAATCGATTCAGATAAAGAATCGATTTGAGAGAAATTAACTTCATCTTCTAAAAATTCGTCTAAGACATCATGTGGAGGAACTATTGCAATTTCCGATGCCATTACGTTTATACTTAATAAAATGATAAGAATTTTAGTTATTATTTTCAAGCCATTTCCTCGCTTCACAAAATGCTAACCAATTGCTCTCGTATCCAAAGTTTTTATTATTTAACTGGTCTGCTTCATACCACTTAAAGCTTTGGTGCTCTTTTTCGCATAGAGATACATGATGACTAAAAGGAGCAAGTACTAAATAAACCTTTTCGTGAACAGATTTATTCCAACGATCAGTGAAATCAAAGAAAATTGGAAGTTCTGTAAGTGTTCCTGTTAGGCCTGTTTCCTCTTGTAATTCTCTTAGCGCGCCTATTACGTAGCTCTCTTTATCTTCAACTGATCCTGTTACATTTTGCCAATGAAAATCTCTATCTTCTTTGGTCTGTAACAAAAGTACTTTTGATCTTGTTTCTAAATCAAAAATAACTACTTGGACTTTTTTATGACGCTTCTCTTCCATACCTTAATTATACTCTAATACGTGTAAATAGGAACTTAGGCGGACGAGATTTATCACGCGGTGGGTCTATGACGAAAAAGTTTGCTTATATTGCATCTAGTCTTTGGCAAGATTCATTGCTACTCAGTGTGCAAAATGATATGAATATAGAACTATGACAGACGTAACAAGCTTCCTACACACACTAGCGACATGTCTGCCGGGATTTCTTATTGGAGTGGTATTTCATGAATACGCTCATGCCCTTGTGGCCACCAAGTTTGGTGACGATACACCCGAGCGATACGGTCGACTAACTCTTAATCCTTCTTCACATGCAGATATGATGGGGACTATTATTTTTCCACTAGGTCTAATGCTTTTTGGATTAACTCCTTTCGGGTGGGCCAAGCCAGTTCCTGTCAATCCATCAAACTTTAAAAAATATAAGGCCGGAAGCTTTTGGGTTGCCTTTGCTGGTCCTGGAGCAAATATAATCATAGCTCTGCTATGTTCTCTACTCTTTGCATTGTCATATACACAGCTACCTATGAGTGTGTCTTTTAAGCCTGCAATTGAAAATATGCTCCGTTATGCTGTGGTTATAAATCTAGTTCTTGCAGTATTTAACCTGATCCCTTTTCCTCCACTGGACGGATCAAAGATGGTAATGCCTTTTTTAGATTACAATCAGGCCAGAAAGTATGAAGAGTTACAAAGATTTACTTTCCTATTTTTTATAATTTTATGGATGACTGATATTTTCTCTTACCTTGTTAGACCAGTCTTTGCGCTTTCTAATATGGTGACAGGATTATTTATAATGCTTTTTAGCTAATGGAGTAATGGATGTTAGATACAACCATTCAGGTCAAAACAGATAACTTTGATGGACCGCTTGGTCTTTTACTTATGCTCGTACAAAAAGAAGAGATGAGTGTAAAAGATCTAGATTTAACAAAAATTACGAGCCAATACCTAGGCTATCTCGCAGAAATGCGTGATTTAAACTTCGACATTGCTGGAGATTACCTCTATTTAGCAGCGACACTTCTCTTATTAAAATCTAAAAACTGTATAACTGAAGAAGAGCAAGAGCGTCTTAAAGATCAACTTTCTGACGGAGAGGGGTTAAATATAACTTCTTCAGCAGAGCTTATTAGAAGATTAGAAGAGCTTCAACACTTCCAAAAGATGGGAGAGAAGCTTTGGTCACTTGATAAGAGAGACGAGCATATCTTTGTAAAACCAAAGATCAATAGAAAGGCCATTGTAAACTCAATCTTGACTCCTATGGAGCTAGAGAAACTTACAATGGCAATGATGGATTTCTTATTTAGAGAAAGAAGAAAATATACAGTTGTAAAAAGAGACCGTTTATCTATTAAAGAGAAACTTGTCTTCCTTAGATCACACTTAGAAGTTGGGCAAAAAACAACTTTACAGGATCTTTTAGATAATGATGGTGGCGAGAATTTAGATAATAAAGTTATAACTTTTATTTCTTTATTAGAGCTTGCACGCCTACAGAGACTTGAAGTTTTTCAAAATGAGTCAATGGGTAGCATTTACGTTGATGTCGTAAAATCATTAGAAGATTTTGATGTTACTCAGGCCGATGGTTTTGAAGATGAAGATGAGCTTGCTGAAAAGGCAATCTCTGAAGATATTGCAAATACTATTGCACAAAATGGAGTAGAGATCGCTGAAGAGCCTTTATCTGCAAATGAAATGACACACACTCAGCAAGATGCTGTTAACGAAGAGCAAGTTCTTCAATAGACCCTCGAGAGACGATTATGATTGATACGAATGAAAATGAACTCATTAATGACGAAATTCTAAATCAAATTGAAAATGTTGTTTTTGAAGATAACTTTGATGATGAAGTTGAAGCAGCTCTTTTATCTGAAAGAGAAGATGAGCTAGAAGCAACACTTTATCCTAGTGAGTCTGACCTTGAATATCCTGATATGGAAATGAGTTCAGATAATATCGATCAAGGTGATGATATTGTAGAAGAACTTGATGAAGAGCAAGAAGATAAAATTTGGCAGGCGAGAACAGGGCTTAATTTTGAAACTCTTTGTGGAGCCATTGAGACAATTATTTTCATGAGTGACAAGCCTGTTGCTTTGGCAAAAATTAGAAATGTAATTGATGAAGATCTTCCATTGCGTGTTGTTCATGCTTCATTAGAAAGACTTCAAAATGAATATGAATTAAAGCATCACGGTTTAAGGCTACAAGAAGTTGCTGAAGGGTATCAGTTTAGAACTAAAGCAACTTACTCTAAGTATGTGCAAGATTTATTTAAAGTGAACTCTCTTGTTCTTTCGCCAACTGCTTTAGAAGTACTGGCCATTATTGCTTATAAACAACCAGTTTCTAAAATAGAGGTAGAAAAAATTAGAGGAGTGGATTCTTCTCATATTGTTAGAGGATTAATGGATAAGAGACTTGTTAAGACAACAGGTCGTTCTGATGAAGCTGGTAGACCAGTTCTCTACGGAACTACAACAGAGTTCTTAGAAGTATTTAACTTAAATGACTTAAATGACCTTCCGCCTGAGCATGAGCTTGATGAAATGAGCCAACAGGAGATTGGAAAAATCTCTGACATTAAGACAATTGTTCACACTGGTGACAAGTCGAGATTTTCATTTGATGAAATAGATGAACTTGATGCACTGGCCGATAGAATTAAGTCCATCGACTCAGAAACTGATTTTACGAGATCACTCAAAGTTGAAGAGAAGAAAAGAAGAACGGAAGATGGAGAGGCGATTAAGTCGGCTTTTGATCTACTAGAGGAGCATCTTGACCATAAACTTGTTCTAGATGCGAATATGGAATCAGTTATCTCTGAAGTATTTACTGCAGTAACTGATCCTTCAATAATAAGAGACTTAACTGCTGGACCTTTTAATCTACCAGAACTTGTCGAAGAAGAGGAAGAAGAGTTTCAGATGATTGACCTGGATACAGGTGAAGTCATAGTAGATGAGTTAGAAGATGACCAAGAAAGTGAAGGTGAAGACTTTCAATTAAGTGAAGAGCAGATTTCAGAGCTTGAAGACTTTGACTTTATGGTTGATCTAGAGATGACTGAAGAGCAAGTTAAAGAAATATCACAAGCTACTGGTATTGAAATTCAACCAAGTGATGATGAACCCGCTCCAGCTCTAGAAGCGACTAGTCCTGTTGAGGAACAAGCTATCGAAACTGCTGAAAACCTTTTTAAAGATAATGCGGATGAAATATCTTCTTTGGCCGCAGCACTTGATCAGGCATTTGCCAATCTTACGGGTGAGAGTTTAGATGAAACTGATCTTGAAGATAGTGAAGCAAATATCAATGAAAAAGTTAATGATATTGATGAGTTATCATCAATGATTTCTGAAAAAGCTAAGGGCTTGGATCTTGATTTAAGCTTTCTAAATGACTCTTCAGACTCTGAAATCTAAGAGAAAGTATTAATTTCACATCGATTGACAATAAAAGAGGCTAACTGTACGTTAGCCTCGTTTTTACATACCTATATAAATCTTAAACGGCCGAGAGGGCAGATTAAGGAGTTCAAAATGTCTGAATTAAGATTACAAAAATTTATTGCTGATTGTGGAATTACTTCGAGAAGAAAAGCGGAGGAGTTAATAGCACAAGGGCGTGTTCAAGTTAACGGTGAAACAGTTAGAGTTCTTGGAACAAAAGTAAATCCAAGCACTGATGCAGTGATCGTTGATGGTAAGATTGCTGATCTCGCCAGTGTTGACCATGTCTACGTTGTAATGAACAAGCCAAGAGGATACGTAACAACTTTAAATGATCCAGAAGGTAGAAAAACTGTAATGGACCTTTGTATGGAAGTTTCGGAAAGAATTTATCCAGTTGGTCGTTTAGACTATCTTTCAGAAGGTTTACTTGTTTTAACTAATGATGGTGAAGTGGCAAATATGATCATGCACCCTAGTTTCAATATAACAAAAGTATATGAAGTTAAGGTTTTTGGTAGTGTTACAGACACGATTCTTAAAAAATTAAGAAATGGTGTTCAGCTAGAAGACGGTTTCATGAAACCATTATCTGTAAGAGTTATTAAGCAACTTCCAAATAAGACTTGGTTAGAATTTAGACTAGGTGAGGGAAGAAATAGAGAGATTAGAAGAATTTGTGAAGCTTGCGGACTAACTGTTGATAAGCTTAAACGTTTTGCAATTGAAGGGTTAACAGTAGACGGAATTGCTCCTGGAAAGTTTAGATATATTTCTAAGAGACAACTTCTTTCTCATGTTGGACTTCTTGAAGATGGGCGTAAAGATCCTCACGCAAAAACTTGGCACTCAGATAAGAAGACTGTTAATTTAAAGAAAAAAGGTGTTCAACCAGGTACTGCAGCTGATGACGCTAGTTGGATTAAGTATAGAAAGGAAACTTATTTTCAATCGGTAAAAGAATTAGCTGAAAGAAAGAAGCTTGAAAAAGAACAAGAGAGCGCGGCTTCTCTTGCTGCTAGAGATGAGGCTCACTTTGCTAGAAAGAAGAGAAAGTCTCTACGTGAAGCTAAGAAAGCTGATAACGTTAAATTTCCACATGCGATCATAGAGAAGTAGGTCGAGATGAAATTCTTTAGCATTTTACTTTTACTACTTATGATCTCTTGTACCAAAGAAGAGTTTAATAACCAATATAACCTTCCAGGAAGTAGTGAAACTACTACCTCTCAAGAAGTTCAAGAAGTTTTACTTGAAAAAAATGTGAGAACTCTTGAATTCTTAGGAGATCTCTCTATTCCTGCATACAGCAGTAAAGTGAAAGAAGAGTTCTTTTACGAAAGAAAGAAAGCTACTTGTAAGTTAACTTACAAGATGTCGAACTTTGATGTAAATATAAAAAAAGGTTTTCAATTACCAATTCTTAGTGAGGAAATTAGATTAACTCGAGATTTTACTTCTAGTGATAGATCAGTCATAGAGTATAGTATATCATTTGACGAAAATGACTTTAAGATTAATTATTTAATCTGTTCTTTTGAAAATGGGAAAGATCTGTTTTTAAACAGAGATCTACTGACTACTTTCAAAGAAATTATGAAGAAAGTTAGCCTCTTTAACTCTCAAAATGAACAATTTATATTTTAAAATGAATAAGGGTCAATATTTGGCCCTTACTCAATCTCTTTTATAATTTTGTCTAAATTCTTTTTTTGAATATCTATCATTTCTAAATTAATCAAGCTTTCAAGACCGCAGTGTATACAATTCTCACTTAGAGATTTTAATTTGGCACATTTTCCTGAGTTGATAAGTTTGTCCATGACTTGAGAGCTAGTCTTAACCTGTAGGCCATCAATTTCTCGGTGATCTCCACTCCTGCGTCTATCTGCTACAAAACTATTTGCATCATCCTTGTCTAGAGCGCAACTAGAGTAAAGCTTTGAATAGAGTTTAGAATCATACTTTAATTCTAGGCGTTCAATTTCTTTTTCAATAGGAAACCTCTCATCACCTTGTACTGAGCGTAGTCTATTCTTTAACTTTCTTATTTCACCCTCAAGTGCATAGTTTGTGTTTAATCTAGAAGAAATTTCTTCTTCTGACAGAGAACAAGGACATTGAGAGTTTGGTGTTCTCGTTGAACATTTCACAATATAATTAAAGAAATAAGAAGCCGGCATTTTCGATGAACAGAGCTTTTCATCATCTTTTCCAAACAATGTGTAGCTGCTATTACTATTTGAGCCAGGAAGTTTCCCCATTTCAATACCTAGAGGTATGTACATTCCTATATTTGTTTCAAGTCCAATCGATCTTGAGATTGCTGAGGTATATAATCCTCTATGGTAGACACGAATTGAAACTTTCTTTGGGTCTCTATAGTCTAGGGCATCTAACTTTTCATATTGATAGCTTGATTTAGATTTAGGAATAGTTGGTAACTCTATTGGCCTATCTTTTATCTTTAAGTCAGTTGTTTTACGTGTATCAATAGAGCCATTCTTTGAGAAATGAACTTTCGCTCCATTTGCAAGGGCCATACTAAAGGTACCGTCCTGATTCTTTGTAATAGATAGGCCTTTATCATTTGGAAAGAGTTGATAAGACTTGTATCCTGATGATGAACTATCTGTTGGACCTGTACCATAATTACTAAGAACATTGATCTTGCCTTTCGATTGGAAGCTCCATTGCCTCGAGGCATCTTGTCTGGATTGGCTATAGGGAGATACTTTACTGTCTCTAGATGTTTCTATAGTAAAAGAACAAACGTCTGAGAAGTTATCTATTCGAATAGTTACTTGCTCGTTTACCTGCAGAGACCTCTCTTTGATATCCTTGCAATGTATGGTTTGCGAATAAGAGTTAATTGAAAAAAGTAGTAGAATAGTTATTAGTTTCATAATGAATTTATCGGAATAAAAAAGGCCCAAGATGAATCATTGGGCCTTTTTTATGAAATATAATTTTAAAAAATTAATTATCGTAAGAAACTACATTAGAGTTTGTAATATGTTCTTGGAGGATATCCATCGAATACTCTAGCGCTTGCTCAGCGTAAGGAATATTATCAACACCTTTTAGGTCTTGAGCAAAATGGGCCTTCTTTATAATTGAAGCACACATTCTCATAAAGTTAGCGCTACCATCAAAGAATTCATCTTCGCTATCAGTGACTAATACATGCTGCAACATAGTGTTAAGTGACTTGATAAGTCTAACTTGGGCATCGGTTAATTCAGATGTATCTACTTCAATAAAGACTCTTTGATTTTTTGCAGTAATGGCGCTCATATTCCTTTCCTTTTATTCGGGTTCAGCTCATATCAATAAGCTAATCGCCACATTTTCTAATATTTTTAGCAATTTATGTTGGAGCAAAATACTTTTTTTATAAATCATAATTAAGCTGGACAAATTACATCCATTAAATTACTATTTGGACAATTCGAAAATTCCTATTTTCAATTATTTAACGCGGGATGGAGCAGTCAGGTAGCTCGTCGGGCTCATAACCCGAAGGCCGGAGGTTCGAATCCTTCTCCCGCAACCAATTTTTCTATGAAATCATCAATAATATCTATATCCAATCTCTCCAAAAAATTTGGTGAATTACAAGTTTTAGATGGATTAAACCTGAGTATTGAACTTGGCGAAATTTATGGATTTTTAGGACCTAATGGAGCAGGTAAATCTACTACCCTTAAGTGTATTATTGGTCAGCTTGAGTATGATTCAGGCAATATTAGTGTTTTTGATATATCCCCAGACTCTAGAAAACAATTCAAGGCTCTCTCTGTTGGCGTTGTTCCAGAGACTCAAAATTTATATGAAAATCTATCTGTGTATCAGAATTTAGAATTATTTTGTGGTCTTTTGAGTGTTGATAAGCAAAGAATATATGAGATTTGTGAAGAACTCTTTTTAATGGATAAACTCAAGTCTAAAGTGAAGTATCTTTCTAAAGGCCTAAAGCAAAGAGTTCTTTTGGCTAGATCTGTATTACATCGTCCAGAGCTTTTATTTCTTGATGAGCCAACAAGTGGGCTTGATCCTATTTCGGCCCATAAAGTTCATAACTATATTAGAAAGCTTAATGCCACTGGAACAACTATTTTTTTAACGACCCACTTTATGGAGGAAGTTGAAGAGTTGTGTACAAGAGTGGGGTTTTTGAAAAATGGTAAAATCATAGAAGAGGGAAGTGTTACAGATCTTTTGGAAAAATATAATGTAGATAAAATAAAGAAGGTTTTCCTGAGATTATTGGATGATTCCTATGAATAGAATAAAGGTTCTTCTAAAGAAAGAGTTTTTTGATTTTATTAATCATCCTCAAACATTTGTAATATTCTTCGTCGTTATTGTAATTAATTTCTTTCTAGCCAAGAGTATTGGTACCATTCAATTAGAAATGTACTTAACAATGTCCATTGTTATGATTGGGTTTTATTCACCTTCATTTCTATTCACTGAAGAAATTGAAAAAAGAACTTTGGATGCACTGTTGCTGACACCTGTTAGCGCGTTTGAAATTATTTTTTCTAAAGCATTGTTTTATACTTTACTCTCAACTCTTGTATCTGTGTTTCTTACTTTGTCGTTTGATGCGAGTAAGTATAATATTTTAACTGTCTTCTTTGCAGTAACTCTAGGGAGCCTTTGGGTTACGTTGCTCGGTATTATCATAGGATCATTATGTAAGAAGCAGTCTGAAATAAGTGGATACGGTACAATTATCTTCTTGGTTCTCTTTCTTCCAAATTTACTCGCACCAATAAATGACGGGCTGAACTTAGTTTCTTTAGGGCTCCCTACTCGATATGTGACGGAGTTAATTCATAGTCCGGTAGGATCTAAAAGGTTCTTTGAATTCTTCCTTGCGCTTGTATTACAGGTTATTCTTTTACTTTTTCTTAACCTTGAAGGAATTAAAAGAATTCAAAGTGGGGTAGAGAACTTAAAGAGAGTTAGATTTAAAGAGTACATAATAGTGTTTCTCGTTCTTCTTCTTTCATTTAGTAGTGCCCACTATTTTCAAAGTTTAAGAGGTGGTCATATAACAATAGACACTAAGAAGTATTATAAAATTCAAAAGTTAAATGTATCATTCTTATTAGATAGTCCAAATCTTGAAGTAGAAGAGATGGATCTGTTTGGAGAAAAAGTCATTAGTATTTCCGATTCAACAATAGAAAATATTTCTATAAAAGTTAGAATCAAAGAGAGAGTTGAGGCCAAGACTCTGAGCAAGTGGTATGAAGAAAAGAATGTGGCCCTTAGTGAGAAAAAGAGCTTTGTTGTAAGTAGATCACTTTCTGATGATAACTTTACATACGAAGTTGAAAATAGGAGAGGAAAGTATTGGAGCTTTAATTTCTTTAGAGGCCATCAACAAGTTTCCATAGTACTGAGTGTTTCTAGCTCGATTAAGATTAGTGATCATGAGCATATGCGAAACCTTTGGCGCAATATGTGCGACTCAAGGCTTAATTCTATCAAAAGTAAATCCAAAATAAAGTAATTCCAGTATGTTACTTTATCTTCTCTCGTGAATTAATTTCATGCACACTAGTAAAAAACTCGATATCTGCTAGTTTAAACTCATTAATTTAGGAGTTTAAAATGTCTTTATCACAGGCCAAAGTAGTTTTCGGATCTAGAGAGATCAATCATCCATTAGCTAAAATTGTGGGAATAATCTTAGGATTACTAATCGCTTCGATTGTAGTGAGTACGGTTGTTTTCTTTGTATTGCCTTTACTTGGTGTTGTCGCAGGAGTGGTTTTCTTTGCTATCGCTGCCGTAGGACTAACCTTACTTGCTCTTGCTTATCCAATTAGAAAGAAAATAAAGAATAAAGATTTTAATGTTAACTTTTCAGACAACGATAGAGATTATAATTTCTCAATTGATGGTGATTTAGAAATTAATGCTAAAAGCGTTACTAACCTTGAAGTTATTCTTGAAAATGGAAAAGTGAAAATCTCAGAATCACCAACAGGTGATATTATCTGCAAGAGTTCTAAAGGTGTGATTGGTTACTTGGAGGAGGGATCATCTCTGTTTCTTAAAGGTATATCCAAAGAAGAAGACCTTCTAGAGGTTCTAATTCCTAGGCACGTCTATATATTGGTAAAAATAGGAAAAGGTGAACTTGATCTTCGAGAAGTTCCTGTCTCTTTAAAGGTTCAAATGGGGATGGGGAAAATTGTCGCCTACTCAACTTTAAATGACCTACATGTTCAATCTGGTAACGCTAAGGTTTATGCCCACAGTCTTGCTGGAGAAGCAAATCTAGAACTTGGAATGGGAGATGTTGTTCTCGACGTAACGCCTACAGGGATCGATCAGCTTATTTCTATTAAATCTGCAAAAGTTAAAGCTAAGGTTATTGTACCAGTAGGAATTCCTGTTCATGCAAAGGCCGAGGGGCTTAATGTCAATATTGATAGTGATGTGACATTACTTGATGAAGCTCCGCTATATTTAAATCTAAAAGCTGCTGTAGGAAATGTTGAGATAAAGGAAAAGAGTAACCTTATTTATCTTCAATAATTTTGCCTTTTCATTTTGGCTTCTTTGGTTGAATATTATGATACTCAATCAAAGGAGAGTTCCTTGAAAATTCCAAGTCCTAAGAAAATTCCACATAAAATGATCGCTCACGAAGATGAGAGAGTTGATAATTACTATTGGATGAGATTTCTAGATGAGGACAAAGATGTAAAAAAACATCTATTACAAGAAAATGACTTCTTTAAAGATTATCTTCAAAATACTACTGAATTACAAAAACAACTGTACGATGAGATGCGTTCTCGAAAAAAAGAGAAAGATCAAAGTGTTCCGGCCCTAGATGGAGATTATTACTACTATGATCGCTATGAAGAGGGGCAGGAGTATGCAATCCATTGCCGTACGAGTAAAGGTTCAAATTCTGAAGAAATACTCTTAGATGTTAACTTGTTAGCGATTGATAAGGACTTTGTTGATATTGGTGCCTTTAGCGTTTCTCCTGATGGGAAGAAAATGGCCTACTCGATAGATGATAATGGTTCAGAAGTTTATAAAATATATATAAAAAACTTAGAGACCGGTGATCTTTATCCTGAAATTATTGATCAAGCGTATGACTCTATATGTTGGTTTAATGATAGTGAGCATTTTTGTTATAACGTCGTAAATAAAAATCTAAGACCGCATAAAATTAAAAAGCATAAACTACATTCAGATGTTAGTAGTGATGAGGTTTTGTATCATGACAAGAGTGCAGAGTTCTTTGTTCACTGTGCAAAAGGAATAGATAATGAATATATCTTTGCTGTAAGTGGTGGTTCTGTTTCTACAGAGTATTCAATACTAAGTGCTAATAAACCTGAAGGTAAATTCAATCTATTTCAAAAAAGAAAAGATGATTTAGAATATGATATTGATCACAGAGATGGCATCTTCTATATCCTTACAAATGATGAGCATGAAAACTTTAGAGTGGTAACTTGTGACTCGAAAGATAGTTCTCTAGAGAACTGGAAAGAATTTATTCCAGGGTCTGATTCTAGGTACTTATTAGGGTTTGATACGTACAACGATTTTGCAGTCTTAACATTTAGAGAAGATGGTCTACGTAATTATGAAATTATATTCTTTGATGAAAGACCTAGTCAGCTTATAACTTTTCCTGCTCAAGCTTATAGTACAAGTGTTGGTGAAAATTATGAGTTTAATACAAGTGTATTTCGCTATAATTATAGTGCTCTAAATTGTCCTAGTTCTGTATTGGAGTATGATGTTAATACAAAAACGACTTCAACTTTAAAAGTTCTTGAAGTTGCTAACTTTGATAGTGATAAGTATATAGTTCGAAGACGCTCGTATACCTCTCGTGATGGTGTGAAAGTACCAGTCTCAATTCTTTGTCTTAAAGATTATTCAGAAAATTCTCCCCTTTATGTTTATGGCTATGGCTCATATGGTTCCACTATTGATCCGAGTTTCAGAGATGACCTCTTTAGTTTAGTTGATAGAGGATTTAACTTTGCTATTATCCACCCAAGAGGAAGTTCTACTTTAGGGAGATCATGGTATGAGAATGGAAAGTTTCTAGAAAAGAAAAATACTTTTAATGATTTTATAGATGCTACTCGTGGACTTTGCGAAGATGGTTATGGAAAAGAGGGAAATATCATTGCTAGTGGCGGAAGTGCTGGAGGTTTGTTAATGGGGGCCATTGCAAACCTTGCTCCTGATCTTTACAAAACGATTGTAGCGGAAGTTCCTTTCGTTGATGTATTAACAACTATGTTAGATAAGGATCTTCCACTAACTCAGCTAGAGTATAAAGAATGGGGAAATCCTCAAGAGCGTGAGTACTATGATTATATTAAGTCATATTCTCCTTACGATAATTTAGAAGCTAAGAATTATCCTAATATCTTAGCAACTGCCGGACTAAATGACCCTAGAGTGACTTATTGGGAGCCTGCTAAATGGATTGCGAAATTGAGAGATTTAAATACTGGCAGTTCAAGTATTTTTCTCTACACAAATATGGATGCTGGTCATGGTGGAGCAAGCGGTCGATTTGAGTACTTAAAAGAAGAGTCCATGGTCTATGCCTATATTCTAAAAAGCTTTGGGCGGGATTAAGCTTAAATTGAGTTAGTTCTTAAGTTATTTTTGACGATAAGTTTAATATGTCACTGGCCAAAAAAAAGATATGTATTGTTGATGATGATAAGGGAGTTCATGAATTTCTTTCTGAATATATACGCTCCATTAGCAAAGAGGTCGTTATCACCCATGCTTATAATGGGCATGAAGGTTTAGTTAAACTTGATGGAATTAAATTTGATTTACTTATAACAGATTTGAATATGCCTCATATGAAAGGAGGCAATATGCTTAAACATGTCCTCAGGTTAAATAAAAACTATGTTCCAGATAATATTTTAGTTTTCTCAGGACTAATAGATCCAAATGAAATGGAACCAAGTAAGATTAAAAACCTAACTTATATGAGTAAGCCCTTTGATGAAGGTGATTTTAATGAATATCTAAGGCGAACCATTCGTTTAAAGTCTTCATATAAGTTTGATGATGTTGTAGATCAGAAGTACCTAGTTCCTTTTGTTGAAGCAGTTAAAGAAGTTTCAAGACTAAGTTATAACTTAGATATTCACTTTTGCACGGCTACGAATATGGATAGAAGAAATGAAGCTGAATATGAACTAGCAGCGACTGGTAATTTTCAAGGAGATAACTTTCATGCCAGCTTTATTCTTAGTATGGATAAACAGACATATTTCTCTTATATAAAGTCTGGTAAAGGCCATGATTTTACAATTTTAACTGAAAAATCGGTGGAGCACTTTAATACTTTATTTAAACAGATTGTAGAGTTTACTCAAAGAAGGCTTTATGAATTAGGAGAAAAAGTAAACTACACAGTCTCTGATGTTATTTTTGGAGAGGATGTAAAGCTTGTTAACTTTTTCAAGGGAAAGAACTTTATTTTAGAGTTTGAAGCAAAAGGCCGACCATTTTACTTAGAAATAGTATTGAAAAAATCTTACCTATAGTTTTGTCATCTGAACCTTTTTTGTGCATTATATATGTATCAATTCAAGAGGTGAAATCATATGAAATTTGTTCTGTTTATCGTGGCCACATTACTTTCAGCTAATATCTTTGCTAAGACTGAGAAAGAAGTTATGCAAGAAGTTGCCCAGAGTTTTGTAAAACTTATTCCTTACATGAGTAATGTTAAGAAATTTAAAGAAAAAGAAAATGAAAAGGAGATTAAAGATAGACTTCAGTTCATTTTGAAAGCTTTTAAAAGCTCCGGTCATGCTGGTAAGTTTACTAAGACTGAATTTAAAGCAACATATAATGTGATGATTGAACACCTTGATGAAACCATTGAGAGCTTTGATACTAATCATAAGGTTTTTGCATATAAGAAATTAAGATCAACTGGTCAGTTATGTATGTCATGTCACAATATGATTAGTGGTGGTTCAAGATCTTTTGTTAAAGAAGTTTCAAAAGTTAAAGCAACAGATTTTACGACAGCATATGATCACGCTGAATTTCTATACTTGATTAAAGATTATAGAAAAGCAGAGAGAGAGTACCGTAAGTGGACGGACTTTGTAGCTGCCAAAATGACTTCAAAAAATACTCTGGCAGATGATATGATCTTTAAAGCTGCCATTAAAGTTATGGCAATCAATCTTGCTATCTATTACACTCCTAAGAAAGCGAGACAGTATCTTGATCGCACTCTTACAAATAAGAATATTACACCAGCGCTAAGGCAAGAGTTTAAGGATTGGAATGATAGCTTGATTCCTTGGATGAATTGGAAAAGGCCATCGACAATTTCTAAGAAATTCTTAACTGATTTTATTAAGACGAAGCTAACTCCACTTGAAAATGAAGGCGAAATCCTGGCCGATAGTAAGAATCTGCCTGTGTTAATTATTGCAAGAGGAGTGATGGATAAGTATCTTAAGAGCTCTGTAAGTGATGATAGCGTAGCTCTAGCAATGTATTGGAAGGCCGTCTCTGAGAGATTGATTGGGTTTTCATACTTCTATTCTCTGGCCGATATGCAGCTAAGGGCCTGTATTACTGACTATCCTAAATCAAAGGTTGCTAAGAAATGTTACCAAGAATTAGAAAAGCAAATGGTTCTTGGTTATAGTGGTTCTGCTGGAATTAATATTCCTAAAGATGTACAAGAAGATCTTTCGAAACTTAAGTCCCTAATTTCACAGTAGTAAATAAGGCTTATGGGTTAAAACTAACCCATAGGCCATTGAATAAATTTCAATTCACTGGCCCTTTGCACAATTTTGTCGTATATAAGTTCAACATAATAAATATCAGGTTAATAATGTCCTCTGGATCTATTAAGTTCGCTAGTAAACGTCTAAGCTAACCCAGTTACTTCAAATCATTATAAACCTGATGAAATTCAACCAAAGGTGAATAATGAATTTTTCTGACATGAATCTGCCAGAGACGCTTCTGCGTGCTCTTGAGGCAAAAGGCTACACAACTCCAACTGAAATTCAGGAACAAGCGATTCCTCTTCTTCTAGAGAAGGATACTGATTTTGTTGGTCAGGCCCAGACAGGTACTGGTAAAACAGCGGCTTTCTCTCTTCCACTACTTGCTAAGATAGATACTAACTGTGGTGATGTACAAGCAATCGTATTAAGTCCAACGAGAGAGCTTGCTAATCAAATTTGCGATGAGATGAACTCATTTTGCAAGAATACTAAAATCAAAACATTAACTGTGTATGGTGGTGTTCCACTTGATGGACAAATAAGAGTTCTAAAAAGAGGTAGACCACAAGTTGTTGTAGGTACACCTGGTAGAGTTTTAGACCTTATTAAAAGAGGTGTATTAAAGCTTGAGCATGCAAAGCTAGCAGTTCTTGATGAAGCTGATGAAATGCTTGATATGGGATTTATTGATGATGTTAAGACAATCCTATCTGAACTAGGTGAGCAAAAAAATACTTGGATGTACTCGGCTACAATGCCACCAATAATTCTTAAATTAATTAAGACATACTTATCGAATCCTGAAGTTATCAAAGTTGAAGCTAAGACACTTTCTAATGAAAATATCGAACAAAAATATTTTATTATTAGAAGAGGTTACATGGGTGAAGCAGTTTGCAGAATCTTAGACTCTCTTGATGATTACTATGGAATTATTTTCTGTAGAACTAAGATAGATGCTAAGAGACTTGCTGATGAATTTAACTTCAGAGGTTTTCCTTCTGATTCTCTTCACGGAGATATGTCTCAAATGCAAAGAGATCTAACGATGAAGGCATTTAAGAGAAAGAAAGTTAAACTTCTTGTATGTACAGATGTTGCAGCAAGAGGAATTGATGTTGATAACTTAACTCACGTTATTAACTATGGGCTTCCACAAGATCTTGAGTCTTATGTTCATAGAATAGGTCGTACTGGTAGAGCTGGAAATAAAGGTGCTGCATTAACGATTATTGAAAATAACGAAAGAGGTCGTATAAGAATGTTGGAAAGACATACTAAGGCTAAAATCGAGCAAGGAACACTTCCATCAATTGATGATATTAAATCTAAGCTAGTGAAGAAAGAAGTCGCGCGTTTTGAAAAAATCTCAAGTGTTATTGAAGATGGTGCGAAACTTGATAATAGCTTTTCTGTATTCTCAGAGTCTATGGATCACCTAGAAAAAGATGCACTATTGAAGCTAATGTTCACATATATGTTCAAAGAGAATATGGATCGTTACAATAAGCAAGAAAGTATAGAACAACCTGCACGTGGTGATCGTTCTGTTAGAAATGACAGAAATGATAGAAGAGACCGTGGGGACAGAAGAGATCGCGGAGATAGAAGAGACCGTGGTGATAGAATGGATAGTAGAGGATCAAGAAGTGATCGTGGCGCTGCCAGAACAAATGGTAGTGCGAGATTCTACTTTGGAGCCGGAAAGAAGCACGGGATAGATCTCAAAAAACTTCTTGAATCAGTCTCACATGCAACTGGTGTTGAGCAAAGAGATATAAAGCAAGTAGATCTAAAAGATCAATTCTCTTTCTTTGAAGTTGCTGAAGCTCATAAAGAGAAAGTTCTTTCTGTTACGAGTATCGCAACTGGAAATCATGCAGCAAATCTTGAACTAACGAGAAACGCAAGACCTGAAAGATCTTATAACGGATCTGATAGACGTGGCGGATATAGTAGAAATTCTTCAGGTTCTAGAGATGGAGAATCTTCTAGAAGAGGTAACTTTAGAGGAAATAGAAGACCAAGCTCTTCTAACTCGGAAGGTAACTCGCAAAGGTCAAGCCGTTACTAGTTAAATGAACGATGAAACCTTTGATGTCATAGTAGTTGGTGGAGGAGCGGCAGGTTTAATGGCCGCTTCTGTATCAGCAAATAGGGGATTAAAAACCCTCGTCTTAGAAGGCAATAAGATTCTAGGACGTAAAATTTTAATTTCAGGTGGAGGAAGGTGTAACTTTACTAACCTCTACACTGAATCTAGTAATTACCTATCTAAAAACTCCCACTTTCACAAATCGGCCCTTAAGAGATTCTCTCCGTACGATTTTTTAGATTTAATTGATAAGTATAATATTTCTTATTTTGAAAAAAAAGATGGTCAGCTCTTTTGTAAAACGTCTGCAAAAGAAGTCATTTCGTTACTTGAGAAAGAGTGTTTAAGAGGTCAGGCCCAGATTGTTCTTTCTAGTAAAGTGCATGATATCCAGAAAAAGGATTTGTTTCACGTAAGTTCTTCTAAGGGAGATTTTAAGGCCCGTAATATTGTTGTTGCAAGTGGTGGACTTCCAATCTCAATGATAGGAGCGACAGACTTTGGGCTAAAGGTTGCGAAATTTTTTGGTCATGATATTGAAGAGACTTCACCGGCCTTAGTTCCATTTACTTTGGAAGAAAGTCTTCTTTGTGAGACATCTAAGTTATCAGGAGTTTCATTAAGAACAAAGATTAAAACAGATCATAAAGCCTTTGTTGAAGATATTCTATTTACCCATAAAGGGCTGAGTGGTCCAGGAATTTTACAAGCTTCTTTATATTGGAATAGAGCTGAAAAGGTTAGTCTAGACTTTTTACCAGAGTTGAGCGAAGAGGACTTGCTTAAGTCTTTTCAAAAAAATTCTAAGAAAGTAATAGATTCTTTTTTAAAGATTCATCTGCCTAAGAAATTTGTCGATTTCTTTTGTCGTTACGAGGCTTTGTCATTAACAAAGAAAATGGCCGAATATTCTAAAGATGAGAGAATGAAGGTTATTTCTCAATTGAAAGACTTTTCTTTTAGACCATCTGGAACAGAGGGGTATAGAAAAGCAGAAGTAATGAAAGGCGGAGTATCAACTGATCAAATATCTTCTAAGACAATGGAGAGTAAGATTGTTAAAGGACTTTTCTTTGTAGGGGAAGTTGTAGATGTTACTGGAGAGTTGGGAGGATTTAATTTCCAATGGGCCTGGGCATCTGGTAATGCCGCAGGCCAGAGTATTATTTAAGCATTATATATAAATATGGTTTTTGTACTCTAAAAGTATCACTTTCAGACTTTTTTAATTCATCAAATATTTTATTCTTTATATTTAAGAAACTGGCCTTAGCTTTGTCTATTCGAATAGATACTCTTTTCTTATCATCTTCGAACTCTGTTTTACCTTCAATTTTAACTTTTGCATTCATTCCAATATCAACTTCTGCAACCATATTAAAAGACTTGTTAGAAATAGTAATAGTTCCATTCTTTACTACGGTAGTACTTGCTCTAACTCCGGGGAGTTCTTCTAGAATATTTAAAATCTTTCGAGAGGATGAAGTTTTGAAATAAGTAAGATTAACTTTTGAGTTAGTTAGGCATGCATCCAGAACTTGATGACCATAATTTTCAAACATCCTAGCTTTACTACAGTTTACATTAAGGCCTCTTAAGGCTGTATCTGAGTATTCAACAACTGAATTAAATGTACCTATGGAAGCAGATAATCTTCTACCCGATGTTACATAGTTTAAGTCCTTCCAGTTTCCAGTATAGATATCATTTATAATTGCAGGAGGATTTTCAAAGTAGTATTCTCTATTATTGAAACTAAGTAGATAGCCCTTTTCATCGCCCTGAAGAGTCACTTCAATCTTTGATTTATTCTGTGTTGGAATAATGAGCTCACTAGCGGTGGCCCTTCCATCTGGCTTATCATAGGAGCCTGTAAAGTCTGTTATTCTAACGGTTGTAAAGTCCGCAAGAGCTAATGGTGCGCTAAGAAGCATGAGCCCTAGTAAGGTCTTTTTCATTATGTTCTCCAAATTATTTGTGTTCTTATAGTCATATTCGAGAATTAAAGAAGAAAACTTGATAAAAAGCGAAACTATCAATTGTTGTAGGGAAGATTTTTCTTTAATATAGATATATCGAATGGAGATTAAAGTGAGAAAAATTGTTTTTACCGGAGGAGGAAGCGGTGGTCATGTAATGCCAGCGATTACTCTTATAAAGAAATTAAAAGAATCGGGAAACTGGGACATATCTTATATTGGTGGGAAGAATGGAATCGAGAGATCACTTATTTCTGAATTTGATATCCCTTATAAGGCCATATTTACCGGTAAGTTGAGGCGCTACTTTTCATTTGAAAATTTCTTAGATCTTTTTAAAGTTGGACTTGGTTTTTTACAATCCTTTTTTTCATTTATTTCTATGCCTTCTAATACTTTAGTTTTCGCTACTGGTGGTTTTGTATGTGTTCCAGTTGTAATCGCGGCAAAGTTAACTGGTAAGAAAGTATTTATCCATGAGCAGACAAGTAGAGTTGGTCTTGCCAATAAAATATGTTCTAAATTTGCAGATACTATTTTTGTAAGCTTTGAAGAATCAATCGAGTTCTTTCCTAGGTACAGAACAAAGGTCTCTGGTTATCCACTTCGAGATGAATGTTATAATACTCATATAGAAACTAAAGAGATTCAAGGATTCCCTTTAATATCAGATAAGCCTCTTCTTTTTGTTACCGGAGGAGGAAATGGCTCTCTGTTACTTAATAATCTAATAAAATCAGACCTTGAAGAATTAAACTCTCGATTTCGAATAATTCATCAAGTAGGGAAGAACTTTATCGAAGAGTTTTTGCCTTTTAAATCTGAAGATTACTTACCTGTAGCTTTTGTTGGAAGCGAGATGATTGATATTATGAAATCTAGTGAAATTGTCATTTCTCGCTCTGGGGCAGGTACTGTGTGTGAGCTTCTTGCTTTAAAAAAAAGAAGTATATACATACCTTTAAAAATTGCCCAAAAGAATGAGCAGTTTCATAATGCAATGGAAGCTCATCGGAAGTTAGGTTCGCTTGTAATAAGTGAAGATGAATTGCCCAATATGTCTATTATTGAGATTTTAGACTTATTTGATAAAGATAAATCCGAACATTGTGATTATACAATTCAAAACGGAACAGAGTTTATCTTGGACGATATTAATTGCGCCCTTTGAAATTGATAATAAATTTTAAAAGATCCATTCTTGAAATCGACCCTATGACTTCTCTATTTGATGTTACAACTGGAGCAAGCTTCAGTTTATTTTGAGACATATAGAGAATAATTTCTTTTAAGTGTAAGTTTTCAGAAATAGTGAAAATGCTTTGAGAAAATGTTATTTTTTCAGATTTGTCTCTATGACTAATTTGGATAAGTAGATCGGACTCTGAAATGAAACCAATGGCCCTATTATTTTCATCAACAACAGGGGCGCCACTAACTTTAGCTGAGTCAAGAATGAGAATGGCCTTTTCTATACTGAAATTCTTAGAAATTTTAGTAACTTGTTTATTCATTATCTCAGTTGCAATTATATCACTGAGTTTTTGTGTTGATACTTCTTCTATCTTATCAATAGGATACATACTCTGACCCTTCGCGCGTTGTTGTCATTTGATTACATTATTATAATATAAGTCGGGATGAAAAATAATCTTAAAATAAGGATGTTTTATGAGATTTGTCATTTACCTAAGTTTAACACTATTTATTTTATCTTGTTCAAACTCTAAAGATTCAAACCTTTCACAAAATATACCTAATAATTATACAACTCCTGTTCTTGCTGAGAACTTTTCAATAATTGGAGATTACAAGTCGTTATGGCCAGAGTCTTGGACGCAAATAGTTTATGAAGCTCTAGAGAGTCAAAATAGTGAGTTGCTTCATATTTCTCCGTCAACTAGTGACTTGGCATTTCTTAGTTGTCAAAATTATCATGAATTCTCTCGTGCGCAGAAAAAGAAGTTTTGGACAATTTTTTTAGCCTCAATTTCACACTTTGAGTCCAGTTTTAATCCTAGAACACGTTATTGGGAATCTACTATGAATAAATATTCAGAAGGACTTTTTCAGTTAAGTGTTGATGATAGTGCGAACTATGATTACTGTGATTTAAGCTCAGACACTATTTTAAACCCTCTTGAGAATATTTCTTGTGGTGTGAATATTTTAGAAAAGCAACTAAGAGGAGGCTACTCAAGAGAGCCGGGGAGACTCTTTCCTCCACGTTCATTTTATTGGTCAGTTTTAACTTCTGCAAAATCTAAGCAAAAGGTTCGTTTATTTTTTAAAAAAAGGGCGAGTAAACATTTAGAAGAGTGCTCTAGAAGTATATAATAAGTGAAGCTTCATTTATCCAGTTCTTCTTGTAGCGTTTATAGTCTAAGTTTAAAGCGTAGTTTTTAAATGGAATATATCTTAACTTTGAACCATAGCTATAGGTTTGCTCAACGTGAGCTGGGAATCTCCATTTGTAATCTCCAAAAATACCGATGTTAAGCTTATCCATAGGTCTGAATATAATCTCGGCTTCTGGTCCTACTCCAAATCTAAATCCATTATGGGAGAGCTCTTTGTGTAAATCTAACTCTGAAGTAAGTAGTGCAAAGGCCTTAAAATATTTCGTAAATATTGAAGTACCACCACCAACTTGAAAGGTTGGGGCTTGGCAAGCCGAGCAGCCCGAATCATTTATAGCTCTACTTCCAAGTTTAAATCTCCAAGAGATATTTGAGAAATACTTCTCAATAGGACTAAGAGAGATAACATTTACGATATCTATAAAATCGAGCTTAAGTTTTGAGCTATCATTATAATAATTAAACTTCATATGCCCCATTTCCATTGTTGCTTGAGGGTTTTGGCCATCTTGAGGATCATAGAAGTCATGAAGTGCAAATCGATAGGAAAGAGTTTCGTAAGTTTTAAGAGATTTATTCTTTCCAACTCCAAGCCAAAATCTTCTTGAATCATGTCCAAAGTCTGGTCTTTGTTTATGAGGAGTTGGAATCGTCTCAATAGTTGTTTGAACTTCAGTTTCACTTCTCGCGATGAGAAGTTCATTCTTCCATTTTAATGCCTCAGGTTTTTCAAGTAAAATATCTTCGCTATGTGTGAAGTCGAGATAGTCGATTGCTGTATCTAAAATTTTTGCCTGTTTCTCTTTACTTAGGCCCTGAACTGGATTGGCTGTTTTTTCTTTAATAACTTTTTCAAAAAACTGTTTTTCATCTTGCATTAGGCGCTGTACAGATTGTTTCGCTTTTCTCATTGTAGATGGTCGATAACTCACTCGTCTTACAAGACCTGGTGTCTTTCCTAGAGTTTTAATGGTGTCTACAGGAATAACAAAGCTAGGATTTCTCTTAGAAAGATTCCATTTAGGATTAGCAACATCTAAAAGGCCAAGCATATGGTATGAGCAATTTTCAGTTAGGTAGTAATATTGAAAATATGTTTGTCCCATTTCCCAAATATGAGCAACGATCATATTAATTTCTTTTTGAGATAAATTAAGGTCATAACTCCAAAGATCTCTTGATTCAAAGTCGTTGTACTCTCTTACTTTATAGAAATATGGCATTGAAGCAAATTCTCCACGAAAGCCTCCAGCAAAGCCCATCACTCCGTAGAGAAGAGAGTTCGTTGTTGTGACAACGGCGGAATAGTTTATTGCGTAGTCAAGTAGTTCAAAGTTTTGATCTTCCTGATCAGTATGTCTAATATTCTTATTTATCCTCATTAATGTATGGCCAAATGCCGAAGCCGGAGTATCTAAGAAATAAGAAGAGAAAACGATGGATATAGATTTTGCTGAAAGTTTATTTTTAAATTTGTTATATCTAGGACAAGATACTTTAAATTTTGACAGATTAATTAAGCCTTTGCTTTCGAAGAAAGTTGCTCTTGCTGGAAATCGACATAAAGGATGCTCGTCAGAGCTTAAGTTCTTGTCCTTTTCAATGGCCTCAATATTTGCAATTAATTCATTTTGAGGATTTGATTTTCCGTCTTTAGAAAAGAAGAAAGTTTCACCGTCTGCCTCTGAACTAACTCCTCCAAAGAAATTTGAACGATAATGCATGAGGTTTAGCCAAGTTGGGTCATCATAGATTCTTTGTTGATCTATTTTTTCTCTCATGTCTTTTGAGATAGTAGCAAATGTTGGAAGTGATATTAAAAGAGTGAAAAGTGTTAATTTAATCATGGAAAAAAGAGTAACACTGGAAGCATGATGCTTCCAGCGGATTACGAATCAAAAATTAGATACAAGCTTTATTTGCTTCAATTACATTTCTGATAGACATGTCAATTTGACCTGCTTCAGCATTTTGAGTAGAGAAGATTGTCTTGTAGTTTTTTTGTAGAGCTGAACCAACTGCATTGAAGTTAGTACAACCATACATTCTTGTTAAAGAAGCAAGAGTAGCACCTTGTCCACGAGCGATGTCGTTAGAAAGAGCAACTTTGTTAGCTTTGATGAATACAGCGTTAGCTTGTCCACCAGCACCGTCTAGCTCACAGTTAGAAGTTCCAGAAGTCATACCAAAAGTATTGTTACCAGATAGACCGTTAGTAGTCGCTCCAAGTACTTGGTGTACAAGGTTTGATCCATCAGTAAAAAGTGTAGAACCTAGTCCACAACCTTGTGCTTGGTAAGAAGCTGCATTTGCTGATGCTGTCATAAGAGTTCCGGCCATAAGACCAAGGATAATTTTTTTCATTAATTCCTCCGTGAAAATGTTAATGAATTTATATTTGATGATATAAAAATAGCAGAGGATGGCCTCTGCTACAATGAGAAAAATAAACTAATTTTATTAATACCTGACTAGATTCTTAGGATATAGCCACGTGATTTAATAGTTTTGATATAAGATGAGAAAGGTTTTAGCTTCTTTCTAAGATTTGATAGGTGAGTATCAATATTCTGGTTTTGAACGTGTACATTAGGCCATAGAAGGTTTGTTATGTACTCTCTACTAAAGATCTTATTAGGACTCTTTGCAAGTAAATGAATAATTTTGAACTCAATTGGAGTTAATTGGATTTTCTTTTCTCCAACTTGCGCCATTTGGATTTCAGTATGAAGAATAAAGTCTCCAAAAGAAATTTTATCTTCTACAGGTCTTGTTCCTTGTTTTGTTTGAATCTTATTTTTAATTCTTGCAACAAGCTCATTTAGAGAAACAGGCTTAACGATAAAGTCATCACAACCAAGATCCATTCCTTGAACAACAACTTCTTCAGAAGGGTCACCAGTTAAGAAGATAACAGGAACTTCTGGATGAGTGTCTCTGAATTTCCCATATAACTCGAAACCATTCATATTTGGCATATGAAGATCAAGAAGAACTAAGTCAGTCTTCTTAGTGCTTAGATAGCCAAGAAGTTCTAGAGGATTCTGAATCAGCTCCAGATTAAAGTTTGTTTCTAAAAGTTCCTTGTAGCTCAAGAGATTATCTTGAACATCATCTACGATTGTTACATGCATTTTTTCACCCATAATTTACTCCTAAGAGTACCTTGTTGTATGCTACATAATAGTTGAGCACGTTCTTAAGGTTTGTTAGCTAAGTTACCTTATTTGTATCTATTTTTATGCTGAATCCGGATTCGTGTCAATTAATTTAGTTTTTATTTATGCAAAAAATATGTAATCTTAAGGTTAAGGAAAAGTTAATGACACAAGTAATTAATATCTCAAATTGGAAAAATAAGTTGAGTAAATTCGCCGGAGATAGAGATTGGGGCCAATTTCATACACCAAAGAATCTTGTGATGGCCATGAGTGTAGAATGTTCAGAACTATTAGAACATTTTCAGTGGCTGACAAAAGAGCAAAGTGAAAATCTTGAAAGTGAAAAACTTGAAGAAATAAAAGAAGAGATGGCCGATGTTCTTCTCTACATGATTCGTCTAAGCGATGTATTAGATGTTGATTTAAATGATGCCATGGAAGAGAAGTTTATTAAGAATGGACTTAAGTACCCCGCTGAAAAAGCGCGAGGTACGATGAAGAAGTACGATAAATTATAGACCTAGAAGACCTTCTTTGAGTCCTTCGTCTTTGGCGTTAATGAACCAGACTGAAAGCAAGGCCTTTGAAAAATCTTGTCCACTAATCTTGTCTTTCTTCGCTCCTGCTATAGTTGACTCAACACCATCTGCTAAGAAGTTAAACTCCATAGTTTCTTTCTTTTTTACATCTTTAAAGTAGGTGTAAAATTTTTCCATTCTTTCTTTGAGAGCTGGGTGTTTCTCTTTTGGTAGAGCATTCTCAAACGCTTCTTTCCAGCCATCAATCAGGTCTTTTGCATCCACATCTCTAACAAATGTCATAATGATTTTCTTAGGAGAAGAGTCTTGTAGAAATGAATTGTAGTCAGAAGATTTCTTCTCCATATAGAAGGCGCCTACATATACTTTTACCTTGATCCAAGTGGCCTTTCTTGTGGCTATTCCATTTAGAACTAATTTTTTTCCAGCGAGTTCAACTGAATCTGGGTGACTTACACCATCAAGTTCAGCGCTGATAACTGAAGTAGAAATAAGAAATGCCAACGTTAAAATGAATCCTTTCATTTTTTCTCCTAAGATAATAATTTATGAACTTTATAAGTATGAAGGGATTTAAGGCGTTTTGTAAATGAGCAAAAAAAAGCCCTCTAAATAGAGGGCCTAGTTTAGTTTTGAATTACTTCTTCTCTCCACGAACAACTTTTCTTTTGTTGGTCGCAAGTTCTTTCTTTCTGATTCTGATATTTAGTGGAGTTACTTCAACCCACTCATCTTCATCGATCCAGTCCATTGCCCATTCAAGAGTTTTTGCAGGTACAGGAGGAAGTACAATATTTACATCCTTTCCTGCTGTTCTCATACTTGATAAATGCTTTTCTCTAACACAGTTAACATTTGTATCATTTACTCTTGTATGTTCACCAATAACCATACCTTCATAACACATATCACCTGGCTCAACGAACATCTTACCGTTGTTAAGAAGGTTAAAGAGTGCGTAAGGAGTGATTTTTCCAGCTCTGTCAGATATGATCGCACCATTTTGACGTGCAAGCATGATTCCCGCATATTCACCGTATCCAAGGTATTCAGAACTCATAAGTCCTTCACCCCTAGTATCTGTTAAGAATGTCGATCTATATCCAATAAGACCACGAGATGGAATTCTAAATTCTACTCTTGTTCTATCTTCACCGATTGGCATCATATTTCCCATGATCCCTTTTCTTATAGAAAGTTTTTCTGTAATTGGACCTGTACAATCTGAAGGGATATCTAGAACAACATTTTCATATGGCTCAGTTTTAGCTCCATTTTCGTCAGTCGAAAAAAGAACTTCCGGTCTTGAAATCATAAGCTCAAACCCTTTTCTTCTAATTTCTTCAAAAACGATGGCAAGTTGAAGCTCCCCACGTCCTTTAAGCTTTAGAACTTTCGGGTCATCCGTATGCTCATACTTAAGAGCAACGTTTAATCTACATGCTTCTTGTAATAGTTCTTCTAGCTTTCTAGAAGTAAGGTATTCACCTTCTTTACCAGAACCTGGTGAAGTATTAACTGAACAGTTTACAGAAACTGTAGGTGGCTCTACTTCAATTCTTTCAAGAGGAGCGATATCTTTTGTCGAACAAATTGTATCTCCAATTTCAGATTCAGCAGAACCTGCAACAATAACAATTTCTCCTGCACTAGCTGAGTCAACTTCTTTAAATCCAATTTTGTCATAAACTTGAATTGAAGAAACTTTGAAAGTCTTATTCTTCGCGTCTCTGTCACAACGTACAAAGTTTTGGTTCTTTGTGATAACACCTCGACCAATTCTACCTACAAATAATGGTCCTAAGTATTCTGAGTAAGAAAGGTTAGTTACTAGTAGTCTAAGGTCCTCTCCCTCTTCAACCTGAGGTTGTGGGTAAAAGTCAGAAACGATAAAGTCTAGGATAGGGAACATATCACTTCTTTTTTCAGCTGGGTCAAGAGTTGCCCAACCTTCTTTTGCAGAAGAATAAATAATTGGAATATCTAAATCGTAATCTTCTAGTCCTAATTGATCGGCCATTTCAAGAAATAGATCTTCAATTTCAGACTTAACTTCTTCAATTCTCTCATCTGGTCTGTCGATCTTATTAATAACAACACCAATTTTAATTCCTCTTGCAAGTGCTTTAGATAGAACGAATCTTGTTTGAGGTAGAGGACCTTCTGCAGCGTCTACTAAAAGTAGAACACCATCAACCATCATAAGAGATCTCTCAACTTCTCCACCGAAGTCGGCGTGGCCAGGAGTATCTAGAAGGTTAACTCTAAAACCCTTGTAATCGAAAGCACAGTTTTTAGCTGTAATTGTAATCCCTCTTTCTTTTTCAATGTCACCAGAATCCATTACTCTTTCAGCAACTTTTTCTCTTTCACCAAATGTTCCAGATTGTTTCAATAGCTCATCAACGAGCGTTGTTTTTCCGTGGTCAACGTGGGCGACCACAGCAATGTTTTTAAGATTAGACATACAACTTCCTATAGGTTATGATGCTTGTTGTTAATTTTTCAGTAAATTTTCATTATACTAATACTTGTTAACTGCTTTGTAACTTAAAGAATGCATTATGATTCAATTGAATAACATTTCTAAGTCTTTTGGGGGGCAAAATCTCTATGAAGACATTTCATTTACACTAGGAAGTAAGGAACGAGTAGGCCTTGTTGGTCGAAATGGTAGCGGAAAATCAACACTTTTTAAGATTATTACTGGTGAGATGGCCTATGAAGGTGGAAGCGTTAATATCCCAAAAAATTATAAGATTGGTTACCTCTCCCAGCATCTTAAGTTTGAAAAAAATACAGTCTTAGAAGAATGTATACAATCTTTAAGCGAAGAAGAGAGATTTGACCACTATAAGGCTGAAAAAATCCTCTCAGGGCTAGGCTTCTCGCAAGAAGAAATGCAAGAGAATCCTTTGAAGTTCTCGGGAGGATATCAGATTCGTATTAACCTTACAAAATGTCTCTTAGAAAACCCTAATCTTCTACTGTTAGATGAGCCTACAAACTATTTAGATATTATGTCTCTACGTTGGCTTCGAAGCTTTCTAAAGAGCTTTGAGGGAGAGGTTATCCTGATTACCCACGATAGAGACTTTATGGATGATACAGTTACTCACACTATGGGGCTAACAAGAGGTCGTTTAAAAAAGATTAAAGGTGATACCGTAAAGTTTTACGAACAACTTCTAGAAGAAGATATGCTTTATGAACAAACTCGTTCGAATCAAGAAAAGAAGAAAAAAGAGTTAATGGCCTTTGTTGATAAATTTAGAGCAAAGGCCTCTAAAGCAACTCAAGCACAGTCAAGATTAAAGCAACTTGAGAAGATGGGGAGTATGAATGAGCTTGCTAAAGAGGGGAGTATGGCCCTTTCTTTTAGACATATTCCTTGTCCTGGAAAAACTATTTGTACCGTAAAAGATGTTTCATTTGGTTATGAAGAAGAAAACCTCTTTAGTGGTGTAAATTTTGAAATAAAAAGAAATGACTGCATTGGTATCATTGGTAAAAATGGAAAAGGAAAATCGACTCTATTAAATGTTATAACAGGTGAGTTAAAAGCTAGAACTGGTGAAATTCAATATCATCCTTCAGCTAGTATTGGTCACTTTGGTCAAACAAATATTAAAAGACTTTCAGAGAATAATACAATTGTAGCAGAGGTTACTGCAACAAACCCTGAGCTGACAAATACAGAGGTGAGAAAGATTTGTGGCTCGATGATGTTTGAAGGTGATTTGGCAGATAAGAAAATAAGTGTTCTTTCCGGTGGCGAGCGCTCTAGGGTAATGCTTGGAAAAATTATTGCTCATAAGTCTAATATTCTCTTTTTGGATGAGCCTACGAACCATTTAGATATGGAGTCAGTAGAGATTCTTTGCGAAAAGCTGGAAGAGTTTCCAGGTGCTATTGTCTTAGTTACTCATAATGAAATGTTACTTCGAAGACTTGCAAACCGACTTGTCGTTTTTAGAAACTCTCAAGCGCAATTATTTGAGCAAGGGTATGATGAATTCCTAGATAAGATCGGTTGGGATGAAGACGAGTTGAGTGAATCACAAGGAGAAAACGTAGCTCCTTCGAAGAAAAATAAAAAAGAAGATAAGCGCTTAAGGGCCGAGCTTATTCAGCAACGTAGTAGAGCGACAAAGGAGCTCAAAAAGAAGATGGATAAATTAGAAGAGGGGATCTTTAGCAAGGAAGAAAAGGCCGAAGAATTAAATGAGCAGCTTATTAGTGCTAGCACTAGTGGAGACGGGAAGTTGATAAATGATATTTCTCAAAAACTAGGAGTCTTACAAAAAGTCTTAGATATGGAGTATCATGAGCTTTCTTTAGTTAGTGATGAGTTTCATGGGATTTTGGATGAGTTTGAGCAAAAACTTTCCTTTCTAGATCATTAAGTTCTTGAAATTAAAGGCTAGTTAAGAAATTAAGTTTAAAAAATTACCTTTAGAATATTTTGGTTATGTAGGAAAATATTTGCCATGAATAATGATCAAGAAAAAATACTTCTAAGCTTTGCCGAATCATTTTCACTGACTCCAAGGGAAGGTGAAATTGTTGGTCAGCTTCTTTTGCAAATGACTTCAACTAAGCAAATTTCTGACTCTCTAGGAATTAGTACTTCTACAGTAAGAAATCATTTTGAAAGTATTTTTAGAAAAACAGGCTGTGAGAATAAATGTGAAGTAGCAGTATTACTTTACAAGCAGCTGTTAACTAAGGTGCAAGACTTTAAACCTTTTGGGAGATCTCCAAAAGTTATTGTTGTTGATGATAATGAGGTAATGTGTGAGCTCTTAGCAACTAGCTTAGAACCTTATGGAATTAATATCACTGCAGTTACAGAGTCTGAAAAAGTATTAGAACTCCTTGAGGTAGATCGTTACGATTGTATTATTTCTGATATAAGAATGCCTTCAATGGATGGAGTGGAGCTATTAGAAAGAATTAGAAAGACACATCCGATTTGGCCGTTTGTTATTCTAATTTCTGGGCATCATGACTATGATATGGATGACTTACTCAATCATGGAGCAGTTGCATTCGTTCAAAAACCTTTTAAGGTTGATGAGTTATATTCTTTAATATCAGCTTACTATATTGATGATCTCGTCGAAAGAAATCGTGCCATGTTAATGGATAAAGATGTTCTCTATGATTTTAGTGAAAATACTATTGATCTATCGCAGGTTTCAGTAGGTGCAGGTGGAATTTTTATATCCTTTGATAACTCACCTGAACTAAGAAGTTCTGTTGTAGGTAATGTATATGACTTCTCTCTAAAAGTTAGTGATCAGATCAATGCTGTTCAAGTTGCAGCAGAGATTGTTTGGAAGAAAGAAGAGAATATCGATACTCCAGGAGTAGGTATCAGATTCTTAACTATGACTCCTCAAATAGACTCATATATTAAGAAGCATATTTCTAAGAATAAGATTCAAAGCTTTATTCCTAATAATTAGTGACCAGTTCACTTGGCGCTATACTTTATCGAAAATAAAAGGATTTTATCTAAAATCAGTAGTTTATGTCCGTCTTTTTTTTCCACATATAAAAATATTTAGTAACGAAGTAAAATATTTCGGAGAGACTTTTTACCTAAGAGTGAGAGAATGAAGCTAATTAATCTATTTCTGTTATTTGCGTTGATATGTTTAGCTTCATGTGAGCCTCCTGCCCAAATGAATAAGGTTCAACTTGGCGAGTGGAACTCTGACGATAAGAATGAAGGTTTGTCCGATGAAGAGTGGCAAAGAAGTATGCGTGATCTTTCTGATGGAAATAGAACTATCCCTTCATCGTCTGAAGTAACTTCTCATATTGACTCTTTCTTAACCCCTGCAAATGATTGTTATAATTATTTTAATCCAAGTGATTCGATAAGCAATCCGGCTTCTAAGGGGGCGAGAACTGTTCTTGCTTCGTTCTATCAGTCTTGTGCGGCAATTGATAATGTCATCACTTCTAGGGTAAATACTCTAAAAGGGGTTACTTCAGTTAGAGTTGCCGATGGTAAGTGTGGTGTGAAATCTAGAAGAATTAGAAAAATATATGATAGAGATGCTTTTATTAAATCTCATATTGTTTTAAGTAAGCTTGATAATGACCCAAGCTACCCTGGTCCTGGCTGTATTGATAAGAGAAAGGCCCCACCTGTTTATGGATATTGTTCAACCACCAATGTGAATTCTAAGGGAGAAGCTAAATTATCCCAAAAAGGAATGGGTGTTGCTAAGAGCTCATTACCAGCTTCAGGAATTGACTGTTCAGCTTTTATTTCATTGGCCCTAGGCTCTCAAGGTTTAAAGGTCTCTAAAACGGATGATAAATTTAAAAGATATACAACAACAGGTTTTGCAGGAGCAGCACAGTCTTCTAAGAACTCATGTTTAAAGAGTCCAGTTTTTAGTGAAGAAAAATCTATTATCCCTGGAGATATTATAAACTACAGAGCAAGTCATGTGGTAATGATAGACGCTGTAGGAGAAGACCCTCTTGGCATTGATAAATTTTCTAAAACTTCAAACTGTGGTGCTATTACTATCGATGCATTTGATTTTACCTATATTCACAGTGGGTTGACTGGTGGAAATTACGGACCTTCTAGGGTTCATGTAAGTGCCCATAATGGATCATCAAGTACAATGTTTAATAATCTTGTACAGCTGGCAAGAAAGGCCTGTGCTAAGAAAGTAAAAGGAGAAAAAGAGCTAGGCTCTGCTTCAAAGCTACATTCTAGCAATGCGAGATTCGGACTTCTAAGGCATCAGTCTGATGATCCTCGTTGTAGAACTGATAAGAAAGTTAAAATTGAAGGTCAGTCTTGTATCGACCAATGTGTAGAGAAAGGTAGTTAAAATGAAAGTTAAAGTATTTCTTTTATTGTTTATTTTTTCGATTCCAGCTTTAGGATTGGTTTGTCCCGATGGAATTAGTAACGAAACGATAGCAAAGGAGCTTATTGCTGTTGAACTTTCTGGTGTTCGAGTGAGTGATATGGCCGAAAGTTACTGTCTAAAACAATCAGCTCACCCTCATATTTTAGTAACTCATGAAGAAGCTGTTGAAGAAGAGAAGTTTGCTAAGTACTTTGTAAAAACTGATGTTGAGATTGAAATCAAGTCGTTAAAAGAAATAGATAAGGATACTGCTACATTTAAAGTCGAATACGAGCTTCAAGGTAGTGATGAAAAAAATAAGCCTGTCAAAATAAAATCATCATTAACTTTTATGAAAAACTCGAATCCTATAGTTCAAAAAACTTATGGATGCGCATCTATTTTAGAACCACCACAAGAAATCACTCTTTATAAGAGATGTAAGAGATAAATTTTCAACGTCGCCAACTATGAAATTTCTTAACAAACTCTAGCAGTTTTTCCGGTTTTCTTTCACTTTTCCATGCGCCAGCAAGATACTTATTTGCTTCACCCATAGTCGGGTATGTGTGAATTGTTGAGAGAATTGTGTTAAGACCATAATTATTTTTCATCGCGCTGATAAACTCAACAAGTAAGTCACTTGCATGATTTCCAACTATGGTTGCACCAATTATTTTATCTGTTCCAGGTTTGGTTAAAACTTTAACAAAACCATGATCTTCACTATCTGCTATAGCTCTATCAAGATCATCAATCCCATACTTAGTTATCTCGTATTCTATTTCCTGGGCTTTGCAACTCTGTTCATTTTGACCAACTGTTGCGACTTCTGGATCAGTGTAAGTGGCCCAAGGAATAACACTATAGTCGACCTTAAACTTTTTAAATATTCCAAAGAGACCATTTACGGCACAATACCAAGCCTGATGTGCAGCAGTGTGAGTTAATTGATACGGACCCGTAACGTCTCCACAGGCGAAGATATTTGGATAGTTTGTTTGTAGATATTCATTAGTCTCGATAGTTCCGTTATCTCTCAATTTAAGAGCTAGGTTCTCTAGACCGAATCCACGAGTGTTTGGCTTTCTTCCTACTGCAATAAGAACTTTATCAAATTCAATGATAATATCTTCTCCGTCAATCTCACAGGTTAGCTGGTTTCCACTAAAGCTCTTCGCTCTATGGTTAATTAAGACATCTATACCTTCGTCTTCCAATTTTTTATGAATAAGAGTTGAGACATCAGGGTCTTCTTTCATCATTACTCTAGAAGACATTTCGACTATTGTTACTTTTGACCCTAGCCTAGAAAAGGATTGGGCTATTTCTAATCCAATTGGTCCTCCACCTAAGACAACAAATCTAGCCGGTAAATCTTCAAGATTCCATAAAGTATCAGATGTTAAAAAGTCAGTCGTTTCAATACCTGGAATTGGGGGAATAAAAGGACTTGCTCCCGTGGAAATAGTAATACTTTTAGTCGTTAGCACTTTTCCATTAACTTGCACTTCCCAAGGGGAGAGAATTTTTGCTTCACCTTGAATACAATCAACTCCTAATTTTGAATATCTCTCAATTGAATCATGGGGTTCAATTTTAGTAATGACACTTTTTACTCGATTCATAATTTCTTTAAAGTCGAAATCGATTGCAATGGAGCGGATACCAAACTCATTTGCACGTTTTGAGTAATGAATTACTTTGGCAGATTTTATTAGTGCTTTTGAAGGAACACAGCCAGTATTAAGGCAATCTCCTCCCATTTTATGCTTCTCTATAAGAGCAACTTTTGCATTAACTGTAGCGCCGATATACGAAGTCACAAGACCTCCTGCTCCAGCACCAATTGAGATCATATTGTAGTCATAGCTCTTAGGTCTTTTATGATTTTGATAGACTTTATTAGCTTTAATCTTACTTATGAGAGCTTTAGCAAGTAGAGGAATAAAAGCGAGAAGTGTGAATGAAAATATCAATGAAGGACTCAGTATTCCTTTTAGTGAATCTATTTTCGATAACTCAACTCCTGCGTTCACATAGACAATTGTTCCAAGTAACATTCCTATCTGAGAAACAAAGAAAAATGTGAGAATTCTTATCGGGGTTAGTCCCATTACTAAATTAATAAGAAAGAAAGGAAAAGCTGGAATAAGTCTTAGCGTAAAGAGATAGAACGCTCCATCTGTTTTTATTCCTTCATTAATAACTTTTAATTTCGTGGCGAACTTTTCTTGTACATAGTCCTTGAGAATAAATCTTGCCGCTAAGAAAGCTAAAGTGGCGCCTATTGTGCTAGCAAACGAAACTATAAGTGTACCCTTTACTAGACCAAAAATTGCTCCGCCTGCGAGGGTAATAATGGTTGCTCCTGGTAACGAAAGGGCCGTCGAAACTATGTAGATACTCATGTAGATGAGAATCATTTTTGAAGGGTTTTCTTTATTAAAATTTACTAGATCTGATAAATTTGATTTTAAATAATCTAAACTAAGGTAATTAGTAACGTCAAACTTCCATGCAACGATAAATAGAATAATGATAACTAGGACGAGAGTCCCTTTTTTTAAAATAGGTTTCATGAATATCCCTTAAGATTATTTACTAACTAATAGTTTAATGATTTAGAGTCATGTTACAATCATTTCTTCTTAGGAATATGAATTAGTGATACGGAGTTCATGCAGTATCTTAATCCTGTAGGGTCTGGACCATCTTCAAATACATGACCTAAGTGAGCGTCACATCTAGAACAAACTATTTCAACTCTTTTCATGCCAAATTTCGTGTCAACATTTTGATTTACTGCGGACTTATTAATGACATCCCAAAAACTCGGCCAACCCGTTCCAGATTTATACTTCGTCGAAGCGTCAAAGAGGTGCTGTCCGCAATTAGAGCAGATATAAATACCATCTTCTTTATTATCCCAGTATTTTCCTGTGAAAGATCTCTCTGTTCCGGCCTCTCTAGTTACAGTGTATTGAAGGGGAGAGAGAACACTTTTCCAATATGCTTTATCTTTTGATTTCCAATCAACTTTGTCTGAGTCAATTTTCGAAAGATGACTTGCTTCATAATCAAAGCCTTCATTTGCAGCAGATTTCTTGAATAGGCTAAACATTGTTCCTCCAGCTAGGCATAAGGCAATAATAATATAAGAAAGCTTTTTCATAATAACTCCGTGATCTCTACTATAAGTGTAGATTGTTATTAAAATGTGACAAGCTTTTAGTCTACTATGTCTAATATACTGTTTTTATTGATCAGTTCTTAGACAACCTTTTTTTCTTATAAACTTTTATTCCGATCATAAGTATAGCGGAGAAGGCCAAAAGACCAACGACACCATAAATCATAGAGACCATATCTTGCAGGATAATTAAGAAAACAATTGCAAATAGAAAGATAGTTGCTACTTCGTTCCAAATTCTTAGACCATTAGACGACCAAGAGTATGAGTCATTTTGTAATGCTTTAAAAATAAGATGACACTTAAAGTGATAAAAATAGAGAAATATAACAAAGATGATCTTTGCTATCATAAATGGGTGATCAGTTAGAGGCATATAAATATGTAGTAAGCTAGGGCCTAAGATTAACGTTACAATTGCTGAAGGCCAAGTAATTCCATACCAAAGTCGCCTAGACATTATCTTAAATTGGTCGGTAAGAATTGTTTTCTTTGGTTCTTCTAATTCGCTACTTTCTGTTTGATAAATAAATAAACGAACGATGTAAAAAAGCCCCGCAAACCAAGTTACAATAAAAATAATATGTAGAGCTTTTAAGTATGGAAATGATGACATTTTTATTCCTAGATCAATAGTTTAAATAAATATATCATTTCTCTGACAGAAAAAAGAGTCTCATTTTAGGAAAATCATGAAAAAAACCTTTTATATATTCAGGCATGGGCAAACAGATTGGAATAAGGAAAGAAAAGTTCAAGGCCAGACCGATATTGAGCTAAATGAACTGGGTCAAGAGCAGGCTCAAGAACTAAAATGTTTCTTTGATAGCTTTGATATTGATATATGTTATAGCTCTGATTTGAGTAGGGCCTATAGAACTGCTGAGATTGCTTTTAGTGGTAAAGGGGTTTCAATTTTTAAGAGTATTAATTTGAGAGAAGCCAACTTTGGACAAGTTGAAGGAATGACTAGAGAGAATCTGATTGCAATCTATAATGAAAACTTTTGGGAAGTTAATGAGCAATCAGATGAGTCCTTGAACTTTTGTTATCCTGGAGGTGAAACTAGAAGGGAGCTTAGGGACCGACTGGTTAAATTCATTGAGAATCTAAGAGACTCTGCTACAGAGAGAAATATTGCAATAAGTACTCATGGTGGAGCGTTGAGAATTTTACTCCATCATTTTCTTCCTAAGGACGCAACTCCTTTGCCTATACCTAATTGCGTTGTCTATAAACTAACCTTTGATGGGGATTCGGCCCTTATTGAAGGACCTTTAAATAATAATTGAAATTAAAACAACTAAAAATATAATTGCAACGATATTGAAAAAGAATCCATTCTTTATCATAGTTCCTATTTTTACTTCTCCACTGCCATAAACAATAGCATTAGGAGGAGTTGCGACAGGAAGCATGAAGGCCATATTACAGCTTGTACTAACAGCAAGTACAAGGGCAAGAACCGACATATTCACTGTACTGGCAGAGGCAATAACAATTGGAATTAGAATATTCGCTGCCGCTGTGTTTGAGGCAACTTCAGTCATGAATATTGTAAAAGTAATCAATGCTAGTAAGAGAATGAAATTAGAAGAATTTCCAAAGTTTGAAATAAGAATATCTCCGGCCATAGTAGCAAGACCAGTTTTAAAAAGTATTCCTCCAAGACTTAGTCCTGAGCCAAATAGTACTAATGATGGCCAGTCGACAGACTTAGCATCTTCAAGAGAGAGAATCTTTATTCTATCTTTTAGAGGAAAAACAAATAGTAGTGATGCGAAGAAGATCGAGACCACTCCCGGATCGAGTCTTTGAGTAAAGAAGATCGATAGAGAATGCTCTTTTCCTAAAATGAAGGAGAAGATACTTGGGCTAAACCAAAAGAACACAGTTAGACCAAAGAGAGAGAGAACGAAGAATTCTTGAGCATTAAGCTTTTCAAATTTTTCGGATTTAATAATTTCAATATTTCTAATGTCAAAGTTTGTTCTTTCTATCTTCTTTGTGACCCACCAAGAAATACCTAATATAAATATAATAACTAAAGGTATAAATGTGATGAACCATTGAAAGAAAGAAAAATCTATATTTGCTAAATCTTTAAGCATTCCAATGGCAATCATATTAGGAGGAGATCCAATTGGCGTACCTAATCCTCCAATAGTCGCAGAGTAGGCCATGCCTAAAAGTATTGTAGACTTTAGTTCTTTACTTTCAATCTTAAGACTTTTAATCATTCCTAAGACTATTGGGAGCATCATTGCAGTAGTGGCCGTATTGGAAACCCACATTGAGAAAATTGCAGTTAAAGAGAATATTCCTAAAATAGTTCGCTTTAAACTTCCTCTAAAGAAACTAGATGTTAAGAGCCATACTGAAATCTTCCTATCAAACCTCATTACCTCTAAGGCCTTTGCAAAAAGAAAGCCTCCAAGAAATAGAAAAATGATAGGGTTTGAAAAAGGAGCAAATGCTTCAGTAGCAGGTACAACTCCAAGAATTACAGAGGTACTCACGCCAAGTAATCCAGTTACAAATAGTGGTATTGGAGTTAAAAACCACTGGCATACAGTAAGAGAAAATATTGCCAAAAAAGTTTGTGCCTTGGCATCCATTTCTAAATTTAAATTTAAAATAATGAAAAATATAATAGGGCCTATTACTAGGCCCCATTTATTTATATATAAGAGAAGTTTTTTTATTGATACTCTAACCATTGTAAGCAGGAGCACCCTTTATATTATTAGTGTAAAAGTCACCGAACTTTTCCATTTGAGAGTGGAAAGATACGGCCAGCTCTTTTGCTTTTGAAGCGTAGTCTGTCGAATTTTCCCAAGTCTTTTGAGGAGTAAGTAGTTCAGATGGAACACCAGGAACTTCGCAAGGAATCGCAAAGTTAAAAATTGGATCATTTTCGTAGGCAACATCATCAAGCTTGTTAGATTGAATAGAGCGGATAATTTTTCTTGTAATATCAAGAGGAAATCTCTGTCCAACACCACAAGCTCCACCAGTCCAACCAGTGTTAACTAGCCATACCTTAATGTCGTACTTCTCTAGATATTTACCTAGAAGTTCAGCATATACACTTGGGTGTCTTAGCATGAATGGAGCTCCAAAGCATGGAGAGAAAGTAGCTTGAGGCTCTACTACACCAATTTCTGTTCCTGCAAGTTTAGCTGTATATCCTAGAACAAAGTAGAACATTGCTTGTTCAATAGATAGTTTTGAAACTGGAGGTAGTACACCAAATGCATCAGCACTTAAGAAGAATATGTCTTTAGGTATTTTACCTTTAGAAGATGTTTCAAGCTCTTTAATGAAACTAAGTGGATAAGAAGATCTTCCATTTTCAGCAAGTGTTTTGTCGTCGAAATCAACAATACCAGTTTCTTCATTAAGCACAACATTCTCTAGTAGGGCCCCAAATTTATTGGATGCATCCCAAATCTCAGGCTCAGTAGACTTTGATAATTTATAAGTTTTAGCATAACAACCACCTTCAAAGTTGAAGATTCCTTCGTCGCTAAGACCGTGCTCATCATCTCCAATTAGGTAAGTCCCTTCATCAGTCGAAAGAGTTGTTTTACCAGTTCCAGAAAGACCAAAGAATACAGATACATCTTCATTCTCTAGTCTTGAGGCTCCTGAATGCATTGGCAGAATTCCAATCTCCGGAAGTCTGTAGTTCATGGCTGCAAACATACTCTTCTTAATTTCACCGGCGTATAACGTTCCACAGATAATTGTAGTACTTGAGTCAAGACAAGTTACTACTGCTGTTTCTGTTTTATTTCCATATTTACCTGGCTCAAGCTTAAGTTCTGGAGCGTGAAGAATTGTGTAATCACCGTCTTTGAACTCTCTCATCTTTCCTCTAAATAAGTGCTTAGAAAAAAGTGCGTGTTGTGGGTGAGAAGAGATTAGTCTTGCACTGATATTATGTTCTTTATGTGCACCAACAGATCTTTCTGTTGTATACAGGTCTCTATTGTCATTTAAGTAAGTGATAACATCACTTTTTAGAGCAGCAAATTGCTCTGTAGTCATAGGAAGTAAATCGTTTTCCCACCATACAGGTTTTTCTGTAGTAGAAGTTTTAACGATATATCTATCTTTAGCTGAACGGCCAGTGTGCTTACCTGTTACAACAGTAAGTGCTCCATCATTTGTAAGTTTTCCATAACCTTTACGTACGGCCTCAGCAATAAGAAAGCTTCTCGGAGAGTCACTGTGAATTTTGTACTCGCCTCTGCTTGTTTTAATACCTAGTTCATTTAAAAATGTTTCCATATTGTCTCCTCTTTAAACAACTCACAATTTAGATTGTGCGTTGCTAATAGTTCTCATTAGAAAAATTAACGTGCATGTTAACCCCTAGAAACCTATTTGACACGATAAAAAGGGTATTTTTCATCATGTTTTTTAAGCATAATTACTCTTATATTTTGGCGAAATGGATAAGATGTTATATAACTGTAGCAAAAAAATATAACGTATTGCGCAAGGTGTCTAAACCCATGAAAAGTCTTACTTCAAAAGAGATTAGAGAGAAGTTTCTCGATTACTTTGAAAAACACAACCACTTAAAAATAAAGGCGTCATCAGTTGTTCCAAAGAACGACCCGACATTATTATTTATTAACTCTGGTATGGCACCTTTGAAGCCATTTTTTCTTGGAAAGGAAGAACCACCTCAGCCGAGACTTTGTAATTTTCAACCATGCATTAGAACTAAAGATATAGATGATGTTGGAGATAGACATCACTTAACTATTTTTGAGATGATGGGCTCTTGGTCAATAGGAGACTATTATAAAGATCTAGCCTGCAAATTGGCCTACGACTTATTGGTAGAAGAGTTTGGTTTTGATCCTAAAAGACTTTATTTCACTGTTTATGCTGGAAATAAAGAACATGGTATCGCTGCAGATACTGAGTCAATTGAAGCTTGGAAGAAATGTGGGGTGCCTGAAGATCATATCGTAGTTATGGGTGAGGATAATTTCTGGGGACCGGCAGGTGACACTGGTCCTTGTGGACCATGTACTGAAGTTTTCTTTGATTGTGGTCCTGAGTATGGGCCGGAGTATAAGCCAGGTGGTCATTTTGATGATGTTTCTAGATATATTGAAATCTGGAATGCTGGTGTTTTTATGGAATTAAATAAGCAAAAAGATGGATCATTTAAAAATCTTCCTCTGAAGTCGGTTGATACTGGTTCAGGACTTGAAAGACTCGCGATGGTTATGAATGGTCATGACTCGGTATATGAGACTGACTTAATGCAACCTTTAATGGAATTATCCTATGAGCTTTTAGGTGATAAGGACGTAAAAAAAGCGAGAATGCTTACTGATCATATTAGAGCAGCAGTTTTTATTCTTAGTGAGGGAGTTACTCCGTCAAACGAGGGGCAAGGATATATTCCTAGAAGACTGATAAGAAAATGTGTGGCCGCTCTAATGGCAAGAAAGGTTGAAAAAATAGACTTCTCTAAAATGGTTACAACAATAGTAAGTATGATGAGTGATTACTATCCACAGATTAAGCAATCCTTAGAGATGGTCACTTACAATCTAAATAATGAAATTAATGACTTTATTCCTACTGTGAAAACAGGATTGGATTTAATTGAAAAAGAACTAGAGACCAATGCTAGTTCAAAAAAGAAGTTTCCAGGTGTTGTAGCATTTGAGCTTGTTACTACTCATGGTCTACCACTAGATGTTTTGAAAACTGACCTTAATGATAGAGGTATAGAGCTAGATGAGCTCGAGTATGAAAAATGTTACGAAGCTCATAGAAAAGCTTCAAGAGTAATTTCCAGAAAGGGTGGAGCAAATGATCAAGATAAGATTCAAGAGCTTGTCTCGAATCTTAAAGATACAAAGTTCCTAGGTTATGAAAGAGAAACACAATCTTCTTCAGTTAGCTTACTCATTAAAGAAGGTGAGATCGTTACTACTGTTAATGAGGGTGATGAATTTCTTTTCTGTACAGAAGAAACTCCCTTTTATGGTGAGTCTGGTGGACAGGTTGGTGATACAGGAGTTGCTCAATCAGCTTCTTGCTCAATCGAAATCGTTGACACTATGAAAGTGGGAAATATTCACATTCATGTAGCAAAACTCATCTCTGGGGCGTTGAAAACTGATGAGCAATTAGAGCTTTCTGTTAATTCAGAAGTAAGAGCTGATATTAAGAGAAACCATTCAGCGACACACTTATTGCATGCGGCTTTACATAAGGTTATTGGAAAACATGCAGTTCAAAAAGGGTCTTTAGTAAGGTCTGATAGATTAAGATTTGACTTTGGTCATCAACAAGCTGTAACTAAGGCCGAGCTTGATGAAATTGAAGCGATTACAAATACATGGATTATGAAAAACTCTCAGACTCAAGCCGATCTACTTGATTATGATGAAGCAATTGAAAAAGGCGCTATGGCCCTTTTTGGAGAAAAGTATGACTCCAAGGTTAGAGTTATTTCTTTTGGTGAAGACTCCGTAGAGCTATGTGGTGGAGTTCACGTTGAAAGAACAGGTGATATAGGATTGATGTTAATTACAAGTGAATCATCTGTAGCAAAGGGAATTAGAAGAATTGAGGCGGTAACTGGTCGTGAAGCGTATAAGCTTCTACAAGAAAGAAATATTATTCTTAGAAAAACATCTGATTTGCTATCTGCAAAGCCTGTAGACTTTGAGACTAAAATTAAGGAACTTAAGCAGAAGGCATCTGCTAAAAAAGAAGCACCTAAGAAAGTTTCGTCTAAAGAAGCTAAATTTGACATTGAAAAATCATTAGAGCTATCTGGAGCAAAGATTTTAGTTGCCCAAATGAATGCAGATTCTTCAGTTCTAAAAGATCTAGGGGATCAGTACTTAGCTAAGGGCGACTATCAAGTGATTTGCCTTGCTGGAAGTGATGAAAAAACTATTCGTGCATTTGCCTGGGTAGGTGATGGGTTTAATAAAAAGCTTAAGGCCGGAGATTTGTTAAAAGAAGTTCTTAAGCCAGTCGCTGGAAAAGGTGGAGGAAAACCCCACTTTGCTCAAGGGGGATCTCCTAATATCGGTGATATTGCGAAAATTTTTGAAGCGATGGATAGTGTAGAAACATTTTTAAAGAGTAAACTATAATGGCGTTAAATAAGAAACCGTATAAAGGTACTAGAGACTTCTTCCCTGCAGATAAGAGAGTTCAAGATTATATTTTTTCAAAGATGAGAGAGTCTGCTAACTCTTTTGCATTTGAACCCTACGATGGTCCTATGCTTGAAGAAGTAGAACTTTATAAGGCAAAGTCTGGTGAAGAGCTTATCAATGATCAAATCTATTCCTTTACTGATAGAGGTGATCGATTTGTTGCAATTCGCCCTGAGATGACTCCGACAGTTGCTCGTATGGTTGCTCAGGTACATAGAGAAATTCCAAAGCCAATTAAGTGGTATTCTATTCCAAATTTGATGAGATATGAAAAGCCTCAAAGAGGACGTTTAAGAGAGCATTGGCAATTTAATTGCGATATCTTTGGTGCAACAGGTAGAAATGGTGAAATTGAAATACTTCAACTTATAATTCATTTAATGAAGAGCTTTGGTGCAACCTCTGAGCACTTTGAAGTTTTAATTAATGACAGAGAAATTGTTAATACTGTTTTTAATGATTTGATGAAAGTTTCTACGGAAACTTCTTATAAGCTCTACAAAATTATAGATAGAGCTAAGAAAGTATCAGCTGAAGCCTTAGATAAGATGATTGGTGAGCTCTCTCTTGAGCAGGATAGTGTAAATATTCTTAAGAGCTATCTTTCGGTCAAGAGCTTTGATGAATTATTTAGTTTTCTAGGCGAGTACGATCAAGTTGAAAAGGTCTCTGGATTTAAAGAACTTTCTGATATTGCTAAGAAAATTGGTTTAGATAAATTCTTAGTTTATGATCCTACTATTGTTAGAGGGCTAGATTATTATACTGGAATTGTCTTCGAGGTTTTTGATAAAAACCCTGAAAACAGAAGAGCACTCTGCGGTGGAGGTGCATATGCAAATCTACTACAAATCTTTAATGAAAGCCCTGTTGCTGGAGTTGGATTTGGACTAGGAGATGTGACCCTTACTGATTTTCTTATTACGCACAAGTTGTTACCTGACTTTTCTAAAAATAGTGTAGATCTCTATTTAACTTTTCAAAGTGAAGCGGCACTCGCAAAAAGTTTTGAACTTGCTGATCAGATACGTGAACTTGGTTTTAGTGTTTTAAATTCTCTTGATACTGTAAAGTTTAAAAAAGTTTTTCAGGGTGCTGATAAGAACGGAGCGCGTTTTGTGGCCCTTCTTGGGGATCAAGAACTTGAAGGAGAGTATATTCAGATCAAGAATATTGAAACAAAGGAATCATTCGAAGTTAAATTTTCAAACTTAGAAGAATTAGAGAAAATATTTAGTTAGTCTAACTTTGATTTAATACGAGGCCTCATATATGAGGCCTTTTTTATAGTGTAGAAGTGTCAAATGCTTCAGGTGGAGCTTTTTGGAAAACTATGGAAGGAACTAAACTGGCCAAAACTGTATAGATAACTAGGCCAGATAAGATATTAGTATCAACATTGAACTTCTCTTTCAAAATACTCATCATAACTAACCCAAAGATTAAAGTAGGCATAAGTGAGATAGAAATTGCTTTTCTATCATCCCAAAACTCAGAGAGATACTTCTTAATTGAGTATGTTAAAAGACCTACTCTTGTTGGAATCATAAATAAGAATAGTAAGAGTCCTATAATTAGTCCTTTCATAGTAAAGAAATCAGTAGTGATTTTTAAACCTGAAGAGAAGAAGTAGAAAGGCACAAAAATAGCAAAGAATGAGCTTAAAGAGTTTAATATACGATCAGACTCTTCACTTTCTATAAAATGTTTAAATTGACCAGCAACAACACCTGCAATAAAGGCCCCTACTAAATAGTACGTTCCAATCTTCTTCGTGATAACACCGGCTATAAATGCGACAAGGATGAGAAAAGAAACCTCAGTCTTAGGTGCATAAGGAGCGATGAATTTTAAGAATACTTTAAATATAATAGGTAGTGAGAAAATCAATAAGAGTAAAACAGCTTTAGAAATTAAAAAGCTTTTCAAGTCGCCCGATTGAAGGGCCACAAACATAATGAATATAGCAACAATCTCTTTTGAGATAGCTTGTGATTTAATCCAGTATTCTTCCGTTGGCTTAAATTGAAAAAGTTTGAGTGAATTAAGAATAAACCCTGCCGACGGAGTTAGGACACCAATAGATAAAATGAGAGCAGGTCTATAATCTAAGTCTAGAACTTTTGTAAAAATGAAAGCTGCAAAGAAGATCAAAAGTAAGGTTTTGAATAGGAATTTTGAAATAGTTGGAAAGTCTTTTTTTATCTCCTCAACTTCTACTTCCATTCCCGCAAACAAAAATAAAGTAGTAATTCCTAGTTTCGCAAGGACATCAACAAGTTGATCATCTTGAAACCACCCAAGAGAAATTCCTGTAATGGCGCCCAGTGCTAGAGAAGAAATCCCGATCGGGATACGAAACCTTAGTAAAACCTTTGGCACAAGGATTAGAATGGAAAAGAGTATAATATACTTAATCTCAGATGAAATAATGAAGTCCATATTTAGTCTCTCGTCGCTACAATAGTTTCATTTGCTTTCGAAATAATATTTAGCATATTGTCTTTTATAATTATATTTTTAGTACTAGAAGTAATTTTGTTGAACATGAATTCCATCATATTAGCTTGATCATCACATAGTCGCTTTGTTGCACCCATTTTAGAAAATGTGTATATGCCTTTAGTTTCTATTAGATTTGCGAAAAAATTGTTGCAACCATTATTACCTTTAACTGATAAGTCTTCGTTGATAATGATATAAGGGTTCAGTTTTGTAGATACTTCTTTGTTTAATATAGATACAATTTTCCATTTTCCAAAAATATTCTGTGTTTTGGAAGTTGGATTCATCTGACAAGATGAAAAAAGAAGTATTAAAGGCAAAATAGCTGTCAATTTCATTTATCATTCCTTATGTTTAGACCTTTAATTTGACCATCTTATGCCTATATTGTCTAAGTAATATTTTGTCTTTAGCTCGACTTTTCGCTATTCTTTTTGAAGAAGTTTATAGTGCTCTTGGCCGTTTTTGTCTATGACGCTAATTTTTTATAGGATTACCTCTTTGACTATGCTTTAGACCTCTAAAACATAGTGAAAATGATAGGATAGGACCTTACTTCGTAATTGATAAATAAAACTAGGGTATTTTATGGCATACAGTTTATTAGCACTTATTGATGATGTTGCTGCAGTTCTTGATGACGTTGGGGTTATGACTAAGGTCGCCTTAAAGAAAACTTCTGCTGTGATGAGTGATGATCTAGCTGTTAATGCAAACCAAGTAGATGGAGCTCATCCAACTAGAGAGCTGCCGATAGTATGGAAAATATTTAAAGGCTCATTAATAAATAAAGTTATTGCGATAAGTCTTATACTTGTAATTAATCTCATTTATCCTCCACTTAATACTTTCTTGTTAATATGTGGAGGTCTCTATCTTGCTTATGAAGGAGCGCATAAAGTTCTTGAATATTTTGTTTCTAGTAAGACAAAAAAGAATGTCGAGTTTTCTGAGAAGGAAAAAATAGCAGGAGCAATAAGAACGGATTTGGTTCTATCTTTTGAGATAATAATTATAGCGAAGAGTTATATAACTGGTCAGTTTTTAGAGCAGTTATTAACCTTAAGTGTTGTTGGTATCTTGGCCTCTATTATTATTTACGGTCTGGTTGCAGTTATTGTTAAGATTGATGATCTAGGATGTCTTTTAGTGCAAAGAGGCTTTAAGTCAATGGGGCTACTTCTTGTTACGATTATGCCTTATTTTATGAAGCTACTAAGTATTGTCGGTACCATCGCAATGTTCTTGGTGGCAGGTGGTATATTTACTCATGCATTTCATTTGCAGTTTATCGAGATTGAATCAATCCAAAATGCTATTTTAGGAATAATAGTAGGTCTTGTTGTGTGTACTTTTGAGATGATATTTAAGAAGCTTATAAGAAAATGATGTTTAGGTTTATATTTCTTTTTTTATTTATTACTTCTTCTTACGCTCAGTCTTCAGCACTTTTTGAGGTAACGAATCTAAGTTTAGAAGACTTTGGAAATAGAAGAATTATTGGCCTTCCTTATATGTTCTTTACTGAAGCGACTGAATTATCTTATGGAGCAGTAGTTGTTTCTAGGGGATATGGTCAAAAAGACTTGGCCATCGTAGGAACAGGCTATACAAGTGAGAATAAGAGTTACGGCTATGTTGTGGGTGTTTATAATTATCATATTAAAAATATTTCTAATAAATTATTTATTGATTATCAAATTAACTCAAATAAGAAAAATAATGATCTAGTTTATTTGAACTCAAATAAACAAAACTCTGCAGAAAATACAAATAGCATTAAGGGTGTTTCTAGAAATAGAAAGACGATCGTTAAGGCAAATTATACTTTATCTGTTAAAAACAAAAAGGGACAAATTGAGCTTCCAGAGTTTTTTGAAAAGTATGTTTACTCCTTCAAGACTGGAGCTAAGAAGCTAGGGCTTAGTTACTTTGATGAGTTTATGGATTTTGATGAATTTGATGGAGATAATTACTATGGAAGATCAAAAGGATTTATTATTAATTTTGAACATGATGTGAGAGATATTCAAGGGACTCCTTCAAAAGGCTTTCGATCTTTCGTAAATCTTGCTCATGACTTTGGAAGTGACTCAAGAAGTAAGTACACGAAACTTGAATTTGATCATTCAAAATACTTTAAGATTCCAAACTTCTCATTTACTACATTGCAAGTTATCGCTCTTAATGCCTTCTATTCAACAATGTTAGATTATGATGAAAGTAATCCTCCTGCATGGTTTGCTCAGGCAAACTTAGGAGGAAGTAAACGACTTAGGGGTTATAGACAAAGTCGCTTCTATGGAAAGAATGCCTTATATGGTTCTGTTGAATATAGAACTAGGCCAAAGTTAAATATTTTTAAGCAAATTCCTATTATTGATAAAATTGATATTCCGTGGTGGCAACTTGTTGTGTTTGGAGAGGTCGGAAATGTTAATAATCAAAAGAATTTTGATTTAAGAATACCTAGTACCTATTATTCCTATGGCTTTGGCCTAAGTGCAATGGTGGAGGGTCTTGTGGCAAGGTCAGATTTAGCTTTCGGAGAAGATACTTATTATATTAGATTCTTTGTTAATCAATCGTTTTGAGCAGTATTCAGTTGTCCGCAAGCGGCAAGAACATCATCACCTTTAGTTGTTCGAATCAGAGCAGGTATTTTAAATTTTTGTAATTCCTTTTTAAAGTCTTCAACTTTTTGATCAGTTGGTCTTTCGTAAGATGTTCCTGGGTAAGGATTAAAAGGAATTAAGTTGATATACGCTTCTTTTCCTTTTAAAAGCTCTCCCGTTTTTTTGGCATCTTCAATACTATCGTTGAAATCTTTAATAAGTAGATATTCATATGTAATAAACTGTTTCTTACTCAGAGGGATTGAGTCAATGTATGTGATAACATCTTCAAGCGGATATTTCTTATTAATAGGAATGAGCTCATTTCTTTTTTGAGTTTCCGTGGAGTGGAGTGACAAGGCAAGATTAACTCCTGGGATTTCATCTTTCCATCTTTTTAACCCAGGAATGTAGCCAGATGTCGAAATTGTTATTTTCTTAGGACCAATTGAAGTACCATTTTTAGAAAGAAAAATTTCGCAAGATTTCTTAACAGCATCAAAGTTATGTAATGGTTCCCCTTGGCCCATATAAACAATATTTAAAATTCTAACTTCATTAGGTCGATTTCTTTCAAGCCATTGCCATGCAGCTATGAATTGTCCCACAATCTCAGAAGTTGCTAGATTTCTCTTTAGCCCCTGCGTTCCTGTAAAGCAAAAAGAGCATTTCATCGCACAGCCAACTTGAGAGGAGAGGCAGATCGAATACTTTTGATGAAAGGGGATGAGCACTGTCTCTACTTTAGAGCCGTCATTTAGCTCAAAGAGAAATTTTACTGTCTTATCTTCAGATTCAATAACTTTATGTATTTTTGGAAGATCAAAAGAATATCTATTTTCAAGAAAGTTCTTCGTTTCCTGAGATAGCTCCATCTTACAAGGATAGGACTTTTTTTGTTTATAAAACCAGTTGTATAGGTTTTGTGCACCAAAGCTATTGAGCTGATTCTTATGTAGCACTTCAAGAAGGTCTGTAAAAGTAAGGTCGTAAAAGGACAATTTCATATAGCGAAAGTAGAATAGTTCGAACCTTTTGGCAATCTTCATATAATATATATCCACTTGTAAAATCAGTAGGTTGGGGTATGTCTTATATAGTAGCTATTCTGAAAGCATAGACTTAAAATATTGTAGTTAACCAACTAGTAATAATGAGAATAAAATATGAATAATAAACTTCCATTGGAATTAAAGAACTTAGTAAATAAAGTCGTAGGACTTCTCGGGGGAGTTATTGAAGAAGAGGCCGGTAGCTCAGTCTATAAGAAAGTTGAGAAAATACGAAAAGAAATGATTCTTTATAGAACTAGCTCAGCTTCAAAAAAAGATGAAATTCTTGAAACTCTTTACTTGAGATTAGATAAAGAGAATAAGAACGATAAACATCAAATAGCCCATTCTTATACTTTAATGCTAGAGCTTATAAACGCATGTGAAGCTGCATATAGAACTTATTCTTTAAAAAAGAAAGGATCTATTACCTGTGTTGAAAGACAACAGAATACAATGGTGTATGTTCTTACTGCTCACCCTACTGAGGCGAGAACTCCTGAAAATATTGAACTATTTAGTAGAATTCAAAATGTACTCATTAGAATTTTAAATAATACTGAAGAGGAAGCCTACTTACAGTCTATCATAAAGCATAATTTAAAATTAGCTTGGTTAATTCCTATTACAAGACATGAAAGTCCTGAAGTTTTAGATGAGGCGAAACATTTATTTTCTATCATTATGAGAGCGGATATTTTTGATACGATCTTGAGGGCGGATAGAGACCTTGGAAATGTTCGCATTCGAACTTGGGTTGGGGGAGATAAAGATGGGCATCCTGGTGTAGACGAGAAAGTTATGCTGGATTGCTTAAATGCTTCTAGATTTTATTTTGTAAACTTTTTAACAAAGATTTTATCTGAATTAAAAAAAGATATCGACCTTATTGGAAATGAAGAGTTAAAGAGAAATCTTGCCATACTTGAGTTTAGCATAAGTAATATTACAAGTATTAGTAGTAATGACGGAGAGAGATTAAATGGACTTAAAGGATCGCTCAAAAAGCTCATTGAGAGTTACGTTACTTTAGTCGGAATGCAAAGTCCTAGACTCTTTAAAATTGAATCAATCTTGAAACTATTTCCAGGTTTAGTTATTCCTATTGAACTTAGAGAAGATAGTGAGATTATTGAGCAAGCTCTTAGTTCAGATACTCCTATAGCAATCGAAAGGATGCTAAGAAAACTAGCATTTATTTCTAAAGGAACGAATATTAGAAATTATGCTCAAGGTATGATTATTAGTATGTGTTGTTCATTTAAAGATGTTCAAAATGCTATAAAATTAGTTAAGAAGTCAGTCGGTAATATCTCTCTACCTATAATTCCATTATTTGAAACAGCTCAAGCACTAGAAGACTCACCAGAAATCGTAAATCAAATGATTGCAAATAAGCAGTACTTATCTTGTGTTAAGAATAAGTGGAATAATCGTCTCGAAGTCATGCTTGGATATTCCGACTCATCTAAAGGTATGGGGGTTTTACCTAGTAGAGTCGCAATAGCCAAAACTCTAAGAAACTTAGATATGATCATTACTAAAGCATCGATTACTCCTGTTTTCTTTCATGGGTCTGGTGGATCAATCGATAGAGGTGGTGGAAGTATAAAGGATCAAACTGCGTGGTGGCCGAAGTCCGCCCTGAATATATATAAAGCGACTATTCAAGGAGAGATGGTTGAAAGAAATTTCAATTCTTCTGAAGTTACACTCTCAGGAATAAATAAGATTTTAGAAAATTTCCAGAGAGCTAAAACGAAGAAAGGTGCTATTAAAATAGATAAAGCAGTGGAGGAGTTTAGTAGTTGCATAAAAGATCACTATGTTGAAAAGATAGAAGATGAAAAGTTTTTTAGTATGATTGAAAAAGCAACACCTTATTCTTATTTAAAGGTTTTAAGACTTGGCTCAAGACCTAGTAAAAGATCTAAATCTACAACTTTTGACTTTAGTTCAATTAGAGCAATACCGTGGATTTTATGTTGGACTCAGACGAGACTACTCTTTCCTACTTGGTGGGGAGTTGGCCATGCTTGGACAAGTTGTAAAGTTAATAAAACGCAATCGGCTGCACTTAAAAAGTCTTACAAAGAAAGCTATATTTTCTCCTCCTATGTAAGGAGTTTAGGGTTTACGCTTAGTAAGGTCGATTTAAGTGTTTTTAAACTCTACCTTAAAAAGAGTACTTTAGCTGAATCGGAGCAGGATCGAATTTATAATGAAATTAGAAAAGAGTTTTTAAGGTCTGTCGATTTTGTAAAAGAAATCACGGGACAGAAGAATATTCTTTGGCATAAGCCTTGGTTGGCAGAGTCGATTCAGCTTAGGTCTTCTATGATTCATCCTCTAAATATATTACAAATTCAAGGTAATAAAAATGGAGATTTAGATCTAGTAAGAAAGACTGTTGCTGGAATATCTTCAGGAATGATGACAACAGGATAAAAATAATAGTTAAATAAAACTTTCATTTATATTTTTTTCTACTATATAATTAGGCATGAATCTGTTCTATAAATAGTGAGGATGTATGACAGTTCTATTGATGGGCTTTCGCTCGGGGGCTGCAAGAGCTCTTGAGAAAATGAAAGTACCTTATATTATTTGGTCTGAAAAAGAGTTGTTAAACTCAAGAACTGCGAAAAAGATTATTATAGATAAATTTCCAGTTGAAAAAAATGATCTTCAAATTTATCTATCTGACTTATCTGATGTAACACATGTCATTTCATCTACAGAAGCTGGAGTCATTCCAGGAAGCAAGATTCGAAAGTGGCTTGATCTTCATAGAAATAAAGATAGTGTCATTACGAGATGTACAGATAAGTTAGAAATGAAAAAATTCTTATCTCAAAAAAATATACCGATGACTAAATTTCTACCTTCTAGAGCTATGAAGGCCGAGGATATTGTTGGTGAGTTAGGTTTACCAGTTGTCAATAAAGTTAGATTAAGTTCTGGCGGGCGAGGGGTTCAGTTCTTATCTACTTTGGAAGAGGTAGAGTCTTCAATGAGTAGAGATTCATACTTCGAAAAACCTTTGGACGGCACAGAAGGAAGTATTGAGTCTTTCGTTATAAATGGAGAGATTGTTTTTACCAATATTACACAATATTTTAAAAATGGTGAGTGTAATATAGTTCCCGGACAATACACTCAGCAAATTAATGAGAAAATTGAAGAATTAAACAGTAATGTTCTTAGTGCTTTAAGAATAAAGTGGGGAATGACACATCTAGAGTATTACTTACTTGATAATGGAGAAATTCTATTTGGAGAAGTCGCTTTAAGGCCCCCTGGTGGCTATATTATGGAGGCCCTTAAGGAATCATACGGTATTAACTTTTGGGAGCTTTTTATTAATGTAGAGATTAATATGCAAAAGACAGAGCTGAAATTCAAAAAAAGCAATTCAAGTACTATCATTATTCATCCTGGAGAGGGGACTGTTTCTTCTATTACAGGAATTGATAAAATAAAGAAGTTAGAAAGTTTTAAGAAGTTAAAGCTTAAGATTAATATAGGTGACAAAATTGATCAACGAGATGGTGTTGGAGAAGACTATGGGCATGCTATTATGACTAATACGAATTCGAAAAATCTACTAAGAGATATTAAATCTTTCTATTCTCTACTTGAGATAACCTTGTAGTCTATTAACCAACTTAACTACTTATCAAGTTCGATAGTATTTTACTGATTTATCTCATTTATTTCTAAAGTTATCTATTCTCATATACCGAAATGTTTATATGAAGAAGAGTTTATTAACAATAAATAAACAAGTTATAGAGATCGTAAAAAATATCAAAATACTAGAGAAGGTCAGCTGGCCCGAAGAGATCGAAAAAGATTTTTTTTACAATAGATCTAGAGGCTTAAAACATCAAATTAGTTTTAAGTATCCTAAATTTGACTTACGTGAGCAGAAGCAAGAATTAGTAAAGCTTTACAGTTTATTGTCTGCTGAAGATCCACTATCACAATTTACTCGTTCTACTATTGAGAGCTATACTAAGTCTATAGATATGATTCACGCAGTCGGGACAAAGAGCTTTGAAGACCTAAGTATTGAAGTCTATGGCAGGCCTTCACATATGTTATTTGGTAGTAAATATTCTCATCTTGAGACGGCTAAAATTTTCATTTCTTCTCTAGAGGATTATGAGCATCCCTATATGAAAGACATTCAAGAACTTACTTCTGCCAAGGTATTGCAGAAAAAGTTACAAAAGGATTCTAATAAATTCTTCGGTCATTATGCTCCAGCTGTAACCCTTAGTGATACTCTTGTTTCTAAAGCTTCCGCTGGCAGAACTTCAGTAAGATTAAGAAAGGGTGAAATGTTTACTGGCTATGATTATGGTCAATTACTTGTTCATGAAATTATGACTCACTCTCTGACCGCAATTAATGGCTCTCTCCAGAAAAGGCTTCCATTGTTATCAATGGGTGCTCCAAGAACAACCAAGACGCAAGAGGGGTTAGCGACTTTTAGTGAGATTATCACTGGTTCATTAGATTTAAGTCGCTTGAAAAGAATTTGTCTAAGAGTTATCGCTCTTGATATGGCCTTAGATGGAGCTGATTTTTACGACTTATTTAATTACTTTCTTTCGCATAATGGAGGCAATGAAAAAGATTGTTACTTATCCGCTTCTCGAATTTTAAGAGGAGGATATGCAAAAGGTGGAGTTTCATTTACTAAAGATGGAGTCTACTTGGAAGGACTTATTCGAGTGCATAGTTTCTTTAAATGGGCCTTTAAGACAGGTAACTTAGATCTTGTTCATTTACTATTTTGTGGAAGATTAGATATAAATGATATTTTTCTTTTAAAACCTGCTCTAGAGGCAGGAGATATTACTGCTCCAAAATTTCTACCTACTTGGTATACAAATATTGACCTCTTTGCAGGGAAGCTTGCGTTTTCACTCATTTTAAATGGTATTGATCTGGACTTAGTTGAGAAGCATTTTTCTACTAAAATTCTTAAATTTGCAGCTTAGGTCTTCATGAATTAGCAAAAATGGAAAAGATTTTTTGACTTGCTTATGAGATAGTTTTTGAATGAGTATCTATATTGATAAAATTTGCTTAGCTTTAAAGCTAATTGAGAAGAAACTTCCTGAGAATTTTGACTGGAATGAAATTTCAAAAGAATGTGGCATTAGCTATTTCCATTTTCATAGAATATTTTCAGCTTATTTAAATGAAACACCCGGAGATTATATTTCAAGAAGAAGGCTTGAGAAATCAATCTCACTTATAGCATATGGCAGTAATGTCAGTCTTTCACAAGTTGCATTTAGTTGTGGTTATTCTTCTCAAGCAAACTTTTCAAAGGCCTTTAAGAAGTATTTTGGAGTTACTCCTGGACAAGTCCTCAAAGGTGAGGAATTAAAAAGCAAAATAGGAAAATTACAAAGCAAATATGGAAAAGAATTTAAAATACAAAACCTCTATCCTAAAGAAGAGATCAATAGTGATCTATATATCAAAGAGGTGAAAATGAAGTACGAAATTAAAGAATTCCCTAAGAGAAGAGTTATATTTCTCTCATCACAAAGAGGATATGAAACTCAGTCCATTTATAATACTTGGAAAGAAATTTCTAAAATATTAACTGATTCAGGTCGAGATATTAACTCTCTAGAAAAATTTGGTGTGGGTCATGATAATCCAGAAGTTACTGCCCAAGAGAAGTGTCGATATGATGCTTGTGTTGAGATATCTGAATCAGAAAATATCCCGAGAGGTCTTAATGAAAATTTCTTTCCTCAAGGCAAGTATGCTTGCTTTCACTTTAAAGGGAGTAGTGAAAAACTGCTTCAGTTTTATTTGGATATATATAAAAATTGGTTCAGCTCAAACGGATATGAGCCAGGTAACTTTCCACTAATTGAGAGATATATCTATGTTGATGAAGAAAACCCTCGCGCTGATATTGAGCTAGAGACCCAATTCTTCTTAAAGTAGTGAGCTCTTTTAATGGTGTGCTGAGCAATTTTTGGTGCACCTTTATTTATCTTTTATGATCCAGGAAAATTACTTTCTTTGTTTCCTCTGATAGGAGATTATAATTAGAGGAATCGAAATGATTATAAATAAAAAAACTCTTTTAATTTTAATTTCTGGGCTTTCTTGTACTGGGAAGACTTCAATTGCTAAGCAACTGTCTGTACATTTTAAACTTCCACTTTTTGGAAGAGACTGTATAAAGGAATCTCTATTTGATAGTTTAGGATGTAGGGATAGAGAGTGGTCAAAAAAACTTGGTACAGCTAGCTATGAGCTTCTGTACAAAATTATAGAGTCTCAATTAGGTGCTACAAACTCGTGCATTGTAGAAAGTAATTTTAATTCAAAATTTGATACTCCCATTTTTTTAAATCTTCAAAAGAAGTATAAATTTTCAACAATTATTATCCACTGTGAAGCAGAAGGTGAAACCTTATTTAATAGATTTAAAGCGCGCTCTGAATCTGGACAAAGACATCAGGGGCACTGTGATCATTTAAACTATGATGAATTTAGGGACGTATTATTAAATGGTAGGCTTGATATTTTGGATATTGATGCCGAGGTAATCAAACTAGATACAACTGATTTTAGCGAGTTAAATTTAGATGAAGTTTACGAAAAAATAAATAAGGAAATAACTAAGTAATGATGGTGGCCCGGGCGAGACTTGAACTCGCACAGTATTGCTACCGGCGGATTTTGAATCGTCGTATCTACTACTTCACCAACGCTCTCTGTTTCCGGTAAGAATATTTAGATATTTATTTCCCCCCCTCACGTTAGATCTTTTGTAGGCTGGATCATTATAATGAGAATATCCATAAATAAATGACTGAATGTCGTGGTATTTATGTTCATTGTTTTTGAACATAAATTTACATTTTTAAAAGTCTACAAAGTTTCGACTAGTTTGCTCGTATGTTTGAAAGCTTGTCGTGTAGACGAGAACTCTTCCATTTGGGTTTTGGAAGGGGACACTGGACTTTAGTACATATTTTCTTGTGCACTGGCAGTTTCTATTTAATTCTATAAAAGTCTTTTCAACACCTTTTTCACTTTCAAGATAGCTTTTACTTGTGCATGCTCCAAAGTTTTGTTTAATAGAGATTGATAGATCAAGTAAATAGCAAAAGGATTCTTCAATTGGTGAGTTCACACTTTCGTTTAACTCTTCAGCAAGATTTGAGTCACCGATAATTTTTCTGCTACCTTTTATTCCACAGAGCCCAGTCCAGCTTGAACGAAAGAGCTTATAAGCCCCTTTCATTTCAACAGTTACGAGTTTTCCTTTCATGCTAAATTTAAACTTCTTTACTTTCGCTTCCAGAGTGAGGCCTAGGGCCTGTTTTCTTCCCTCAGCTATTGGGTTTTCGGATACTCCAATTAGATCTGTAAACCAGTTTGCCTGAGATGATATAGAGCATGACAAAAGTAGTAAAATTAGTAGTTTACGCATTACTGTTAACCTGTTTTCTCTTATCATATCTTTTTTTACAATCAAGCTCAGTAAGTTGGAAAGACTTACAAGGGGTGTCGTATTTCTTTACATAGAAAATATTGAGTTCACTTCACAAAGAATAAGGAAAGATAAGTTTTGGTTTGAATCTCGCATTCTTTTAAATTTAGGGGATAAGGCTGAAAAGGGTTAAATATGCTGTTGTTTCTAGGAAAAAGTGGTGGCCCGGGCGAGACTTGAACTCGCACGCTTTTAACGGCGGCGGATTTTGAATCCGCTGTGTCTACCATTCCACCACCGGGCCACATTGAGATAAAATATTAAAACCTCTCAGAAAGTTAGTCAATGTGTATATATAGTGCCCTGCGGTGCTAGAGGTTGTTTTGTCAGTAAATATCAAGACAAGTTGAATTTATAAATCTTTAAATTTGGTATTAGCTTTAATAGAATAAGTCTAAATAGTTAAAGGAAGATTTATGTTATTTTTACGAAAGAATGTGATGGCATTTACAGGTTTGTTCTTATGTATTTTTCTTGTCGTTCACTTAGCAGGGAATTTGATTTTACTCTTGCCCGCTGGCTTATCAAAAAACCTTTATAATATATATTCTCATACATTGGGAGAAAATATATTGATAAAGGTAGTTTCAATTATTTTATACCTTTCAATAATTTTACATACTGTTTATGCTTTTTTAATAACGATGAAAAACAAAAACTCTCTTGGAGAAGTTGATTATTTTGTTAATCATAAACAGGACAATAGTTCTTGGACTTCTCAGAATATGGGGCTTCTGGGAATGGTAATACTTGTTTTTATCGTTGTTCATATGGTCAACTTTTGGATGAGGGTGAAGTTAGGATTTGGCGAGGTCATACCACTTGATCAGAACGGATATAAAGATGTGTACCTTGTTGTTTCAGAATTATTTAGAAATCCTCTTTATGTGATCTTCTATAGTGTATTGATGATTCCGCTGGGCCTACATTTGAAGCATGGATTCTCTAGTGCGTTTAAAACACTTGGTGTTTATAAAAAATCATATATTCAAAGAATAAATATTATTTCGTTAATATTTTCTATCGTTACTTTTATAGGTTTTTCAGTAATTCCTATCGTTGTTTATTTAAGAGGGTTGTCATGAAACTTGATGCAAAAATACCTAAGGGTGAATTGGAAAAGAAATGGTCTAATTATCAAGCGAACTGCAATCTTGTAAATACCGCCAATAAAAAGAAGTTCGATATAATCGTCGTCGGCTCTGGTCTTGCTGGTGCTGGCGCTGCTGCTACTCTTGCAGAATTAGGCTACAAAGTTAAATGCTTCTGTTATCAAGATTCTCCTCGAAGAGCTCATTCAGTTGCTGCTCAAGGGGGAATTAATGCGGCAAAGAATTATCAACATGATGGTGATAGTGTTTGGCGAATGTTCTATGATACTTTGAAGGGTGGTGACTTTAGATCACGAGAAGCGAATGTTTATAGACTAGCCGAACTCTCTGCGCCTCTCATTGATCACTTTACTGCTCAAGGTGTTCCTTTTGCTAGAGAATATGGTGGTGTTTTATCTAATAGAAGTTTTGGTGGAGTTCAAGTACAAAGGACTTTTTATGCCAGAGGGCAAACTGGACAACAATTACTTGTTGCTGCCTATTCTCAGCTTTCTAAAATGGTGGCCAGTGGTGGTGTAACTATGTTTACACGTGAAGAAATGTTGGATCTCGTAACCATTGACGGTAAGGCAAGAGGTATTGTCACCCGAGACCTTGAAACTGGTGAAATTAAAAAGCATAGTGCTCACGCAGTTGTTTTGGCAACAGGCGGTTACTCTAGGGTTTTCAGATTATCTACTTTAGCAATTGGTTGCAATGGATCTGCAATATGGTCTGCTCATAAAAAGGGTGCTCTCTTTGCTGGCCCAAGTTTTACACAAATTCATCCAACAGCTCTACCGCAAACGAGTGAGAGTCAGTCAAAGCTTACTTTAATGTCAGAGTCACTTAGAAATGATGGCAGAATATGGGTTCCACTTAAGGCCAATGATTCTAGAAAGGCCGAAGATATACCTGAAGAAGAACGAGACTATTACTTAGAAAGAAGATATCCAAGCTTTGGGAATTTATGTCCGCGAGATATTGCTTCAAGAGCAGCGAAAGAAAGAATAGATAATGGGCACGGTGTAGGTGCTTTAAAGAATGCTGTTTACTTAGATTTTAAGCATGCTATAGCTAGACTTGGTGAAGATACTGTTAAGGATCGATATGGAAATCTTTTTAATATGTATGAAAAAATAACCGGTATTAATGCATACAAAGAACCAATGCTTATCTCTCCAGCCGCTCACTTCTCTATGGGAGGTCTTTGGGTCGATTACGAATTAATGACTACTGTTAATGGATTATATGCTATTGGAGAATGTAATTACTCTGATCATGGGGCGAATAGGCTTGGTGCAAACTCATTATTACAAGCAAGTATTGATGGATATTTCATACTTCCTAATACTATAAATAACTATCTTTCAACTGAATTAAATAAAGAAATTCCTGGAGTTGATCATAGTGAATTTTCTAAATCAGAGAAACTCGTTAAAGAAAAGATTGAACGATTGATGAATATTAACGGTCGTAAAACCGTTGATGAGTTTCACCGTGAACTTGGTGCGGTTATGTGGCAAGAGTGCGCAATGAGTAGAAATAAGTTAGGTCTTGAAAATGCGATAGAGAAGATTAAAGAAATTAAATCCTCTTTTTGGAATGAGGTGATAGTTACTGGAAGTGATAAGGAGCTAAACCCTGAACTGGAAAAAGCTCTTCGTTTGTCAGATTTCATAGAATTAGCTGAGCTAATGTGTTTGGATGCCCTTGAAAGAGATGAGTCTTGTGGTGCTCACTTTAGAGAGGAATTTCAAACAAAAGAGGGGGAGGCGTTAAGAGATGATGAAAAATATTCTTATGTTTCTGCCTGGGAATATAATGAAGGCGACTATAAAGTTCATAAAGAAAAACTAGAGTTTGAATATATTAAACCTACTGTAAGGTCATATAAATGAAAGTATTTTTTAAAATTTGGAGACAACTTAATTCTGATACGAAAGGTCAGTTCCACGACTATGAAGTTGATAATATAAGCTCTGAAATGTCTTTTTTGGAAGCATTAGATACCCTTAATGAATCATTAGTAAAAAAGGGTGAATCTGTGATTGCTTTCGATCATGATTGTAGAGAAGGGATTTGCGGACAGTGTGGAGTTTTTATAAATGGTAGAGCACATGGTCCTAATGATAATACTACAACATGCCAGCTACATATGAGAAGTTTTTCACAAGGGGATACTATTGTTGTTGAACCTTGGCGAGCAAAAGCATTTAGAGTCGTGAAAGATCTTGTAGTTGATAGAAGTTCTTTTGATCGTATCATTCAAAGTGGCGGTTTTATGAGTACTAAAACTGGAACTGCTCCTGAAGCAAACTCGATACTTATTGGTAAAGATGTTGCAGATTATTCGATGGACGCTGCTGCATGTATTGGATGTGGTGCATGTGTAGCAACTTGTAAAAACTCTTCCGCAGCGCTTTTTACATCAGCAAAGATTACTCACTTAAATTCTCTTCCTCAAGGAAGTCCTGAACAAAATGCTAGAGTGTTGGGCATGACAAATCAAATGGAGCTAGAAGATTTTGGGCACTGTTCTTTTACAGGGGCATGTGAAATAGAGTGTCCCGAGCAGATTTCTATTTCTAATATTGCTAGAATGAATCATGACCTACTAAAGGCAAACTTGTTAAAATGAAAAAAAAAGCAGGCCATTAGGCCTGCTGAGATTTAATAAAGACCTAGTATTTTCCACCAAGCTCCACCAATTATCATCCATATTAGTATATTGACAATGGACATGATGAAACCAACTTTCCACCAATCGCCAAGCTCTACAAAACCTGATCCAAATAATACCGGAGCGGGACCCATTCCATAATGAGTTAAGCAACCAAATAGGTTTGAGAAAAAACCTAAGGAAATTGCCATTAAAAACGGAGGAACACCAACAGCAATACCAACGGCCATAAATACAGCGGCCATAGCTGTCACATGGGCCGTTGCAGATGCAAACATGTAGTGAGAATAGAAATAGATTCCAAGAAGTATCGGGTAAGCAACCATCCAAGACAGGCCAGTAACTTCTGCAGAAACAAACTGACTAAACCATGGAACAAAGCCTAGTTTATTTAAGAAATCGGCCATCATCACTAGTACACCAAACCAAATCAGCGTATCCCAAGCACCTTTTTCAGATTTAATATCTTCCCATTTTAGTACTCCTGTAATTAAGAGAGCGGAAAGACCACCAAAAGCTGTTACTGTGGCATTTATACCTAGTGTTGTTCCTAATACCCAAAAGATAATAAGAAAGCAGAAGACGCCAATCATTATCCATTCTTGTTTAGAAATAGGTCCCATTTCAGTAAGTTTTTCCTGTGCAATTTTTTTGGCATTAGGAGTTTCTTTGATTTCTGGGGTGTAGAGTTTATAAATAATGAGAGGAACAACAAGTAATGAAACAAGGCCTGGAACTAGTCCTGCTAGGGCCCAATTTCCCCATGTAATGGTTACTCCATTATCACCAGCAAATTTCTGAATAAGTGGGTTTGCAGCCATTGAAGTAAGAAACATGGCAGAAGTTATAACATCAACTTGAAAACAACTCAGGGTTAAAAATTCTCCAATTTTCTTTCTAGAAGGCTCATTAGGTTTAGAGTCATAACTTAAAGATAAAGACTTCATAATAGGAAAAATAATTCCCCCCGCTCTCGCTGTGTTTGACGGAGTCGCAGGAGCGAGAACTAGGTCTGTAAGTGCCAGTCCATAAGACAAACCTAGCGTTTTCTTACCAAGTGTATAAACAAAGAAGTAAGCAATTCTATTACCAAGGCCTGTTTTGATAAATCCTCGTGCTATAAAGAAAGCAATGACAATTAACCAGATCGTTCCATTTGAAAAGCCCGAAAGTGCCTCTCCTTTAATATTAAGTGTGTTTGTAAAAAGAGCTATCGCTAAAGATGCCATACACATTGAACCCATAGGCATAGCTTTAAGAATAATACCAAGAATGGTACTCGCAAATATTGCAAAGAGATGCCAAGCTCTAGGGTCGAGTTCTTTAGGAACAGGCATGAACCATATTATAGAACCAACGACGATCGTACCGATGAGTTTCGGTAAATTAACTTCTGATTTAGTCATATATAATCCTTTGTAGTTTTATTTATTTTAAGGTTCATAATATGACTTGGCCATAATTGGTGGACGTATTTGTTTAAATAAAGAGACTTTTTAAATACTCAAGTCCTTCAAAATAGATAAAATATAGACAAACTCCAATAGAGGACTTTATTAAAGAGTTTCGATCTCCTATGAGAGATCTATTAGCGAGAAAGATTATAAGGCCTATTGATATTAAAGAAAGAATTTCAAAAATGCGATAGGCTTCATTGTTCGTTATAAATCCTTTGTCTGACAAGACCAAGAGGATTACTGGTGCCGGAATAACTATAAAAACGCCAAGAATTTGTCTTATCTGTCTTTTTGTACTTGAAAAATACTTTGAGTATATTTTTATAAGAAATATGGATAGACACGCGCCAACTACTGAAAAAATAGCATCTTTTTCAGCAATCAAGTTTTTGTCCATAAGAATCATTATAGAAGTTACTGAGTAATTCGCATAAAGAAAATATTCAGTAAAAGGAGTGAGTTTAAATTTTCTTGGAAGATCACTTATGCCCATCTACTACTTACCTTAGTTTTAGTAACTCTAGTGACTCTCTTGTAGTAAAACGAAAGAGATCGTCTTTTATATGTTTCTTTATTTCAGAATTATCGATTATGCATGAGTATTTTAAATATTCCAAAAGATAATCCGGAAAACTCCAAAGTTTTTTTACAGCGATGGCCATTGGAGAAAGCGCAAATATAGGAAGACTAATAGAAGGAATTCCAATTTGCTTTTTAGCTTCTCTAATACTAATGACTTCGTCAGGGGCAATATTATAAATTCCTGTTGGGACGTCATTGATACATTTAAATAGAATATTTGCCATATCAAATTCATGTATAAATTGAAACATAGGGTTAAAGTCTATGCCAACTGGAGCATATGGAGTTGTTAAGTATTGGCTCATTGAGTTCTTAATTTGTGGACCAATTATACTGCATGGTCTTAGAACGATTGTTTCTATTTGGTGTTGATTTTTCCACATCCAATTGGTTGCTAATTGATCCATTTCTGTTACATCTCTAAGCTCTGGATGCTTGATACTTGCTTTTAGAGGAGAGTCTTCTGATATAAATGTAGGATTATCTGAAAGTGCACCATACACATGATAGGTGCTAAGGATAACCACTTTTTTCACTTCAAACTTTAGACATAATTCTAAAATTCTATTTGTACCCATTATATTAAGGTCAAGTCTTTGTGCAAGATTTGTCTTGTTAGACTGAGCATGGCTCATACGTGCTAGGTGGAAAACAGTGTCAAAGTTATTGTCTCTGAATAGTCTTTCAAAGTCTCCGCGTGTATATTTAATTTTTTCGTATCTTATATTTGCTTTTTTAGGAAGATGACTTAAATCCCTAGTATCAACGCCAATAATTTCATACTGATCAAGTTCTTTTGCAGTAAGACCACTAAGAATTCGAGCAAGTCCTCCTACGGCACCTATTATAAGAATTTTCTTTTTATTTTTTAACATTGGCCCAAAATTCCCTTCTACTTTTTAGCCCTTCATTCACCATTGATTGAATTGTACTTTCTATTTCAAAGATATGTTGATTGATTTCCTTGTCAGGAGAATCAGCATTGAGTCCCTTTGGTAATTCATATGGTTTTCCTATATATATATCTATAGGAGAGGGAAGAGGTAGATAATTAGCACTAATAGGTAAGGCCGGAAGACCCAGCATACGAGCAATGCTCTTTGCTTGGTAAACATATGGAAAAGTTTCTTCAGCACCTATTACTGCAACAGGGAGAATAGCACAGTTTGAACTCAGAGCGATTCTAAAAAATCCTTTAGTAAAGCTTTGGACTTTATAATAGTCTGGAGTACTTTTAGAAACACCTCTAACTCCTTCAGGGAATACTAGAACTGATTGATTCTTTTCAAGGAGCTTTATACAATTTTGTCTGTCTCCTAAAACTGCTCCACCTTCTGCGGCCCAGGTTCCTACGAAAGGTAGTCCCGTGAAAAACCTTTCAACCATGGCCCTTAAAATTCTAGGCGGGTCAACGTCCATAGCAAATGCTGTTGAAATGAGCATTCCATCTATAGCAATCTGTCCTGAGTGATTTGAAGTTATTATATAAGGTTGGTCCTGTACATTTTCTTTGCCGAACACACGAACTTTAAAGTAGTCCTTGTAAAGAGGATAGATATACTCCATGCTCTTTCTAGCTTTGTGAAGATTTAAGCCCCATGGGTCTTCTGTCTTCCCATAAACTTTATATAGTTTAGAAAAAGCTTGATCAAATTTCTTTTGATCTTCTTTTGGAGAAATTATGTGTAGTTTAGATAATAAGTCTTTAAGCATATGAAACTATTATAGAGGCATATTGATTATATAGGCAGAGGTTATTGTTTACCGACTCAAGTCTCAATGGACAATTTTTATCAATTAATGGAAGTATAATCTTGTCTTCCCATTAATATTGATAAAAGTTATAATCTTCATGTAATTACTCATAGGAGCTAAGCATGCAAAAACAACCTCAATGGAAAGATAAAATTAACGATATCGTTCAAACATGTCAGGAAGAGCTTAAGAAGACGACCGAAATTGGGAAAAAAATGTTAAGTGCTTCGAAGACAAACTCTGTCTTAAATGAGTCTTATGAAGAGTTGGGTCACCTTGCTTTTAAAGCGGTTGAAAAAGGGGAGCTTAAATGGGAACACATGAGGGTTCAAGAGCTCGTAAATACAATCAAGAAATGTGAAGCTGATCTAGAGACTATAGAGAATGACGTTTCTGAAATTAAAAAGAATAGCTAGAGTATTATCATTCCATTAAATATTCTTAATAAATAAGTTATCGAACCAAGAATTATACTTGTGAGAAAAAGTAAAAGGGCCAAAGCTGCCCTTATGCGAATTGTGCCAAAATTAAAGTCAAATCTATCTAGAAATGTAGGTCGTGAAAAGAATAAAAGAGTGGCGTTTAATATAAGAATATAATATATAAACGCACCCAGATAAACATTTGCAATTTCACTACCCATCCATTGATTGTAGTAAACTTTCCTGTCTTAATAAATAGGATATAATTGCTTCTTCAACTTGAGATAGGCCATCCTTACTCTCTGCCGAAGTGAAGTACATTTGCTTTACCCACTTAAACTCTTTGGATAATACTGGTTTAAGCTTATTTAGTGCTGCTCTTTCTTTTTGTTTCTTCAGTTTGTCTATTTTATTAAAAAGAATAAAAGTTTCAAAACTAAACTCTTTTAAGAAAGAATGAAACTCTTGATCAGATTTTTGATTAGGGTGTCTTGCATCTTGAATATTAAGCATTAAAGTATGTAATGATATTTCACTAAAGAATGTGCCTATTAGCACTTCCCAGTTCTTAGACATTTCCTTGGAAACTTGAGCATGACCATATCCTGGTAAATCGTAAAAGTAGAACTCAGGTAGAGACTCGTCTAACTTTCCATCATTATTCAAACGAAAAGAAAAAATATTAATTTCTCTGGTACGACCAGGTGTTTTTGAGGTTTTGGCCATTTTTTTGCCAAAGAGAGAGTTTATTGTAGATGACTTACCAACATTAGATCTTCCTACAAAACTAAGTCCAATGGCCTTTGGATTTTCTTTTAGCCAAGCATCTAGTTGCTCTGGATTGCTCATTCCAAATCTAAATTTACATGTATCTTTTGCTATTTCGTAGGCCATTATTCTTTCCTTGTACCTGTGGTCAAATTTCTATACCACTAAAATTTCTATATCGTCGAAATCACTTTATATAGTATGGCACTGATAATGAAAATGTCTGGACTGAAAAAAATACACATAAATACCTAAATTAAGGAGAAAAAAGTGAGATTAAATCAAGATCTAGAAGATTCACAATTATTTTACTCTAAGTTGTTGATAAGGCCTTTATACGGGAAATCACAAAAGGTGACTTTAAATAGAACAAAATATGAAATTCACTCAAATTTCGATGGTGATACTAGTCTAAGTGGAACACAGTTTTTGCTACCTTCATTTAAAAATGAAAGCTTAGAATTTGAATTAGTACTCAACCAACAAGTACATGGACAGTTCTATATTTTAAATTCTTTAAATAAAATACCTTTTAAGCTTAATGGAAATCTTGTTTTCAGTGCAATAATCACTCAAGGAGACAAAGTGGACCTTGGACACAATCGTTTAGAATTCGACTATATTCGTTACAAAGAAAAGAAACATTTTAAGATGGCCGCCCAAATTGTGCGATCGAATTTACCAGTTCTTATCGAAGGGGAAACCGGTGTTGGTAAGAGTTATTTGGCGAAAGAAATTCACAGAAGAAGCGAGAGAGTGGGACCATTTGTACACTTGAATCTGTCTTCTTTTTCAGCAAATCTTTTAGAGTCTGAACTTTTTGGACATATTAAAGGCGCCTTTACAGGTGCAATCAACGAAAAGGTTGGTGCTATTGAGCAGGCATCAAGCGGAACTCTTTTTCTTGATGAGATCGATTCAGTTTCATTGGAGCTACAAACAAAACTATTACTATTTTTGGATAGCAATAGTTTTAGAAAGGTAGGTAGTAATGAAGATAAGTTTGTTGATATCAGAATCATATTTGCCTCCGGTCAAAATTTGAACTCGCTAGTAGAAATGCGAAGATTTAGAAAAGATATGTACTATAGAATAGCTTGTGGAGAAGTTATACGCCTGAGTCCTTTAAGAGAGGATGTTAATAAAATTAAAGAAGTCATTAAGGATTTTGAATTAGAAAAAGATTGTGTCGTTAGTATCAGACTTGAAAAATTTCTGTGCTCGTTTTCTTGGCCTGGAAATATTAGGCAACTACGTGGTCATTTAGAAAAAAAGAGAGTTCTTAGTAGTGGGAGACGTTTAGATTATGATTTTATAGATGAACAACTTTTAGGTGAAATTGTCACTGCTGAAGGAGGCACTTATAATTCTATGAATTATAAAGATGTTAAGGCGAGTTATTTTTCAAATATCGTTTCGAAGTGTCATGGTGATATTAAAATTGCCGCACAAACATTGGGGGTCTCTGTTAATACTGTAAAGAATGTATTGAAGACTGCGGCTTGAATTAACCTGCGAGTATTGATGTGATATGGACCTCGTCAATTTCGCCCTTTATATCAAGTTCTTTTATTAAGGAGTTGAGCTCAATTTGTATCTTCTCCTTAATGATCTTTTTCCCCTCTGCTTCTAGAGGAAACTCTGGAATTAAAGGTTGAATAGTTGAGTTCATTCTATCTTTTATTAAGTGCCTATTGCGATCAAAAAATGTTTTGATATATCTATTTGAGCTAACAAAAGTAAAGTCAATACTTAGAGATTTCAAATTAGCTGTTGTTCCAATATAAACTGGCATTGTCACATTAGTGATCATAAATCTTTTTTCTTCTAGTTTATAGTAACCTTTTCTTTTACTTACTGCTGTCGCGTTTTCAACCTCAGATGCTGGCTCTCTAGCACTAGCTGTCGCTTTTTCAGATATCTTTTTACTTTGTGTATAGATCGAAATGGAAGAGAGTGTTGCAATAGTAATTGCAAGGGTAGAGGAAATAATTGTTTTTGGACCAAGAGCTCCTACCCATGATTTAACCTTAGCAAAAACTGGTGTAATAAAGAGAAATAATCCAAAGATAAGTTTCTTATAATCTACTTTCTTGTAATCAACTTCTTTTGCTTTAGTAACAATTTCTAAGCTTTTACTTTGTATTTCATCTGCTTTTTTTAATGTTTTATTTTTAATGTCTAATGTGTTTGCGAGGGCCTGTTCACCTTTATTAGCTATAAAGTCTTTAGTATTTTTCTTTGTTTGTTCAATTTTACTTCTACTAGAGTCAATCTTCTTCTTTATATTTTCAGGAGTAGATTTTGAGATTCCACGACCAAGCATAGAAAGAATACTTTCTATGATTTTATTTAGAAATGTTTCGATTTTTATCCAAAACTTCAAAGCTGCCTCCAGCTTGCTTATCGACACAATTTTAGTAATTCTTAGGATTTATGTGATTTAGAGGCCAAGAAAATACTCTATTCTGGAAAAAATGTCCTGTTCCTATAAAAAAGTCTCAAATTTTCATTTTAGCTTTTGGATTCACCGATAGATATATTGTTACTCCAATAGTGGTGTAAGTTTAACAGGTATTAGTTATGAAGATGACAAGACTAGGAACTTTACTGGTATTACTTGTAATTACAAGTAGTTGTACTCAGTTACTCACGAATAGAAGTTTCATAGATGAAATGGAACACGAAACTGATTCATTTTGGGTGGCCGGAAGAGATTTTGAGCAAACTGCTGGAGATACAGGCCGAGCACATAGGACCAGAGAAGAAGTAATGAAGAGAACTCCACTTGATGGGGCAACTAAAGAAGAAGTTGAGCAGATGAGTTCTGTTCAAAAAGAGCTCTCTAGGAAAGTGAATGGACTATCAGACGAGCAATATACACAATATCAGTCAGTTATAGATTATTTGAACTCTGACTCTGAGAAAATTTACTATTTAAATCTCTCTGCCTATGAAAGAGAGAGCTATGTCCAAAGTAAGATGTTTAGTGTTTATAAGGAAAATATACGTAGACCTGCTAGCCATGAGTTTGGATATAAAACAGCAGTTGCTCCAACGGTACTAGTTGGTATGAAAAAAGAAGATGTTATGAGAAGTTGGGGGCGACCTGCACAAGTTGATGTTGCAGGGGATCCAAAATATGAAAATGAGCGTTGGTCTTTCTATGATAATGGCGAAGTTAAGCAAGTTTACTTTGAAAATGGAAAGGTGAGTGGTTGGGTTTTAGACTAGAAAAAAGATATAAATTACGCAAAGCATGAAAGAGGTCTAAGACCTCTTTTTTTTGTGCCAAAACTTGAAGTATTCCATCATTTTTCCTAGTATGAGGGGCTTATAATCGGACCAAAAGGTCTCATTTTTATGCGCCATAACTACACAATTAAAGTGAGGTAAGAATGAGTGATATACTCAATAACTACACATTAGAATTTGAAAAGCCCGTTCGCGATTTAGAGAATCAGATTAAAGAACTCCAGGAAGCTTCACTTCGACCTGAAATTGATATTAGTAAAGAGATTAATGCTCTTCAAAAAAAGGTATCAGTTTTGATTCAGGATATATATACGAACTTAAATCCTTGGGAGCGCGTTCAGCTTTCAAGACATCCAAATCGTCCTCACACAATTGATTATATAAATAATATGGTTGAAGACTTTAAAGAGGTTTGCGGTGATCGCCACTTTGCTAATGATCATGCAATGATAACTGGCTTTGGAAAAATTGATGGACACAAAGTTGCTATTATTGGAATTGAAAAAGGTAGTAAAACCAAAGAGAAGGTTAAGCATAACTTTGGAATGGCCAGACCGGAAGGTTATAGAAAAGCTCTTCGTATTATGCAAATGGCAGGAAGATTTGGTATTCCAATTGTAACTCTAGTTGATACTCCAGGTGCATACCCTGGGATTGGTGCCGAAGAAAGAGGTCAAGCATGCGCTATCGCTGAAAACTTGGCCGAGATGTTTGATATTAAGTCTCCGATTATCTCTTTAGTTATTGGTGAAGGTGGATCAGGTGGTGCATTAGGAATTGCTATTGCTGATAAGGTTATGATGATGGAGTACTCGATCTATTCTGTAATTTCTCCTGAGTCTTGTGCTTCGATTTTATGGGCCGATCCTAAGAAGGCAGAGGATGCTGCAAATGCACTTCAGCTTGGACCTAGTAAGGCCTTTGAATTAAAAGTTGTTGATTCGATTGTTAAGGAGCCTATCGGTGGAGCTCACAAAGATAAGAGCGCGACATACGAATTAGTTAAGAAGGCCATTTCCAAAGAAATTGTAGAGCTTTCAAAAGTTAAAACAGATAAGCTGCTTGAGCAGAGATTTGAAAAATTTAGAAGAATGGGAAATCAAACCATGACTTCTGTTCAGTAGGGAGATTTTAGTGACCATACAGTCGATGACAGGTTTTGGAAAAGGCGAAGCAAGTAATGATGATTGGACTATCACTTCTGAAATAAAGAGTGTTAATCATCGTTTCAAAGATATGCGTTTTAAAATGTCTTCTATGTTTACACCTATTGAGCTCGACCTTAGAAATAAAGTCGCAGATGTATTCAAAAGAGGAAGTTTTGAAATTTCTTTAAACTATAAAAAGTCTGAAGGTAAATCAAAATTTGATGATATTGATACTGAGAAAGTGAATGCTTTCATTGATATTTTTAAAGAGATCTCTAAAAATAAGGGAGTTGAACTTACAATCTCTCCAGGTGAATTCTTAAGACAAGACTTCTATAAAGACCTAGAAGACTCGTCGGAAGAAACTATTTCGTTAGCAAAAGAAGCCTTTTCTCTTGCTTTAGAGAGCCTCACGAAGTCACGCCAGTCTGAAGGCGAGAAAATGTTAAAGGTTATCAACTCACATAGGGCACAATACGAAATTCACTACAAGGAGATTGTTGCCTTAGCTGATCAATTTCAGTCTAACGTAGAAGAGAGACTTAGAAAGAAGTTTTCAGAGTTTTCTACAGAGCTGAGTGTTGATGAGCCTCGTTTTTTACAGGAAGTGGTCTATTACTTAGAAAAAGTCGATGTTCATGAAGAAATAAATAGAATTCAAGCACATCTTGAAAAGTTTGATTCAATATTGAGTAGCGGTGGAGAAATTGGTAGGCAGATAGATTTCTTAGTTCAAGAGCTTAATAGGGAAACAAATACCATAGGTTCAAAATCTTCATTAAAGGAAATCTCCGATAATGTCGTACAGATGAAAGTACAATTAGAAAAAATTAGAGAACAAGGCCTAAACTTAGAGTAATTATGAGTATTGGTAAAATAATCGTTATTGTCGCTCCTTCGGGGACTGGAAAATCAACTTTAATCAAAAAGATTAAGGACAGTGTTACGTCTTTAGTCGAGTCGGTTTCCTATACAACTCGACCAATACGTCCTGGTGAGGTTGATGGTGTTGCTTATAATTTTATAGATAAAGATACTTTTCTTAAAATGAAGGAAAATGGAGAATTCTTAGAGTGGGCAGAAGTTCATTCAAATTTTTATGGAACCTCTAAAAAGTTCGTTGAATCCGAATTAGAGCAAGGTAAGCACTTACTCTTTGATCTTGATGTTCAAGGAACTGATTCTTTTAAGGCCTACTTTAAGGATAAGGCCCAGGCCATTTTTATTGCTCCTCCTTCAATTGAAGTTTTAGAGTCAAGACTTCGAGGACGTGGTACGGAGAGTACAGGTATAATTAATCTAAGACTATCTAACGCTAAGAAGGAAGTCTTACGAAAAGACGATTATGATTATTGCGTAAAAAATGAAGACTTAGAGACTGCGTTTAACGAATTAAAGACTATCATAAATAATATAATAGAATCCTAGGAATGATAATTAGATGTTTCACCCTTTAGACTTCTCTCATGAAAGAGATTTAAATATTGATGAATTAGTTAAGAGGATGGAAGCTTATTATCCTGATGCGGATTTTGCTCTATTGAGAAAGGCCTACACCTTTGCGGCCAAGGCCCATAGCGGGCAGATGAGAAGTTCTGGTGAAGAATATATTATTCACCCAATAAATGTTTCTGGAACTCTGATCAAGCTTAGAATGGATATGGATAGTGTCGTTGCGGGTCTTCTTCATGATGTCGTTGAGGATTGCGATGTTACTCCTGAAGAAATTGAGAAAGAGTTCTCTAGCGATATCGCACAAATCGTTGTCGGTCTGACTAAAATTTCTAAAATTAAATTCAAAACAAAAGAAGAGTCTCAGGCCGAGAACTTTAGAAAGATGGTCGTTGCAATGGCAAAGGACCTTAGAGTTATCATAGTTAAGCTTGCAGATAGAATGCATAATATGAGAACTCTTCAGTATGTATCTGATGAAAAACAGAAGAAGATTGCTTTAGAGACTCTCGAGATTTATGTTCCTCTTGCTAGTCGTCTTGGTATTAACTCAGTCAAGGCCGAGTTAGAAGACTTGTGCTTAAGGTTTATGAAACCTGAGATTTATTATCGCTTAGCTGAAAAGATAGCGATGAAAAAATCTGAAAGAGAATCTTATATAAAAGAAACGATCGAAGAGATAAAAGATAAGCTTATTGAATACTCTTTAAAGTGTGATGTGAAGGGAAGGTCTAAGCATTTCTACTCAATTTATAAGAAGATGAGTGCTAGAGGTGTAGACTTTGAGCAGATTCAAGATGTTCTGGCCTTTAGAATAATGGTTAGTAATATTACTGAATGCTACAAGGCCTTAGGGATTATTCACTCTTCATTTACTCCTATCCCAGGTCGTTTCAAAGACTATATTGCAATACCTAAAGTTAATAATTATCAATCATTGCATACAACTGTAATTGGACCTAGAGCGGAGAGAATTGAAATTCAAATTCGTACTAGTGAAATGGATGATGTTGCAGAAAGAGGTATCGCTGCTCATTGGAAATATAAAGAAGGAAATAATGAATTTGGTAAAAAGCTTGATTGGGTTCAAGAACTTTTAGAATTCAATATGAGTGTTGATAATAACGCTGAGTTTATGGATGTTATTAAAAATGATCTTGATGTGGGAGGTGTTTTTGTTTTTACCCCTACAGGGGATGTTCGTGAACTACGTTATGGAGCAACACCACTAGATTTTGCATATGCTGTACACACTGAAGTTGGGCACAAAACTGTTGGCGCTAAGGTTAATGGTAGAATGGTTCCACTTAGATATACGTTAAAGTCTGGGGATACAGTTGAGATACTTACTAGTAAGAACCAAACTCCTAATAAGGACTGGGTTAACGTAGTAAAGTCTTCAAAGGCAAAACAGAAAATAAAACAATGGCTTCTAAAAGTAGAGAGAGATAAGAATAGAGATGTCGGTAAAGAGATTCTTGAAAAAGCTTTTCGCATTGTTGGCACCTCTTTCAAGAATGCTTTGAAGTTGCCAGAGACGAAAAAAGTTCTTAAAAGTCTGAACGTTGCCAGTGATGATGACTTAATGGTTAATGTAGGGACAGGTAAATTTACAGCAAAACAAGTTATAGCGTGCTATAGCTCTCTTCAGTCGGCTGAAGACGAGAAAGTTAGTACGGAGCTTGATGAAATAGATTCTTTCTCAAAAACTCTTTCTAAGAGCGCTAGAAAAAAATCCAATAAAGATAATGCAGTTATAGTAGACGGTATGAATGACGTACTTGTTAGAATGGCAAGATGTTGTAATCCAATTCCAGGTGATCCGATAATAGGTTATATCACAAGAGGAAGAGGAATCACTGTACATACTGCGGGCTGCAACAGGGTCGATGCTGGTGATATTGGGAGAAATGTAAATGTAGAGTGGAACTCTGAATTTACTTTTAAGCATCCTGTGAATATTAGAGTTATAACTCACGATAAGCCAGGAATTCTTTCTCAGATATCTAAGAATATAAATAATATCGGTGTTAATATTCGCTCTGCACTTGCAAAGTCTTTACCTGATCGAAAAGGTAGCTTTATCTTTGAAGTTGAAGTAAATGACTTTTCAGAATTACTGAAAACTATTAACTGTGTTGAAGCGGTTGAAGAAGTTATTTCAGTAGATAGAGTTTAAGTCGTACTCATCTTTTTTACTCAGTTACTTTTCGTGTTTTCTTTTACTTACGCATGGAAATCGCTTCGTATTTCTCTGTTAAAGTATTCTCTTTAGGCAATATTGAACAGTACTTACGATATTTTTGCCCACCCTGTCATTTTCTTATATGAAGTGAGAAAATGTGCAAGAGTATTATAAAAACATTTTAAGTTGAGTGATGTGTGAAAAGTTTAAAGCAATCTATTATTGAGAAGACATTTACAAGTTTAGTGAATGACTACTTGAAAAAGAAAGACCGACAGGCCGCGCGTGCTAGCTTTCACCTTCAAAGTAAGGATCTTCTTAGTGAGACCTATCTAGATCTTGTTTCTCAAATTGATAAATTAAAAGAAGAGTACACTAAGTTAATAAGTTCTAATAATTTGGCAAAAAAAGAAAATCAGCAACTAGAGAGTAAAGTCGAGCTAGTTTATGAAAAGTTTCTAAACCATGACAAATTATTAAGGCAAAAGAAGTTGGATGAAAGTATCCTTCTGAAGTCCAAGGAAGTTCTTGAAGATAAGAATAAAGAAATACTCTCTTCAATTGTAGTTATTGGAAATGAAAAGTCTCAAATAGAAAGAAGACGTTTTGATATTGAAAAAGAAATTGATCAATTAAATATTCAGATTTCTAATTCTAGCAACCTTCTAAAAAAATCAGAACAAGAGTTAGATTTCTCTCAACAACGCTTTGGTTCTCTTGAAGAGAAAGTTTCTAGAATGAAAGTAATCTTTGACTTAAAGCAAAGGGAAGTTAGAACTCAGAGCTCACATAGGGAAGCAATTCAGAAAGAAATTCAACTTTTAAATAATGAAGTTGATGAAATAGAAGCAAATAATATTGAGTGTACTCTTAATATAGAAAAAATTAAAAAAGATATAGAAGTATATAAAGAAAAATCTCTAGAGCTTAAAGAATTAAACAACAAAGAAGAAGAAAGTAGAGATAGACTTGAAAATGAAATATCTCAAGCAAGAAAAGAGCATGATTTTCAAAGAGATGTGGTTCAAGATCTCGAATTTCAAAATCAAGATTTAAAGTTTAGTATTGAATCTAAAAATAAAGAATATTCTTTGCTAAGAAAATCGGTACAAGAAATATTTGTAGCTAAGTCGAGTATTGAAAAAGAGATGGATGAGTTAGATTTATCTCTATCTAAGCTTAATCATTGTACGAATGAGATTAAAGCTGAGATTAAGTTAATCGAAAGTGAAAAGAGAGAGCTTAGTAGAACTGTTAATGAACTTAAGCAAGAAGTTATTAATAAGAAGATGCAGCTCAATGGACTTGAACAAAGTCTAGAAAGTAGTACAACTGAAAAAAGTAAATTAAGTAGTGAGATTGAGAAGCAACGCCTTGAAATACAGGAGCTAACTAAGAAGCTCGCATTAACAAAAGATGATGTGAAGTCATGCTTGATTGAAATTGAACAGAAAAACGTAGTTGTCTTAGAAGAATTAAAGACCAAGCAAGAGTTGAGTGAAGAAAATCATAAGGCATCTGAAGAACTTCATGAACTTACTCTTAAGAAAGAAAATCTGACTAAGGAATTGATTCATTTGAAAGAGTTGAAGCTCGTAGAAGAGAATGAAAAGTCAGACCTTAGTCAAAGAATATATCTTAAAGCAAATGAAGTATTTATGAGTGAAGCTCAATTCAATACTCTAACTCTAGAATTAGATAAGGTTCGTGTTGAAAATGATGAGTTGATAGGCAAGGAAGATAGTTTAGTAAAAAGTAAAAATAAACTCGACTTTAGTATTGAAATATCAAGGATGAATCTATCGTCTCTAAAAGAGACGAAGGAAAGTTTAGAGAGATCAATTAACAAGTTGTCTCAAAAGAAGCTGAGTACTGCTAAGAAGGAAGAAGTGTTACTTAAAGAGCTTGCTGGTGAACAAGAGAAAATATCTTCTTTAAGATCAAGCTACGAAAAGAGTAATAATGAATCTTCTTATAAGATTGAAGAAGTTAATAAACTTCAAGAAAACTATAAAAAATTGAAACAAGAGCGAGTAGAGTTAGAAAAAGTTGGTAAACAACTCTCTTTAAAGAAAGAACAAGCTATCGTCGAAAAAGAGCGACTTCACAAAGATATAGAGCAAATCATTGCTCAGAATATTCAACTTATGAAGAATAATGAAATGCAGGGAATTGCTCTTTCAAATTCTTATAAAGACTTAACTAGAAAGAAGAAAGAGATTAAGAATGCAATTTCGAGTAGGGATATTAGTAAGGCCAGAGATGAAGAGCTTAAGAAGAAGAACTTAATTCTAAAAGAAGAGTTAGATGAGATTAATTTAATTCTTCGTCTTGAGAGAGCAAAAAATCTTAAAGTAGATCTTCCAAGTGTTGCTGAGATTGAAAATGAAGACATGAGAAAAGAGTTAAATGCCAAAAGAGAAGAACTCGCAGAACTTCTTGAGTCTAGTGAATCTAAAAAGCGTATACGAATAACACGAAATTGTTAATTTCTATTCCGGTGACCAAAGTAGTAAGAATGCATAAGTTCTTATCCACTTATATAGTTCTTTGGACATAATCTTGATATTTCTTGGATTTGAATAATCAGCATTTACTGCGAAGTAGTTAATTTCAACATTTTCATCACTATCCATCAATTCATTAAAAATTAGTTTAATTCTCATAATATGATAATCATGAGAGATCACAATAATTTTCTTATTTCCATTATTCTCACGTAGATGTCTAAGTGTAGAAATTACATTCTCAACTGTATTTCTAGCAAGATAATCAATTGTAAGCATATTTGAATCAAAGGAGCCATCTAGCTCAAATGGCTTAAGTAAAGAGTCTACAGAGTTGCTTGAGTAGACTCCAGTAATGAAGATATTACTTTGTTTGTACTTTTTCGCCACTTCAATGGCGAGCGGAATTCTTCCCGAGTCCCCTGTGAAAACAACGATTAAGTCAGGAGAGAGATTAAAAAAGTTCTGAGTTGTTTGTTGATTTAAGTTTCTAGCTGTTAAAATAAAGAGTAATGAAATAATAGCGTAAAGTATTGTTGAAACTAAAAGAACAAATAGACTATTTTGAAAATAGCGAAGGAACTTCGTTCTTTTAGTTTCAAATATATACTTCTTTTTAAACATATTATCTTGCCGCTATTACCTCTATTTCTACCAGGGCCCCTTTTGGAAGGTTGGGTACTTCTACACAACTTCTCGCTGGGTAAGGCTCTTCGAAATACTTAATATATGCTTCATTAACAATATTAAACTTTCCTAGATCAGTTACAAAAATACTTGTTTTGATAATATGTGTTCTATCAATACCTTGTGAGTTTAGTAGGCCATCAATATTCTTGAGGATTTGTTCCATTTGGTTTTCAAAACCTTCCAGTAGCACAGAAGTCTTTGGGTCTATACCAATCTGACCAGAGAAGTAGAAAACTCCGTTATGCTCTACACCCTGAGAGTATGTTCCAACAGCAGCTGGTGCCTGGTCAGTGTTTACAATATTTTTAGTAAAGGCCATGTTTACTCCTCTTCTGCCAGTAGCGCAGTTATATTACTCATATTTAAAATTTCTGAAACAGGTGCAGTTCTTTGTATAATATTAACAGTGTCTTTCATACTTACTAGAATAGGACCAATTGCATCTGCTTCACTTAACTGCTGTAGAAGTTTATAACTTATATTTGCAGAGTTAAGGTCTGGGAAAATTAAAATATCTGCCGGCCCTTTCATGTCTGAAAACTCAAATAACTTCTCTCTAATGAATCCATTTACAGCAACATCTGCTTGCATTTCACCTTCAACTTTAAGAGAAGGGTATCTTTCGTGACACAGCTTAACTGCTTTTTTCATTTTCTTCGCATTTGGATGTGAGTTCGAACCGAAGTTTGAAAAGCTCACAAATGCAATATTAGGGTCTCTGTTAATAAGTTGCTTAAATAATTTAGCAGTTGATCTTGCGATATCGCAAAGATCTTCTGGAGTAGGTCTTACTTGCGCTGTAGTATCGGCCAAGAATAAAATTCTATTCTTGAAAATCATTATGTATACACCCGCAGCTTTTGTTCCTTCTTGAGTTCCTATCACATTAATAACAGGCTTGAAGCATTCGGGGTAACTAAGGGTTGGGCCAGATAGCATTGTATCTGCCATACCTTTTCTAACCATCATTGCTCCAAAGTAGTTCTCTTGGGCCATTTTATCTTCTGCGTGATAAATACTAACTCCATCTCTTTGTTTCATTGAACAGTATTCTCTATAGAACTCTTGAAACTTTGGATGCTTAGACGGTTGAATAATCTCAATATCTTTAAGAGACTCTAGTCCAAGCTTATCCATACGAGCGTGAATGATTTCAGTTTTTCCTAGAAGAACTGGCTCGATTCTACCTTCTTCTCTTAAAATATTTACAGCTTCTAGAATTCTCGTATTTGCACCTTCGGCGAAAACAACTCTTGTCTTCTTGCCTTTTGCTTTTACCCTTGACGATAGTCTATCTCTTAAGCTCTTTAAGAATCTTGCTGAAGAGCCTAGTCTTTCTTCAAGATCTTTTGCGTATTCAAACATATCCTTTATAGGATTCTTGGCAACACCTGAATCCATTGCGGCTTTAGCAACAGCAGGCGATACTCTTGTTAATACTCTTGTATCGAAAGGCTTAGGAATAAGGTATTCTCTACCAAAGTTAAACTCTTGACCGGAGTAGGCCATTTTAACTTCCTCAGGAACTTCTTCTCTTGCAAGATCAGCAAGGGCCTTAACGGCGGCAAGTTTCATTTCATCATTAATTTTAGTCGCTCTTACGTCGAGAGCACCTCTAAAAATAAATGGAAACCCTAGTACATTATTAACTTGATTAGGAAAATCACTTCTACCTGTCGCCATGATAACATCGTCACGAACCGCTTTTGCTTCGTCAGGATAAATCTCTGGCTCTGGGTTTGCCATTGCAAATATGATTGGATCTTTGGCCATTGTTTTAACCATATCACCAGTGAGAACGCCTCTAGCTGAACAACCAATAAATGCATCAGCATCAATCATTGCATCTGCTAAAGTTCTCTTCGTTGTTTCAGTTGCAAATTCTTCTTTATAACTATTCATTCCTTCAGTACGGCCCGTGTAAATTACACCTTTAGAATCACACATAAGAAGGTTTTCTTTTTTTACTCCAAGCTTGTAGAACAGTTTAGCACATGCCATAGCAGCAGCTCCTGCACCACTAAAGACAACTCTCACGTGATCCATTTTCTTATTAGCAATTTCTACGGCATTTATAAACCCAGCAGAAGCAATAATGGCCGTTCCATGTTGGTCATCATGAAATACTGGGATATTCATTTTCTCAATAAGTTGCTTTTCAATTTCAAAACATTCTGGAGCCTTGATATCTTCTAGGTTTATTCCACCAAAAGTTGGCTCTAGAGCGCTAACGATATTTACCATGCCCTCAACTGTATTCTCATTAACTTCGATGTCGAATACATCAACATCTGCAAATCTTTTAAAGAGGACACCTTTACCTTCCATTACAGGTTTACCTGCAAGAGCTCCGATGTCTCCAAGTCCGAGTACTGCAGTACCATTTGAAATAACAGCAACAAGGTTGCCTTTACTGGTATACTTAAATGCCGCTTCAGGGTCTTTTGCAATTTCAAGACATGGAGCTGCTACACCTGGTGTGTATGCAAGAGAGAGGTCTTCCGCTGTAAGGCATGCCTTAGTTGGATTCACTTCAATTTTACCTGGTCTTCCTCCGCTGTGGTATGCGAGGGCCTGCTTATTTCTTTCTTCGTTTGTAGGTTTCGTAGTCATCGAAACATCCTTTTTTAAATATGTATTTGTGGCCTTAAAGAATAATTCAAAGAATAGAAAATGGCACGAAAAGGTGAGATTTTTTTTAAATGATTTCGCGCCGAGTTGATTAGATTAAGCTTTTTTTATGGACTTAAAATAGAAAAATATCAGTAAAAGACCAGTCGTGGCCACACCAATATAGAGTTCATCCACATTTGCCCAGAATCCATGATGATTTGCGTTGCGCCAGTAGGATGTAGTAATGACTCCAGAAAGACATACTGCAACAAATTGATTGTCAGTTATTCTGTTCGGAAATAGGTAACCAAAAAGAACAGGAAAGAGAAGACATGCAGCAGAGAGACTACCTAAAGTCTTCCAAACGGTTTTAATATCTCCATTAAAAACTTCGGACATAATAACTGCAATGACACCAACTAGCACAACACCTATGTGGTGAATTAGCGGATTATTCTTAAACTTTTTAGGAGCAAGGTCAAAGGCCAAGGTTGTGCCTGCCAAGAAAAGGTAAGAGTCGATGGTAGATAAGATTGTCGCTAAAATTCCCGCGAACATAAAGCCTCTTAATCCATTTGGAAGTAATTGAGCCGCGTAAATTAAATATGCGTGAGCAGAGTCAGCTTCAGGAATAACTGCTTTAGCATACATTGCACCAAAGGTTGTACATATATCGAAACAGAACCAAATAAATGTAGAGATAAGGATACCTTTCTTAGCTGTTTTAGATGAGGTTGCAGCAAAACACCTTTGATAAAAGTTCGGGTCAACTAGAGTACTAAGCGCAATAAAGCCCCAGACAAAAGTGGTTGCGACACCTACTGTACCTGTTAGAGAAAAGTAGCTTTCAGGTAAATTAGTTTTTAAAAATGAAATTCCCCCAAAGTTAAAAACACTTAATCCTAAGATAAGGGCTACAGCTAAGCACATTACAAAGAACTGAACTAAATCAGAGAAAACAACTGCTCTAAAACCCCCCCACATAGAGTAGAGGAGTACAAAAGTTATTCCTATAGTTGTATTAACCCATAAACTTCCTCCAAAAATCATTTGAGAAAAAGTTCCAAGACTTATTGCATAGGCGATAGGTAGAACATTGAAGAAATTAAAGACCGCGCTTAGCCTTTCTGATTTTGGACCAAACATTTTTCCAATAAGGTTAGGTAGTGTTAGCGCTTCATAGCTTTTAATTTTATCAATTAAGAAAAATGCGAAAATCAAATAGGCCACATACCAGAATGCACCTTGAGTAACAAAGTTGAATATTCCTTGATTGAATGCAATTTTAGTCACACCAAAAATACCACCGTACCAAGTTGCAACTAAAGTCGCTACGAAAAGAGGCAAGGTTAGTTGTCTTCCCATAAGTAATAGGTCTAAGTAGTTGTAGTCGTTTTCATCTTTATCAGTAGGCGTTTTCTTTTTTAAAGAATTTCCCCAGATTACACTTGCCGCCGTAAGTAGTAGAACTGCAGAAAAAATAACCCAATCTAAGGGGGTAATAATATCTACTAAATTTAATGTTGGTGAAAAATTTTTCATCGAGTCTCCTTACGTCAGCATTACCTGAATCAAGTTATAGGGTCGAGTCATAAACTCCTCTCAGCCAAAAGCTCCCCTGATTAGTTGTAGGAAAGAAATAACTTTATTATAATGATTTATCAACAAAATTGGAGATTTTTCATGACATTAACTCAATTAGAATACGTTGTGGCCGTAAATAAACATCGCCACTTTGGTAAGGCAGCTAAAGAGTGTCATGTTACCCAACCAACACTGAGTATGCAGTTGCAAAAGTTAGAGGATGAATTAGGGGTTATTCTTTTTGATAGATCTAAATCACCCATTCTTCCTACTAGTGATGGAGAGAAGGTCGTTAAGCAAGCGCAGGTTGTGATTAAAGAATATAATAGAATTCATACAATCTTAGAGGATAATAACGGTCAGATCTCTGGTAAATTTCGACTTGCAGTAATTCCAACTCTTGCAGCTTATGTTATTCCATTATTTGCCAAGAAGTTCGCCGATTTATATCCGCAGGTAGAGCTTATTATTGAAGAATTTAAAACTGAAGAAATTATAGATCTTCTTGATAGGGAAGAGATCGACGCGGGAATATTAGTAACACCTCTTCATGAAGGAGCATTAATTGAGAGAGTGCTTTTCTATGAACCATTTCACTTATTTGTCTCACAAGATCATGAACTTTATAAGAAGTCTGAAATTCAAGAAAGTGAACTCTCTGATGAAAGTCTTTGGCTTTTGAACGAAGGTCATTGCTTTAGAGCACAGGTCTTGAAAGTTTGCTCAATGAACTTTGATGGAGGAAGCTATAAGAATTTGAGATTTGAATCGGGAAACTTAGAGACATTAAAAAATCTTGTCGTTCAAAGTTCAGGCTATACTCTCTTGCCTCACCTGGCGACACTTGATCTTAGCGCTGCAAGAAAGAAAATGGTTAAGCCATTTAGAAAACCTGTACCGACTAGAGAAGTATCTATTGTCTATGGTAGAACATTCTTGAAAGAAAAAATTATAGATGCTTTAGAGGAATTAATTGTTTCTGTATTACCTAAAGAAATTCATTCCCATAAAGGCGAAGAACTCTCTGTTGTTGAATTCAAATAGATCTAGGGGAGTGTCATAACGCACTCCCTCAAAAAACGTGATCATGTCTAAGTGATTGAAATACTTAAAACCAGTCTCTTTTTTTTATGAAAGAAGATGTTAGTAAAAACTACAGGTCAAAGACCTATCGAATCGGTATAGTTTTTTCAACTTTTCTAGGACCAGCTCCTAGAATTTCATATTTGGGAAAGGGAGTCCTACTATGATGATCACCTCGAAGAAAAACGGCCACAAAACTTTACTAGTTCTACTTACTTTAATGACTACTTTATTCATTTCGTGTGGAAAACAGGACCAAGGGCCAGTTGGCGCAATGGAGCTTTTTGATTCACAAATCATTATCGGTGATTTGGATTGGAAAGAAATCACTACTTTAACTTCTACAAATTCTATCAGAAAGGCGTCTAGTCCAGTTGCAGACATCACTCTTCCAGTTATGGGTTCTAGATGTACAGGTTTTCTTATTTCTGAAGATGTTTTAATGACAAATGAGCACTGTATCCCTTCAAGAGATCATGCAGAAGGAGTGACAGCAAGCTTTAGACATTTAAAAGGAGTTTCTCCAAGCGATTGGGAAACTTATGAGTGTTCAACATTTCTAATGAATAGTGCAAAGTATGATTTCGCATTACTTAAGTGTTCTGGTGCTCCTGGTAGAAAATTTGGATTTGTAAAAATTGACTCAGTTGCGAAAAGACAAGGAACAGGAATTTATATAGTACAACAAAATTGTGATTATTATTCTGAAAGAGGATGTGACTTCTCTAAAAAATATTCGAAAGGTAGTATCACTAAAGTTGAAGATGAATACACTCATAATGCAGATACTTTAGGAGGATCTTCAGGGTCTCCAGTATTTGATTCTTCAACTCATAAAGTAGTGGCCATTCATCATGCTGGGTATGGTAATAATGGAATGGGAAGAGGTTATGAAAACTATGCTGTCCCTATGTCTAAAATTGTTCCGACGATTAAAGCTAAGTTTCCAACTCTAATTGGATCTAGTTCTTCTACAGGAACTAACACTACAACTGATAAAACAGAACCAAATGATACTATTTCTAAAGCATATACTCTATCAGGTAAGACACAAAAGCTTTCCGGGTTAAAAGTTTCTCGTACTGACGATTTAGACTTTTTCTCAATAAACGCAAAAAGAGGTTCTAAAGTTGACATCACCGTTACATTTACTCACTCAAAAGGTGACTTAGATTTATTCACAGTGGACTCATCTGGAAACGTGATTTCAAAGGTTGAGTCATCTAGTAATAATGAAGGCTTTTCTTTTGTTTCGACAGGTTCTAAAGCATACTTTGTAATTTTTGGTTATAAAGGAGCAATAAATAGTTACGATTTAGCTGTAACGGTTAAGGCCCCTGTAAGTGCACCAACTTCTGATAATACAATGAGTACTGCAAACTTGTTGAGTTCTAGTGCGGACTTCTCAGAATCAATTGATTATAAAAACGATGTAGACTACTATAAGTTTACTGTTACTAAAACTACGACTATTAAAGCTCAGTTAAACTTTTCTAATAGCAAAGGTGATATTGAGTTAAAGTTATATAGTTCTGCGGGAAAGGTTCTATCCTCTTCAACTACGACTAAAGATTTCGAAAGTATTTCGAAGACTGTTAATGAGGGAACTTACTATTTAAAAGTTTATGGTTACAAAGGTGCTACTAATAACTATCAAATGAAATTTTCTAAATAAAAAAAGCCCCTCTTTTGAGGGGATTTTTTATCTCTTAATAATATCTTCATCCATGATAAAAGCTTGGGCCCTAAGTTCAGACCAAAGAATATCTTTTCTAATTGATTCAAAAAAACCTACGTGACCACCAGTCTTTGGGATTTCAAGATATAAATTATCATTATCCCTTGCTTCTTTTATAGGGAAACAGTCTCTACCTAAGAACGGGTCATTCTTTGCATTAACCATTAGAGTTGGTATCGCAATATTTTTTAACTTAAGTTTGCAACTTCCTTTTTCATAATAGTCATATGCATCCTTAAAGCCATGTAGGGGAGCGGTAAATCTATTATCAAACTCTTCAAAGCTTTTGATTTTACCAATATGTTTAACATCAACTTTAGATAGTCCAATCGTGTTGTGTTTAAGGAGAATCTTCTTTCTCATGGTACTTAGAAAGTTCTCTAGATACATTTTATTCATTGGTCTCGAAAGCTCTTTAACAGAAGAATAGAGGTCACAAGGAGTAGAAAACACAGTAGCTTTCTTTATAAGTGGATCTACTTGTTGAGCTTTTTCGCTAAGATAATTACTTGTTAGAATTGCTCCAAGACTAAAACCAATTAGGTTAATTTCCTGATAAGACTTTCTTGACTTCGAAAATTCAATAACCTGATCAAGATCGCTTGTCATCAGCGCATGATAGAATTTCTCTGTCCAATTTAGCTCTCCTGAGCAGCTTCTCATATTCCAGGAGACCACATCAAATCCTAAATTATTAAAGTGTCTAGTCATTCCTCGAATATACTGAGTATCACTTGAGCCTTCTAAACCATGAGATAGAACAATCAATTTAGAAGAATTAATATCACTTATATCAATATCGAGAAAATCATTGTCTGGAGTCTTAAGTCTCTTTCTTGAGAAGTTAATATCCTTAACTTTTCTGAAAAAATAAGGGTAAAGTGTCTGAATATGACCATTTTTCATTAACTTAGACGGTCTATATGTGGATTCTTTAATTAGTGGCATAGTATCTAACTCTAGTTTAAATTTTCTTATAATTCTAGCCTAAATGATTAATTCTACGAAGACGGAAGAATTTCCTGCCTAGAACAGGTGGCATATTCAAGAGTACGTGGTGGATATCTTAAGTTAAGTTAAAAATTACAACTCTTTGAAATCGCGCAAAACTTGATAAATGTTGAAGATATATTCTCAAAGTGCCGAGAAGTAGGTGAAAGTTAAAGATAAGAATTAGTTAACTTTCAGTAAACATTAAGAGATTTTATGAGCTTAGCATTAACTATAGATTCAAATTTAGAAGTATCCTCCAAAGCGAGAAAGCACTCCCGAATTCAGTTTAAGAATGAAGCGGAGTCTTTTCAAATGGCGAAGGGATTTTTTAAAGAATACTCTCAAAAGGGTATATCAAGTTTTGCATTTTCAACAGTTGGGTATAAGAACTCTCAACAAAAGGCCATGTTAGCTGTTGCTTGCTACTTCTCTCAGGTTCAATTTCAAAAAACTAGTTTGATTACCGATAGTTTAGATGGAGTATTTAAGCCTCTTATCGCCGGAGCAATGGAAGTCGAAATTCTTACTCGTGATGGAGTTGTTGTTACTGGTTATCAATTTGAAGGCATGTATATTTTTGATATGGAAAGTATCATGGACCTAGCATCAGATGAGAAGATTTCTTTGGAGTCAATTTTAGCAACGATTAAAGAGTATTCCGATGTAATATTTTTTGACTTACCTGAATTAGAAACAATAAAAGAAAATTTAAATATATATCGCCCTATAGTATCGGCCATCGAAAGTTTGAGCGTTATTTACTTTGAAGATAATGAAAATAAAATTGTTGAAGAGGTTTATAATCACTTTGATCGTAATGGCATAGACTTAAGAGGGAGTTTGATTCAAACTCCTTAGTCTTTCTTTTGTTCTGAGTCGATTATAATTTCAAAGTCTTCAACAATCTTACTGCTGATTAATTTTATATTTTTTGACTTTAAGTTTTTTCCAACTTCAATACTTTCTTGCATCTCAAGATCATGATCTTTTTTCCAATACTTATAGCAAACTAAAATATAAAGCCCCATTGAAGAGAATCCATGAATAAAGTAGGTTAAAACTACGTTGTCTTGAAGAATGAAAAGACAGACAAGAGTAGGTACTAAGAAAATTAGAGCTGTTGCTGATGCAGCTTTGCTCGCAGAGTATTTTCTTTCTCTAGTGAGAATATGATGGATATGGAGTCTATCTGACTTAAAAGGAGACTTCTTAAAATAAAGCCTTCTTAGGAAGCTAACCGCTAGTTCAATCATAGGAATTGAAAGAGGTAGAAGAGAGAGGAAGATTGCCTGTGACGGTCCAATTTCTTTAAATGTGTTGATATAAATCAAAGATGATAGGAAAATATAAGTGAGTCCCAGAAGATTGGCTCCAATTTCTCCCAGATGTATTTTTGCAGGTTCTTTGTTAAAGAAGTAAAAAGAGCAGATCCCAATATATAGTAGAGGCGTAATCAGGATAATGTTTTTAATATTATAAAGAAAGCCAATACTGTAAAAAGTTAGAAAGACAACAGAAGAGACCTTAACTGTCATCGTATCTAACCCGTCTAAAAGATTACTCCCATTAAGAGTTCCAAATCCCCAAAACACTGCAATAGGTATAAAGAAGATGATGAATTCGCGCTGAAGAATAATGACTAGAAAAAGAGAAAAGGTCATAACAGCAAAGAGCTGACTTAATAATTTTATTCTTGGGGATATCTCAAACTTATCATCAAGATAACCATGAATTGTAACTAGAAAAATCGAAAGGATAAACCCAAGGCTTGAGAATTTTTCTAAAGTGATCATGAGGGAGTTCGAATAGAAATAGTAAACTACAAAGAGCGTTGAAAATGAAAGGGCCAGTCCACCCAAGACAACAGCATTTGTTTTAGATTTTCTTGCTGGAATGTAGAAAAGTTCTCGGAGGATAGTGTTCTTAATACTTCTAGACCTAGCTACAGTAAAGAGAAGTCCTAGGTTTATTAGGACTGTTCCAATGAGAAGAATCTTATGGTTCATTAAGAAATCTAGTAAAATCATAAACTATTATATTCCAAATCTAATTTTATAGGTTAAGAAAGTGTTTTTTTGTTGTTAACTTTTTAATTATTACAGTTGTTTATAGCATTATCGGCTAGAAAGTTAAATATCTAAAATAAATGAATTTTTTTCCTTTTAAAACGTAGAACCCTAATGATGTCTATAATCATATCAAGGAGTTAACTTGATAACATTGATTGTTCCTACATTTAATCGGGCATATGCCCTTAAGCAGGTCTTAGACACTTTTTATACACAGGAAGATGTCTCTGAGGTGATTTTTATTGATGACTGCTCGGAAGATGACACTAAAGAAGTTGTTGATCAATTTTCTAAAAAGTACCCAGAGATTCAAACGAAGTACTTTAGAAATAATGAAAACTTTGGAGCGTCTTACGGAAGGAAGCTAGGTTATCAGCAAGCGTCGAATGAGTATGTGATGTACTGTGATGATGATGAGTTTCTTGGCGAATTATATGCAAAAACTTGTTTGGAAAAATTATTATCAAGTGGTGCAGACGTTGTATCCGGACGACATTTTTACCGCGAAGTTGGAGAGAGCTTTGAGTCTTCACTCTCAAGATTTGGAGATGGTTTAAATAATGATGTTGTGTTCGATAAATTTAGATTTCAAATAAAGACTGACTCAATACATAGAACCGATATTGAAGTTCCTTTTACTCATGCAATTTTTTTAACGAAGAAATCTTTGCTTGAAAAATATTCTTTTGATGTTTTTTACTCTAAAGGGAATGGTTTTCGCGAGGAAAGTGATTTCCAGTTAAACCTCTTTTGTAACGGGGGGAGAATTCTTGTCACTAATGATGTTCATTGCATACATATGAATTTAAGTGAGGTTAAGTCAGGCGGACAAAGGGTAAGTCGTTTAGAGAGATTTTACTGGACTCTTTACTATACAAACTATTTTATGAATAAGTATTTCTATAAGGTTAGAGATAAGCTTAATATAAGATACCCTCTATGGGTAGGTAAGGGGATTTACTTTATCCTTACCTTTGACCAGTTCTTTATTAGACCATTTCGTGTTCTTCTTTCGAGGGGGTTCAAATGAGATGGCAGATAGGAAAAAATGTAATTCAATCTATATTCTATAAGAATCAAAATTTGATAAATCCATGGGGCGTCGAGACGTCAGATACATCATCATTTTATAGCCTTGAAGACGGTATTGGATACAGATACAAAGTAGAAGATGAAAAACAAATAGTCAAAGAAAGTTCGCATGAGTATGGCGCCAAAATTCTTATGAAGGATGGTGCCTTTAATATTAAATTAATAGAAAACTTAGACGACGCAAAAGTTAGTCGAAAATTAGAGCTAGAAGTTTTGGAAGATATCCCACTTATGGACTTTGTTTTAAGGTTTCGATTTAAAGACAAATTCTTTCCTACTGCGAAAATAGCAGCAAGAGAGTTCTCTTGTGACAATTCAAACCTTTATCATATGTATCCAACGGATCGAGTAGAGCTTTTCGGTGAAAAATATCAAATAAATTTGCAGGTAAAGAAGTTTCAGGCCCCAAGTGGTTTTGAACAAAATATGTACGTAAGATCTCGTCATGGAGAGTGGATTGTTCATGCTCGAATGATTCCTAACAGATCGGACAAAGAAGTAATTAAACTATGTAGTAAGTGGTTTATGACTAGACCTCTTCCGCAATGGTTAACAAACTTTTTATTATATTTTAAACCTATTAAGAATTGCCTATGGTACCGAGGAGAAAAGAACCCCTTTAAAAGTAGAATAATTAATATTTTCAATCCAAATGCATTCCCTATGATTGAGCTTAAGAAAGGTGAAGTCCTAAAGTGGGAAGTCGAGTGTGAAATAAGTGAAAGATAAATTAGTCAATAATATATTATATTCTTTTCTAGAGAAGCTTTTTCAAATTCTCTCTGGATTTGTGTCTTCATTTTTCATTATTAGAATGCTTGAACGTGAGAGTTATGGTGTTATTGGAATAGTCGCAGGCTTTTACGCTCTAGTAAATATTTTCAATTTCTCTTATGAGGCAATAATTGTTAGAGATCATAAGAAGTTTGATGATGATGAGTTAGGACATTTTCTTGCGTTTAGTCTTTATAAAATGATTGTCTTATTCTTTTTGAGTCTAGTGCTAGCGATCGGGCTTAGCTTTCAACATTCGAACTTTGAATTCTATTATGCGGTAGGCTCAATTTTTGCAGTCTTTAGCTTAGACTTTCTCTCTGCTCCAATTGTATTGCTAGCAACTTCGAGATTTAGACATGATTTAGTTAGTAAGGTTTCATTTCTTAGGTATGTATTGAATGTTGTATTACTAGGAGGACTTTTTTATTATCCTAATCTTAAATATCTTTTTATTAAAGATATTTTTGTTTTATTTGTCGTATCTGTTGCATGGATCATAGTTCTTAAAAAAAGTTTAAAGGTGAAAACAGCTCTGGTAAGACAGTTTATAAAGTTTGATACAATTAAATTCTATAAGAATATTAGCGATTATTCTTTATGGACACATTTGATTGCGTGCGTGACATATTTCATTTATCGCGCAGATACAATTTTTCTCTCCTTTATTTCTCCACTTAGAACTATAGGTAATTATAATGTGGCATTATCGTGTGGGAATTTTGCCAATATTGCACCTGCTATTTTAGGGTTTCAAAATTCTGTGGCCATCTCAAATGTTGAAGATCATTTGGAGATCGAAAGAGTGAGTTCTTCTTTTACTAGGATATCAATAATTGCTTCTGCTCTTATGCTGGCAGGACTTTTTTTTACTGGAGAATTTCTGTTAGAAATAGTCACGGGGCAAAATGATGTTTCTGAAATATTTTTCTACACGAAATGTATTGTAATAGGACTACTCCTCGTGAAATCACTTGCTTCTCCAATGGTTTCAGTTATTCAGATGAAGGGGAATGTAAAAGAATTGTTTCTTAAAGTTAATATACCTGTTTTTTTTATAACAGTGATAACTTACTCTCTAAGTTCTATATTCTATGGTGCTAGAGGAGTTGCCATTGCAAATATAATAAATTCATTAGTGTGGATAGTTCTGTTGTATTTTGAATTTAATAAAATGGGCTTCAAGTTAGTTCTAACTTCTGGTTATGGAGATGATTTGAAAAAGTTATGTGATGTTATAAGGAGAAAGTTTTGTTAATAGTAGAAAAGATTTTTGATAGACTTTGTTTCTATTTGTACTTTCGTAATCAATATAAAAAGAAGTTCCTTAAGTATGGTGACAATATAAGATGGGGAAGGGATGGGCGTTTTCTAACCATTCCGCGTAGTATTCGTATCTCATGTCCTGAGAAAATTTCTCTTGGTAATAATGTAAGAATCGATGAAGGTGTTTATCTACAGTGTCATCCTAAAGGTGGTGGGATAGAGATTAAAGATGATTGTCGCATCAACTCTCATACACATATTCAAGCATTTTCAAAAATATCTCTTGGAGAAAAAGTTTTAGTTGCGCCATTTTGCTTGATGAATAATGGGAAACATGGAATAGGCGACAATAGTGCTATCATGGATCAGGATTATGTAGATTGTGGAGAGATTAGTATTGCGGCTGGTGCTTGGTTAGGGCATGGAAGTAAAGTTCTTGGAGGCGTTTCCATCTCTAGCAATTCAACTATAGCCTGTAGTGCTGTTGTAACAAAGTCTTTTTATAGCAGTGGAGCAGTTATAGTCGGTATTCCAGCGAGAGAAGTCCGTGAAAAATAGACTAACTTCTTTAAGTGACTTTTTAAATAATAGAATAACTACGCTTTGTGATAGTAAGGAGTTTTCTAAATATAGAAGCTTTTATGGAGAATGTTTTGCAATTGCTTCTTTAGACTTGAAAGATATGTTGTCCGAAGAATGTAAGAATTATTTGATTGAACTTTATAGGCAACAGGATAAAGAAGATAGTGAGTTTCATTTTGAGTTCAACAACTATGCAATGACAACGTCTCGCTTACGTGAAGAGTTTAAATCAGACTTTTTTCCTCTTAAATTTAAGGGAACACCATGTACAAATTGGACATTGTTAAGAAATAGAGTTCTTCTTGATAATTCTGACTCTGGTTTAAGTGAAATACTTAATAAGATAGAAAAATATCAGCTAGCAAGTGGACTTATATTAGATGATATTGGTGTTAAATCCTTTCAGTATCATTGCTTCTCTATGGCGATGATTGCAGAGAGTTATGAGCTAACTAAAAATGAAGAGCTTCTAAGATCTTTTCGACTTGGTGTTAACTTTATAAGAAATTTTATTTCCCCAACGGGGGAGACATTATTTGTCGGTCGTGGTCAGAATCAATCGTTTGGATATTCAACATTGTTGTACATACTCGTCTTAGCACAAGATCTTTGTAACATGAGCCTTGTGCAAGAGATTGAACTTGTGCTATCTCTTCTAGAAAAACAAGTATCACTCTATAATGATTTACCTCTCATGTTAAATCAGCCTCTAGTCAAACCATACCTTGTTGATATGAATGATCCTAAATTCTATGGGTGGTATCCTTATAATAATTATATAGACTATTTCTGTTTTAGTTCTTATTTTATTACTAAAGCTAGTTTGTGTTATCAGGAGCATTCTGGAACTGAAGAAAATCAATCACAGCAGTACTCCGACGATTCCTTTAAAGTATTAAAGAAGAAGTACTTCAGTGTTATGTCATGTGTAGGCGGTTATTGGACAAACGATTTGCCAATTCCTTTTATCCAATATGAGAATGAAAATATAACTCCGCTATACGGTGGTGAGCAGTTTCAACATAGTTGTTACAACTTAAATGATGTTCCTCTTCCTATTAATAATTTATTTGATATTTCAATAAGAAAGCGCGCCCGTTCTAAATTTGTTGATAATTTTTTAATTGTGAAGTCTCCTCTTGGTAGTTTGCGACGAGAGTATATTTTCAATGAATCCAGTATCGTGATAAATTCAGATCATTTCTTGCCATTTTTGTTTTCAACGCCGTATTTTTTCTTTAGAGGTGCTGAAGTGGTTAGCTCTAGGGTAATTCGATATAAGAATGTGGAATTTCATTTTTCTAAAGATATTACTTCACAAGGAAAAGCGATAACTGTTTCTGGTGAATTAAGTAGGTTTATGGTTCGTGGTAATCATCGTTTGGAGATAAAATTTTTATGAAAGTGACTGTAGTTATTCCGACATATAAGAGATATGATTATTTAGAAAGACTTCTACTTTCAATAGAAAGACAGACGTACAAGGGATTTGAAGTTATTGTTGTTGATGACTGTTCTCCTGCTCAAGATGAATATCAAAAAGTAATAGAAAAATTTTCTAATTCATTTGAGAAAATAACTTATCTATCTAATGAGAAAAATAGTGGCGCACCTCATTCTAGAAACCGAGGAATTCGATTAGCTAGGGGGGAATTTATAGCTCTTGTTGATGACGATGATGAGTGGTTTGAAACAAAATTAGAAAAACAATTAGAGGTTTTTGAAAAAGGTGATCAGTCTCTTGGACTGGTGTATACGTGGGCGGATGTTGTTGACGAAAATAAAGTTAAAATTGGAGAAAATAGAGAGAGTGTTGCAGGCGATGGAAGGAGATCGATTGTTGATCGTTGCTTTGTCTGTAGTCCATCTGTGATGCTTAGAAAGTCTTCATTAATTGAGGCCGGTCTCTTTGATGAGGAGTTTCCTAGTTGCCAGGACTGGGATATGTGGACACGGATTCTTTTTAATGGAAATACTTGTGACGTAGTGAAAGAGCCCCTTGTTTATTATTATAAGCATGGTGGAGAGACTATAGGTAAATCTCCTAGGGCGTTGGTTGGTTTTAAAAAATACTATGCAAAGCACTTCATTAAGCTAATTAGGTACTTAAAGTTGAGACATTTGGTTCGCTTTGCGAGGTATTTAATAATGGTAAAGTCTTGAAATATTTAGTTAATATTGAGCTGTGGGCGATAAGTACCATTTATATTTTTTAAGTTAATTTTCTTCATTTAAAAGGTTTTTACTCCGATAAGTTTAATACTAGGAGAGCCTTTTGAAGTTATTATTTTTAACTCCGCAATTACCATTTCCATCAAATAGTGGTGGAAAGATCAAAACTTTCAAAATGATTGAGCATTTTGGAAATCAGTATGACCTATCTCTAGGCGTTCTTATTAAAAAAGATCAAGTCTCTTTAATTCCAGAATTTATGTCTAGGGTTAAGGTTAGTCAGACTTTTTCTGAAGTTGTTGATAAACCTAGGACTATTGTTAACTTTCTTAAGTCTCTCTTTGCGAGAAAGCCGCTTAGTGTTTTTAGAAACTACTCTTCTAGTTTTAAAGTAGAGTTATCAAAAAATATTTATAATTACGATACTGTTGTTGTTGACCATTTTTTGATGTTTCAATATATACCTCAAGATTATAAAGGAAAAATAATTTTTCATGCACATAATGCTGAATTTTTGATGTGGAGTAGATACTCAAAATTATCAACTAATGTGATTAAGAAGTTTCTCCTTTTCTTTGAAAGTAAAAGAATCAGGCAGTACGAAAGAAAAATATGTAAGAAATCAAATGTTGTGCTGGCTTCTCCAAATGACATTTTAGAGTTGAAGAAATTAGCTCCTAGTACGGAGTTTCGTGAAACATTTCATCTTGGTGATGATGGGTTGTTAAGATTCTATCATCCTGGTTTTGATTCTTGCCAAGAGCAGATTAGTTATGTCGGTTCATTAGACTGGCAACCCAATGAAGATGGTCTAAGATGGTTTATTTCAAATGTTTGGAATGAATTCCACTTTAAGTTTCCAAAAGCAACGCTTTCTATAATTGGGAAAGGTGCCTCTGAAGATTTTGCAGAATTTTGCAATAAATATGAAAATGTTGAATTACATGGTTTTGTAGAGAACCTAGAAAATGAATTATCTAAAACAAAGGTATTGATTGCTCCGCTTCGATTTGGAAGCGGTATGAAAGTAAAGACAATTAATTCTCTTTATACGGGAATTCCTCTTGTGACGACTTCAGTTGGGTCAGAAGGAATTGAGATTGTTGATCAGATGCACTACTGTAAAGCCGATACAGCACGTGATCAGCTGCATTCTCTTACGCAATTATTCACAGATAAAGACTTTTGGGAACATATTGGTGGTGAAGCCAGAGAGTTAGCAAAAGTTAAATATACTTGGAAAAATAATTTAAATAACATAACTGAGGTAATTAATGGTAGCAGTGAAGTTCGCAAATATCGAATTCAAAGCACTGAAGAAAAGTTCGCTGCTTAATGATGAGAAAGGCCTGAAGTTAGTTGTTACTGCTAACTCAGAGATCATTATCAAAGCAAATGAAACACCAAAGCTGCAAGAAATTATGAATAATAATTTTACTACTTTTGATGGTAAAATTCCTCATGTTTTAGCAAAATTAGATTATAAGAATGAGGAAATTGAAAAGATATCAGGCTCCGATTTTATCTATGATTGTTGCAGAACCGCTAGAAAGAATGGAGAAAGAATTTTTCTTTTAGGTTGTCGCGAGGATGTTAATCGCATGGCCGTAAATAATATTAGGGAACAGTATGGTATACAAGTAGAAGGCTTTTCTCCTGTATTAGCAGATTATCCGTTTCCAGAGTTACACAATAAACAAATCTTAAATAGAATAAAACTATTTCGTCCTCATTATCTCTTTGTTGGCTTTGGTGCTCCCAAGCAAGAGTTTTGGATGGATGCTCATAAGGAATATCTAGAAGAACTTGGCGTAAAAGTTGTTGTAGGTTCTGGTGGAACATTTGACTTTGTGGCCGGTGCTGTAAAGCGTGCCCCTGTATTTATTCAGAATATAGGTCTTGAAGGTGTTTGGAGATTTTTAGTTGAACCAAAATGGTTTAGAGTAAAGAGAGTGTTAGTGAGTTTTAAGATATTTTATTATTGGCTACAGAAGAAATAGCCGATGCAACGAAATTACACCGGCATTTATAATATTACTGTAATTCTTTCGGAACACCTTTAGGAATTGCACTAAGAAGTCTCTTAGTATACTCATCTTGAGGGTTCTTGTAGATTTCATCTGAAGATGCATACTCAACAATTTGACCATTATTCATTACACATACTTCGTCTGAAATATACTTCACAACAGAAAGGTCGTGAGAAATAAAGATATAAGTTAAGTTAAACTCTTCTTGTAGGTCTTGTAGAAGGTTTAAAACTTGTGCTTGTACAGAAACGTCTAGTGCCGAAACTGATTCATCACAGATGATGAATTCTGGTTGAAGACCTAGTGCTCTCGCTATACAAATTCTCTGTCTCTGACCACCAGAAAATTCATGAGGATATCTATTTAAGTGGTCACCACTTAAACCAACTTTTTCAAGAAGGTCTGCTGCTGTTGCATATCTTTCCTTCTTAGTCCCACCAATACCATGAATAACCATTGGTTCAGTGATGATATCTCCAATTGTCATTCTTGGATTAAGTGAAGAGTACGGGTCTTGAAAAATAATTTGCATTTTTCTTCTAAGAAGTCTCATCTCTTCATGACTGATATTAGTTATGTCTTGACCGTGATAAAAAACTTGTCCAGCAGTAGGCTCGATCAGTCTTAGGATCGCTCTACCAAGAGTAGTCTTACCACAACCAGATTCTCCAACTAGTCCAAGAGTTCTACCTCTTCTAACTTTAATATTTACATTATCTACAGCTTTAAAGTGATCAACAGTTCTTCCAAAAAGCCCGCCCTTAATAGGAAAAAACTTTTTAAAGTCTTTAACTTCTAAAATAACTGGGTTTTCTGTTTCATCAATTGGACGTGGAACTTTGATTTCTTTTTTAAGAGGATCTAACTTCTCTAAAGCGCCTTCTTTAACAAAGTCTTCTACTGTCATTAGTCTTTTAGGATTTTCAACTAAAGAAGGACGACAAGCTAACAACCCTTTAGTATATGGGTGTTTAGGAGCTTCAAAAAGTTCCTTTGTTGTATTTTCTTCAACTAGGTCACCTCTGAACATAACAGCTACTTCATCAGCTATATCTGCAATCACTGCAAGATCGTGAGTGATGAATAGCATAGACATACCGTGCTTTCTTTGAAGTTCGAACATAAGCTCGAGAACTTGTTTTTGAATAGTAACATCTAGTGCAGTTGTAGGCTCATCACAGATAAGAAGTTCTGGTTCACAGGCCATTGCCATTGCGATCATAACTCTTTGTTTTTGACCACCAGACATTTGATGCGGATATTTGTTAACAGATTCAGCTGGTTCAGGAATCCCCACTTCGTCTAAAAGTTGAATAGATCTAGTTCTTGCTTCACTTTTTGATTTTCCTTGATGAAGCATTAGAACCTCATCAATTTGATTTCCAACAGTGTAAACAGGATTGAGTGAAGTCATTGGCTCTTGAAAAATCATGGCAATCTTATTACCTCTAATCTTTCTCATTTCTTCTTGAGTCATCTTCGTTAGGTCTTGACCTTTAAAGAGAATCTCTCCTTCTGCTATTCTACCAGGAGGGCATGGAATTAATCCCATGATTGCTAATGAAGTAACAGATTTACCGGAACCAGACTCACCAACGAGTCCAACAGTCTTTCCTCTTGGGATATCTAAGTTTAAATTTTTAACAGCTCTAACTGTCTCATCTTCGGTTTTAAACTCAATTGTTAGGTTCTTAATACTTAAAATAATTTCGGACATATTCTTTCCCGTTGTTTAATATAATCGGTAATTTACATTTCTATAATAAAGTAGCTAGATAGACAATAGTTGACTTTGTTGCATATAGTCTTTTCTTTGTCTAACTTATTGAAATTATATAAAAGTTAATGAGAGGCAGTGAATCTTTACTCAACTAAACTTAAAATTATGCAGATAGTTATGAATTATCGAGATATAATAGTTCGTAAATCGAGGACTAATTATGAGTAAAATTCTTATAGTCGATGACGAGAGAGTTATTTGTGACATGATGGCGGATCTCTATCGAGCGAAAGGACATGACGTTACGGTTGCTTACAGTGGCAATGAGGGCTATAGGCTAGTTGAGCAAAATGTCTATGATTTAGTTATTTCTGATGTCTTAATGGATGATGGAGATGGGCTGGAAATGGCAGCTAATATAAAAAGATTTAATGATTCATTATCAATTATTCTTGTTACGGGTTATTTTGATGATACAACTTCAACTGTTCCAACAAACGTGAAAAAAGTCTTTAGAAAACCAATTAAATTTAAGGAAGTTCTTTCTTATACTGAAAAGCTTTTAGGCACAGTGGCCTAAAAGCGCTCAATTTTTATTTCTTTGTAAATGTCTTATTATATAGATCTATGGCCTCTTCAAGGCACTTCGTTGCATGTGTTGGTCCAAGAAAGTCTGAAACTATGACTTCTTTTTTCTCTAGCGCCTTGTAATCTTCAAAAAATCTTCTTAATTCATGGATTCTGTGAGGAGGAAGTTCGCTTATCGAATTATAGTGAGCGTATTCAGGATCGTTGGCATGGACAGCAATTATTTTATCATCTGCTTCGCCTTGGTCCATCATTTTCATCAAGCCGATTGGTTTCGCTTTCATTATTGTTAATGGGTAAACTGGTTCTTGACCAAGAACTAGGACATCTAGGGGGTCGTTATCCTCACAATAAGTTTTAGGAATAAATCCATAGTTGGCGGGATAGTGAACTGAGCTAAAAAGAACTCTATCAACCATTATCATGCCTGTATCTTTATCAAGCTCGTATTTATTCTTTGATCCTTTTGGTACTTCAATTACAACATTGAACGTATGTGGTACATCGTCACCTAAACTTATATCATGCCATGGGTCCATAAAAATATCCTTTGTTAAAGCTCATTATACATTATCTTGGCCAAATTAAAGCTAGGAATTTTTAATCATTTAATATAATTTTTTTTTATTTTAATAACTTTAAAAGGCTACATATGAAAACACTTTGCTCTCTTATTATACTACTACTTATCTCTTCTTGTGCCATGACTGAAACAAAGAAAGAGATGAGTATGCAAACTAAAGTTGAACTCTCAACTGCTCCAGATTTAAGTAAACCAATGATTGCTCAATTGCTCCTCGAAATACTAAAGAATTCCGAAATTGAAAATGAAGAAAAATTAAAAATTCTAGATGCGATTAAAATTTATATTACTGAGTTTACTTTTGTAAGGGCCCAAAAAAATAGGGCATTCTCAGCATTTTTAAAAACGCTTAATAGTCCTGATGACAAAGCTTTTAAGGAAATTAATGAGTTATTAAAAGAGCTTGCAAAGAAAGAGCTTGATATTCAACTTAAACTTCTTTCTTATATTAAGAAAAACCTAAAGGGTAAGGGTGATGATCAGTTAACTCAATCGATAATTGATGCTATTACAAACCAAAGTCAAGGTTTTCAAACAAATCAAGAGATGAATCAGATTTAAGATAATTCTATTTTTTTTAAGGCCTTATTCTTCCAGCTTGCTGAGAGAATAGGGTTCTTGATCATCTCCTCTAGTACCTTTTCCTGATTATCTTCATTTAAAGCATTTATTACCCTATCTAGAGAGAGCTTAGGGTAGGGTCTATCTAAGAGTGTAATCTTATCTTTAGTCGTAATCGTTCCATCTTCTAAAACATTCGAAAACCAACCTAGCTTTCGAGCAAAGAGTGCCTCTTTGTGAAGTGACTTTATTTCAAATTGAAGGTCTATTATTCCACATGGAAAACGTGGTTCTGTAATTTGACACTTTATATTTCCTACTTGATAAATATCTCCAATATTTACATTCAATTCATTTAGACCTTTAGTGGAAATATTCTCACCAATACTGCCAGGAATAAATAAAGTGCCAGAGTAAATCTCTTGAAAATATTGGTAATGCTCAATAGGATAGAAGTGAAGAACTCTATTTGCTCCACCGTGATATTTTTTATTAGAAACTTCATCACCAATTAATAGTTTGTTGGAAATCTTAATCTCCGATACTTCTTGTCTATTAATAGAGCTTTTGAGGCCAGGCTTTTTAAATTGTTGGGGCTTCCCAATATATAGCGCATTGATAGTGAAATTCATAGTTTGTCCGTTTCTTGATAAATTCTATATATAGTATTAACTCTCATTTCTAGGTTGGCAATTTCTTATATTCTTGATGAATTGAGTTTTTTTTAAGATTAGAGCGAGACCTATCCGATATTTATCTCATGAAAAAAGTACTAACTGCTTTATTTATTGGATGCTGGGTTATTGGAGTCTCTTATGCGATTACGATGATGCACTCTTGGCACTATGTGGACCTATCTCCAAGTTCTACGGAAGATTTTAAGCTCGCAAGTATATTGCCTGAGGTTAAAGATCATGGTGTTGTTCATTTTTTAACACCTAAGTGTAGTTGTTCAAAGAGTATTTTTGAACATTTGAATAGTCGTGGTCCTCTTGGAAAAACTGTTGCAAGTGAAGTTGTTATCTTAATTGATGATGATAAAGAAGAGTTCTTAAAACCTTTAAAGAAAAATGGTTTTCAAGTTTATAATTATTCAACAGCTCAAATGAAAGATGAATTCAGTACCTCGATAAAGGGTGTTCCTCTACTTGTTATCTATAACAAAAGTAAAGATGTTCGCTATGTTGGAGGTTACTCTGATGCTTCAATAACTCCATTAACCCAAATAAACATAAAGAACTATTTACTAACACTTAATGAGGGGAGAAAAATCGCTTCAAAGCCAGTGATAGGTTGTAGTGTTAGTAAAGAATATCAAGCGATATTAGATCCCTTAGGGCTTAAGTATAAAAAGGAAAATTAATGAATCTCTATGAAGAAAATCTGCATAAAACTATGAAGTATGGAGGTATTGCAATACTGGCCCATATTCCAATATTCTTTGCTATGGCGAAATTTTTTAGTACCGAAATGAGCATCGCAATTCTTGGTCCAGTTTTATTATTTCTAGGACAATTTATTATTAGTAAGATTATAAAAAATATTAGATTAACTTCTATTTTGATGGGATTTTCGACCATTGCTCTTTCTGGAATTATGATTCATTTAGGAAAAGGTATGATTGAATGGCACTTTCATATTTTTGTAACAATTGGAATATTATGTTTGATGGCCAATCCTTTAGTTATAGTCGCAGCGGCCCTGACTGCGGCAGTTCATCATGTTGGGTTCTATTTCTTTTTACCTGAGAGTTTATTTAACTATAAAGCTGGACTAGAAATTGTTGCTATTCATGCTACATTTGTTGTTGTGGAAGCAATTGCTTGTACATATCTTGCATATAAGTTTAAAAAAGTCTTAGATTTGCAAGGGCAGATAAATGATGAGATTTCACCTCTTGTTTTGAGTGTTGATGTTGCTTCTAGGGAAAGTCGACAATCATGTTCTGGATTACTTTCACTTTCTAATCAAAATGCTAGTGCTGTGACAGAAATTTCTTCTACATCTGAAGAAATTTCTCAAATGGTTAGAACAACGAAGGATCAGCTTAATAAAGCACTTGTAAGCATGAAGGAGACTTCAGATTCTGTTGCAAAGAGTTCTGAAGCTATCTTGAAAGGAGAAACATTTCTCGCTTCTTTGAATAAGATTAAAAAAAATATGGAAGAGTTACAAGTAAGCTCTTCACAACAGCTTCAATCAGTAGTTGAATCAGTTAATTTTATCAGTGAAAAAACGAGTATTATTACTGATATAGTTTTTCAAACGAAACTACTTTCATTTAATGCTTCTGTTGAAGCTGCTAGGGCCGGAGAGCATGGGAAAGGATTTGCGGTTGTGGCCGAAGAGATTGGAAATCTTGCTTCAAATTCAGGTGTTGCCTCTGAAGGTATTAATGAAATCGTTGACAAAAGTAAGGGGCAACTGACATCTTCGGTGGGCTCAATTACAGAAAATTTAGAATCATTTCAGTCTCAATTAGATGAAGCTTTTAATAGCTGGGCAGAGATAAGTAATACCTTAAAAAGTTCTTTTGATATTGTTGAGAAGAGCTCTAAGAACCAAGAATCATTTTTGAGTGAAATTTCTACAGCAGCTAATGAACAGAGTGCGGGAGTTAATGAGCTGACCGCGTCTTTAAATAATATTCAATCTTCTAGTAATGATGCTTTATTGAAAATCAAAGAGCTTGAAGAAGTGGTTACGAATTTAGAAAGTTATTCGAATAGATTAACGGGAATAAGTGAAAAAATAGCGGCCTAGCTTTAGTTAGTAGATACAAAAAAGCCCTCTTAAAAGAGGGCTTTTTTATTGGTACTCCCAAGGGGATTCGAACCCCTGTTACCGCCGTGAAAAGGCGGTGTCCTAGACCGGGCTAGACGATGGGAGCATAATTGAAAAAATGGTGATCTCGCTGTGACTCGAACACAGGACCCTCTCCTTAAAAGGGAGATGCTCTAACCAACTGAGCTACGAGACCATTTTTCTCAAGAACCGAATTTATAGAAAATTTAGACGGAACTGTCAACGAACAAAATGAATAATACTTTCTATTTGTGCTATTTTAGATATTCTATATAGTGGATATATGAGTAAAATAAAAAAGCTTTTATTGCTGACTTCCATAGTCGCTGTGGCAGCGATCATCATTAATATTATAGGTGTCGATCAGATTTTTTCGGTTGATCAATTAAAGCAAATGTTAAATGAAAATAAGCTCTTGGCCATAGTAGTTTTCTGTTTAGTATTTTCTGCTGCTAACCTTTTATATATCCCTGGATTCCTCTTTGTAGCTGCTCCTGTTTCTCTTTTTAGTGTTCGAGAAGCTTTTGTAATTGTCTATATCGCCTGTATTGTTTGTTCAAGTATCAGCTACTACTTTGTCTCGTTTTTTGGCAATGATCTTTTAAGGACATTTGATAATAGGCTGTCGCGTTGGGCGTTTGAAAATATAGATAAAAGGCCAATCTTTTCAGTGATTGTGCTTAGAACGCTAATGCAAACAACCCCTGCACTGAATTATACATTATCTTTAAGTGGAATTAAGTTTAGTAATTACATTTTAGGGTCGATGATAGGATTAATAATCCCTATATTTATATACTGTGCAATATTTGCTTTAATATTAAATAATAATTATGTTTTTTAAACTATTTACCATATTTATAATCTCTTCGGCCTCAATGGGTCTTGAACTTCGTTTTTGTTACGAGTTTGACACTTATTACCCTTTTACTAATAAGGCGACAGAGACTAATAAGCAGGGAATTATTCCAGATATAGTTGCTGCCGCTGCTGCTGAGGTTGGAGTCGAATTAGTCACCTACAGAGCATCTTGGAAGCGTTGTTTGATGGATTTTAAAAATGGAACCTCCGATGTCATTGCTGCTGCGATATGGTCTAAAGAGAGAGATGAGTGGAGCCAGTTTCCTAAAATCAACGGACAGTTAGATAAGGAAAACTATCTTTGGAAAGCGGATTATCTGATTCATCAGCATATTGAATCTCCTCAGCTTTGGGATGGAGAAAAGTTTATTGATAAGAATCTGAAGATATCTGCTCCAGAAGGTTATATTGCTTATAAAAAACTGGCCGAAGCTGGCGTTCTTAATGAAGAGAAATTAAAAGCAGACCAAGGAATGTTACTTGTTCAAGCTAAGCGTATTGATGGTTATATTGTAGAGGCCTTAATAGGTAGAAATATAATTAAGAGACTAGGCATAGAAGATAAAATTGTCCCAGCTGAGAAGCCTTACTTTTCAAGTCTATGGTACGCCCCACTATCTAAGAAGTTCTCAAAGAAATATCCAAGTTTATCTGAAAAGTTTCTTCAATCGGTCGGCTCTAAGAGAAAAGAATTAAAAGAAAAATTATTAAAGAAGTATGGTGTTTCACACTGATATTTTGGGTATAAAAAAAGCCACTTTGCAGTGACTTATTATTTCGAAAGTAAATGGTACTCCCAAGGGGATTCGAACCCCTGTTACCGCCGTGAAAAGGCGGTGTCCTAGACCGGGCTAGACGATGGGAGCACATTTTGAAAAGAATGGTGATCTCGCTGTGACTCGAACACAGGACCCTCTCCTTAAAAGGGAGATGCTCTAACCAACTGAGCTACGAGACCTAATCATTTCTAAACGTGAGACTGAGAATAAGGTCAAAGAGCTTTCCTGTCAAACGAAAATTTGGATATTCTTCAGAAATTATATAAAAAATATACTTTGCTACTTGTCTGAAAGCGCGTCATTAACTATGGTGTCCCTGTTAATCGTATAATAGGTATAAGAAGTGGAAAATACAGCTAATAATTCAACAAAAAAAGTTTCGATGCATACTTTGGGATGTCGTCTAAATTTCTCTGAAACAGGCTCTCTTGCTGAAGGTTTTGTAAAAAGAGGCTATGAGGTCGTTGATTTTGGACAAAAGGCCGATGTTGTCTTTATTAATACTTGTACGGTAACAGACTCTGCGGATTCGACTTGTAGAAACTTAATTAGAAAGGCCCATAAGTCTTCTCCTGAGGGAAAGATTGTTGTTGCTGGTTGCTATGCTCAAATGGAGCCAGAAACTATTGCTAATATGCAAGGGGTCGATCTTGTACTAGGAACTTCTGAAAAATATAAAGTTTTTGATTATTTAAATGAAGAAGAGGCAACGGCCATTCATGTCGATAAATCAATGGATTTCTATGGGGCGGCTACAACTAATTCTGATGGTCACACTAGAGCATTTTTAAAAATTCAAGATGGATGTAATTACGTTTGCTCATTTTGTATTATTCCTTTTGCAAGAGGAAGGTCTAAGGCCATCTCGATTGCCGATGCCGTAGCTAATGCGAAAGAAATTCTTTCACAGGGCTTTAAAGAGATTGTTTTAACTGGTGTTAATATTGGTGAATACGAAACTGCTTCTGGTGAGAAACTTGTTGATATGGTTAAGTCGTTATTAGAGCTAGAGGACTTAGAACGATTAAGACTTTCAAGTGTTGAGCCAAATACGATAACAGATGAGCTTTTAGCTGTTTTTAAAAGCTCTCCAAAGTTCTTGGATCATTTTCATATCCCACTTCAAAGTGGTGACGATGATATTTTAACAGGGATGAGAAGAAAGTATACTGTTGCAGATTATAAGAAAGTCATTGATAAAATTATTACTGCATTTCCTGATGCTGGAATAGGTGCCGATCTTATTTGTGGCTTCCCTGGTGAGACAAATGAGCAATTTCAAAATACATATAACCTTGTAAAAGAACTTCCAATAACTCATTTCCACGTTTTCCCTTATTCTAAAAGAAAGGGGACTACAGCTTCAAAAATGGATAACCATATTCACAATGCTACTAAGAAAGATAGAGTGAACTCTCTCATTCATTTAGGGGAAGCAAAGCTTTCAATGTTTAGTGAAGATCAAGTAGGAACTAAGAGTAATGTACTATTTGAAAGAAGAAACAAAGATGGTCTCTATACAGGTTATACAACGAATTATGTAAAAGTTTTCGTTGATACTAGTGAAGAACTTAAAAATACTGTTCGTACTGTTTATTTAAAAGAGTATAAAAACGGTAAACTATTTGCTGAGCTTGTTCAGTAATCCTTGCAAACTCTTGACATCTAGCTGACAAATAGAACTCTTATATTATGCATACTAACTACACGAACAAACGTGGAGGTTTGGTATGTTGAAGAGATCGTTTATTATATTAGTTTTTATGAGTGTTGTTACAACTTCTGCATTTGGTAATCAGAATGTAAAAGTTGTAAAAGAAAGTGAGATGACTCTTCAAGATGTCGTAAGTAGAGTCTCCTACGTCTCCGGTCAAAAATATATTTCAAGTATTGATTTATCGAAGAAAATTCTATCTATTAACTTAGAAATTACCAAAGAGAATTCAGATACAGTTTTAACAAGCTTTCTACATGAAAATGGTCTTACAAGAGTTGAGGAAAGTGAAGGGCTTTTTAAAATAATCTCTGTGAATGAAATCAGTAATACTGTTTTAAAAAGCTATGTTGCTGATAAAAAATTGAATCCAAAATTGCCAAGAACATATGATTTTTATCTTCTTAAATATTCAATAGCAAATCGAGAGCAAATTAAAGACTTGGCTAAAAAAGTTGAGCCATACCTGTCTTCAAATGGTGCTCTTTTGTATGCAAATATAGCAGGGGAAATCATTGTTAGAGATAATGCGCATAATTTATCAAAAATTTATCGTGTTTTAAAAAGAGCTGAAATCCAACTTGAACAGAAGGCCCTTTCATTAAATGACAGAGAAAATGAACAGCATGTATTACAAGAAAATGGTGAAAGAGAATCATAATATTTAAACTGGAGAAATTAGAATGAACAAAAGTAAAGCTCTACCCCTTGGATTAATGGCGATGATGACACTGGCATCTCCCAAGATTATGGCCGATGAATATGAATGCGCAGAAATCGAAAAGTGTTTAGATGTAGCATATTCGATATCAGGAACTAAATATTATTCATCAAAGAAACTTAAGGGGAAAGTATAGTTTTCTCAAATAAAACTCAATAAAGAAAATGTGGATAGAATTATTTCAAGCGTTCTATTTGATCACGGTTATTCAAGAATTAAAGAAGATGAAGGACTGTATCGCATCGTTCGCTCTCGTGATTTGAGATATAACACTGTTCCACTGGTAGAAGTTTCAAAAGATAAAGCTCCTCAACTACCAAGCAATCACGATTATTTTATGATGGAATATAAGCTAGATCATCCTTCATCATCGAGAATCATCTCTAAGAATTTAAGACCATTCTTATCTAGATATGGAAGGGTCATCGCCCCTGATGGCGTAAATAGAATTTTAGTACAAGATAGTGCTAATAACTTAAATCGAATTTATCAATTAATTACTCATCTTGATCAAGAGATTGATAAAGAAATATTAAGAAAAGTAGAAAAAAGAGAGCAAAGGCATCACGCTTTAAAGCTCGCATCAACAAGGAACTGTTCGCATGAAAAGTTACAATGAAAAAGGGCCTCTTTAGAGGCCCCTTTTTTTATCTAGAAGAAATCTTTTCTAAACTTTATTTCACTTCTTTCTGGCCCATAAGCAATTATTGAAACTGGAATTCCAAGTTCTTTTTCAATAAGCTCAATATAAGTTCTAAGGTTTTCTGATGGCTCACCTTTGAAGTCATCATCAAATGGAGCTAAATCAGTAAAGATAGGCTCAACCTTAGATAGGTCAATTCCTGGATAGGCACAATCGATATCTTTACCTTCGTAGCGATAAGATTTACAAACCTTAAGTTCATCCATACCACTTAGAATATCTACCTTAGTAAGGGCAATACTTGTTAAGCAAGATGCTTTGACAGAATACTTTAGAAGAGGGAGATCAAGCCAACCACACCTTCTTTTTCGACCTGTAGTTGCACCAAATTCACCACCTTTCTTTTGAATGAACTCACCAACTTCTGAAAAGAGCTCTGTTGGAAATGGACCCTCTCCAACTCTTGTTGTGTACGCTTTAGTTATTCCTAAAACTTCATCTACTTTTCCTGAAGGCATTCCTGCTCCAGTGAAAATACCTCCATAAGAAGTGCTAGAAGATGTTACAAATGGATATGAACCGTAGTCGATGTCTAGTAAAATTCCTTGAGCGCCTTCAAAAAGAATATTTTTATTTTCTTTGACTGCATGGTCTAAAATACTAAAAGTATCACAAATGAATGGAGCTATAATTTTCCCTAGCTCGAATAAGCGTGAAGCTTCTTCTTCGATAGTAGGATATTCAGTTTTATATAAGTTCTTTAGAAGGAACTCTTTTTCAGTTAGGTTATTTTCTAACTTTTTAATAAGTTCTTCTTTATTTAAAAGGTCTCTAAGTTTGATCCCTCTTCTTGAAATTTTATCTTCGTATGCAGGGCCAATTCCTTTTCCAGTTGTGCCAATCTTAACTGTTCCTTTTGACTCTCTTTGAGCATCCATTAATTTGTTATACATAGTGATAACTGTTGCATTTGCGGAGATTTTAAGCTTTTCAGGAGTAACAGTAATATTATTATTTAAAACATTTTCAAGTTCAACTTTAAACGCTTCAGGGTCAAAGACAACACCATGTCCAATAATAGAGGTGCAGTGATCATGAAGAATTCCAGAAGGGATTAGATGGAGAACAATTTTCTTGTCTCCAACGATAATTGTATGACCAGCATTGTTTCCTCCTTGATAGCGAACAACGAGATCACACTTCTGACTGAGAAGATCAGTAATTTTTCCTTTTCCTTCGTCTCCCCATTGAGAACCTATTATGGCTAAAGACTTCATTATACTCTAACCTCGTTTAATAGATTGTCATTGATGAAAAACTCTTTTAATTGGTGAACGGCCATTTCTCCAACTCTAAATTGAGCTTCTTCTGTAGATGCGCCTAGGTGAGGAGTCATAACAAGGTTTTCAAGACTTCTGAGAGGAGAGTCTTCTTCGAGTGGCTCTGTTGCAAACACATCAAATCCGGCACCTCTAATCTTACCCTCTTTTAATACTTCTATAAGATCTTGTTCATTAACAATTCCACCTCTGGCAGCGTTGATTAAAATTGCATCTGACTTCATAAGGGACATTAGATCTTTGTTTATTAAGCCTTTCGTTGCTTCCATTAGTGGAGTGTGGATTGAAATAATATCACATTCTTTAAAAAGAGTTTCTAGATCACTCTTTTTTGCATATGGAAGTTCACTAGATTCTTGGAATGGATCATAGAAGAGAACTTGTGGCTCAAACCCTGATATTCTCTTGGCCACAATTTGTCCAATTTGACCAAATCCAACGATACCAACTTTTTTATTAGCTAACTCCATCCCTGTAAATTTTGATTTATCCCAACCTCCATTACTCATGGTTTTGTGGGCCCATGCCGTCTTTCTAAGAACTGTCATCATTAGTGCGATTGCATGTTCAGCTGCTGAATTATTATTTGCACCTGGAGTATTTGAAACTTTAACTCCTATCTCTTGGCAAGATGCTTTATCAATATTATCTGTCCCAGCACCTGCTCTAATGACATATTTTAAATTAGGGGCAAGGTCTAAATACTCTTTCGTTATTTCTGTAGCAGATCTAATCACGATACCGTTAACTTTTGGTAAAAGTGTTTTTAACTCATCTTGATTCATTTTTGGTGAAGGATGAACTTCAAATTCAGTAATACTTTTTAGTTCTTCGAATAAGCTTTGATCAAAGCCATCTGCTACAACAATAAATGGTTTCATAGTCCTCTCCCGGAGTAGTTTGAAAGTGTGATTGACGAGGTAATTATAGAAACTTTTACAGAGACCTAAAAGGAAAAAGGACCCCGAAGGGTCCCTTTTTTTCCCTTGGACGGGGAGTGTTAAAAACCAGGAGTTTTTATTTAAGCTGCAATTGGAGACATTTCCATCTTTAATTGCAGATGCTTCAAAGTTTCCTGAAACTCTGAAAGTGAAGGTAAGTTACCAAAATGAGTATTTTCATTTGGGTTCTTCGAAATAAAGTCATAGAGCTCTATTGAAGTAGACTGCTCTTTGTCTTTAAGAAAAGCCTTCCAATTTGACCTACCAGTTTCCTTGTAGTGCTTGAAAAGACTTTGAACAACTTCTTCGCGCGTCATTGCGCCAATTGAAACCACACTTCCTCTCGCGTCAAGTTCTAGATGCCAAACGCGATAATTGGACTGGTTAGCAGGATGGTGTGAGTTTTCTACAGCGATAGCCATGTACATATCTCCCTCCTTAAAGGTAGCGACCTTAATGGTCTTTTTCCTTAGGGTAAACTTCCTGTTAGGCCCTAAATGTGTGTTCGAGCTTTTTGGGCTTCCTGCCCCTTTCGCTCAACTAAAGCATGTCATGTTAGATGATAGAAAGTCTTGAAAATAAGACTAACAAAGGGTTTCCGCCTGGATGGCCTTTGTAAGAAAAACTAGGGCCTAAGTGAACTGGCCGGTGTCAAAGAGAAACTGTGTGTCACAAATTGGTTAAGTTTGTAGGCCAATAGTTAGGAAAGTAAACTTTTAGTAGTAAGCTTACTCTATAGAACTTGATCAAGTAGTGTTTGAAAATGAACGTGCATGTCATTAATCAAACTATCTTTAATATTTAATTGTCTAAATTTAATTCCAGCTAGGTCAAAAATTTTCTTAGAGATTCTATTGGACTCAGTAGTGCAATGTTTATCACTTAGATAGATAACTTCTTTGACTCTAGAACTAGCAAGAAGTTTAGCGCATTCATGGCATGGAAATAAAGTGACGTAGGCCCTTGTATTAGCTAGGCTTTCTTTAGAGTGCAGGATTGCGTTTGCTTCAGCATGAACGACATATCCATACTTTTGAAACTCTAATGGTGCTGAAGGATCTTTTCCCCAAGGCAATTTATTTTCATCAATACCAGCTACAAAACCGTTATATCCCATCGTGACCTGATGATTGTTTTCATCAACAAAAACGGCTCCAACTTTAGTTGAAGGATCTTTAGATTTAAAGCTTGCCATCATAGCTTGCAACATAAAGTATTCATCCCACTCTAGAGGAGATTTTACTGGGAAAAAGTTAATATCATGGGAACAATTAGTTTTTGAATCTGTCATATTCTTAAAATATATGAACTAAATTAATTTGCAAAGAAAGAAAAAGTTTAACTTTTAGATTTTAAGAAACTCAGTGACTTAGGAATTAACTGCTTATAGAATTCTAACTAATAATAAATTGTCAGAGCTAGATCTTGAATTAATAGGAACATTATATGAAGAAAAAAAATGCCTTCTTTATAGTATTACTTCTTAATATTGTTTTTATTTTTATCTATTTCTTTATGATTGAATCTGAGAAAAAACTGAGTGAACTGCCTAAGGTCGAACCAGGCTCCATTAACGATCATAATAAAATCATTGATTCAGGACCATTAGAATCAAAAGAAAATACTAATGTCACAAGTTATTGCCTAGAAGAATTTTCAAAAAATAATTTTAAAGAACTAGAAAGAAGTTCAGAACTTCTTTGGAGAAATATACACATAGAAAATCCTTCGGGAATTGTTTATAGAGTTAGATATTTTTATGATGATGGTCCTAACGGTCAATTTAAGAAAACAATTGTCTATAAAGAAAATGATGAAGGATTTCCGCTGATACATAAGAAGTTGGTGGGTTTTAGCGATATAGAAGAGAAGTCTTTACTTAAAAATGGAAAAATAATTTGGGAAGAAAGAGCATTTAATTCTCCAAATGATTTATATTGGCGAGTCATAAACAATAAAGTTGTTGAATTTAAATCAAAAAATCAAAAACAATGTAATCTATAATTGAGTCACTTTGTCAGCCTTTGTGATTAAGTCTTAAAATTATCGTGTTTAAAAAAAATTAATATCTAGAAACAAATAAATATAACTTGGCCTATTAATTGCTATGAATATATGTCGATACTATGTGTATGGAGTAGTAATGATGTTAAAAAGTTCTAAAGTTAAAATTTTTCTAATGCTAATTCTTTGTTTAGGTGTCTTAACCTCTTGTAAAAGTGATGAAGAGGCCATTGTTGATGCGGTAAATGATCAAATTAATCCACCTGGAAACACTGATCCCATTAAACCTGATCCTACGGATCCGCCAAGTGGTCCTATTTTGGGAAAGAATAGAGTCATTATAGGAAACTATTTTGACCCCGAATCTCAAAGTCCTAAAAAGGATAGTAAGGGATATTCACAAGAAGGTAATTGGATTCAAAGCTCACTCACAGGCCATAAAAATAGTATTTCTAGGTATTCGCTTGAAGCAGATGCAAGAGTTTCATATGAAACTTCTAAATTAGGACAAGATAAATACTGTGTTTCTGTATTTCAAGTTGCTCATTCTAATTCTGAGTCAGATGTTCTTGTGAAGTTATTTGATGATGGTAATGAGATTTTTTCAAAGAGCATAGACTATAGAGAAGGTGGTGGATGGGTTCATCTTGGTGAGTTTGATTTTGCTGGAGAAAAAAAATCTCAAGTGACAATTGAACGTGGAGTGTTTTCAAATGGAGGAGCTCTGCGAGCAGATGAAGTACGTTTCTCTAGAGTAAAAGATGGTTTTGATTGTTTAGGGAGAAAATTTGCAAATATTAAAAAAGGGAAAGTTTTTGATAATAAATTCGACCCTTCTATTTCAAAGCCTAAGAGAGACTCAGTTGGTTTAAGAGAAGTTGGAACGTGGTATAAGAGTAGCTTAGCTGGATTTAAGGATAGTATTTCTAGATATTCAAGAGATGAAAATGCTTACGTAACCTATTCTGCTAATGTTCAAGAGTCTAGCTATTGTTTAAAGGTTTATCGTGTTACTCACCCAAATAGTGCTTCTAGAGTAAAAATACAGGTGATGCAAGAGAGTTTAATAGAAGAGTATTTTTTAGACTACTCTTTGAATGAAGATCAGAAAGGCTGGGTTACTCTTGGCAATGTTAATTTCGACACAACAAAACCGGTTGTTGTAAAAATAAGTAAAGATCAAGGTGATAGTGGAGTTCTAAGGTCTGATGCTCTTAGATTTCAAAAAAAGTCTTGTGAATAATATAAATTAGGGAATTTATATAAATATAGTAGGCTAATTGTAAAAATTATTTAAATCTTTTGGTTAGGAAACACTGAGTAGGTTGTTATAATTAGCTGTGAAGAAATTAGTATCATTATTATTAATATTTATTTCCAGCTCTTTGTTAGCTCGCCCTATTGAAGTTGTTACTGATCAATATCCTCCTTATATTTATTATGAAAATGGCAAGCTTGTAGGTATACAAGTTGAAATTCTCTCAGAGGTGATGTCAAAGATAAAAATTGACTACACACTTACTGTATATCCTTGGAAACGATGTCTTCAATTAATGAAAAATCAAAATGCAGATTTACTACTAGGTGTTATGAAAAATAGTGATCGCGAAGAGTTTATGTTCTTTCCTGATGAGGAAATCGTTAATGTCTCGAACAAGTTATTTTCTTTAACTAATGAAAAGATAAAAATAAAGAGTAACTTTCAATCTAAGACGATTGGAACAATGAGAGGTTATTACTATAGTGAAACCTTTATGAGTTATAAATTCTTAAATAAGATGGAAGCGAATTCTCATGAACAACTTCTAGATTTACTCTTTAGAAAGAGAGTTGATTATATTATTGGTGCAGAGCTTGTTATTCGTTATGGAGCTAGAAAAAGAGGGCTTCCATATTATGGTCTTAACTATGAGTTTGGAAAGTCCCAAAAACACTACGTAGCTTCCTCTAAGGGAGATTTGGCAACAAGTATCGTTAAAAGATTTTCTAAGGAATTGAGTAGTTTTAAAAAGACTGAGCGCTATAGAGAATTAATTAAGAAGTATACTTTTTAAATAAAAAAGGCCCTCTTTCGAGGGCCTTAGTACTTATTTAAATCTTATTAAGAGTTAAAGTAGTGGAGCGATAACTAGAGCAACAATTGACATTAGTTTTACTAGAATGTTCATCGCTGGACCTGAAGTATCTTTGAACGGGTCACCAACAGTGTCACCAGTAACAGCTGCTTTGTGAGCTTCTGTACCTTTCTTTTCACCTTCGATATGACCTTGCTCAATAGACTTCTTAGCGTTATCCCAAGCACCACCGGCATTTGACATAAATAGTGCTAGAAGAACACCTGTACAAGTTGCACCTGCAAGCATTCCACCTAGAGACTCTTTACCTAGGATAAATCCTACAAGAGCAGGAGATATAATAGCTACTAGACCTGGAAGAACCATTTCTTTTAATGAAGCAGTAGTTGCAATTTCAACACACTTCTCAGTATCTGGCTTACCAGTACCTTCCATAATTCCTGGAATTTCTCTAAATTGTCTTCTAACTTCTTCAACCATTAATTGAGCTGCTTTACCAACAGAGTTCATTGTGTTTGCACCAACGAAGAATGGAAGTACACCACCAATAAATAGTCCAATTACAACATTAGGATTCATTAGGTTGATTGATTCAAGGTTAACTGCAGATGCGTAAGCAGAGAACATTGCAAGAGCAGTAAGAGCTGCTGAACCAATTGCAAAACCTTTTCCGATTGCTGCAGTTGTGTTTCCGATTGCATCTAGACCGTCAGTGATTGATCTAACTTCTGGACCTAGTTCAGACATCTCAGCGATACCACCAGCATTATCAGAGATTGGACCGTAAGCATCAACTGTCATTGTTACACCAGTTGTTGCAAGCATACCAACTGCTGCAATACCAATTCCGTAAAGACCAGCAAAGTGGTTAGCGAAATAGATACCAAGACAGATTAAAAGAATAGGGGCCATACAAGAATACATACCAACAGCAATACCAGAGATGATATTTGTTGCTGGACCTGTTTTACCTGCAAGAGCGATATTTTTAACTGGGTTAAATTCACCAGCAGTATAGTATTCAGTTGCAAAACCAATGAATAGACCAATTAATGATCCAAGAACCATTGCATAGAAAGGTCCCATTGCATAAGGAAATACTGTGAATGCCATTTGTTGAACAATGAAGAAAGATCCACCAAATAGACCAACAAGACCTACGATTGGAGAAAGTCTTAGTGCCCATGCTGGATCAACATTTTTAAGTGCATTCATTGAAAGAATACCAAGAACAGAAGCAATTAAACCAACTGTAATAACTAAAATTGGAAGAAGGATTGCACCTGTGTTTGCACCTGCAAGAGTAGAACCGATGAACATAGTTGCGATAACTGAACCACAGTATGATTCGAAAATATCTGCACCCATTCCAGCAGTATCACCAACGTTGTCACCAACATTGTCCGCAATAGTTGCAGGGTTTCTAGGATCGTCTTCAGGAATACCAGCTTCAACTTTACCAACAAGGTCAGCACCTACGTCAGCAGCTTTAGTATAGATACCACCACCAACTCTAGCAAAAAGAGCGATAGAAGATGCACCCATGGCAAAACCATTAAGAGCTTCAATTGTTGAACCTGTTAGGTACTTGTATGCAACTACGATCCCAATAAGACCAAGAGAAGCAACAGTCATACCCATGACTGATCCACCATAGAAAGCAACAGAAAGAGCTTTTGCTTGTCCACTTTCAGCAGCAGCTTGAGCTGTTCTAACGTTTGCTTTAGTCGCAGCTTTCATACCAATGAAACCACAAAGCATAGAGATTAACGCTCCAGCAATGTAAGCAATTGCAGTGTTAGTTCCTAGTTTCATTCCAAGTAGTATTGCAACTACAGCTAGAAATCCAACAAGGATAGTGTATTCCTTTTTAAGGAACGTCATTGAACCGCTTTCAATTAAGCCAGCGATTTCTGTCATTCTAGCAGTACCTGCAGGTTGTTTAACAATCCACATGTACGTTGCTATCGCAAATAAAAAGCCAGCTGCGCCGATAAACGGTGAGTAGGCAAAGAAACTCGTAAGTGATTCCATTTCGAAAAAACTCCTTCTTAAGGTGAAAAAAATTAATATCAAGCTAATGCTTTATATATTGGTTATTTATCTTTATATTAGTTGATAAGAATTATCATATAGCACTAAAAGCGTAAAACACTTTCGTACTATTGGGGTACAGTATTTTTACTGCGGAGTATTATGTCTAAGGACGGATCGACTAAGAAAGTTTTATTATCTTCTGCGGTTATGGCCGTTGCGACCTTTTCAAGTCGCATATTAGGGCTTGTACGTGAGCAGGCCATTGCAGCTGTGTTTGGCGCGTCAGGAGTGACTGATGCTTTCACAATTGCTTATAGAGTACCAAATATGTTGCGAGACCTCTTTGCTGAGGGAGCGTTTTCTTCCGCATTTGTTCCAACCTTTACTGGAGTAAAGCTTAGAAATGAAAAGCTCGCCAAGGGGCTTTTGTGGTCTATGGCCGCTCTACTTTTTTTGATTACTGCAAGTTTGTCGGCACTAATCATTATCTTTGCTCCAGAAATAATCAAGTCCATTACGAATGAAGTTTTTAATTCAGATCCAGCAAGATTAGAAATGACAGTTCAGCTCGTAAGAATTATGGCCCCTTTCTTAGTGTTAATTTCATTGGCGGCTTTATTTATGGGAGCGTTGAATACTTTAAAAGTTTTCTTTGTTCCTTCTTTCGCTCCTGCCTTATTTAATATTGTAATGATAGCGTGTGTCTTCATGCTGCCTGATCGACTTAAGTTGTGGGGTCATTATCCAGTTCTCTCTTTAGGAATAGGTGTTATTCTAGGTGGATTTGTCCAGATGATTATTCAGGTTCCACTTCTAATTAAAAAGGGTTTTGGGCCACAGGGACCCTTTAATCTAATCAGTAGCGACTCAAAGGTTATTTTACATAGAATAGGTATTGGCACGATTGGGATAGCTGCCACTCAAATTAATATTATTATTACGACAGTTTTAGCGACAAGTACGGTTGTAGGAGCCGTTTCGTGGCTTTCCTTTGCTTTTAGACTCTTTCAGTTTCCAGTAGGAATTCTAAGTGTCTCAATTGCTGGATCTAACTTGGTTCATTTTAGCGATGCTTGGAAACAAGGTAATAAAGATGTTGCAAAGAATTACTTATCTACGAGCTATAATTTATCTTTTTTAACTATCGTTCCAGCTATGGCCTTACTTTTTGCCGTTTCGAAGGAGAGTGTTCATCTCGTTTTTGAAAGAGGTGCCTTTGACTTAAAGGATACTCTGATGACAAATGATGCTCTTATGTTCTACCTCGTTGGTCTCCCTTCATATGGGCTGTACAAAATATTTGCTCCAATTTTCTTTACTCTTGATAAGCCTCATATACCAGTAAGGATCTCTGTCTTTGCAATATTGTGTAATATCGTTTTTTGCGTGTTACTAACTCCTGTTTACGGTTTTTGGATTCTAGCACTTGGTACTAGTCTTTCGATGATAATAAATTCGTCTATTCAAGGATTACTTTTAAGAAAATACTTGGAGTTGGAATGGAGCTTCTTTTTTAATCTTAAAATTTTGAGAATTATTAGCTCGGGTCTCATAACTTATTTTGCAACACAGTATATTTCACAAACTTTCTTTAATTACAGTGATGGATTTATGACTAAATTGACAGTCTTTTGTGGGGTAGGTCTAGTTGGAGTAGGTTGTTACGTTGTGTCATTAACTATTCTTGGAGAGGGAAGTTTAATCAAGAAAATACTAAGAAGGAAATAATCCTTCATAAATTTCAATAAGTTTCTTGTTATATACCCTTTTTGTAGGTTAAACTTATTAAGAATATTTGACTCATGGAGTATTAATGAGAACTGATTTTGAAACACTCGAAACGTTGGCGAGCTATACTATTGATAGTCTCAAACAACAGAAAATGATTGAGTTTGAAATTGAAAATAGAGCGGCTTTAATCGATGCGATGGCGACTGAATATGGCGTAAGTTTTGCGACAGATGAAGATGTTAGAGATCAAGCGATTGAAGAAGTTGAAGAAAAAATGGGAGACATGGTTCCTGAAGACATCACTGAATCAGAAATGTTTAACCATGCCAGAAAAGAGATAATCAAATCTTTTAACGGTGAAAATATTGGCGGCCTATATCTAGTAGAATCGCTTCACTTAATTGCAAATAGAATGACTGAGTTTATGCTTAATTGTGATCTTGTTGAAGATGTATTTGGAACTGATGAAGATATTCATGCCTTTCTTGTAAAGAAGATTAGAACTTTTTCTCCGAAAAAGAACTAGTTATCTGTTATTTGACCGCTCTTTCTTGAGCGGTATTTTTTCTCACTTTTTTATTCTTTTTTTCCGATAAGTTTATGTGCCACATATACTAATTATTCTATTTTTCTTAATTCTATCACCGTCTTCTATTGCCGGAACTAACCTAGGTACGATCACTTCGGTTAAGAATGGGTTTGCAACTATTAAGGAATGTTCTGTAGCTGAAGAGGTGAGCTTACCTTGTAGGGAAAGAGACTTAGGAGTTCTTAGTGGGATTCTTGATCAGGTTTCAACCAATCAATGTATCACTTCAAGCGAAAGTTATAAGAATTTGCCCAAGTGTCCACAAGGAGAAGATCAAGTAAAAGGTTTAGATAATACTTATCCTAGTGGAGGAGTTTTTGTTACTTACCTTGTGGAGAACGCAGGTTTCGTTAAGCACTTAACTCAGCAGTTGCTTGAGGGAGATGAGCTAAGTAAAGTAAATATTGTTATTCCACAAAAGTATGCAGCAACTATCTCTGAGCATCCAGATTTAGTTAAGGTAATCAATAATCCTAGAGTGAATGTCATTATATCGAAGACTTCTGTGGCCACGAACTTGTGGATGCAAGATTATTTTCAGTTTACGAGCGTTAATGGGAAGCCGGCAATTTATCAACTAGAGCACATAAGAGAGTCTGGAATGTCTCTTGAGGCTAGGGTTGCCTGTGAGATTGCTAAGAGTTGTAATCTTCCATACTTTATTCCTCCTGATATGGTGAAGGAGAGAAATAAGGATGCTCGCAATATGAATGCAGGGGGAAATCTTGAGGTTTTACCTGGTGGAACCTTTTTGAGAGGAGTTCAAAAAAGAGACGGTTATCAAAGGCCAAACTCTTCATGGGGAAGTTTTGCTGAAACTAAGACTCAGCGAGATCAAGAAGATGCTCTTGAAGATTCTAAAAATAGAGTATTAGACTTAGACATTTCTTTTGTTCAGACTGGGCATATTGATGAATTGTTTAACGTTGTTAAGACTAATGCACCAGCTCCTTGCAATTATGCAATACTGGCCTCGGATCCTAAATTGGCCGTAGAAATATTGGAAAAGGAAGCAGCTAAGAAGAGAGAGATTTCTAAGAATTGTTCTGATTTTGATTATGAGAAATTGAAAAATAAATTTAATAAAGTTAAAGGGTTTTCAAAAACTGAACTAGCAAATATTTATGCTTCTCAGTGTATTAATGGGCAAGACGTTAAGAGCTTTGTTTCCTCTAAAGTATTTTCTGTTCTAAAGAGAGTGAATGTTGAACAAAGTGATAGTAATTACGATAGGCAAAGAGATAATATTAAAGATTTGGTTAAAGAGCTTAAAAAGACTACTAAGTGTAATGAACCTAAAATAATTTCTGTACCTGTTCTTTTTAGAGATGGTTTTTCTTATACGCCTGAGTTAACTAATGGAGTTATTCAAACTCCTGAATCGGGGGCCTCTAGAGCAATTCTTCCAAGAACTTACTTTGGACCATTTGATCAGTACATTGAAAAAGAGTTAAAAAAATATGGAGTTGAAACGACTCTAGTAAATGATTTAAATTATCACCTCAATAGTGGGGAAGTTCATTGTGGTACCAATACAGCAAGAGTGTGCCATGAGTAGATTAATACTAGCTTGTTTAATTTTTATTTCATCTTTATCTGCTAAAGAATACTTTGGTGGAGAGATAAAAGTTTCTGATACCAATAAGGCGAGCTTTACTTTATATACTCAAAATGACGATTATTTTTTGCAAGTATTTTTCAAAGAGAGTTCTGTAAAGTGTGACTTTAAAGTGAGAAAAATATCTGCTCCTGCTTGGTTAAAAGGAAGAAATGGAGTGATTCAGGCAGATGAGACTGGTTGTTCATTTCAATTAAAAAATAAGACTCTAGAAAATTTTTGGAATGATGTCGTTACAATTGATATGGCCTATTACTTTACTGATAAAAGTAATCTTAGAGCTGATGTGACTATAAATTCGCTGAAGAAAACGACTAAAGCCGCTGCATACTTTACCTTAAAGCCTCAAGAATAATTTATTGATGTAAGAACTCGAAAGTTCTCATTACTTCTTCAAAATACGGCCCTTCTACAGCACCATTTAAAATAGAACTTCTACTCTTTGCTAGCAAATAGGAGTTATTAATTAAGTCTTTGATTAAGTAGGCATCGAAGTAGACTCTTTCAGACATATCTTCTGTTGCTGTTCCTTCAATATGAATAATGTCGATTCGGCCTTCTTTGTAAGGGAGGAACTCCTCAAACACTGCAGGTACACCTGCGTGAGACTCTTCGGGGTCAAACATAAGTTTGAGATCTTTTAATTTGTTTATTAGTATTTCTTCGATTGATAGCTTCTCTAATTCTGAATCTTCGTCAAACCACTGTAGCTCGGCCTTCCAATCATAATGAGTATCAGCTCTTTTGAAGGATGCGTAGTTCTCGTCTTCATCAGCTGATGTTCTTGTCCACCAACTAGGAATAAAGAATATAAAGTTCTTCATTTCAAATTCTACTGCATTTTCAACGTAAGCTTCTTTTTCTTCTCTAATAGCTATCATTGTGTAAATCGCAAATAGAATGATGCCTAAAAAAATAGTCCATTCAAATAATCTACTTAAGTCCATATGATTCAAACTAACCTTGATTATTGGGTCTGTAAATGTGGATATTTGTGATTTTTCTTATGTAATATCAGTGTATTGGCCCTATTTATTCCATAACCCTAAAGTTTTATCAATTAATTCCCGATAATTAGACGAGATATAATAAAAAGCAGAACTTTTCTGCGATTTGGAGAAGAAGAGATGAGACACTCAAGATCTAAAGTAAGTTGGAAACACTACCTTGTTGTTGCGGGATTTTCCCTCACTCAAGTCATGACAGCTTCAGCTGCTGACCAAGGAGTCTTTAACGATTGCCAATACGCTGGTGAAAGTAAAGAGATGTGTTACAAAATGGTTATGGCCTCAGAGTATGGTGGTGAAATTGATTGTGTAGAATGTCTCTTCTATCAGCAACCAGAACAAAATAAATTAGCAGAAACTCTTGGAGTGATTGCGGGACCATTGGCCTTTTTAGGGGCAAGTTACTTTGGTGCTAAATATCAATACAAGGGACAACAGGCTTGGGCAAATGCATATGAAGCAGGCCATACAGCATGTACTACAAGATTTAATTCTTATCTAAACTACTCAACAGAAAGAGGAGCTGCACCAATCTTACCTGGAGAAGCAGAGTCATTTGCTGGATCTTGTAATGGATCTGGATTTGGTGGCGGCTATGGTGGTGGTGGCTACGGAGCTGGAGGGTATGGAGGATTTGGTGGCATGGCCGGAAATGGTTATGGCGGCTTTGGAAATCCATATTTATCCGCAGGGTATAGCCCTGGATTTATGGGTGGTATGATGGGACCTAACTTCGGTGGCGGATTCTCTGGAGGATTCGGTGGTGGAAATGGAATGGGCTTCGGTGGAGGTCTAGGTCTTGGAATTGGTTTAGGAGCAATGAATGGTCTCTTCGGAGGCGGTGGTGGAATGTATCCTGGCGGTGGTATCAGCGGTGGAATTAGCATCGGTGGTGGCATGGGTGGCGGAATGGGCTACCCTGGAGGATTTGGAATTGGAATGAACCCGTACGGTGGTATGGGCGGTGGATTTGGTTACCCTGGAATGGGTGGTGGAATTTACGGTCCTGGCATGGGAATGGGCGGTGGAATAAACGTTGGTATAGGCGGTGGTCTTGGCGGCGGAATGGGTTACCCTGGAATGGGTGGCGGCATCGGAATTGGCGGTGGAATGGGTTATCCTGGAATGGGTGGCGGCATCGGAATTGGCGGTGGAATGGGCTATCCTGGAATGGGTGGCGGAATTAATGTCGGAATCGGCGGCGGAATGGGCTACCCTGGAATGGGTGGTGGAATCGGCGGCGGAATGGGTTACCCTGGAATGGGTGGTGGAATCGGCGGCGGAATGGGCTACCCTGGCATGGGTGGTGGAATCGGCGGCGGAATGGGCTACCCTGGCATGGGTGGTGGAATTGGCGGCGGAATGGGTTACCCTGGTATGGGTGGCGGCATGGGCGGCGGAATCTTTGGCCCAGGAATGGTTCCAGGATCAATGGGGATGAATCCTTGGGGATCAGGTGGAGCTACTGGTAGTTACTGGAATAATTCTGGAGGATGGAATGGAGGAGCAAATGCTCAGTACCAACAACAACTTCAGCAGCAACGTCAGATGCAAATGGATATTCAAGGGCAGTCACAAGCAGGCTATGCTAGAGCACAAGGTAATGCGATAACAGGACAAGCTGCGAATCAAGCCCTTTATCAAAATTACCAAAATGCAGCTCAAGACTTGTATCAGACTTCATATTATGGAGGCGGAGCGAATGTTAATCCTTATGCAAATGGTTCGATGTATGGAGCTGGAAACTTAGGGTTTAACTTTAGTGTTGGTGGTTATGCTGGATTCTAATTTTAATAAAATTTAGTTTTATATAAAAGGCTCCTTTCGGAGCCTTTTTTTTTTCGTTGTCATCAATATGAGAGTAGACCAAAAAAAAGGCCTTTTGGCCTTTGGTTGTAAGTAGAGTGGTTTTTTTTCGTTGTTATCAATATGAGAGTAGACCAAAAAAAAGGCCTTTTGGCCTTTGGTTGTAAGTAGAGTGGTTTTTTTCGTTATCATCAATATGAGAGTAGACCAAAAAAAAGGCCTTTTGGCCTTTGGTTGTAAGTAGAGTGGTTTTTTTCGTTATCATCAATATGAGAGTAGACCAAAAAAAAAGGCCTTTTGGCCTTTGGTTGTAAGTAGAGTGGTTTTTTTTTCGTTGTCATCAATATGAGAGTAGACCAAAAAAAAAGGCCTTTTGGCCTTTGGTTGTAAATAGAGTGGTTTTTTTCGTTGTCATCAATATGAGAGTAGACCAAAAAAAAAGGCCTTTTGGCCTTTTTTTTATGGTCTACTTATTATGGATTAAAGTTTTAATTTCATGGCGGAAGATGACTTCGATCTTGTCGCTATCAATTGTCTTGTCGACAACACCTGGGCCAAATTTTGCGTGATCAATAATATCACCTTGAGCAAAGCTACCTCTAATAGAATATGGTTGAGACTTCGACGTTGCAGAGTTGATTGCTTCCATCCAAAGATCAGCTACAGATGTAGTAGACTTTGAAGTTTTACGAGTTGTTTTCTTTCTTGTAGCAGCTTTCATTTTAACTGCAGAAGGATCTTTGTAAGCATGAGTGTTTTTACAAGTTCTACATTCAACTCTGTGAATTGTTTGTGCATCTTTCATGGCCACAATAGTATGTGCTAGTGTAAGTTTACATTTAGAACAGTAGGACAGAACCTCTTTTCCAACGCTTAAATCTGACATTCTGAATCCCTTGTAAAATCTGATAGAATAGAAATAATAAGTGTGTAAGGATATGTTTTGTGAATGATAAAGTAAAGACTGAACGCAATGAAAAGATGCAAATGAAATTACTTGAAAAAGCTAAAACCTTACCTATGAAGTCAGGATGTTACCTGATGAAAAAAGGAGTAGGACCTGATGAGGTCGTTCTCTATGTGGGGAAGGCGAAGAATTTAAAAAGTCGAGTGAGTAGTTACTTTAATAACTCAACAAAATCTCCTAAGACGGAGATTCTCGTATCCCATATTGAAGACTTTGATTTCATTATGACGCAAACAGATGCAGAAGCATTTGTTCTCGAAAATAATTTAATAAAGAAATTTTCCCCTAAATATAATATTCGATTAAAAGACGATAAATCTTACCCGTATGTTTGTGTCAACTTGGCTGACTCATTTGCCAGACTAGTTTACGAAAGAAGACCTAAGAAGAAGAAAAGTATGGAGGTCTATGGACCTTTTGTTCTAGGGAGTAATATTTCTGAAGTTATACGTATATTAACTAAGTCATTTGCTTTAAGAGATTGCTCTATAAGAGAGTTCCTCTCTCGCAAAGAGCCATGCCTATTGTATCAGATGAAGCAGTGTAGCGCTCCTTGTGTGGGTTTAATTACTCAAGAGCAATATCAAAGAGACTTAAATCTTGCGTTAAGTTTTTTCCAAGGAAGTCCTAAAGAGGCTTTAGAAAACCTTCATAGCAGGATGTTGACTTTAGCCGAAGAAGAGCAATTTGAAGCGGCGGCAATGATGAGAGATAATATAAAGGTCTTGCAAGAATTTGTAGAATTCTCAAAACAAGAAAATGCTCAAGTTCATGGAGAGACAAAGAATATTGATATCTTTGCTTACCATGTAGGAGAAATTGAAGTCGATATTTCTTTGTACATGATGAGAAAAGGCGTATTGCTTGGACATAAGAATTTTCACTTTCCTAAGTTAGACTCTCTGGATGATTTAGAAGATGAGTTAGCACAATTTATTTTTCAGTACTACACAAGTACTTATGATTCGCCACCTGAGGTGCTAATTACAAACTTTAATAAAGAGCTTAATAAAACGCTTTCACTTGCTTTTAATGAGTCTGAAGGTTTGAATATAAAGTGCAAGACATCCGGTCAAAAATACCGGTCTTTAATGAAGCTTACTCAAGATCACGCAATGGAACATCAGAGAGTACGAGTATTAAATGAAGATAGTGTTTATATCGGACTAAATAAACTCAAGGAGCTTCTATCTTTGAAGGAAAGACCTGTTGTCTTAGAATGTTATGATATTGCAGTCTTTCAAGGAAAGTCCCCGACGGCTTCTAAAATAGTTTTTCATGATGGAAGGCCTGATAAGTCATCATATAGACATTATCACTTACAAGAGAGACCCGAAGGGAATAATGATTTTGCAATGATGAAAGAAGTTATCGAAAGACGCCTTAAGAAAGGTAATCTACCTGATGTTTTTGTGGTTGATGGAGGGATAGGGCAGGTTAATATGTTTATTGCGGCCTTAAAAGAATTAGATCTTTCTACTCCTGTTGTTGGTATCGCTAAATCGAAAGTTGAAAAAAAGAAAACTGGTTTCAAAGAAAAGGAAGTTTCTCGAACAGAAGAGAGACTTATAATTCCTGGACGATCGAACCCATATTACTTAAGTAAGTGTAAATCTCTTTTTAAGATCGTTGTGCAAATGCGAGATGAAGCCCATCGATTCTCTAGAAGACTTCATCATAAAGAAGAAAAGAAAAAATTAATTACAAGCTGGATTGATCAAGTTGAAGGTGTAGGGCCTAAGACCAAGCAAAATATGTTAAGAGTTTTAGATAAATCAGTTAGTGAATTAAAAGAATATTCTGTAGAAGAAATAGAGAGTTACTTTTCAGTGAAAAATAAAATTGCGAAGGCCATAGTTAAAACTTTGGCCTCCATCAATTAAAATCTAGTTTATTACGTGAATTATCTTCTTATTACCTTGACCACATTCTGGACATCTTGCCGTTTCTTGCACGATAAGATTCTTGAAGTCTGACAGGTGTGTTTGAACCAATTTAGCATTGCACACGTTGCAATTATCCATATGTTTCTTTACTTGATCAGCATCACCAAAATATTCTTCAAATTTTTCGAAGCGGAAGTCTTGCTCTAGTGCCATTTAAATTTCTCCTTGCAGGTTTTCAAAGCTACTAATAATTTTTTCGGTCTTTTTTTGAGGTTGGCTTAATTTATGATATGTTTGTGCTGGTTTTTGGGACAATTTTCCTAGCGAGAATTTGCTCAATTCATTATTAACCGCCCTAAGTAGTCGGAATTAGAAAGAAGTATGGTAGATTATAATAAATTAAGAACCGATATTAAAAATATTGAGCAAGGTGAAGGGATATCTAGGTTCTTTAAAGGTGCTATTTTTAAAGAAATGCCCTGGGCAATATCTAAAAAACCGACTCCGAAGACTTCTGCGTTGCGTGAATCTAATATAGTGCCTAAACAAGATAGGGTACCGACTGAGGAGTCTCTATCTAAAGTTGAGGTTCTTGAATCATTAAAAGAAAAAGTAGAAAAAAGTGGAGAGATTCAGTCTCGCTTTGGAACTATTGGTAAAAGTCCATCAACTAGCACTCTTAGTAGTAAGATTTTTAAGCTCTCAGCTACGAAAAAGGAAATTGTTGAGCAACTAGACGGGCTTTATTCATTTGATAGCTGTGAAAGGTTTAAAGATATAAAGCTTCTTATTATTGGGGAATCACAACTTACAAAATTTGATATTGATAATACACATTGGAAATTTTCTCATAATCCGAATGAGTTGCTTGGAAAAATGATTATTGCGATGAAACTGGAAGAAGGTGACTTCTTGCGGAGCGCTTTAGTTGGAGAGTCTGAACAAGAGCAGTGTGAAAATATATTGAAAGAAATTGTCGCTTTTTCCCCAGATGTTGTAATAACTTTAGGGGCCGTATCTACTAACCTCCTATATGGACGAAAAGAAAAGCTTTCTAAGGTGCATGGTCAGTGCTTTGAAAGAATTATTGAAGTTTCCGGCGAAAGCAAGGAATTTAAGTTTGTGCCAGTTTTTCACCCTGAACTTCTAGAGATTAACCCATCTATGAAGCGAACGGCCTGGATAGATCTTCAAAAAATAATGGAAATGATAGGAAAGAAATAGTTCTTTATTGAGACCTTTCCAAAAAAAGCATAGAATAAGATGTAGTTAACTCAGGATGAGGTTTAGTTGCAAAAGAATTGCATCGTCTTAATTTTACTTTTCTCAGTATTCTCTTTGAATTCTGTAGCAGAAATTACGCCTTATCTGGCCATGGGCTCACCTGAACCAAAAGTTAGAGTTCGTGTCGATCACTCTTTAAAAAATGTAACAATTTCGGGAACAGATCTTAAAAGAACAATTCACTTAAATCAAGATAGTAAGAGATATTCAGGTAGAAAGAAGATCAAGTTTAACTGTGATAGATTTGGTTTTAAGAATAAAGAAAAAATCAAAGGACCTGTCCTTTTAGCCTCACTAAATTCTATGACAGGTTTAGTTACTGTTGGAAAGAAGAAGTACATGGGAACTGTAGACATAGTGACTTCCTCAAAGAGCGATAGTTGCGATGTTGTGCAAGAAACTAACTTAGAAGATTATATTAGTGGACTCTTAGCTAAAGAAATGAATAGTGCCTGGCATCTTGAAGCACTTAAGGCCCAGGCCGTAGCTGCAAGGTCTTATGCTCTTCATAAAATGCAAACTAATCATGTCTCAAAAAACTTAGGTCATGAGGCACACTATGATATTGAAAGTTCCGAGAAGCACCAGGTTTCAGGATCTTTTTTCGATATGACAAAGAATACGGACCTTGCAACTGAGCAAACAATGGGTGAAGTTCTGGTTACTCCAAAAGGAAAGCTAACTCCTATTTTCTTTCATGCAAAGTGCGGAGGAAAAATCCTAAGACCTGACCAAGTGTGGGGAAATAGGGTGAGTGGTTATAATAAAAACCCAAAGACTGGTCATTGTGACGGACATGGCACTCCTGATTGGAATAAATTAGTGACCTATGAGAGATTTGTTTCATTTCTATCTTGGCTTCAAAAGAAGAAACTTATAGATACTCCTGTAAAAATCGAAGGACAGCAGAAAATAAAAATTCTTTCGGATGTGAGTGAGAAGAACTCAGTTAGGCTCTATTGGGGAACTCATCATATTGTTGTTAAGAAACCATATTTTAGAAGATTCTTTGGTCGGTTCCTTTTTCCGTCAAATAATTTTTCGCTAAACTGGAACTCAAGAAAGAAAGGGTTTGTTGTTAAGGGCAAGGGGCTTGGTCATGGAGTAGGTATGTGTCAATTAGGAGCACTTGACCTTGCTAAAAAGGGATGGAGTTATAGAAAGATCTTAGCTTTATATTTTCCCGGTCACAAAATTGAAAAAGCTTATTAATAAAAAAGGCCTCTATTTCTAGAGGCCTTTTTTATTATCATTTTTTTAAAATTTAGAAATTTACGCATCCAACTTTTGTAAAGACTGTATCTGCATTAAATGCCGGAAGATACGAGTAATTTGGATCTGTTTGAGAAACAGCTCTAGTTGATGAATAATCTACCATACCGTGACCACAACTTACTTCATCATCGAGAGTTATTGTTGCTTGAAAGCTTGAGATTGGTCTCGTATCAGAAATATATGGTGCTCCGGAAGATGATGTCATGGCACAGTAAGAAACCATTACATTATAACCAATAACCTGAGAGCCTTGAGTCACCTTTTGAACTAGCATTACATCTCCGTAATAACCAACTCCTAGATAAACTCTAGAGACTTCTGAACCACCAATTCCTCCTGGAGAGAATTGTCCACTTATCGTTGTTTGACTAGATCCATTTGTGGCGCCACCCTGCGTACTGAAAGTGTAGACCGTTTGAAGTCTATTACCAATTACGAATCCATTATAGTTTCCTGTTCGACATTGAACTTGATTTAGAATTGAAGCATAGTTTCCAGCACTGACTTGGGTCTGTCCAACGCCAACAGGGCTTGAAGGAAGAGTAATTCCAGTGGTACTCGAATTAACAGAGTTTTTCTTCTTACTATCTCCGCATGACCATAACAAAGTTGTCATTGCGACAAATGTTACTAACTTGCTTACGGATATCTTTTTCATCTCGTTCTCCTCAAAGTCAATGGACCCTACGATATGCTATTACTTTAGTCTTGTCGGGTATTGGAGTGATTTACTTTAGGAAAAAAAAACCTGATGAAATAATTCTATTGAATTGCTCGTATTTTGGTAAACTTAGAGGATATAAGAGAAAAGGGTATATTGTGAAGTTCTTGAATTTACTTAAACTTGTATTTAACTATAAGCAGCTAAAAAATGATGAAGAGGTACGTTTTCGTCTTATAAATGGCCTCAAAATAGCTTCAATTCCCTTCTTTACCTTATTTATTTTAATGGTATTTCTATGGGTCTTTCTCTATATGGACTTAGTGTTCTTTAAGGCAAATGGTTATGCAAACTTCGATCAGTTTAGCGAAGTCTTTTTTGATTATATATTTTCTAACGTATTCGAGTATGCAGTAATACTAATTGGATTCTTTAGTTTTATCCTTATATTTGGAATATACCTTTCTGAATTACTACTTAGACCGTTTAAAGTAATAGGGGATTACTGTGAGTCATGGACAGAGGGAAAGAAATCTACTTATGATCCAGACTTCTTTAGTGATCTAAAGTTACTTACTCGTTTTAGCGAATGGTTTTTTAATACGGTGGAAATTTCGAAACAAAATGGAACTCTTGGACCAATAGAAGTCCCTGAGAAGTTTACTCGTATTCACCAGCCTGTATTCGAAAAAGGTTTTTTTCTTCAGTTCTCATCTCTAATTCTAATATCATCAATTTGCACAGCAATACTCTTCTATGAGGTCATTGGTGGAGTACATCAGCAAGTGGTGCAAATGGCATATGAGATATTACCTGGGAAAAAAGAAATTCAGTATTTTCTTTTAAATCAGTCTTCAATTTTAAATGGAATATTATTGGGAGTAATAATTACACATGTTATCGCATATATTATTATGGCGATGAGTATGTATAATAAAGTTGCAACTCCTGCCTTTGGAATATTTGCAACAATGAGATCTTTTATTAAAGGACGCTACGACTCAAGAGTGCACCTCATAGGGTTTTATTATTTAAGGCCGCAATGCAGAAAGTTAAACAAATACTTATCAGAAGTGCAAAAGACACTAGTAAATGCTGACAAAAATTAAGAACGAGATTAAGATAATAATAATTATATCTGACTAACTAACAAAGGGAATTAAATGTTAAAGAGATTATTGAAGGTAAGTACACTTCTTGTAGTTCTTCTAGGACTAGCAAGCTGTGTATCTGAAAAACAAATTACTGATGCTATTAAGAAGAATCCAAAAATTCTTTTTGAGGTAATAGAGGAAAATCCAGCTGACTTTATGGAAGCTGTTCAAAAAGCGGCTAAATCTGCTCAGTCTGAAATGGCAAAGAGAAGAGAGTCAGATGAAGCGAAGAAATTTGAAGAAGCATTTGAAAAACCATTAGAACCTGAAATTAGAAAAGATGAATCAGTTAGAGGAACTAAAGGTGCAGTTCTTACATTAGTAGAATACTCGGACTTTCAATGCCCATTCTGTGTAAGAGGATTCGATACAGTTAAACAACTATTAAAAAGATATGATGGAAAAATTCAATTTGTATATAAGCATTTACCATTGAGCTTTCATAAAGAAGCCCTTCCTGCTGCGCACTACTACGAAGCAATTAGACTTCAAGATGAAAAGAAAGCATTTAAATTTCACGATGAGCTATTTGCTAAGCAAAGACAAATCGCTAAAGGTGAACCGTTCTTTAAGAAGGTTGCAAAAGATCTTGGTGTAAATATGACTAAGCTTGCAAAAGATGTGAAGTCTGAGTTTGTTATTAGTAGAGTTGACGATGATATGAAAGAAGCTGCGAAGTTTGGTTTTCAAGGAACTCCAGGATTTCTTCTAAACGGGATACCTGTAAGAGGAGCTTATCCTGTTGATCACTTCGAAAAGATCATCGCAAAGTTAAAAGAAAAAGGTAAAATTAAGTTATAATTAATTTCTTAATGGCCCCGGATGTCGGGGCTTTTTTTTGTCTTAAGCTCAGTAAACTATCAAAGTTGTAGAAAATAAAAAAATCCATTAGACTAAGTCTATGGAAGAAAATACATACAATAATTTAAATCGTCCAAAATTCTTAAAACAAGACTCGTTTTCGATAGTTAACGAATCGGTGAAATCTCTAAGAGAAATAATTGAGGATGTTGACTCTGGTAACTATCTAGATACTGAAGAACTTATTAAGTCATTTTCTTTTGAGCTTAAGAAGATATTACAAATTGAAGATCCAAAGGTATGTTTAGAAAGATTTTTTAAACTTGAAGATGTTTTAGAAACACTTGAAGAAGTAAATCAATTTGATGAACAATTACCAAGTCTTTTAGAATTTCACAGAAGTTTTTCTGTAACCGCACTTCGAATCTTTTGGGAGTGTCTTGCCAGTGATGAAGTCGCCACTCTCTCCAAGCGATTCCTTGAAGCATTTCGTATTGCTATAGAGGAAGAATTATATATTTGGCAAGAAAAAATCAATTAATTTTTTAAAATAAAAAAAGTTGAAAAAGCTGTAGAAAACCATTGTCAAAGGGTTTTTTAGAGGTCATCATTTTTTAAACAAACAACATAAGATTACGTATCTTATTTAACTTTTTTCTTTTTGGAGAATTTATGAACAGAAAAGAATTAATTGAAGAAATTTTAAAAACTAAAGAACTGAACAACATGACAAAGAAAGATGCAGATCTTTTTGTTTCAACTCTTTTAGATGTTGTTAAGAAAACTGTAAAAAAAGGTGAAGATGTTTCTCTTATCGGTTTTGGTTCTTTTTCAAAAGTTAAAAGAGCAGCAAGAATGGGTGTAAATCCAGCAACTGGTGAGAAAATAAAGATTAAAGCAAAGAATCTTCCAAAGTTTAAGCCAGGTAAAGCTTGGAAAGAAATGATGTAAAATTCTTTTCTATTATAGATTTGAAATAGGGCCTACTATAGTGGGCCTTTTTTATTTTATCGGCAATAAACTCCTTTGGTCGGTTATTCATTACCAAAAATATGACAACATTTTGACACCACCTATATGAAAGATTAAATACTTATATATTTTATGGGGTAAAGTTTTCCTAATTATGAAATGGTCTCTTGATGGAAGGCCATATAAACTGTATAATTTTTGACAGAGAGTAGATAAAAGAGAAATATTAAATTTCAGACTCTCTAAAAAGAATCCAGGAAGGTAAAAAAATGGCAGATGGAGATGCTAACGACTCGGGAAAATCTAACCCAGGTGGCGCAAAGAATCCTCTATTAACAGTTGTAATGTTACTTCAGTTTATATTAACTGGAGCTATCGCATTTTATCAATATCAGATGCATGTAAAGATGTCCTCTAATCAAACGACTATGGATATTATTAAGAGTGATCTTAAGAATAAAGCAGAGGGGATTGATGAGAGTAGTGAGACTGGTGAAGCTAGAGAAGAGGATGGAGTTTTATTTCCTTTAGATAACTTTACGGCCAACTTAGCTCAAGGTGATGGACCAAGACGTTTTGTAAGATTGAATGCTGTTTTAAAGTTTAATAAAGAATCAAGTGAAGAAGAATTTAAGGCAAGAAAGCCTCAGATTAGAGATACAATTATTAGTATTCTGAATTCAAAAAGAGCAGAGGATTTGCTTAAAACAGAAGGAAAGAATTACTTAAAAGAAGAAGTAAAAGCTGCTATCAATAGTTTTTTGGTAGATGGGAAAGTCATTGACGTATTTTACGTTAGCTTTCAAATAAACTAGCTTTAAGAAATATTTAAATGGGTAAAATGATTTTACCTATCAACTTGTAAATGATCCCAGGAGGGGAGAATGGCACAGGTCCTAAGTCAAGACGAAGTCGATGCTCTATTAAACGCTGTTAACGATGGTGATTCAGATGATCTCATGGGTGGCGATGGCGGCGATTTTGGCGGTGATGACGAATCCGATGACAATATTCAGACCTATGATCTTACCAATCAAGATAGAGTTATTCGTGGAAGAATGCCTATTCTTGAAATTATTTATGAAAGATTTATTAGGTCGTTTCGAGTAAGTTTATCAAATTCACTAAGAAAGATTTCTACTATTTCAATGATCTCCACCGATCTTTTAAAGTTTGGAGAATTTGTTAATACGCTTCCTATCCCATCTTGTATGTGTATTATGCGTTTTAATGAACTAAGAGGTCCTGCGTTATTAGTATTTGAATCAAAATTAGCCTATGCAATTATTGACTCTTACTTCGGTGGTACAGATAGACCATTCACTAAAATTGAAGGTAAAGAATTTACGATGATTGAGCTTTCTTTTATGAAGAAAGTGATGGATATGGCCTTAAGTGATCTTGAAGAAGCTTGGGCACCTGTTCATAGAATTGATGCTCAATATTTAAGAACAGAGATTAACCCACAGTTCGTAGGAGTTGTTCCTCCGTCAGATGTTATTATTGCAACTACACTTGAAGTTGAATTTGAATCTGCTTCAGGAACAATAATGATCGTAGTTCCTTACTCTACGATTGAACCAATTAAACAAAAACTAAGTTCAAGTTTCCAAACAGATAATGATATGGCCGATAGCATCTGGACGCATGCTATGAATGAACATATCAAACAGGCTAAAGCTACAATGATAGTTAAGCTTGGGGAAACTAATATAACGGTTGGAGATCTCGTTACACTTGAGAAGGGCGATATTATTCCTCTTAATCAAGAAGCTTCTGGAGAAGTAAGAGTTGAGGTTGAAGGCGTTGAAAAAATGAGATGCCTTATTGGAACTCACAAAGGTAATAGAGCAGTACAAATTACAAGAGTAGATAAAACAATTAGAAGAGAAATGGTTACGACTGAGGAGTAGCAAGATGTCTGATGAACTAAATCAAGGTATGGAAAATCAATCAAATCCAATGGGAAATGTTGAAGATATTAATTCAGTAAGAGTAAACCAGCTCTCTGATGAAATAAAAGCAGGTGATGATGCTCTCAATAAGCTTAAGGTTCAAAACCTTGATTTTATTTTGGACATACCGCTAAAAGTTACAGTTGAGCTAGGAAGAACTGAAGTAATGATTAAGGACCTATTACAACTAGGACAAGGTTCGGTATTAGAGCTAGATAAGCTTGCTGGTGAACCACTTGAAATTTTAGTGAATGGGAAGCTTGTTGCAAAAGGTGAAGTTGTTGTTGTTAACGAGAAGTTTGGAATAAGGCTTACTGATATTATTAGCCCGATTGAAAGAATTGAAACACTAAAGTAAAGAATACGGAGTCATAATGAAGAGAATCTTAACACTATCATTAATCTTTCTATCAGCGAGTATATTCGCCTCTAGCAATGCTGTAGAAGTGAAGAAGTTAAATTACGCTGCAAAGGGAAATTCTGCTGGTGAGTTATCTATAACTCTAAAAGGTGATCTTACGAATGCTCCAGATCTTACTGTAAAAGATAAGATGATTCAGGTTGCAATACCTGGCGCCATGGTTTGGCCAAAGATTGAAAAAAGAGTGAGTATAGCTAAAAATTTAGACACGACAATTATGGCCTATCAGTTCAATAAAGATATGGTTAGAGTTAGAGCAATGCTTCCGTACTCTATAAAAGGGCTTGAAGATAGAGTTAGTATTACAATATCTGGTAATAATATTAATCTTCATTTCCCAACAATTGTAAGTGCTTCAAATCCTGTTAAGACTAAGGTTGCCGCTGTAAAAGCAAAAAAGACTCAAAACCTTGATGAATACAATGAAAGTTACTTAGATAAGCTAATCAAAGAAAAAGAACTTCAAAAAAATACGACAGTTACTGAATTAAAGGCACCAGTTAAGGTCGCTGATAAAGTCAATGTGGCACTGGCCGGTATCGAAAAAACAAGTCCTCTAGAGGCTAAATCATCGTTTTCATTAACGAGCTATATTGGCAAATTTGTTGCTTTTCTAGGTGTAGTACTGCTTCTCTTTTACGGTGTTGTTGCACTTATGAAAAAGGGAGTATTGAAGAAAGGTAAGTTAGGCTTCCTTAATAGTACTAAGGTGATCGAAGTCATAAATACAACTTATGTAGGACCAAAGAGGAGTTTAATGTTAATTAGAGCTCATAACCAAGTCTTTCTAGTAGCAAATACAGAAAAGGGAATGGAGTACCTCTCTGAAGTAAAAGATGTTGCAGGACTTATGAAAGATGGTGAAAAGAGCTTATCTGGAAATAATTTTGATTCAGATCTTGGATCAGCGGACCTTTTAGAAAAAGATTTTAACTTAAAAGAAGATATTGAAAAACCAGCTGTCGTTGAATTGAAAACAAATGATATTCAAGAGTCAGTTAAGCTATCGCAGAAAATTAAAGATAAAGTTAAAACTTTAAAACCACTACAGTAAGAAAGGAACGAATGAGCATGGAAGCTCTTAAAAAGAAAAAAGGATTTTTGGCAGCTCTATTAGGACTACTTTTATGTGGTCCTGAAGTTTTTGCACAACAATCAGGAGTTAATCTACCAGGAATGGCAATTAACTTTGGTAATGGCACAAACTTAGTTGATACAATCCAAGTTCTAGTTTTGTTTACTGTCTTAACAATGGCACCGGCCATATTAATTCTTTGTACATGCTTTACGAGAATAATTGTAGTGCTAAGTTTTATGAGGCAAGCAATTGGTACGCAAAGTATGCCACCGAATCAGGTCTTAATAGGCTTTGCTCTATTTTTGTCAGTGTTCGTGATGCAACCAACTGGATTAGAAATTTATAATGGAGCAATTACTCCCTATGTTGAAAAAAAGATTACTACGACTGTTGCCTTAGATCGAATTGAAAAATCGCTAAGAGGATTTATGACAAAGCAAGTTCGTAAATCTGATATTGGATTATTCTATGATGTGACTGGAGCGACTGCACCTAATACTGTAGCAGATGTTCCAATTCACTTTTTAATTCCTGCTTTTATTATTTCTGAATTGAAGACAGCTTTTCAAATTGGATTTCTACTCTATATACCATTTCTAATTTTAGATATGGTTGTTGCTTCAGTACTTATGGCCATGGGGATGATGATGTTACCACCTGTTGTAGTATCGCTTCCATTTAAATTATTACTCTTTGTATTAGTAGACGGATGGCAATTAGTCACTGGTTCTATTTTACGATCATTTAACTAAGAGGTAGATCGTGGATTTTGACGGAATTTCAGACATTACAAATCAAGCAATTAAAATTGCTCTTATGATTGCCTCTCCGATGCTAATTGGTTCACTTGTGATGGGTATATTAGTCTCCATTTTTCAAGCTGTAACTCAGATCAATGAGCAAACACTTTCATTTATTCCTAAGATTTTAGTTATTGTTGGAGCACTAGTAATTTTTGCTCCATGGATGTCTGATACATTAACTACTTTTACTAAAGAGTTAATTATCAGTATTCCTCAGGTAGTGGCAGGAAGATGATTAATATTCAGGTAGTAGATCAATATTCAGTGATTGCTTTTTGGTTATGTTTTACCAGATTCATCGCTGTGAATTTTCAGCTACCTATTTTTGATAATACGTCTGTTCCGACTATTGTTAAAGTTCTTGCAACATTAGTAATGACTTACGCTTTCTTTCCTTTTTTAGAGCAACAGCTTTTAAAAGATGTTTATCACTATGGAATTGATGCTTTTTGGTTTTTAACAATCTTCAATACAATTGTTGGATTGTTAGTTGGTTTCTTTGTTAAAGTTATTATGAATATTTATACTGCTGCAGGATCAATCATTACGCAGCAAATTGGTTTTGGAGCGATTAGATACTTTGATCCTTCAAGTTCTCAGCAAATTGGTCCATTTGAACAATTGATTAAATGGACAGTGTTAATTATTATTCTATCTTCTGGAGCTCTGTTACCAATGTTTAAAGGAGTCTTTGGCTCATTTTTTTCTATTCATGCAATGGATGTTGGAAAGTTTGCGGCGAGCCCAGAGTTCTACTTTAAAATTTTTAAAAATATCTTCATCTCGGCATTAATGCTTGCTTCTCCTTTAATTTTTACAAATATGCTGATCATGACTGTACTTGGTGTTATCGCTAGAACAGTTCCTCAGATGAATGTAATTATGGTGAGTTTTGCAGTTAATATCGGGCTAGGATTACTAGTTTTTATTGCCACTTCTCAAGAATTTTTTCGTGTTGCTATCAAAATGTACACTGAAAATTTAGGAAGCTGGTTTCAATTTGTAATATAGGACGTGTGAATGTCAGAAGACAGTGACAACGGACAGGAAAAAACCGAGGACCCATCCGCCCATCGTATCGAAGAGTTTCGTAAGCGTGGTGAGGTAGCTTCCTCTAAAGAACTAACTAGTGTTTTAGTTCTTGCTGCGTCTTTATTGACGCTTGGGCTTTCTCTTATCTATGTTTACGAAGTAATGTCTGGCTTCATTGAATGGCTCTATACTCTAGATACGGCTAGTGCTTACACTGAGAAGTCAATGAACACGATTGTTCATAAATTAGTATCTGTTTCTCTAAAGTGTGTTGCTCCAATATTTATCGTAACTTTGATTGTCGGTGTTTTTGGGAATGTTGCGCAAGTTGGATTACTCTTCTCTCCTGAAGTTTTAGAGTGGAAACCTGATAGAATTAATCCACTACAAGGAATTAAGAGACTCTTCTCAATGAAGTCTGTTGTAGAAGCAATTAAAGGTGTGTTTAAGTTCACTTTTATACTATCAATTGTGTATTACTTTCTAAAAGATGAGATGCATACCTTTTCAGGTTTTTTTCATCTTGAGTTTTTTCAAGCATTTATCTACGGGAAAGGTTTTTTAATAAAGCTTGGCTTTGCTATCGTGCTCGGCCTTGTTATCATTGCTGTAGCGGATTTTGCTTATCAGAAAATGTCATATAAGAAAAAGCTGATGATGACAAAAGAAGAAGCTAAGAAAGAAAGCAAGCAGCAGGATGGTAATCCTGAGATTAAACAGAGAATTAGGGCCGTACAAAGAGAAATGTCACAAAGAAGAGTGATGAGTGAGGTTCCAAAAGCTGATGTAATCGTTACCAATCCTACTCATATTTCTGTAGCTTTAAAGTATGATCCAGATACAATGGTATCACCTGAAGTAATCGCCAAAGGAGCTGATGTTTTAGCTCTGAAAATAAGAGAGATTGCTAAGGATAATAATATACCTATTGTAGAGAATGTACCTCTAGCAAGAGGTCTGTATAAGACAGTTAAAGAGGGGCAAGGAGTGCCTCGAAACCTATATAAGGCAGTGGCCGAAGTTTTAGCTTTTGTTTATAAACTTAAAAGAAAACAAAAAGCGATAAGCTAATTAAGGAAAATCCATGGAAGGAAGTTTCTCAGAAAAATTAAAAGCACTCTCAAAGAATTCAGACCTTGTCGTTGCTATTGGTCTATTATTAATTCTTAGTGTGATGATTATTCCAATACCACCAATGCTATTGGACTTACTCTTTGCTTTGACGCTATCTGGCTCTGTAATAATTCTATTAATTTCTGTATACTCGAAAAAGCCATTAGACTTTTCAACATTTCCTTCTGTGCTTCTTGTATCAACTTTATTTAGACTCTCTCTTAACGTTGCTTCTACAAAGAATATCTTAATTAGAGGTGGTACAGATGGAGCTTCTGCTGCCGGTGAGATCATTAGATCATTTGGTGAGTTTGTTGTTGGTGGTAACTACGTTGTAGGAATTATCATCTTTATCATTCTTGTTATTATAAACTTCATGGTTATTACTAAAGGTGCTGGTAGAGTAGCTGAAGTTGCTGCAAGATTTACCTTAGATGCAATGCCAGGTAAGCAGATGGCAATTGATGCTGATTTAAACGCAGGACTAATCGATGAAGGTACCGCTAAAACGAGAAGAGCGGAAGTTGCTCAGGAAGCAGATTTCTATGGTTCTATGGATGGTGCTTCTAAATTCGTTAGAGGGGATGCCATAGCTGGTATCCTGATTACATTTATTAACGTTGTTGCTGGTATTATCATCGGTGTTGCTCAAAATGGTATGAGTGCAGCTGAAGCAGCACAAGTATTTACACTTTTAACTGTTGGTGATGGTTTAATTTCTCAGATTCCTGCTCTAATTATTTCAACTGCTGCAGGTATGATTGCTACAAGAAATACAAGCGATAATTCTCTAGGGTCACAAATTGGTAATGAATTTAAGGTTCACCCTAAGGCCCTATATATTGCAAGTGGTGTGTTGCTTGTTTTTGCTATTATTCCAGGTCTTCCAAAATTCCCATTTATGGTAGTAGGGTCCGCTCTGGCCTACACAGGATGGAGAATTGAAAAAGGTGCTCAAGAAGATAAAGAACAAGCACAAAAGGCCACGACAGAAGAGAAGAAAGCTACTCCAGACAATTTAGAAGACCTTTTAACTCTGGAGTTAGTTGAGCTTGAAGTGGGTTACGGTCTTGTTAATTTAGTTGATGCTGAGCAAAATGGTGATCTTCTTGAAAGAATTACACATATTAGAAAACAATTCGCTTTAGACTGGGGTGTAATCATTCCTTCTGTTAGAATTAAAGATAACCTAGAGTTGAAACCAGGAGGATACAGCATTAAGGTTAAAGGAATTGAAGTGGCAAGTGGAGACTTAATGTCTGATCACTTTATGGCCATGGACCCAGGTTCAGTTATTGAGAAGATTGACGGTGTTGAAACTGTAGAGCCAGTATTTGGATTACCGGCAGTTTGGATTTCAGAAGATCAAAAAGACGATGCTCAATATAACGGATACACGGTTGTAGACTTATCCACAGTCGTAGCAACACATATCACAGAAGTTTTAAAAACTAATTTACATGAACTATTTGGTCGTCAAGAACTTGTTCGTGTCATGGATAACTTTAAAGAAGCCTATCCTAAAATTGTTTCAGATTTAATCCCAGACATTCTTCCTTTGGGGATTGTTCTAAAAGTGATGCAAAACCTTCTAAGAGAGGGAGTTTCTATCAGAGATTTAAGAACGATCTTAGAAACTCTTGCGGAATTTGGTACATCAGTTAAGGATGCTGATGCTCTAACTGAGTTTGTTAGACAGTCTCTTTATAGAACGATTACTGAGACAATTAGAGGAGATCAAGGAGATATCCCTCTATTTACACTGGATAGAAATATTGAAGAAAATATTGCAAATAATATTATTCAAACAGAGCAGGGTCATCAGTTGAGCTTAGATCCAAAAATTACTCAACATATTCTTGCGAGTTTAAATGAAAAAATTGAAGAGGCTACAAGCATGGGCGAAAAAATGGTCGTTCTTTGTAGTCCAGTAATTAGAAACCATTTTAAAAGATTAACGGAAAAGTTTATTCCGAACTTAGTTGTTGTAAGTCATAACGAATTAAGTTCTGAAGCGAATATTAGATCCCTTGGTACGGTGAGGCTGTAAATGTATGTAAGAAAATTTGAAGCTGATTCATTAGATGAAGCACTAAAGAGTATTAAACAAGAACTTGGTCCAGATGCGATTATTCTTAAAACCTTAACGAACAAAGGTCTTAAAGGAGCATTTAAGAAAAAGAGGATTGAGATCACTGCAGCTATAAGTGAGAAGAACTACTCAAAGAAGGCAAAGGTTGATCATGTATTAGATGGAACTCAAAAAGAAAAATTCTACTCTAATAACTCAAGCTATATCTCAAATATGATTGATGATTATGAAGAGAATACTTCTCAAAATAGTCGGTCAGTAGTTTCAAATCCTGGAGTACCACAGGGATATGGAAAGATGGGATTAAATAAGCAATCTAATACGAGACTTGGGGAGAAACAAAGTTCTAACTCTGATTTAGATGATTTTCTTTCAGATGCTGTAGGAAAAGTGAAGAAAGTTACAAATAGTATCGTAAATAATACGAAAGCAAGTATGGATAATTTTCTTTCTCATGAAGAAGATGATGTTTCCTTTGAAGACTTTTCGTACGAAGAGATTGCAAATACACCAGAGCCTATTGCTGCGAGAGAGCATATTGAGGCTCCTAGGAAAAGTTCTGTAAGAACTAGTGAAGTTGATGAATCTCTGATGAATGATCAGAGGGCCAAGATCGATGAGCTTGAAAAAAAGCTATATGAATTAACTAAGAATATTGAAAGGCTTGATCAGAAAGAGCCTAATGGAATTTATGAACTTAGAACAACATTAAGAAGCTTAGATATTTCTGACAAATATATTCATACACTAGTTAGAAAAGCTATTTTTGAATTGAGCAAAGAAAATCTTGAAGATTCAGATATTGTTTTCGAATTTGCTCTTAGAGAGATGATTGAAGTTGTTAATACTCAGATGCCTCTATTTTCTTCAACGGAGAGTGAAGAGGGTGTAGTCACTGTAGTACTTTCAGAAACGTCTACAGGCCAAACTTCTATGAGCTATAAGATTGGAGCACTTAAGCCAGATTCACTCATTGTGAAAAGTAATCTTTCTGGTGAATCAAGCGAAGGTAAAGAGTTTAGTCGTAAGATGTTTGGATTAAATGTTGTTGAGTCTTCAAACGTCGCTGAAATTGTTTCAGAGTGTCGTAAGGCAACAGAGGCAGGGAAATGTGCCTTTGTAGATTATAAGAATAACTCAGATGATATTAATGAAACTAAGAAGTTCATTGATGGTCTAAGAAGATCATTTGGCAAGGTGGAAGTATTGATCTCTCTATCCGCAATTCATTCTGAAATTTATAATAGAAAAGTTGTTTCTAGATACAAGTCTCTAGCAAATGGTTTAGTGATTTCAAATTTAGATTTATGTTTAAACTTTGGGGCATTATTTAATATTGCCGATGAGAATAGAGAGTTACCGTTTAAATTCTATGGAACAGGTGATGTTGTTCCTGATGATATCGAAGCGGCTACAGCAGAAAGGTTATTAGCAGGTATTTTTCAGTTCTAAAAATTAAACTCCCTTTCGACATAGGATGTGTCGAAATTGTTTGGAATAGGAGACAGGATGTCTACAAAGAGCGCAGCTCAATGGCTAGTCGGCCATAATAAGTTTGAACAAACCAAAACAGAATCAAAAGGCAAGAAGCTCTTTGGGAAGGCCAAGACTATTTCCATTACTTCTGGAAAAGGCGGAGTTGGTAAGACTTCGGTCACCCTAAAACTAGCAAAAATTCTTTCACAGCAAGGGTTTAAAACTCTCGTTATAGATTGTGACTTCAATTTATCAAACACAGCTGTAAAGTTAGGACTTCCAATTACGGATAATTTCTATTCACTAATAAGTGCTAGAAAGCCATTTGAAGAGTGTATTGTTGAACATGATGGTTTTTTCTTACTTTCAGGTTGTAATGGGAATATGGACTTGTTTGATGATCAAACTGGAATTGAAAGATTTATAATAGATATTCTAGTAACACATGAAAAAGAGTTTGATTATATTCTACTTGATAGTCCTGCTGGAATTGCTAAAGAAAACCTTACTCTAAATGCATATAGTGATCATAGGTTTGTTGTGGTTACACCAGATCTATCTTCAATCACTGACTCTTATTCTTTGATTAAAATACTTTCTACAAAGTATGGAGTTAGTGAAAACCATTTAATAGTAAACAAAATTTCCACTTCTAATCAATTAGACAGAATTATTAAAACACTCGGAGAAACAGTCGATAACTTTTTAAATTCAAGACTGAGAATCCTTGGAGGATTAGTAAAGAAAGATATTTCAATAGATAAATTTGATAAGGCCCTACTTAGTGAGGAAAATTCTGCCCTGCATAAGAATTTCCTTAAAGTGGTTGAATTGTTCGCCGAAGAGAATGTAGCTACTACGCTACCAATCTCTGGACATGGACACGAAGTCCAACAATTAAACGTTTGCTAAGGAGTGCATGAATGTCTTCAATCTCTAAAAAATTAAAAAATTTAAAAGACTATAGATCAACAGTTGATCCTAAAGTAAAAGATGAAATCATCATCGAATATGCACCACTTATTAAATATATTGCGCAAAAAATTGCGTCAAGACTTCCATCAAATGTTGAGTTAGATGATCTCATCTCTTGTGGAGTAATTGGACTGATGGACGCAATCGAAAAGTTTGATCCTAGCAGAGATAATAAATTTAAAACATATGCAGAATTTAGAATTAGAGGTTCAATTCTTGATGAACTTAGAGCACAAGACTGGGTTCCACGTTCTGTCAGAGAAAAAGCAAAGTTAGTTGAAAGAGCATATGCAAAAATTGAAGCAGCAGAGGGGAGACCAGCTACTGACGAAGAGATGTGTGCTGAGCTTGGAGTTAATCAGGATGAGTTTTATGATCTGATTAATAAAGCGAAGTCTGTTTCTGTATTAAATATTGATGATTCAGCTTCTTTTAATAAAGGTGATAAGAAACTTATTGCTGGTCTAATGGAAGATAGCAAAAACTCGAATCCTTTTACAGCTGTAGCGAATAAGAATTCTAGAGATAAAATTAAAGAAGGTATCGCTCAATTACCAGAAAAACAAAGACTAGTTCTGTCATTATATTACTATGAAGATCTAAACTTGAAAGAAATTGGCCAGGTTCTAGATGTAACTGAATCTCGTGTTTCTCAGCTTCATACGCAGGCCATAATGAAGCTTAAAGTAAAACTTAAAACAACTTTTGACTCAGTAGAAGATATAGCAGTATAGAAAACTAAGTCACCCTCTCTTATAGGATGTAAGATGGTTAAAGAAATTTATCAAGATTTTGTAAACGGCATGAAGACGCTAGAAGATATACAAGCTCTTGGTGAGAACCATCTTAATCCATTAATTGACAGAGCTGCTTTTCACATTGGAGAAATCCATCGAAAAGCAGAGTACTCTTTTGAAAATCTGAATGAATTCTCAGAGATTAAAAACTTTCTAGAAAAAACAGTAGACCAACTTTTAACAAATTACACTTTAAATACGCACGGTGCTCATCAAGTTCTTTTTCAAAAGAAATATGAGTCAATGTCTTTAGAGAAGTGGAATAAACTTCTTTCAGTTTTACCAATTAGTTTACATATCGTTAAAATATTTAAATTTATTGGAACACAAAATATTTTACTTTCTGATAAAGGAATTACTTTTAGAGGGTTGATAAAGACTGATCAGAATATTACTAAGTTTAGAGAATTAGTTTATGTTGCATCTAGAAAACTACTCAAGGAAGAATCAATTTTAACTTATAAGATAGAAAATTTAGATGATGAGAGAATGTGTTGGCTCGAACTAAATATAGATATGCAGCACGATAAGAACCTGAGCTTTTGTGTCGACTTTAGAGAAGAGTTTGGTGTATGGCTAGGTTTCTCAAATATATTTAAAGGGTATAGAATTACTCCAGAACAGGCCAAGGAGCTCCCTAGGCACTTAGTCATTGAAATAGATGAAAAACTAAATATTAATAAACATTATAGAGTACCTGATAGATATACTGGGACAATAAAAGATCAAGAAATGTTGCACTTTTCCTTTTTATTTCGTCCCGTTTCCATCATAATACCTAAGAAGGGTCGAGTTTATAGTAAGTCGACTTTAGACAATATTAGAGACACAGGAAGTGGCTTTGGACAACAGGAAGTTGAAAATCGAATCAAAAGTTCTTTTAGATATATCGATTTTTTCTCCCTTATTAATCAATCTTAGCTGCTCACTAGAATTAAATTTTTATTCTTTAAGAGGTGAGTAAATGAATGTCAAATTTGGCAGATCCCTACAGACTTATTACGCAGTAACTTTATTCACATTGGTTGGATTAGTAAGTTATGGAATTTTTTATTTTTGGAATAATGGTCCCGTAAATATTGATAATGTGTCTGGTGTTTTCGAAGCAACACTGCAATTAGAAGAAATTAAGAAAAGAGATGACATCAAAAAAGTTTGGTTTCAAGTTCAAAATGATAGAGTTAGAGATGCTGTAACAACACTTGATACTTTAGAAAAAGATACTAAGAAGTTAGATAATATTGCAAATGTCGACTCTTATTCAGAATTTGAAGAGAGCTTGGCAACATCCAAAAAATCTCTAAATTCTCTTCTGTCTTATCCAGAATTAACAACTATTGTTACTGTCTTAAATAATAAAGTAACAAATTTTGAAAACTTTGTTGTTCAAAATAGCTGGAAGACTTTAACCAGAGTTTCTAGAAGAATAAATGCTAAGGTAAAGCCTTCAAGAACACGAACTCCGGGGTTCTTTACTTATAGTAAACTTCACTCACTTTGGAGAAGTGTGAGTGAAGATATTGAGCTAATGGAAAAAGTTACAGAGAGCTCTGTTTTATCAAGAGAAGACAAGAATCTAATTTTAACTAAAGCCAAGACACTTAAAACAGAAATTGGAATGCTTGGAAAGTACTTACAAGAATACAAAACATTTCAAAAAGATTTTAAGGTCTCGGACTCAAAATTCAATCAATGGTTTAAGTCAATTGAACCTGAAATCAGTTTAAAGAAAATTCAGTTTGAAAGAAATTCACAAAATATGCTCTTCTCTTTGATTGGAATAGTAGCACTAATGTTTGTTTTTTCTGTGTTTGGATTCTTTGTTTATAGAGTCGGTGAATCAAAAAATAAAAAAGAAGTTGAAGGACTGATTATTCATGCAATTAAAGAAGGGGTTCTTCCTACTGAAACAGACTATGAGCAGTCACTTTCTCCTACTACTCGAGAGGAGTTTGATAAATATAGAGAGTACATCCATAAGAGAATGAGTTTTGGATCGATTTTTCAAGATGCAATGCCATTTTCTTCTATCTTACTAGACTCTAATCTTAATATGGTTTGGGCGAACGGTCTTTTCTATGATCACTGGTCTCTCGATGAGTATAAAAACTCTGACGAAAATATTACGTGGGACTTTTTACAGAGATTTACAAATTTAGGTGAGAATGATCCTGTCATTAGCGCTGTAAAAGATGATGTTGCTGGGATTTATAATATCCAAGTTAAGACGAAGAATGATGAAGATTCTCTTCCTTTTGAAATGTACGTTTCACCTGTACTATATGCTAATCAAAGAAGAATAATGATTTCTTTTTACCCATTAAGATCGATTGAGGAAACTCTTTCGAATCAGTCAAAGTCACTTGTTGGGCCAGTTGCGAGAACTCTTGATGCATTAACAACGGGGAACTTTAACTCAGACTTTAAAGAGAGAGTTAAAAAGGATTTTGATATAGCCGGCATTGATGAAGTATGGGCCAAGTTCAATACATATAATGAATTTGTTAATACTCAAAAGAATGGTTTATTAAATGAAATTGAGAGACTTGAAAATGATCTCTACGATCAATTTAAGTTAGTTGCCGATGTTCAGAGCGTATTAACTGAAAAAGAAGAAGTTCAAAAAGTTGCAATGAATAAGTTTAATGAAGCAAAAGATTCGATCGTTTCTATTGTTGAGCTTCGCAACGAGATGGAGAAGCTATATCAAAATACGGTAGTATCTTCGAAAGGTCTTTTCAGAGATGAAGTCGCACTATTATCTCAATCTCAAAAACTAACAGATGTTCTTGGCGAAAATCAAAGAGCTCTGGAAAATGTTGATGGTGTTAGAAAAGAGTATAAGAAGCTCAAAGGACAAGTCGATCAGTTTAAAGGACGTATGCTTCAATTACTAGACCAATCACTTATTTTTCAAAAAAATGATTCTAACAATCATAAGATTGAGCAGAGCTTAACTAAAATTAAAATGGAAGTTAAGTCTTTTGAAAAAGTTCTAACAGAGTTTTCAAAAATTTCTACTGCTCTTGACGTTAATCTTTCGAAAGTGTCTCTGATTATGCAACAATGTGAACTTCCAGACTTTAGTTCTTTACAGGATAGAATGGAAGATGCGAGAGACTTAATAGAATCTGATATGTTCAATGTAAGTAGATTATCTCGAAATGGGCAAATAAAAGATGAAGAAATGATAACAGCTCTAAGAGGTCTTTATCAGGCATTTCAAGAAGGTAAAGTTAAATTAACTGAAGCTAGAAGTTTGGCCAAAGATAATGACAGAGTTGGTAGTAATGATTTTCTAGACGAACAGCTTGAAGATCGAGCTTTTAATGAGGAAGTTGAGCATGGACCTGAGGTTGGTGCTTAATATGAGACCGCTTAAGCGGTCTTTTTTTTGGGCAAAATTACTAGTCTTAACTCAGCTTGCTTCATGCGCAACAGATATTGATTATCACATACCACTTACAAGGTTTGACTCACCCGAAGCAAAAGGAAAGTTGCTAAAGGGCGAAGTTGGAATAAACTGGGGTGTATCTCATAAAGTTCGAACTGGTGAAGTTAGTGAACATCTATTTCCATCTATTTTTGATCCAACTGTCGATAGTGATACCGCGACGTCTAGAAGAACTCATGGTAGCTGGGACTTTACCCTTGGGCTTGTAGAGAGAGTAGATTTTGATATTGAAAATTACGGTGATGGGCCGACGATGTATGGGCTTAAGTATCAATTTCTGGGAGGTACTGAGCTTGAAAATTCGAAAGGACTGAAAGTTGCTACAAAGATTGCGATAGGAGGCCTAGATCAGGACGAAGGGAATTTATCCGTAAGTACGACCTCTGGGACTAGAAGTTATAGTGGTAATTTGGAAGTTGATGCTTACGATGTGTCGTTGAATGTAGGTTATCGATTTAATGATTTCTCTTTATTATATTTTAATACTATTTATAGTTATCATGAAGTTCATTCTGTTTTGAGCTCAAATACATTTGCTACAGTTGTTGTTGATGGAAGAATACGTACTACGGGAGGCCTCTTAGGTCTAAGAGTTAATAGTTCGTCTAGAACGCTATTCTTTAAACTAGAGGCAGGGTATTTCTTTTCTAAGTGGAATGCATCTATAAAACAAAAATCCTTTCCTGTTGGCCTGGGATTTGATGTTGGTTGGTAGTCTAGTCTAATAAAATAGTTAATAAGGCCTCGACCTCTAGCTCTAAATGGGATAAGCCTTTAGAGTTATCAATCGTAAAGTCTGTTAGAGATTTTTTTTCGTCAATTGGTATTTGATTAAGAAGAATTGATTCAGCAAGCTCTTTACTACACGAATCTCTTTTCATAATTCTTTCAATTTGGGTTTCCTTTGGAGCATACACACAAATTGTAAGGTCAAATAACTTAGACATCTTCTTTTCAAATAAAAGAGGAACATCATAAACTAGTAAAGTAGGTTCTTTTAAAGCACTAAATGCTTTCATAAACTGTTGCGGAAGTTTTTGATATATATAATTTTCTAAAGTTTCTTTGTTTGTTACATTTTCAAATGCTTTCTGTCTTAAAGATTTGAAGTCAATAGAGCCTTCCTTGCTCACTGTTTGAGGAAAGTTTTCTGCGACGAAATCTATTGTTTCTGGATAAGAGTAAACTTCTTTTACAAGCTTATCCGCGCAAATAACATTAACTCCAAGCTGCTCTAGTTTCTTTGTGACGCTGGACTTCCCTGTGGCAATACCACCTGTTAAACCTATAACTGGACATGGAACCTGATAAAGTCTTTGTTCACCGGTAAGAGTTATAAATATTTCTTTAAGTTTCATTTTCTCTTCTCTTCAGTCTTTACTAATTTCCAGTATTCATCCATTTCTAATTGTGTCATAGATAGGACGTCTTTATCATCATTTTTTATCAGCTTCTCCATAGAGGAAAATCTATGAAGAAACTTTCTATTTGCATTTCGTAGTGCCTCTTCAGGCTCCACACCTAAGTGTCTCGCAAGTTGAGCAGCTGAGAAAAGAAAGTCTCCCATTTCTTCTTTGACTAATTTGGGGTCGACTGTCTTTGCAGATATTTCTACTTTAAGTTCCTCTAGTTCTTCTTCCACTTTTGCTAAGACGTCTTCTGCCTTGTCCCAGTCGAAGTTTATTTGATTGGTTTTTTTCCCAATTTTGTAAGAACTAAAGAGGGCGGGAAAACTCAGATAAGAAGCGTCAATATGATGATCTTGCGTATTTGATTTTTCTGAGGACTTTATTTTTTGCCAATTCTCTTTGACCTGCTCTTCAGTTTGAGCGATGGAGGAATCTTCAAAGACATGTGGATGTCTTCTGATCATTTTTTCGCTTAGTACTTTGGAGACTGACTCGATATCGAACTTATTCGTTTCTTGAGCGATAACGCAGTGAAGAACTACTTGAAGTAAAACATCTCCAATTTCTTCTTCCATGAGTTTGTAGTCTTCAGTTTCAACAGCATGCAGATATTCATAACTTTCTTCAATAAGAAATCTAAGTAATGACTTGTGATCCTGCTTTAAATCCCATGGACAGCCTTTTGTAGGATGGCGCAACTGGGTGATGACTTCGACCATTTTTTCAAAATTTGGGTAACTCATGATGACTCCATGTGGGAAATTCTGTAATATAAGTTTAACACTTTACAAATGATTAGATAATGAAAAATAAAACATTAACATTCGATAACTTCGTCGTTTATTTGGCCGATTCTTCGAGAAGCGGATCAGATCTAAAAAATGCGAAGCTAAAAAAGTACCTTAATGAGACATTTCTAGTAATAAGAAATTTCTTAAAAAGTAAGGATCTTTCACCTTTGGTAAATAAATCAAAGAATTTTGAGTTAGGTCTTACTATTTGTGGAAAGAAAATGATTAAATCATTAAACCTTGAGCATCGGCAAAAGGATAAGGTTACCGATGTTCTTTCTTTTCCTGGTCACGATAGCTTGAGAGTAGATGCTGAAGATCTTTTTATCTTTGATAAAACTATTAACTTCGGTGATATAGTTATTTGTCGAGAGGTTTGTTTAAAACAATCTAAAGAATTTAATATTACTTATGAGCAAGAGCTTGTACACTTACTCATTCACGGTTTTCTTCATCTTTGTGGTTTTGACCATGAAATTTCTGAAATTGAAGATAAGATTCACTTTTCATTAGAAGAAAAGCTAGTAAAAAAAGTTTATGACAACATGGGAATAAAGAATGCAAGAGTCTATTAAAATTACTCTTAACGAGAAGATACACGCCATTAAGGGTTACGATGTAAAATTGGAAAACCTGCGGAGGTCACTTTGAAATAGAGAGAAAGAACTCTCGTCTTAGTGAAATCACCGATATGGAAGCAATGGAAGGGTTTTGGGATGACTCAGACAACGCGGCCAAAATTCAGAAAGAAAAATCAGTATTAAGTGATGTTGTAAATACTTATGAGAATTTAAAAGAGCTCTATGATGAGTTTGAAGTATTTGTTGAATTTGCTCTATCTGAAGATGATGAAGCTTCAGCAAATGATGCAATTGAATGTTATACAAAATTCTTAAGCCAATTTAATGCAGCAGAGTTAAAAGTATTACTATCTGGGGAAGTAGACCCTAATAATGCTATCATTTCTATTAACGCGGGAGCAGGTGGTACTGAGTCTTGTGATTGGGCAAGTATGCTCTTTAGAATGATTAATAGGTGGGCAGAATCTAAAAAATTTCAAGTTCAAGTACTAGATGTTCAAGATGGTGATGCTGCAGGAATTAAGTCTGCGACAATGACTGTTAGTGGAAACTATGCCTATGGTTATCTAAAGTCCGAAATAGGGGTTCATCGTTTAGTTCGTATTTCTCCTTTTGACTCAAGTGCGAGGAGACATACTTCTTTTGCTTCTGTGTTTGTATCTCCTGAAATTGACGATACTATTGAAATTGAAATTCTTGATAAGGATTTGAGAATTGATGTATATCGATCAGGTGGAGCTGGTGGACAATCGGTAAATACAACTGACTCTGCAGTTAGAATGACACATATTCCGACTAATACAGTGGTAACTTGTCAAAATGAAAGAAGCCAGCTGCAAAACAAGTTACAGGCCATGAAAGTTCTGAGATCTCGTCTCTACGAATTAGAGATGGAGAAAAAAAGAGCACAAAGTGCTGAAAACGAAGCTAATAAATTAGAAATTGGATGGGGGGCACAGATTCGTTCTTATGTTCTTCACCCTTATAAGTTAGTTAAAGATGTTCGTACCAGTTTTGAATCTGGAAATGCTGAAAAAGTTCTTGATGGTGATTTGGATGGATTTATGGATGCCTTCCTAAGGTGGTCTGTTGAAGCATCTTCTGAGACGGAGAGCTAGTCAATTGTTTCAATCTACACTGCTTCAATTATTCTTAAAAGATAAGACGACTCGAAAGTTTGCTTTTGGCGTGATGTTTGGCTTTGCTTTTTCTATGTCTGTTATTCTCGGTAATATTGGAATTATGGATGGATTTGAAGGTGCGCTTAGGATTGGACTTAAAAAATCTACGGGTGATATTACAATTCATTCTAGATATGGCTTTTTTGACTTTGATAGTTTCCTCAAGCACGAGCTTGAATTAAATGAAATTAATTCTTATTCAACTTTAGTGCAGACCGAAGGTTTTATAATTAATGGCGAAACATCAAAAGGTGTTTTAATTAAAGGCATAGATCCGAAAACTTATGCTCTTGTTACTGGGCTGGAAGTTGACTTAGCTTCTGGCGAAGTTGCCCTAGGTGTTGAACTCGCGAAGTATTTAGGAGTCAAAGTTTCTGACTTTATTGTACTTGCTCTGGCCAATGGAAATAATCAAGTCTCAGGGTTACCATCTTTAAAGAGATATAAAGTTCGAAGTATTGTAAGTCACGGAATTTATCAAAGAGACCTAAGGTCTCTATATGTAAATAGAGCAGAGTTGCAAGGTGATTTAAATGTTGAAAATAGAGTTAATCTTGTGGCCTTGAGTATTAGTCAAGACTCAACTAATTTTTTAAAAGACCCTGTTTCATATTCCCAAAAAATTGAAGTTAAGCTTGATGAACTAAACTCTAAATTAGGTGGTTCTTATAAATTAAAACCTTACTGGAATGACTTTATAACTCTTATTAAAGCAGTTAAAGAAGAAAAGTTCTTTATTTCAATTATTCTTCAAATCATTGTGGTTATTTCTATTTTCAATGTTCTGGCCTTTGTTGTTTTCTTAAACGAAAAAAGGTCCAGAGAATTATTCCTATTTAAAGCGCTAGGAATGAGTCAGAAAGATATTCGCAAGGGCTGGCTATACTTAATGAGTCTTATCTGGCTAGGTTCTTGTTTTCTGTCGATTATAATGGTGCAATTATTTAATCTCTGTTTAAAGCACCTACCATTCTTTAAACTACCAGGGGATGTATATACTCTAGGAGAGCTTAGTATCAATCTTGACCTTCTAGAATATATTCTTGTTTTTATGATTTCTTATTACTGGTTATTTATCATATCTTGGCTATCCCTATTTGTGATGAATAGAAAAAGTGTCCTAACTGGACTAAGAAAGGAGTTCTCTTAATGGCATTTGTTGAAATTAAAGGACTGAAGAAGCTCTATGGAAAAGTTCATGCTTTAGATGGTGTTGACTTAAATTTTGAGCTAGGTAAGCAATACGCAATCAAAGGGGCATCTGGCTCAGGAAAATCAACTTTACTCTATTTGATAGGTGGTCTTGATAAGGCAACCGAAGGGGAGGTTGTAGTTGCGGGAAAAAACTTAAAAGACTTGGATGATGAAAAGCTAGCTTTATATAGAAATTCATTTGTTGGATTTATATTTCAATTTCACTTTCTTCTTCCATCTATGAATTGTATGGATAATATTTTACTCCCAGCGAAGATCGGTAATAAAAATACTGATCAGGTAATAGAGGTTGCTCAAGAGCTTTCTAAAACTCTAGGAGTTGAACATTGTTTAAAGAAGTATCCTTTTGAGTTGTCTGGTGGAGAGCAGCAACGAATTAATATTATAAGAGCCCTTTCTTTGAGGCCTAAGCTGCTTCTTTGCGATGAGCCAACAGGTAACTTAGACTCTTCAAATTCATCTCTGGTCACAAATCTGCTGAAAGATTTGGCCAAGGATTTTGGTTCGACGCTTATTGTTGTAACTCACGATGATAATGTATCACAGGAGTTTGAGAGTATTATTCATATGCAAGATGGGTTAACGCTTAGTGCTGTTTAAATAAATCCTATTATATTGTGTCATATCTTGTGCACAGAATCGTAAATGCTTTGAATTTATCTTTGTAAGTTTGTATGATTATTGATAATTTTCTATACTAGAGTTTTTTAATCCAGTTGTAATTGGAGAATGGATGTCTCATTTGAGCTTTGACTCAGAGAAACTTATCAGAAATTCAAAATTGATAAAAAGTTTCCTGGTTTTTATAATATTCGCATTCACGATGAATGCATTTGCAATCGATGATATTGGAAAGAAATATAATCTTTTTAAGATTGATGAAATTCGCATCGAAGGTTCTAAGAAGGTTGAAAAAGAAGCCATCCTAGAGAAAATTTCGTCCAAAAAAGGTATTGTTCTAGATAATTATCTACTTCGAAAAGATATTCAAAAAATTTATGGATTAAAGTACTTTGAGTGGGTTGAGTCTCATCATAGAGTAGAAAAAGGTAAGAATATTCTTATCTTTAAAGTCAAAGAAAAACCTATTGTAACGAAAATTGTTTTCGAAGGAAATGATGAGGTTGATGAAGACGACTTAACCAGTCAGCTAAAGACCAAAGAGTTTTCTATTCTTGATGTAAATACAATTAAACTCGACCTTGTAGCACTTCAGAAGTTTTATGAAGAAAAAGGATTCTATCTAGCCTCTGTAGATTATGAGTTAAGAGATGCGGGAACTGAAAACTTAGAGCTAGTCTACAAAATTCGCGAGTATGAGAAAGTACTAGTAAAACAGATATCATTCTTTGGTAATAAGGCCTTCTCGGATGCAGAGATAAAAGGAATTATGGAAACTCGTGAGGAGAGTCTTTTCTCTTTCATGTCAGGTTCTGGAAACTTTAAAGAATTTAACTTCAATATTGATATTGAACGAATCAAAGATTTCTATAAAACCAAAGGTTATCTTCTAGTTAATGTAGGTACTCCAGAGATTACCGTTTCAGAAGATAGAAAATGGGTTTTTATCTCAATTAAGGTTACTGAAGGTCCTCTGTTTACTGTTAGAGATATTACTTTTCAAGGTGAAGTTCTTTTTGAAGATTCGGAGCTGCATTCAAAGCTTGGCCTTAAGTCCAATGAGACATACTCAGAAGCTCTTCTGAGAAAAGATGTGCAGCTTTTGACAGAGATGTATCAGGATAAAGGTTATGCTTTTGCCAACGTTCTAAGAACACTGCATCCTGTTCCGGGTGAAGATAAGGTTGATGTTGAATTCTCTTTTGAGAAAGGTAAAATCGCTTACTTTGGAAAAATTGTAGTAAAAGGAAACTCTAAAACCAGAGATAAAGTTGTTCGTAGAGAGCTTAAAATAAATGAAGGAACAATGTTCTCTGGAACAAAGCTTAGAGAATCAAAAGAAAATGTAAATAGACTTGGTTTCTTTGAGCCTGGAAGTGTTGTCTTTAATACGGTCTCACCTCAAGGAAAAGATGATGTTCTAGATGTTGAGATTCAGGTTAAAGAGAGAAATACTGGGCAGATCTCTCTAGGGGCAGGTTACTCTACTGCTACGGGAGCATTTTTACAGGCATCTATTGCGCAAAATAACTTTAGAGGGTTGGGGCAGAATTTATCCTTCTCTCTAAATATCGCTGATAATAATAGAACTTTTAATATTGGTTTTACCGAGCCTTACCTATTTGATAGTAAGTGGACCGCTGGAGGGGATATCTTTGTAACGAGAGACTCTCAATCAATATCTTATGATTATAAAAGAGAAGGTTTTGATATTAGGGTAGGATATCCAATATTTGAATATACTCGTTTATTTATGACCTATAAGTTCGAAGATACTCAGCTTGAGGAAGTTAAGGATCCTACAGTAAATCCTGAAGTTGAAAATGGTATAGCTTCAACTATCAAAGGTTCAATCTTAAGAGATAAAAGAGATAATAGAATGGAGCCAACGAAAGGTTACTACCTTTCAGTTTCTTCTGAATTTGCTGGTCTTGGTGGAGATAAAGAATGGCTTAGAAATGAGTTTGATGGAAGGTTCTTTCATCGTGTCGTAGGTGACCTTGTCTTTAGATCTAGATTATTTGCTGGAAAAATTGAAAAAGACGGAAGAGAGATCCCAAGAACTGAGCTATATACACTTGGTGGTTCTAGAAACCTAAGAGGGTACTCTTATGAAGAGATTGGGCCAAAGAGAACTGTTGATGCTGTAATTGGTGGGACAACACAAAAAATTACATTTAACGCAGGTGCTCCGATGTCTGTTTATACCCAACTTGAGTTTGAACATCCACTTGCTCGTGAAGCTGGATTAAAGTGGGTTGTCTTCTTTGATGCTGGTGACGCGGCAGCTCCAGGTGACTTTGATTTAAAGATGGATTATGGTTTTGGGTTTAGATGGTTTTCTCCTATCGGTGTCCTACGTTTTGAGTTCGGATATCCTATTGGAAAAGACGAAGACTCTGGTAGCCAATTCCATTTTGATATAGGACAATTATTTTAGTTTTAAATATTCATTTAAGGAGTTTTCAATGAAGAAAATATTAGTACTTGTAGCGGCAATGATTTTGTCTTCTCAAGCTTTTGCAATCGTAGTAGGTAAAGTTGATGTTCAAAAAGTAATTGTATCTGTTAATGAAGGAAAAAAAATTAAAGATCAATTGAAAGGTACGTTTGATGAAAAGCAAAAGATTCTAAAAAAAGAAGAAGATAAAATTAGAAAGATGCAAGAGGCATTCAAAAAACAATCTCTAGTTATGAATGAAAAAGCTAAGCAGCAAAAGCAAATGGAAATTCAAGAGAGTATTGTAAAGCTTCAGCAAAAAACTGCTGGATACCAAAGAGAGATTCAAGAGCTAGAGCAAAAGTTTAAGAAGCCACTATTTGAAAAAATTAAAGTAGTTATTAGTGATATTTCTAAAAAAGCTGGAGTTGATTTCACTATTGAATCTGCAACTGCTCCAATCATTTATGCAAAGACTGAGAAAGATTTAACTGATGAAGTTATTAAGGCCTTCAATAGTAAGCATAAATAAGTAGAAGATATTCATTTTATTTGTATAAATAATAGGGGAACAAGTCTTAGTAGGCATGTTCCCTTTCTTCGTATTAGGAGTGAAATTTGTTTTCAATAGAAATGCTCAAAAAATTTGATAGCTCGCTTGAAGTTATTCACGGGGATCACACTTTATCTAATATTGAACTTATAACTGACATTAGAGATCTACGCTCTAAGGGACTTTTGTTCTTAAAAAACAAAAAACATTTTAATAAACTACAAGAGAATCTGTCAGAATCTACTAAGTCTATTTCTTTAATTATTGAAAAGAAATTGTGGGACAACCTAGAGTCTGAGCAAGAGTTGTTAGCGAGTAGTTTTCTCTCGATTTCTACTTCTGAAGATATCTCTGTTTCGATGTCAAAACTATCAAAGCCGTTTTGGGATCAGAAATTTTCTGGACTGAATGAGGTTGTTGATGGAAGACAAATGGGAACAGGAAGTATTCACCCCACGACTTGGATTGCTCAGGGGGCTTTCATTGCAGAAGATGTAGAAATTGGTGCTAATGTGAAGATACATTCAGGTGTTCGCATTCTCTCTGGCTCTAAAATTGGTGATGGTACAGAAATTTATCCTAATGTTGTTATTTATCCTTTCACAACTATTGGAATGAATTGTCGTATTCATTCTGGTTCAGTTATCGGAGCAGATGGATTTGGCTATAATCATCATCAGGGAGTCCATTTAAAAGTGTGGCATGTTGGTGATGTTGTCTTAGGTGATGATGTTGAAATTGGAGCTAATTCTTGTATCGATAGGGGGACTTTTTCAAGTACAACTATTGGGTCTGGTACAAAGATTGATAATCATGTTCAAATTGGACACAATGTTCAACTAGGAAGAGGAGTAATCATCTGTGGTCATGTGGCCATTGGTGGTAGTGCTATACTTGGTGATTACTGTGTAATGGCAGGTAAGTCTGGTATGGGAGATAACTTTACACTAGGTAAAGGAGTTCAGGTCGCTGGAGGCGGCTTGGTTAATTGTGATTGGCCTGATGGAGCTATCGTAGGAGGTCATCCTGCTCGTCCAATAAAAGAATGGATGAAAGGAATAGCATTTGTAAGAAAAGAATCTTTAAAAAAAGGAGCAAAGTAATGTTAGTTGATAAAGAACATGTAATGAAGTTCTTACCACACAGAGAACCATTTCTATTTGTTGATAGTGTGGAATCCGTAACTCCTCCTAATGAGTTAAAGAAAGGCGAACTTCTTGGTATCAAAGATCTTGTAGGGGTGAAGATAAAGGCCCATTTTCATGTACGTGAAGATCATCCTATCTTTGCTGGACACTTTCCGGGAAATCCAATTTTTCCAGGAGTCACTCAGGTTGAGACTATGGCACAAGCATCTAGTTTTATTTACGTTCTTGCTTATGATGATCCTTATGGAAAAGATATGGATGTTGCATTAGTTTCCATTTCTAACGCAAAGTTTAGAAGACCGGTAACGCCTGGAATGGATATAGTAATAGAGACAGAGTGTACTAAAGTACGAGGACCAATGGTTGAGAGTCACTGTAAAATTACACACGAAGGAAACCTTGTTTCTGAATGTACAGTAATGGCCTCGGTAAAATTATAAAGGATTTTCTATGAGTAATTTAATTCATGAAACAGCAATTGTTTCTCCTGAAGCAAAGATAGGTGAAAATGTTTCTATTGGAGCTTATTCTATAATTGGTCCAAATGTGAGTATTGGTGATGGAACAGTTGTTCACCATCACGTAACAATTGAAGGTCATACAACTATTGGAACTGACAATATTTTCTTTCAATACTCTTCTATCGGAGCTGACCCCCAAGATTTATCTTATAAGGGTGAGCCAACAAGAGTCGTGATTGGTGATAAGAATGTTTTTAGAGAGTTTGTTTCTATTCATAAAGGGACTTTGAAAGATAGAGAAGAAACTACTATTGGAAGTAATAACTTCTTTATGGCCTATGTTCATATGGGACATGATGTTGTCTTTGGATCAAATTGTATTATTGCTAACTCAACCAACTTTGCAGGGCATGTGAAAATAGGTGATAGAGTAATAATAGGTGGCGGAACTAATGTTTCTCAGTTTGTATCTCTCGGGCGAGGAGCTTATATTGGTGGGGCATCTGCCATTGATAGAGATATACCTATTTTTGGAACGGCCTATGGTAATAGATGTAAGCTCAAAGGTATAAATATTATAGGTCTAAGAAGACAAGGTTATGAGAAAAAAGATATCTCTGAACTTGTAGATTTTTATAGAACTATGGAAGCTTCCCCTCTTTCTCCAAGGGCATTTGTAGATCATCCAGAGAACTTAGAGGAGTTTGCTGGAAATCAACTTATTGAAGAAATGTGTGATGGGATTAGAAAAAGCGAAGTTGGTATAGCGCCATTCATTTAGTGGAGAATAATTTGAAGCAATTAAATGTAGCAGTAATTGGTTATGGACACTTAGGGAAGTGGCATGCTGACAAGGTGGTGGCATTAGAGCAGTCGCACTTAAGGTATATAGTAGATCCATTTCCAGGCTCAAGGGAAAGTGCTAAGCAGAAGCACCCAGATGTTGAAGTTGTCGATAGTGTTGATAAGATTTTAGAGAATGTTGATGCAGCTATTGTTGTGACACCAACTTCTCTACACTATGAAGTGGTTGAAAAACTTTTAAAATCAAATATTCATGTTTTTTGTGAAAAACCAATGACTTCAACTATTGAGCATGCAAAGTGCATTGGTGATATTTTAAAAGATAGACCTGGGCTTATCTTCCAAGTCGGGCATAGTGAAAGATGCCACCAGATTTGGGAAAGAAAAAATGAATACGAAGATTATTTTAGAAACTCACCGACGATAAGAATTAACAGAGTTGCCGAATTTAAAGGTAGGGCGACAGATGTTGATGTCGTTCAAGATTTAATGATTCATGATATTGATTTATTACTTTACCTACTAAAAGAGAAGCCGACTTCTCTTCGCTCTACAGGTTATAAAATTAGAACTGATAAGTGGGATCATGTAACTACAGATTTCTACTTTAAAAGTGGTGTGAAGGCATCAATCTGTGTTGGTCGTAATCACATCAAAGAAATGAGAGACGTAGAAGTCATCAATGAAAAAGGTACACTGTTCTTTGATTTGTTTCAAAATAAGCTACTCGTTGGAGCTGGAGCTGCTCAAGAAAAATTCGTTGAGGAAGTTCCGTATGAAAAACGAGACCATCTATTACTCGAACAAAACTATTTCTATAATTCTATTCTGAAAAGTGATCCTATCTTTGTTGATTATCAAGCAGGATTAGATGCAGTTGAGATAATTGACTGTGTTTTAAGAAGTTTAGAGTCTAAGTCTGAGGAAGAATTGTAGATGAAAAACTGCTTGATCATTGCTGGTGAAAAATCTGGAGAGGAACACGCTTTAAGTTTTATTAAAACGATAAACTCTCTTAATCAGGAATGTGCTTTTTGGGGAGTCGGTGGTGATGAACTTGAAAGAGAAGGCATGGAGCTTACTTACCATCTCAAAGATTTTTCTTCATGGGGAATTAGTGAGGTTATAGGTAAAATACCTTTCTATCTAAATGCTTTAAAGAATATAGAGCAATTAGTTAAAGAGAAGAAATGCAAAGTGGCAATCCTGATTGATTTTCAAGATTTTAATTTACGATTGGCAAAAAGATTAAAAAAACAAGGTGTGAATGTACTATATTATGTCGCTCCACAAGCATGGGTTTGGAAATCATATCGTGCTGAAGTTATAGAAAAATGTGTTCACTCATTGTTTACGATTATACCGTTTGAGAAGAAGTGGTTTGAACAAAGAGGTGTAACAAGAGTTAAGCAAGTTGCGCACCCTTTGTGGTTAAATTACAAAGATCAACTTAGTGACCTTCCACCCAAAAGAACTTATTCAGAAGTACAAAAAAAACTTAGAGTTTTACTTCTACCAGGAAGTCGAAACTTTGAAGTTGCTAGCTTACTACCAGACTTTATAAAGGCGACAAAGGAGATTTCTCAACAGAGAGACATTGAGGTTGGTCTAGTTGTTTCGTCTAATGTTAAGAGTGAGCTTTTTGATCCATATTTAGCAGATTGCGACTTCATTTGGGATAATGAACAATTGCCAGAGGCATTGAAATGGGCCGATTGCTCAATGGCCGCAAGTGGAACGGTTACTTTGGCAACTGCTCTATTTTGCGTACCAACGGTAGTTGTTTATAAAAGTTCCTTACTTAATGTTTATATTTTCTACACTTTTCTTTCCTATGATGGACATGTCTCTTTAGCAAATATTGTACATGATGAAGAAATCTTTCCTGAGTTAATTCAAGAAAGAGCAAGTGTGTACAATATTAAAACAGAGCTAATGAAGTTTTTAGAAAGCGAGCAATCTTATAATAGTATAATTGAAAAAGTATCTAAAACGAGATCTCTCATTAGTGGAGGAGATTTTGATGCGGGAGAGTATATGGCAAAAGTTATAGAGGAGTCATATGAGTTATAACACTAATTCAAAGTTATTTTCTGTTCTTGTTTCTCCTCTTTCTTTATTGTGGGAATCTGTTTATAGAGTCCGAAGATTCATGTTCAATTATGGACTTTTTAAAAAGAACTATTTTCAAATACCAATTATCTCGATTGGAAACTTAACATTTGGTGGAACAGGAAAGACTCCTTTTACTCTCTGGCTGTCTGAGTACCTTGGGACAATGGATAAGAGAGTTCTTGTTCTTATGAGAGGTTATAAAGGGAAACTAGAGCACGGAAGTGGATTATTAAAAAGTGGCGCTAGACTTGGTTATAACCCATTTGAATATGGTGACGAGGCATTACTCCTTGCTAGAAGACTTAAGAATACATTTATTGCTGTTGGTAAGAAAAGAAGTGAGAATCTTGAACATTATTTTGAAGAAGTTTCTCCTGACGTTGTTCTATTAGACGATGGTCATCAACATCTTAAGTTAAGTCGAAATTTAAATATTGTTCTCTTTGATAGTTTAATGTCTTTGGATAGATATAAGGTTGCACCATCCGGATACATGAGAGAAGGATTCACTGCGCTAAAAGATGCTGAACTTGTAGTATTAGGGCGTGCTGATCAAGTAAGTAGGTCCAAATTAGATGAGTTGAAGAAGTTAATTCTTCGTTTTAATCGTCATTTAAGCTTTGCTGAAATCTGTTATCGACCAACAGGTCTATTTAATATCTCGTATGAAAAAGTATTTGATATAGATACTTTCGTTGGAAAGAATGTTATTTGCGTAGCAGGGATTGCTTCTCCTTCGGCCTTTTTTAAAAATATTGATATGATGGGAATGAATATTATTCATCAAGAATCTTACCCTGATCATCATTACTTTAAGACCGAGGAGATTACTAGGTTACTGGAAATGGCCGAAAGAGAGGATGCGTATATTTTAACGACTGAGAAAGATATAGTTAAAATACGGCGAGTTGCAGACAGCGAAAGGATACTTTACGTTGAGATAAAGGTACATTTTTTAGACGGGGAAGAGAAGACTAAACAAATCATCTCCAAAGCATTTAATTAGTTGCCTACTTTCAATAGTAGGCTACCAAATATAGAATTAAGGTATTAAAATTATTTGGAAAAACTATGAAAATACATATCCCTACATTTATACTCGTCACACTATTATTAAGCTCATGCTCTTCAACAAAAGATGTTAAGTTTCGAGATCAAGTTTCAACTGAACTTGTAGAAACTTTCGATATTCAAAATGATGAATTTAGTAAATTTAAAGTTGAAGAAATTCCTAATGTTAAGAAGGTTGATAAAGTTGTTAAGGTAGAAGAGAAATCTACCAAAAAAGTAACTAAGAAGTCTAAAAAATCAAATATCCCAAAGGTTAAAAAAACAACAAAAGCTAAGAAAGAAGTTGTTAAAGAAAAGGCTGAGAAAAAGGAAGTCGTTTCTCAAGAACAAATTAAGTCTAAGAAACAAACATACCCTAAGGATTACCCTGATAACTTTAAAAAATATAATAAGAATTATAAATATGTCTGGGACACTGTTAAGCCTTACTTTTTTCCAAACGAAAAATTTGTACTTAAGGCGAGTTATCTTGGAGTGACGGTTGGTCATGCGAAATTAGAGTCTTTACCAGTTGTAAGTGTTGCAGGTAGAAAGGCCTTTCATTTTAAAGGTTCTTTGAAGTCAGCAAGCTTTTATAATTATATTTACACTGTTGAAGATTGGGTTGAGAGTTATGTCGACGCAGAAACATTCGTACCTGTTAAATATACTTTAATACAAAGAGAGTCGGGGCAAGATGTCGATGATCTTCAGCTGTTCGATAGTGAAACTTTAAAGACTCATTTTTGGTATAAGAAAATAAAGAAGGAAAAACTTAGTAAAAAAGAGCTCCATGAGTATACGCCAAAGTATTTTCAAGACTCCTTTTCGGCCCTTTACTTTGTTAGGGGCTTAGATTTAAGTGTAGGAAGTAAGTATGAGTTTCCTATTATAACAAGAGCTAAACTTTGGCTGATGAATATGGAAGTTGAAAAGATTGAAAGAATAAAAATAATGGGAAAGTGGCAAGATGCTTATAGAATAAAAGCTGAGACCCGCTTTCCTGGAATTCTTCGTAAGAAGGGTGATATTCTCTTTTGGTTTAGTGTAGATAAGTATCGAAAGCTTTTAAAGTTTCAAGGTAATGTGAAGATTGGTGCCATTGAGGGCGAACTTGTTGAATATGAAAAGGGTGATGAAAAGTTTTCGATGGATGACTTGGAATAATCATGGCCAATATTTTTAAAGATCAACAAAATATCCTCTATGTCTGTCTTGGAATGACTTGGGGAACTAGAGAACGAATGGCCATAAAAGATTGTCTTATATCTAGAGAGATTGGTCATAATGTTTTTCTGTACTGCTTAAGAGATTCAATTATTCATATGAAGGCAAAGGCGTTAGGGATAGATTGTCTATTTCATAGTGCTGCAATTTCTTTGAATTTCTTTAAATGGTATAGATTAAATGACTTTGTTAATTACTTAACGAAGTTCGATATTCGACTTGTTCATTGCTATGATCTAAAGTTTCTTTGGCCTGCTAGTTTTTATCTAAAGAGAAAGCACTTAGTTCCTCTTGTTTTTACATTTAATCACGAGATTAAAAAGTACTATAAGAAGTATTGGTATAAGAATTTGATTCAAAGAATTGATCAAGTCTTTTTACCGATTAAAGAGATGTCAGATAGTGTTCATGATCACATGAATATTCCCCTAAGAAAATTTGAATACACTGGAATTGGTGTAAAGAGCAAAGAGTGTCCAGAGTCTGATCAAAAAAGTACAGGCTCTTGGTTTGTTGGTTGCGCTGTAGGCGGCCATGAAGTCAGTTCAGAGTTCTTAGAGCCAATAATAAGTGCAGTTAATTCGATTAATGCTAAAGGTACTTTAACAAAGAAAGTAAAACTAATAATATACTCTGAAGTCTCTTGGTCTAAATTCTTGATCCACAAAAATGTAAAAAAGTTCATTAATACTATCGGTGCAACGGAGCATATTTTTTTAGAAACCACGGATAAATTATCGTCTGCTTGTTTTAATGTAGATGCATGGGTTGGGTTAAATGTGCGAGAGCCTATGGAAGATCTCCTGCTCTGCTCTGCTCTAAACTCTCGTCCTTTCTTGGCTCCAAGGAAGTATGCAATAATGGAGTTTTTTAGAAAGTACGGTGTTCTTGGTGAGGCCTATAAAACATCGGATACAAGAGAGCTGCGAGATAAGTTAGAACGCATGTTGTTAAACTATGAGAGATACACCACCAATCTTGTTGCTCAAAAAGAGCAGCTAGAAACTGAGTTTGGCTATGAATTCTATAAGAATCAGTTACTTATGGGGTATGAGAAAACAATAACTAAAAGAGAGCGCCTTTTTAGAAAGAAGACACAGAAAAGGTTATAACCCCTAGAAATTAAGACAATTTTTACTGTACTTTAGACGGTGCATCAGTTATCTTATCGCAACTAAAATTTCTCTTATGTCGCAGTAGCGAATACAGAGACGCGGGTTTTACCAGCGACATCAAAAATAATGGTGATGATTAGGAGTATCCAAGCCTTTTCAAAACCTAGGGAGGTCAATATGACTACTCAAGAATTAAAACAAAAATGGATGGAAGGATTTGACGTTGTTTTCGGTGAAGATACTGAAACAAAAGAAACAACTGAATTCTCAACACTGTTGGACTCAACAACTGCTAAAAACTTTCAAGAAGGTGAAGTTTTTATGGGGACTGTTGTTTCTATCGGACAAGACTATGTAATGATCGATATCGGTTATAAGCAAGAAGGTCTAGTTTCAGTAAGAGAGTTCCAAAATTACGACGGATCTTTAAAAATCAAAGAAGGACAAGAAATCGAAGTTTACTTAGATAAGCTTGAGTCTTCTATGGGTAACCTAGTTCTTTCTAAAGACAAGGCCGAAATTCTTAAAGCATGGGATAAAATTTCTGAAGCTTGTGAAAAAGGTACTCCACTTGAAGGTACAGTTATCGCAAAAGTTAAGGGTGGACTTTCGGTTGATATCGGAGTTAAGGCATTCTTACCAGGTTCTCAAATTGATCTTAGACCAACTAGATACCTTGATAAGTACATCGGTAAAAAGATGGAATTCAAAGTTATTAAGTTCAATAAGAAAAGAGGGAATATCGTTCTTTCAAGAAGAGCAATCTTAACTGAAGAACGTGGAAAAATGAGACAAGAAATTCTTGATCAAATTCAAGAAGGAATGATCGTTAAAGGTATTGTTAAGAACATTACTGATTATGGTGCATTTATTGACCTTGGTGGAATTGACGGACTTCTTCACATTACAGATATGTCATGGGGAAGAGTTAAGCATCCTTCGAACCTATTAAATATGGGTGACGAAATCGATGTTAAGATTCTAAAGTTTGACTCTGATAAAGAAAGAGTTTCTCTAGGTCTTAAGCAAGTTCAGCCAAACCCTTGGGAAAAAGCAAAAGAAACTTACACTGCTGGAACTAAAGTTGGTGGAGAAATCGTATCTGTTAAAGATTACGGTGTATTCATTGAACTTGATGATGGGATCGAAGGTCTTATTCACGTTTCTGAAATGTCTTGGACAGGGAAAATTAAAAACCCAGCTAAGCACTTCAATGTTGGTGAAAGAATTGAAGCTGAAGTACTTGACGTTGATGTTGAGAATAAGAGAATTTCTCTTGGGCTTAAGCAACTTCAAGATAACCCTTGGTCTGCAATCGAAGCTAAGTACCCACTAGGTACTAAAGTTACTGGTAAAATTAAATCAGTAGTTGAGTTTGGAATGTTCGTTGATCTTGGTGAAGAAGTTGATGCTTTAATCCACGTATCTGATATTTCTTGGACTAAGAAGAATGTTAATCTTGCAGAAGAGTATAAAGAAGGATCTGACATTGAAGCTGTAGTGCTTTCTGTTGATACTGAAAACTCAAAATTCTGTTTAGGTCTTAAGCAACTTCAAGAAGATCCTTGGAAGAAGATCGAAAATAGATTCCCAGTAGGAACTGTTGTTGAAGCTGGTGTAGTTAGAGTTACTGACTTTGGTGCATTTGTTGAACTAGAAACAGGAATCGAAGGTCTTGTACATATCTCTGAACTTTCTGAAGAAAGAGTAGACAAGCCAGAAGACGTTATCAAAAAAGGTGACGTTGCAAAAGCTATGGTAATTTCAATTGATAAAGAAGCTAAGAAAATTGCTCTTTCAATTAAATCTGCAGCTAATGCAGAAGCTAATGGATCTTATTCAGCATCGACAGTTAAGGCTGCGACACTTGCTGATAAGTTCAAAGGTTTCTCTGTAAAAGACGAAGAATAATTTTAAAAAATTCATTTTCTTTATAGAAAACGGCCCGCTAGAAATAGCGGGCTTTTTTTATGCAGCTTTATCTTTTTCCTTCTCTTGTTTTAATTGAGCTATGCTTTGTCCTGTTTTTTTAAGCCTTGTTGCAAGCATTCTTGCTAGATTAAGCATAAGGATTGAAAATATTTTGTTATCGCTATTGTAGAGGCTAAAGATATCGTCATACTTTAGAACTAAGACGTCACAAAATGTAGAAGCAACTGTATCTGCATTTCTAGTTCTTTCTTTTAGAAGAACCATTTCTCCAAATAAGTCACCTTTTCGAAGTTTTCCAATCGTTATGTCATTTTTTATAACTTCGGCACTTCCTTGTAGTATCAGAAAAATTTCATCTCCTTCTTCTTTTTCTTTGAAGATATAATCACCTTTTGTAAGATTTAAAACTTGGCAATTCTCAACAATCTTTAAAATTTCTTCATCGTAGAGTTCGTAAAATAATGAACTCCCTTTTACTATTTCTAAGACACTCATTTTTAACCAACCTTTTTTAAGGACTCAGGCTTCTTTCTTAGTTCGGCGAGTATTAGCTCCATAGTTTCTCTAAGTTTTGGAATTTCTTTTTCCATACTTGCACTAGTCTGATCTTTTTGAAGGTGATACCAAAGTAATTGTAAAACAGTTTCTACTTTCTCAAATGTGCCCTCTCGACTACTTTCGATAGGAAATAATGTATTCAAGAGAGTAAGGATAATAGAATAGAAAATACCTGCAATTGATGTCTTCATAGCAAAAGTAACGTTGATTACGAACTGGGATAATGATTCACCAGACGCTTCTAGGTTATTAAAGTCAATTTTAGCAATCTCTGGTAGTGCGTTGGCAATACCTATGAATGTCCCAAATACCCCAAGTACAATAAATAGAGTAGGCATGATGTCTAGAATTCTAGTAACACCGTCAATTGGAATCTTTGTGAAGAGCTTAGACCAGTTTTCATCATCATTCATAACTCTTTCAGTAAGAGAAGAGAAGTCAGGCTGTGCTCTAGACATAAAAATATTTGATTCATTTTGAATATTAGCGATCAATCCATGTTTACTACCAATGTATTCTCTAAGACCTACAGTTTCTGATTGCCCTTTCTTAAGTCTGTTTTCAAGAGGCTTTCTAAGATTTCTTTCTGGTAACCTTTGGTTAACTCTTCCTAGAATATCGGATAGGTAATCTTCAGTATCATCGCATTCTACTTTTTTACTCTTGTCCTCATTAATGGTAGCTCCAAGCTCTCTTGTAAAGTGAGAAAAGTAAGCTTCATCTCTTTTGCTATGGTGAAATGCCATCCATCTAAGAGAGAGAGCAACAACTGCCATTAAAGTCATTGATTCAATGAGGTAGTTACTGAAGAAGTTTAATAGTGTTGTGATCATAGTTCACCTTCTTGGAATTGAATTATTTTTTCTAAAGCTTTAGGATCATCTTTTAGTGTAAATGTTAGCTCCACTCTTTGTGACAACTCACAAGAGTACTCGCCACAATTTTGATCATTCTTTCCGTCATCAGATATAGATGCCAAGAAGCGACCCTGTTCAGGCTTCTTTATTGGTCGCATATATCCATGTCCTATAGATCTTGTAATAGATCTCATATAATTCTTGTGATCATATTTAACTCTTTGTCCGAAAATAAAGTTACTAATAGATGTGGCCCTTCTCGCTGATAAATTCAAATTGTAGTTATACGGTCCTGGCGCACTTGTTTCTGGCGAAACGTAAGTCTGACCAAAACTTGGTGAAGCATGACCTTCAATATTAAAACTCGAAATCTTTTCTTTTATTGCAGAGTCACTAAATAACACTTCTGAATAGAGAGGAATAATTTTAGCAAGTTTCTCTTTAGCAAACTTAGAAAGTTTTGCACTATTGGTCTCAAATAATAGATTCTTGTCCATTAATAAAGTCACTGTACCTGTTTTAGGATCAACTTTGGCCTGAATGTCAGCGGTTTTAAATTTGTTGGCAAGATTTGAAGCAATATTACTTCTAAGATTTTGTTTTTCACTGTGAATCTTGTTGGCAATGTTTTTGATATGATTTTTTAGACCATTATTCTTCGCAATGAGTTTATCTTTTGTTGTTGAACATTCTTTGTTTTCTCTTTTAAGACCTAGAACGGCCTGACCAAATTCTTTGTTTTCATTTTGACAAATATTGAAATTTGAACTTACTTGGTTAAGTTTGCCAGATAGAGCGCCATTTTCTTTCTTCAGGGCATCATTATTACCTTGTGCGCTCTTTAAATTATTTTCCAAGTTACTGGCCAGGTCTCTAAGCCCAGTATTCTCTTTGGATAGACCTTCATTGATTCCTTTTAAACCTTCATTATCTCCTAATAACTTACCAATCTGACCATTAGCACTTGCAAGCTTTTCACTTAGGCCTTTGTTCTTTCCATCCATGCCTTTGAGTTGGCCTTCAAGTTGACCAATCTTATCTTTAAGTCCACCGGCCTGTCCTTTAAGCTCACCAATTTTACCATTAGCACTTGCGAGCTTTTCACTTAGGCCTTTATTCTTTCCATCCATGCCTTTGAGTTGGCCTTCAAGTTGACCAATCTTATCTTTAAGTCCTCCGGCCTGTCCTTTAAGCTCACCAATTTTACCATTAGCACTTGCAAGCTTTTCACTTAGACCTTTATTTTTTCCATCCATGCCTTTGAGTTGGCCTTCAAGTTGACCAATCTTATCTTTAAGTCCACCGGCCTGTCCTTTAAGCTGACCAATTTTAGCGTTAGCACTTGCAAGTTTTTCGGCCATTGCTTTATTATCACCATCTAAGTTGCTAAGTTGTCCTTGGAGGGTATCTAACTTAGATTTTAAACCTCCATTAGATTTTTGAAGTTTTTCATTCTGTTGATTAGCACTGCTCAATGCTTGATTTAGTTTTTCATTTTCTAGGGTTGCGCTATTTAGCGATCCATCTTTAGACTGTAATGCCTTTTTAAGTGACGCTGTTACATTTTGGGATTGGTTTAGCTTTTGTGTAGTTTCTTTAAGTTTGCTCGCCAATTCTTCTTTCGATGAACCTAGTGTCTTTAGTTGATTGTCTAGGCTTTCTACCTTTTTAGATAGTTCAATCTCCTTGCTCTGTAATTCGGAGTTCATATTTTGTGATATGTTAATTTGATTTTCAGCTTCTTTAAGTTGTGTCTTAAGTTGCTCGATCTCTTTTAAATCATGGTTGATTTTTTGCTGACTAGAAGAAATTTTATTTTGGTCTAAAATGGCCTTTTCTTTTAGTTCCTTGTTTTCTCTTTGTGCCTTTTCTATAGTTTTTGCAAGAGAGCTCTTTTGAATTTTATTCTCTTCAAGCTCTTTAATTTTTTGTGTGTATTGTTGACTAAGTTCTACATTCTTTACTTGTTGACCCTTTAATTCTGATTCGAGCTTGTTGATTGTCTCTTGCAGAGTTAGTTTTTGCTGGTTAATTTCCTGATTAATCTTCGCAATCATTGCTTGATTACTAGATTCTAGTTGTTTTATCTTAGATTCATAGGATTCGCTTTCTTTTAATTTTTCTTGTTTTATATTTGATAGGGCATTTTCATACTTCTGCTTTTGACCTTCAAGTACTTCTCGATTTTCTTTATCTTTTTGTTCTATTAGATCTTTAGCGACTTTCTTCTCTTCTTCAAAGGCCTTTTTAATCTTCTCTTTTGCTATTGTTTGCTCTTCAATTTTCTTACTTAGACTAGTTACTTGCGAAATTTTTCTTTCTAGTTCTTTAGTGGTTATCTCTTTTTCCTTCTTGAGGGCATCATTTTTTGATGCCTCTAAAGCAAGTTTCTTTTTCTGTTCATTTATAGATTGATTAACTTTAGCAAGAAGTGCTTCTTTCCTATTTTGTTCTTTTAAGAGTTCTTGCATTACCTCTTTATTAGACTCCATTTTTACGACAAACTTATTAAGGTCTTTTACTTTTTGATCAATAATATTCTTATACTGTCCTACTTCATCAATAGACTTCTTAATAATTTCTACTTTCTTTTGACTCTTTTCTTGGTTTTCTTTAGATATCGAACCTTCTAGTTCCTTTTCAAATGTTTTCTTTTGAGCGATTCTCTCCATAGTCGAGACACCGACTTTAACCATCGCAAATACAAACATTGTTAGAAAGATAATGGCCATAGTTGTGAACATATCAGAGTAAGAACTCCAAATTTGCCCGTCATCGGCCTTTTTCTTTTTCTTCTTCATGCCCATTGGTAGAACCTAGGTTTTTATCGTTTAAGGGATTTACTATTCTATGATATTTAGGCGAGCCGGTGGGTGACGTTTCGAGCAAGAAAGCAAGATCTGTGTCTTTTTCATGAGATAGAGTGATAAATTCAACTTATCTTCCACAAATTGTGGCCATTTTTTCTCTTGAGTTTATTCAAGAATGCCCTCAAATTGTGCCTTATCTTGTAAGTATTTGATTGTTCGAGTTAATCTGTCATCTCTTTCTAACATCTGATATTTTTTGAAGAGTAAGAATATGAGAGCTAAGTGTTTAATTTAACATGGTAGCGATCTCTTTTTATTGACAGTTTCTTACAGTATCTTACATTGCGTGAAATTAATTCATACATTTGATTTTCTTAAATGACCAATTTGCACCACCTGAGTATTGTCCATTCATCAAAAGAGAAAAGGGGAAAGAAATGAAAAAGTTAATACTACTAGTTGTTGCAGGTGCTTCACTTAATGCGGCCGCTACTGAGAAAGTTGCATACGGTGAAGATAATAGAATTGATGTTGTTGATAGTAGAAATAATTTCAGAAAGAATTTAGCAAAATCAACTGCTACTCAAATTCCTAATAAGAATTTAACATTATCTGAAGACGGACAAAAATATGCTTTAGCAAATACAACTTTAGCGGATTTTATGCCAAGACTATCTTGGGGAACTCCACTGTGTGAAGGTGAAAAATTTGGTAAGCAGCTAGCTATTGGAAATTGTTCAGGGTTTCTTGTTGGTGATAAATATCTTGTAACTGCTGGACACTGTATGACGTCACAAGATGATTGTGATGGTTCAAAGTGGGCGTTTGATTATAAAAAAGGTGAAGTTGAAGACCTTGAGATGGAAGCATCAAAAATCTATTCTTGTAAAACAATAATTAAACAAGATTTAAATGGTTCAACTCAGATGGATTATGCACTTATCGAACTAGATAGAGCTGTTACAGATAGAGAACCTTTAAAGTATAGAAAAGAAGGTGAGATTAAAGTTGGAGAAGGTGTTGTTGTGATTGGTTCTCCTTCCGGACTACCTTTAAAGATTGCTGGAGACTCTACAGTTCAGTCAAATGATACTGAATCTCATTTTTCTGCTGACTTAGATACTTTTGGTGGTAATTCTGGATCAGCTGTATTTAATGCAACTTCTGGTGAAGTTGAAGGAATACTAGTAAGAGGTGCTAAAGATTACGCGACTGTAACAAGAACAAAAGAAGATGGTTCTAGCTACAGATGTATGACTGTTAACTTCTGTGAAGACGGAGTAAGTGGATACTCTTGTGGTGGAGAAGATGTTACAAAGATTACAAATGTTGGAATTGAAGAAGCAATTCAAAGCTTTGAAGCACAGGCAACTGCTACAGAAACAGAAGCTCCTGCAGTAGTACTGACAGATGTACCAGGAGCTGAGGATATAGTTAATCCTTAAGTTATATAATTCTATCAATTGGTTTAACGAATATACTGTCGTGACCACTTGAGAAAATAAATGGCCTTCGAAAGAAGGCCTTTTTCTTTTTTAATTATGCAAGAAAATTACATATATCATATTGTTCCTAGACCATTTGAAGGCCCTAAGCTGATTCCTCTTAATCGCATGGATAAGCAGAGTGAATTATATAAGAAAAATTTTTCAAAATATGTTGGAAGAGAGTGTTTAACAAAGCAGGTTATACCTCTATTGAACTGTCTATGGAATGATGTCGTTCAATTCTCTGCCATTGACCCTTGTCTTGTCGCTAAAGAAATTAAATCTTTAGGAGGACTAAATAGAAGTTTGGAGCTAGAGGTATTTAAAATTCCTATTTCTCATGTTGTAGGTGTTAACAAAGTCGTAAGCTACACTAAAACTGTTAGTTCTAATCGAAGTTTTGAACTTCTTGCTAGCGACTTCAGTTTTACTACAGTAGAGAATTATCAAGAACAGAAGACGATACCACTTACTACAATAAATTATTGGAAAGATGCAATTAAAGAGGAAAGACCAGTTCTTTGGTTTCCTTATATTACTCATATCTTCGTATTAGGAGAGGTCGAGACCTCTCAGCTTGAGAGGATCTCCCTTAAGATTTAATCATTTCTTAGAGTATCTACCTGGAGCAATAACAGAATTTGGATCTAGAATATCTTTTATACTCGCAGCAATGTTGAAGAAATTTGGAGCTGCTTGAGTCAAGCTTTCCATATGAGCGACACCCATTCGGTAAGGGTAAAATCCCTTTTTTCTCCCCGTTTTAAGTAAATCATTATAGCAATTGTGAGCATTGAGTGTCTCATCTCTTGTGTCCGTTTTGGAAAAGAGAATAGGGACAGTAGAGTCAAATATTGCATGTCCAAGAGATGTTAGAGTAATTAAAGGCTCAATATTATATTTCTCACATATATCTCTAATGAATTGTGTATATTCATTCACAGATTTTGAATTCATTTCAACTAGAGGCGAGTACCAAATTAGTCCACAATTGTCTTCATCAGGATTAAAGGTTTTCTTTGCTTGTGGATTTTTTAAGTAACATAAATTTAGGGCCATCTTTGTAGGTCTTCCGTTTAGGATGTAAAAGAGCTCCTCTGCCGAATCTAAGTCTTTCTTGATAGACTTTGGCAAAGGTAGATATTTGAGAAGCTCAATTTGTCTTTTGTTTATGCATGAAATCTTTGCGTGTTTTTTTAGAGATTTCTTAATGGACTTCTTTACTGCTTTGACAATATTTTTATCTGAATTGATAGATAGTATCCCTGTCCAGTCTTCAGCTTTTTCTACTCCCATGGAGAGCATTCTCTCCTTATTCATTAAGTTTACTCCCGATAAAAGAGAAGGGTAATCTTGTAAATTACTTTTTATCGAATTAATAACATTACTTAGTTGATCACTAGAAAATGTAAATTTTAAAAGCTCAATATGCTTTGCTCTTTTTGCAAGTTGAATAGTGACTTGAGTTACAATTGCAAAGTTGGACTGACTGAAAATACCATTTAAGTATGGGCCTATTCCCCATCTAAATTTCTTTGCTAGTCCTTCTCCTACAATTTCATCCAATGATGAATTGAATACCCTTCCATCTCCTAAATATGCTTTTAAACTTATTAGAGCGCTGAAATGATCTTGTATTGGTGCAAGTCCGTACCCTCTTTCGAGTAAGTTTGATAAAACACTTACATCAGGCCCAGCTCCTGTAGAAGGTGTTATATAATCTGTATTTTTTAGAAAGTCATAGAGTTGACCTTGAGTCACTCCTGGACCCAAGGTTATGATTCCATCTGCTTGATCGAATTTAATAATTTCATTTAAATGTATGAGATCAACAATGACATTATTGTGACTAACAGGACTCGCAGAACCATAGCCCCAGTTCTTACCTGAAGAAATAGGCCATAGTTTCAGACCTTCCCGGTTCGCTTTTTCTATAATTTGTTGAACTTCTATTTCTGACTTTGGCATAAATACACCATCTATATTCCTGTGAATATCGAGTGTGTTTAGTGCATAATTTCTTAAAGCAGTCATATTCATCTCACTTTTTAGGCAGTTTTCTTAATGTCTTCATTTTCAATTGTTCTAAAATCAATGATTTCATCATAGAACTTCTTATATCTCTTTCCTGCATTTCTGGATTCAAGTGAGAAAGAAGTCATTGCCATTGCTCGAAATTTTTCGTTCATGATATGTGGAGCTGCAAATGTAGAAAGTTCACAGTCATTATTAATATAGTTATAGCCTTGTTTTAATCTAATATTATAAACCTTAAACTTATCCGATGCGGCAGTAATAAATGTATTAATATTTTCATCTTGGTGATGAAGATAGTAAAATGCCATCATCATCTCAGACAACAGAAGCTTCTCATCAGCTGAGAGGTTAGGGTTAATTGTATAGTTATTAGTATAGCAAATTGTTTCATTACTATTGATAAACTCTTGACACGAATTAGATAATTCATCTTTCTTGTTAACAAACATATGCTCAATAAATGGGAAATCTTTTAAGTAATTTTCTGTTTGTTTGTTTGTAATTGAGCGTAAGCAGATTTGAGGAATGAGTTTACCTTCTTCTTCAGTTGCAATAACTAAATGTGTTCCAATGAAGTCAAAACAGTCTTGAGGAATTGATTTTTCTCCATAGTACTTTCGATAGCCTTCAAACCGCAAGGCGAGAATATCTGAAAGTAGCTCCCTTTGCTTAGGACTAAACGCGTAAGAGCTTACGAGATCCGAAAGAATAACAAATTTCCACATGTAAATAACCTCCGTTTTGTAAATAAAGGTTATTATGCATGGAATCTTAAAATAATAGTAAGACTTATATAATATCAATACTTTGAGTTAGAAAGGTAAGAATTATTACAATAAATTTAATGGCAGATACGCAGATTTCTTCATATATTTACTTCAATATTTCTTGAAAAAAATCCTGCAAGCCATTGTTATATTTGACTTGGTGGGTCGCTAGAGATAAAAGGATTTATGGAATTATACATTCACGCCATCGTGCTTATTTCTTGCTCAATCGTATTAGGAAACTTCCTTTTGTTTCTAACGATTAATGTAAAGAATAAGTTTAAAAATGATCTCGAGAGATACACTCTCTATTTCTGGTCAAGTGTGATTCCTGTTTTCTTGATAGGGTCCCAGCTAGAGAACCTAAAGCTAATTCCATTTGTTACTACCATTTCAATTTTTACAACAAAGTCGTTACGAAGTTTTTGGTGTGGCCCTGGCTATAAGCTAGGTCGAGAAAAAGTTATTCTAATGATCTCATCTTTACTTTTTGCGAGCTCAGTTTACTTATATTTTTATTTTGATCATCCGTATTTTTACGCTATTCCAATAGCTCTAGGACTTAATATTTATCTGGCAGAAGTTTTATACTGTGTGAAGTGTGAAGTTAAGGCGGTGAGTGTTTACGAAAAATTATGTATCATTCCACTATGTATTGGGTTGTACAATAATTTCTCTCCTATATTCGGACAGCAGAATATTGTTTTTGATGTAATTGGATGGTCGACAGCACTCATTCTCTATCAATTTGTTTCAATTCTTATGCCTCTTATTATTTTGGATGCCAGAAAAGAGACAGAGAAAGAAAATCTTGAAAAAGTGGTTGAACAAAAGACGAGAGAACTTGTTCATGAGAAGTTAGAAATTTCTCAAAAACATAAAGAAGCAGTTCTACTTTCTAAAGAGAATGAGTTTCTTTTCAATACGCTCTCTCATGATATTGCCACTCCTGTTCAAACAGTGGACCTCTTTATAGATCAAGCTTTAAGAAGTTGTGAAGATGAGAAAATGACGAAGTATCTAACTAAAGTTTCAAAGCATATAGAAACAATTGTCGGTCTAATTAAGAGTACGAAAATCCAAAGACAGATGAACGCTAAGAAAAATTATAGTAATAAAGTATTAATTGATATTGAAGATAGTCTCAAGAAATGTGTGGAAGTAATAGAGCCTTCATTGACTAAGAAAAATATTAAAGTCGTTGTAAAAAATAGTCTACAAAATGGAGTCACATTTCTAGCCGACCCTTCAGTTTTTGTTCTTTCAATCTTAGGTAATATCCTTTCAAATGCTGTTAAATTTACACCTGTTAACGGAAAGATAACGATAAAAACATATAAGTATGAAAGCTCAATTATTGTTGAAGTTCAGGATTCTGGAGAAGGTATAAGTAAAAAGAAAATAGATCAATTACATAAACTTGGTTATATGGCGACGACTAAAGGTACTCTCGGAGAAGAGGGAAGTGGTTTCGGTATTTCTAATACATATAGATTTGTAGAATTATATGATGGAAGTTTATCTTTTGATAATAATGAAGAGGGGACATTAGTTGTTCTGTCTTTCCCAGTTGCTAGTGAAGCTGATTCTTTTTATATTCCGAAAATAGATATAGGCTCTAAGAAAGATTCTACTACTAGTTTACAATAGCTCTTATTGCTTCGGGAGGTTTGGGTCTTCTGGCATACATACAACACAGCCATACTCATCTCTTTGTATGTGACTTGCTATTTCATCATCTTGCTCAGATCTAAGGTTAAAGAGCTCTTCTTCATCGGCCCCAAGACTTGTCGCTAAAGTTTCTGTCAAAGAAGGAGCGTGGATTTTCACTTCTATACCCATATCTTCCATTTTATGTGCATAATCAAATGCTCTTTCATGTTCACTGAAATCACATTCAAATAATACTTCACCAGATTGGGCCTCAATAACTTTGATTCTACTTTTTGACATTTTTTGCTTTCCCTCTAATTAACGGTTTGTTAAAAACCTAAAATAATATTATCACGACGAGGATTGCTAAGAAATGAAAAAGCTCTATTATATTGAACAGGAAGTCTTTTTGAGAGATCTGTTGGCCGAGCTGTGTAAGCAAAGCCCTGAATTTCAGTGCTATAGCAGTGATGAGGGAAGAAATAGCCTCTATTTTTTTCAAGATATTAAGCCTGATGTCATTGTGGTGGACTGGGCAACAATTTCTTCGTATGAAGAAGAGTTATTTGGTGAATTGAGTCAAGTTCCAAATATTTCAGTTGCGATTACACATGAGAGTGAAGTTGAATTACCTGAGCAGTGGAAGAAGAGAGCTAGAATTACTCTGGAAAAACCAATTCTTGCCAAGGAGTTTCTAAAAAATCTCTTTTCCTAAGAGGCTATTTGAACCATAATACTTATATGGATAAAGAACTTGTTGTAATTATTGGCTCATTGGTCGCTATAGTCATTATTGTCTTCTTAACAATCTATTTTCGCAGTGGGTTGTTTTAAAAACCCCATAAAACCTTCTATTTGATGCATCTCGTATTCAAGAGACGTTAATTTGTCCTATAATGGACGATTGTTTTTGTTTAATGAATTACGGAGTAATTATGAATCAAATAGTATTTCCTTCATCTCAAATTGAGGCCTTGAACTTAATTGGTGGTGAATGGGTTAAAGGATCGGCAGAGGCCATTGAAGTGCATTCTCCATATAGTGGAAAAGTTGTTGGTACAACATATTGTGCAAGCTCAGATCAGGTTGATCAGGCAATTTTAAAAGCGAAGTCTGCGAGTTCTGCTTGGGGAAAAACTCCTCTTAAAGAAAGAACTCAGATCATGTTTAAATTTAGAGAGATTCTACTAAGAGATATCGACAAGATTTCAAATATAGTAGCGCTAGAAAATGGTAAGCTGCTTGCTGAAGCTAAGGCCGGTATTTTTAAAGGAATTGAAGTTTTAGAGTATGCGATTAGTCTGCAAAATTTGGACTCAGGCTCTAAGATGGAAGTCTCAAGAGGAGTTCAATGCGAGTATAGACGTGAACCACTTGGAGTTGTTGCTTCTATCACCCCATTTAATTTTCCAGCAATGGTTCCTATGTGGACAATTCCTATTGCTCTTACTTTAGGTAATTCATACGTTTGGAAGCCTTCTGAGAAAACACCATTAACTGCTACCCTTATTGGAGAAGCTCTGATCGAAGCCGGTCTTCCTGCAGGAGTTTTGACTATTTTAAATGGTACTGTTGATTGTGTTAATGGAATTATTGACCATAAAGATGTTAGTGCTGTTGGATTTGTTGGCTCTTCAAAAATTGCAAAAATTGTTTACGCAAGAACAACTGCTCTTGGAAAACGTGCTCTTTGTCTAGGTGGTGCAAAGAATCATATTATTTTATTGCCTGATGCTGATCCAACTATGGCGGGGACAGGTATTGCTGACTCATTTACAGGATGTGCTGGTCAAAGGTGTATGGCCGCATCAGTACTTCTTGCAGTAGGTGATGTAGAAAAACAAATCGAAAGTATTGTAGAAAGAGCTAAGAGCACTTCTCTTGGAGATAAGATGGGCGCTATTATCACTAAAGAGCAACACGACTTTTTAAACTCTGCAATTGAAAGAGCTAAGCAAGCTGGAGCTAAAGTTTTACTAGATGGTAGAGATGCTCAAAAGCCTTCGAATTATGAGGGGGGGTACTGGCTAGGTCCAACGATACTTGACGGTGTTACAGTTGACTCAGAAGCTTCTAAAGTTGAACTCTTCGGTCCAATCATAAGTATCATCCGTTGTGAAAATATCTCTAAAGCAATTGAAATCGAAAATGCAAATGAGTATGGAAATGCGGCAAGTGTTTTCACTAGTAATGGTGGTCTGGCTGAAATGGTCGCTTCACAAGCAAAGGCCGGAATGGTTGGTATTAATATTGGTGTACCAGTTCCAAGAGAGCCATTTAGCTTTGGAGGAATCAATGATTCTAAATTTGGATACGGTGATATCACTGGCGAACATAGTTTAAATTTTTGGTCTAATGTAAAAAAAGTTACGACAAAGTGGCAGATGCAGAATGACCACAATTGGATGAGTTAATATAATTTTAGGAGAAAATATGAATAACGATAAATTTGAAAGAACAAGTCACGTAGTACTGACTTCACACAGCAATCAAATCTTTAAAGAATCACTGCCTATTAACTGGGGAGCGAAAACAGCAAAAGAAAGAGGTCCAGTTGTTGCGACAATTTCTGAAAAAGAAAATCGTAATGCTATCGGTAGTCACAGTGGTTCGTATACAGTTTATAGAGCGCTATCTATTGCGAATGGAGATTTTCCAAAAGATCATAGACCGGAGCTTTTTAATACACATTCGCCTGTTACCATTAAGCCTCAGGACTCATGGTTTGATCCTGACAAGATGGTTGCAATTGATCCTTGGGGTGCTTGTGTCCAAGAGATGTACACTGATTATTTGAAAGAAGGTTATAATATCAAACCTACAATTGCTGTTACTCAGGCAAGGTTACATATACCTGAAATTTTTGAAGCTATTAAGAATGGTCGATTGAAAGTTGATGGTGATATTGTTGCTGACGATGGTTCAGTTAAAGTCACTAAAGTTGCCTTTGAACCTGTTTGGTATCTTCCAGGTATTGCGAAGAGACTTGGAATTAAAGAAGGTGAATTAAGAAAAATCCTTTTTAATGAAACAGGTGGAATGTTTCCTGAACTTGTAACAAGACCGGACTTAAAAGTGCTATTGCCACCAATTGGTTCAACAACTGCTTATGTATTTGGGGATATTAACAAACTTTCAGACCCTTCTGTAGAGCTTACTTGTAGAGTGCATGATGAGTGTAATGGATCAGATGTATTTGGTTCAGATATCTGTACTTGTCGTCCATATCTAACTTATGGAATTGAACAAGCAACTAAAACGGCTCAAGAGGGTGGTGTTGGATTTATTGCTTACTATAGAAAAGAAGGAAGAGCACTCGGTGAAGTGACAAAATTCTTAGTTTATAATGCTAGAAAGAGACAAGAAGGTGGGGACTCTGCTGAAACATATTTCAAAAGAACTGAGTGTGTTGCAGGTGTTGAGGATGCACGTTTCCAAGAATTTATGCCTGATATTCTTCAGTGGTTTGGAATTAAAAAAATTCATAACCTACATTCAATGAGTAATATGAAATACGATGCAATCGTTAAAAGTGGCATTGAAGTCGTTAATAGATTATCAATTCCAGACGAATTGATTCCTGCAGATGCTCAAGTGGAAATGGAAGCTAAAAAAGCAGCTGGTTACTTTACTCAGGGAGATATTAAAGACGGCGCGGCACTAAAAGAAGTCGTTGGAAGAAAACTAGAGGAGTAATTTGTGAGAGAAGAAATTAATTACCTCTTAAGTGCTAAGGCCGTAAGAGAGAGAACTAGGAAGATTTTTGATTTAAGTCTTGCTGGAAAAACAAACTTTGAAGTTCATGAAGATAAGCTTCCTGAAGTTTGTGAATATGTACTAGAAGTTATCAAAGATAATTATCCTACTTTGGAAATTCCTTTTCATTCAAGATGGGGACACTTTCAAGTTGGAAATATTGATCGAAATTCTAAGTTAGATGATCGTTTAAAAGGTTTAGACCCTCTAGAAGTTGCAAGAACAAAACTTGATCTTGTGATTAGTTCAGTGCTTCTTGATGCTGGAGCTGGTCCAACATGGTCATTTGATGAAGAGGGAACAAGCTTTTCAAGATCAGAAGGTCTTGGCGTTGCGAGCTGGCATATGTTTATGAATGGAGAGTTATCAAATGATGGCTCTTTAAGAGTAGATAGTTCAAAGTTAATCAATTTGACTGCTAAAGATATAGAAAAGGCCTTTCAAGTCGGACCAAATAATCCTTTAGTTGGAGTTGAAGGTAGAGCAGGTCTGCAGGTAAGTCTTGGGAAATGTGTTGCGTCTAAGAAAGAGATTTTTAAAGATGGAAGACCTGGAAATATCCTAGACTATATGCTGGAAAAATTCGGTAAAGAGTTTGCGGCAACGGATCTTTTAGAAACTGTTCTTCACCACTTTGGAGATATTTGGCCTTCTCGAATATCTGTAGATGGTGTTAGTCTCGGAGATGTTTGGAATCATCCTGCACTTGGAGAAAAAAATAATTTAGAGTCACTTGTTGCCTTTCATAAATTGTCTCAATGGCTAACTTATTCACTCATCGAGCCTTTCGTTGAAGCTGGTTGTACTGTTCACTCGGTGAATAAAATGACAGGTCTAGCTGAATATCGTAATGGTGGACTTCTTATTGACTCTGGACTTATCTCCTTAAGAGATCCGTCAATGAGTGAGAAGGCACATAAGCCAGATAGTGAAATTATTATTGAGTGGAGAGCTTTAACGGTAACTCTACTTGATCAAATGGCGGACATAATTAGAAAGAAGCTAAATTTTACTGAAGATGAATTTCCTCTAGCAAAAGTACTAGAGGGAGGAACTTGGTGGGCCGGCAGAAGGCTTGCTAAGAAAAATAGAGCGGACTCATCACCACCGCTTAAATTAGATAGTGATGGAACAGTTTTTTAAATTACGGAGAATATATGACAAAGAATTTTTGTGAGTTAACTCACCCAGTATTACGGCACAAGCTATCTCTTTTAAGAGATAAGAATACTAACTCTAGGGCCTTTAGGGATATTATGAATGAGGTTGGCCGATTTTTAGCATATGAAGCAACTAAAGAGCTTCCTGTTAAAATGATGGAAGTGGAGACTCCGGTTATGAAAACTTCTACTGAGTTTGTAGAAGATTATCCAATGGTTGTTTCTGTCCTAAGAGCTGGAAATGGTCTGCTAGATGGAGTTTTAGATACGCTACCATTCTCTGCAGTTGGATTTGTAGGAATCTATAGAGATAAATTTATTAATAATACTGTTGAGTACTATTTTAAACTACCTGAGAAAAGTGAAGGCAGAGATGTTCTTCTTCTCGATCCAATGTTAGCAACAGCTGATACGGCCATTGCTGCCCTTGATAGACTTAAAGAGTATAAAGTAGGAAAAATTAAAATGCTAACTCTCTTAGTAAGCCCAGAAGGTTTAGAGAGAGTTCACCATTTTCACCCTGATGTGGATATTTATACTGTTAGCAAAGAAAATGGTTTAAATGAAAAAGGTTACCTACTTCCTGGATTAGGTGATGCCGGAGACAGGCTTTACAATACAAAGTAGGATGTTATGAGTATTATAATAATTGGAGTTGCTGGTGGAAGTGGGTCAGGTAAAACGACCTTTGCTTCCCGCTTGAAAGAAAAGCTTGGTCTTGAGCACTGTAGTGTCCTTGGTCAGGATAGCTATTATATTGATCAGTCAAATCGATTTGATCATGACGGAGGATCTGTTAACTTTGATCATCCTGAGTCTCTTGATTTTGATCTCATGGCAGAGCACCTCCAATTATTAAAGAAGGGAAAGGATATTTCTGTTCCAATATATGACTTTGCGACACATACAAGAAGTTCAGACACTGTTTACTTAACTCCTAAGAAAATTGTATTTGTTGACGGAATTCTCATTTTTTCTCAGCCTAAAGTTGTTGAACACCTTGATCATAAAGTCTTTATTGATTGTCCTGAAGAGCTAAGGTTCTCAAGAAGGCTCAATAGAGATGTTGTTGAAAGGGGAAGAACTGAGGAGGGCGTAACAAATCAATTTAAAAAACAAGTTAAGCCTATGCATGACCTTTTTGTAGAGCCTTCCAAGAATCACGCATGTGATATAGTAAATGTTGATAATTTTGATGAGAAGCTTGAGTCTTGGTTAAATAAAATTAAAGCTTCTATCAAATAATACCATTTGTAATAGGTACTGATCTTTTCTCAAAGAACTACTCAATGATAAACTCTTCTTGAAGAGGATCATCTGGAGCAAGGATAAAGCGATTTAGATCAAGCGGTTCAAAAATAAAGTCGGGGACTCTAACCCTATAAAAAATCCCTTTTTCGTGGTTATGCGTGGCTATAATATTGGTCTTCGAAACGACCTTCGAGTGAGCATCTCCACTACTATATGGAATATAAAGATCATAGTGTTCTTGTTGATCTAAGAAGTAGTTAATAATTTGGGCCTTAAGGTTAACCATATCCTCTTTATCGTGAGTAGAAACAAGATAGCTATTAGGAGTTGATCGCTGAATTATTTTTTGTCCCATTGGGTCTGGATGAAGATCCTTTTTGTTATAAACAATAATTTGATCTTTATTAGTAACTCCTAACTCCTTTAAAACGGTTTGGGTTACTTCTAAGTGTTTCTTATAGTGAGGGTCCGATATATCACATACGATAATGAGAAGATCTGCCTCAATGGCTGACTCTAAAGTAGTTTTAAAACCATCAATAAGAGTATTTGGAAGGTTAGATATAAAACCTACGGTGTCAATTAAGATCATAGGCGGTTTCGTATCAGGGTTTAGCATTCTGTAAGTTGAGTCTAGAGTTGCGAATAATTTATTTTCCTCGAGTACATCGACACGACATAGCCTATTCATTACAGATGACTTTCCTGCGTTGGTATATCCTACGAGGGCAGCTGTTACGGCTTGGTTTTGTCTTTTCTTTTTTTGTTGTTCTCTAGACTTTCTAACATCTTGAAGCTCTTTTTTATAGAACTCAATACGTTCTCTAACAATACGACGATCTAGCTCGATTTGCTGTTCTCCCTCTCCACCTCTGACTCCAATTCCACCCTTTTGTCTCGAAAGGTGAGTCCAAAAACCTGAAAGTCTTGGAAGAAGATATTGTAAGCGCGAAATTTCTATCTGAATTTTGGCCTCTTTGGTTCTGGCATGCTGGGAGAAAATTTCTAGAATAACATGGCATCTGTCTACAACAGACATATCTGTTATTGCTTTGATATTTCTTATTTGTGAAGCAGTTAGTTCACAATCAAAAACGAGAAGAGTTGAACCTTCTTGTTTAGCTGCATCAGCGATTTCCTTTATCTTTCCAGACCCTAATATTGTCGCAGGTTCTACCGTCTTTCTATTTTGAACATACTGATCACCAGTTTCTATTTCTAAAGTTCGTAGAAGTTCTCTTAGTTCATTTAGTGAGCGGTTAGTATCTTTTTCTGTTTTATGTTCTTCAAATTTTGGACAAACGAGAGAGACCATTGATGCTCTTGCATCTTTTGAGATGTGAAATTCTGTATCAAGCATAGTTAATTTTTACCAAAGTATTATCGATGAGCCTAGTTGTTCCAAGCTTGTATGCTCCGGCAATTACAACTTCAGTAGTTGTAATACTTACTTCATCGAGGTTAGTTGCATCTAGTATTTCTAGATAGTTCCAATTAGAATCTTTTAAGGTAGATTCGAGTATTGTATTTATTTCTATTACGGCTTCATTATAAGTGAACTCTTCCAATAAAGCTTGTATTGAAAAGATAGTTTTAGAAAGAATAAGCGCATTTTCTCTGTCTTTTTCACAAAGGTACTGATTTCGACTAGATCTCGCAAGACCGTTGGCTTCGCGATGAATTGGAAGCATGATAATCTCTACGTCTAGCATGAGGTCTTCTACCATTCTCTTTATAATAAGAACCTGCTGGTAGTCTTTTTGCCCAAAGTATGCTTTTTGGGCCTTAACAAGTGCAAATAGCCTATAAACTACAGTTGTCACTCCATCGAAATGAGTAGGTCTATCTAAAGCGCATAGTTTATTTGTTAGTCCAGATACGCTGATATTAGTAGAGTAATCTTGAGGATATATTTCATCATTAGATTTCGGGGCCAAGATAATTATGTTTGGATCAAGACTTCGTATTTTTTCAGCATCAGCTTCTAGGGTTCTTGGGTATTTGTCAAAATCTTCATTTGGTCCAAATTGTTTTGGGTTTACAAAAATAGTGACAACAGTAAGATCATTCTCTTCTAATGAAGCAGAGATTAAACTTAGGTGCCCTTCATGTAGGTTTCCCATAGTAGGAATCAGTCCAACACTTTTATTTGTAATTGAGCGTCTAAACTTAAGAAATTCATTCACACATGTAAAAATGTTATTCATTCGCAATCTCCTCGGAGATTTTAGCAGCGAGCTCTACTTTCGTAAGTCTGCCGCAGAAAGTGATTTTGGCATTTTTCATTAATGAGTATTGTGCGCTATCTGTTCCAAACCCGAGTTGCTCTTCATTTTCTTTCGTCAGTCCAGAGTGGACGTGAGTACCAATAAGAAGATCGACTTTTTTTCGATTCCACTTTTCTAGTAATACTTCTTCGCTTAAATCTGTTTCTGCAGCAAAGCCAATGACTTTGAGGTTTTTGTCATTTTTTTCAAGGACAGATTTTAAAACATCAACTGCTTTTAATATTGGCAAGGAATCTTTCATGGAGCTTTTTTTAAGCTTAGAGGAAGTCTCTAAAAATTCAATGTCAGAAATTGCTGCAGCCGAAATATATGCGCTTGCACCTTGGATACTTTCATGGACAGTATTGTACATATCTCTAGTGGTGATAATACGCTTAAGTGAGAAGTTCGGATGGTCTACGAGGTTATTTAAAGTACTTATAGCATTCTTTCCTGCAATTACTTCGACAGTAAAGCCTTGATTTAGTAAGTTTTTCGCAAGCTCATAACCAGTTTTACCAGTACTAGCATTAGTTAGGAATCTTACTGGATCAATAGGAGAGATCGTAGCTCCTGTAGTGATGACAACCTTCTTTTCTTTAAAAGAAGAATTAAAAGACTCAACTAGATCTTTAATAACATCAATCGCGGCCAATTTACCTTCTCCCAAATCACCACACGCTAATTGACCATTTTGCGTAGAAAATACATGTACCTGTGCAAGAGAATTTACTTTCTCTAGCATAGAAATATTTTCTCTTACAAAAGGATGGTTGAGCATATTTGTGTTCATTGCTGGGAATAAAAGAATTGGTTTGCTTTGATCTATGGCCAAGAAAATAGAACTTAATAAATCATCAGCGCGAGCATGAGAAAATTTAGAAAGTGTATTTGCTGATAGTGGTGCTACGACAAATTTATCTGCCCACTTCGCTAACTCAATGTGGAGTACAGAACCTATTTGGTGTTCATTTGTAGGATATTTAAAATCATCAGTAGATTCGTAAACTTCAGCGGCCCCAAGGTATTTAAAAACTTGTGGTCTTACAAACTCGATGGCACCACGAGATAAAACCACTTTTACTTCATGGCCTTGATTCACAAATAAGCGAACGAGATCGAATGTTTTGTAAGCAGCAATCGAGCCGCAAACGCCTAATAATACTTTCATTTTTTACCCAAAAAGAGTTTATAGACTCCTAGTGTTGAAAAGAATAGACTCTCTGCGCTATGCCCTGTAAAATACGACTATACCTATTCACATTTCAAACATTTAGAGCGATGTTATCCTAGCAGAGGAGAAAATTATGAATTTTGGAAAATTTAATGTGATAAGCCAGAGAAATGTTCAGGCGCTTGAGGAGACTCATGAGTTGATGCTTATCAATTTAGACCATATCATTTCAGTAAAACCAATCAAGATTCCAATGGACGATAAAGTCGTAGATGGGTATTGGATTCGCACTACGAATGGAAAAAAATATAGAGCGACTTCTGTTCCTGATATGATTTCAGATTTAATTGATAAGGATCTAGACTAAGCTCTAGATCCTTTAATATTAGAATACTCTTGCTTTTGCCTGGATGAATGAATAGTAAAAAACTGCGTTAGGATCACTGGCAACTTGTTCCATCTCTTTTTTCATCTCTTCTACAACCTCCTCAGTAACTCTTTCGGCCTCAATGAGTTGGTCAGCAGCACTGAGCATAAGCTCATGCCAAAAATCAATATATTCCTTTCTCTGCTTTGGTCTTCTATTGTCTAAGTGCCAAGTTATAGTCTCTGTATGAATGTCTTTAAAGCCTTGTTGTAAGAGTAAATTACCTAACTTGGCACCTACAAAAGGATCACCATTCATGTCATATTGATAGTCATTAAAGGCCATCCAATATTTCCAGACATTAGGTGAGTAAGGGTCTAAAAAGAATGAAGTATTCAAAACTTCTGTAATATAAACTGGAGAGCCTGGACGTAGAACTCTTCTTACTTCACTTAAAACTTTTTGAGGGTTTGGAATATGCTCAAGTACCCAGCATAGGAATGCACCATCAAAATCATCGCCTTGAAATTGCATTTTAGTTGCGTCCATAGACTTAAAGCTAAAACGATCCTTAGTGTCGGCCTTGCTGCTAATATACTTTGTTGCTGTTTCTAATTGCTTTTCACTTCTATCAATTCCAGTTACTTTAAGATTTGGAAATCTTCTAAGAAGAATTTCTGTTTGAGCACCAACACCACAGCCAACTTCGAGAATATGCTTTTGCTCCGAAAAATTGATTTCTTTATAAACAGTGTGCTCAGCAAAAGCCGCTTGCTTTGAAAGTCGTTCCTGCTCGGTAGAGCTGAATCCATGAAGGTATGGGAAATCTGTTTTATTATTCATTTAATTTATCCTCGTTTATATATGAGTATATTTCATATAAGGCATAGTGAATAAGGTTTTTCTCATGGATAATTTTTCCACGAAAGATTTCTTTTGCAGCCGTATAGAAAAGAGATGAGAAACCACCGCTTATATAAATTTGATCAATTTCATAGTCTTTTAATAATTTTTCAAGCCATGAGATTTGAGAAAACTTTAAGGCGCTTGTAATAGCAGAGCTTGTAGAGTTTGGTAGGGAATCGAAGAGGTTTAAATCTTCCACATCATTTAGGATGGGTAGGTTTGCTCCACTACCATAGGAATTTAGTTGAGTTCTTAGACCTGGAAATATAAACCCGCCTTTAAATCCTGTACTATCAATGAAGTCAACAGTTGTAAATGTCCCAGCATCAATAAGTAAGCTCTTTAGAGCGTCACTTCTTTTATATATGTAATAGGCTTGATGAAGCCTATCTTCTCCTAAGGTTCTTTCATAGCTTACTGACATATCTAGAAAGTTTGAATCACCTCTATACTTAGAAAGTTCAATATAGTTAATCCCTTGTAAGTTACTTTTTTTTCCGACACTTGAAGCAATGGCCGCGATATCACTGTCAAAATGATATTCGCTAAGTGGCGTTACACTAATAAGCTTAGAGTCTTTAAAAAGTCCTACATGAGGATGAGAATTTCCGTTATCAATGGACTGAAGATTCATTTTCTTTATAGGAAACTTTTTTATTCTTAGTAAGATAGTCTCCAATGAGCTCTTTTTTAAGTTCAAAAAAGTTTGCAATAGGTGTACAAAATTTTGGAGGGCGATTTGGTCCCATTTGAAGCAGATCATTTAGAACGAGTACTTGACCATCTGTTTGATCACCTGCTCCAATTCCAATTGTTGGAATTGAAAGTTCTCGAGTTATAAGAGTGGCAATATCTTTTTGAACACATTCTAGAACAATACAAAATGCTCCTGCACTTTCAAGTTCTTTTGCTTCTTTTAATAGTTTCGTTGCGGAGGCATCATCTTTTCCATGAACATAGTAACCTCCAAGCTCATGTACAGATTGAGGAGTAAGGCCAATATGTCCCATAACAGGAATTCCAATTTGAGTAAGTCTTTTAACGAGTTCAAGCTGATAAGGGTATGCACCTTCAAGCTTTACTGATTCAGCTCCAGAGTATTGAAATAGTTCTGTTGCGCTTTGAATACCTTGTTCAATTGTAGAGTAAGTTCCAAATGGAAGGTCGGCAACTATAAATTTGTTAGGGGCGCCACGTTTAACAGCGGCTGCAAAAACTTTTATTTCGTCTAACTTAACTTGAATAGTCGTATCGTAACCAAGGATAACATTTCCGAGGCTATCTCCAACGAGAATAATATCTAATTCAGTTTCATTGAGCATTTGAGCAGTTTGAAAATCATAGCAAGTTAGCATCTGAAGAGGGGCGTGACCTTTTTCTAATTTAGTATCTTTGATTTTTAGAGTTGTTAATTTTTTCAATTCAATTCTACTTGTTTATGAGTTCAGGGCCTAGCTCATTATGAACGACCACTAATTCCTCAGCTTCCCATCTCGTTAATACCTCAGATCGTAAGCTATTAAAATCTAGAGTTTCGCATTCTGTAAAAAATTTCTTATTCCAGATATCTTCTGCTAGTGAGTCTAGTTTTTGGTGATACTGCTTGTCAAAGAGGATTTGTTGGGCCTTTTCACCACCTATCAAGGCGTTAGGGCTGATTAGCTTAAAAAACTCAATGGGCCCCATCTTAACCATAGCGTCAGCTATGAGTTTTACTTCGAGCCAGCATTCTAAGTATGCGATTTCTCGTTTCACGCCTTTCTCTCGAAGTTTGTTATACGAATGGAGTGCACCGTAGGGAAGAATCGAACACAGTAGCGTCTGTTCACTAAATAGATCTGCATTTGTCTCTTCTAGGAATGTTGTCTCATATGGGCCTGCGGTAATTCCAATGCTTTTAGCTATTGTAAAAATTAGCTCTGAAGAAGCTGTTTTATCTCCTGAGATACCCTCAAGAGAGTAGGCAGCACCTAGTTTTCCTTCGTTTTCAAATTGAAATCTTACTTCGCTTGCAATTGCTTTTGGAGCAAGAAGTAGATGATTGAGCTTTGGAAATTTTTCTTTTAAGTTAAAAGCGCTATAGCTATAGCCATGGGCATAAATTATATTTGATCCATCTTGGAGTCTAGGGGCCAAATTGCTTAAAGTTTCTAAATGAGTATGGTCAGGTGTAAGTAGAATAAAATTTTTATAATCAGATAGCTCATTTGATTCTAGATTGAGAAGCTGATAGCCTTTTTTTATAGCAAATGCTTTAGAAGAGGAATTTTCTCTAAGCGCTATTAGAACTTTATGACCTGAATCTGTTAGATTTGCTGCCCAGGCCTTTGCTTGTGAGCCAAGTCCTATAATGACGAGTTCATTCATTTGTCTTCCCTTTGTAAGTTCAAATAGTTATCATTATTGGGCACATAATTCAATAAAGGTATTTGTATGAATAGCAGTCTTTTTAGGACAGAAACCGAGCTTAGTCTTGAGGAAATTCTTCTCAATAGAGGACTGTTCTTTGGTGAGACTCCCTTTACGACACTATTAATGTCTGACGGAAATATAGTAGGGCTTGAACTTCATATGCTTCGGCTTAAGAAATGTGTTGAGTACTTATTCAAAGTTGATTTCAATGATTATGACTCTCTTGTTCGAGAATCACTTATGAAGGCCTATGAAAAAATAGGGCAATACTATATACGCATAACATTTTATAAAACATTATCCGGAAAGATTGATTTTTTCATTTATAAAGATGTGTTTACTGCAAAAGAATCGAGCTTAGAGCTTGGACTATCTAATAGTATAAAAGGTAAGAGTTTAATTCCAAGTTTTCTTAAAGTGGGAAACTATCTAGAATATTCAATGGAATTAAGCGAAAGGACTGACTGTAATGAATTGCTCTACGTTGATTTTGAAGATTATATATTGGAATCTGGGACATCTAATATATTTATTATTAACGAAGAAGAAATTCTAACACCTAGTTTAAGAAGTGGAGTTCTAGATGGAGTAACTAGACAGATTCTACTACAGTTTTTGTCGCAAGAAGATTACAGATTTAAAGAAGCAGATATTAAATTAAGCGTGCTAGATACGGCCTCTGAGATTTGGCTGTGTAATGGATTACGTGGTATTCGGGTTGTAGATAGATTTAAAACTAGAAAGTTATCAAATAGTGTATGGACAACACTTAATGATAAGTATGAAAAATTTTGTGAGAAGTTATGGTAAAAATATTAAAAGTAAATTGTCCCAATTGTAAAAAAGAATTTAATTACTATCATTCTGATTTCAGACCATTTTGCTCTGAGAGGTGCAAAATGGTCGACATGGGACATTGGCTTAATGAAGGTTATACTGTTCCTGTAAGAAAATCACCGGATGAAGAACTAAATATTGATGAGTTCGAAATAGATGAAGCCGACCAAGGATTTGGAAATTTCTATGATGAAGAATAAAAGATCAGACATAAAAGATGCCCTTAAATTTTCAATTGACCTTTCTTATAAGGCAGGAGAAATTTTATTAAAATATCAAAAAAAATTAAACTCTTTAGAAATAACAAATAAGCAAGCTCAAGGTGTAGCATCTAGTGCAGATATTGCATCAGAAAAGTTTATTATAAAATCTATTTTAAAAAAATTTCCTGATCATCATATTCTTGCCGAGGAGAGTGCCTATGCTCAATTCGGAAATAAGAAAAAGGCCTACGAAGTCTTCAAGGAAAAAGAATGGACATGGGTTATTGATCCTCTTGATGGAACGAATAATTATTTAAATGGATTAGACTACTATGCTATTTGTATTTCTCTTCTGCACTTTGGAAAACCAGTTGTAGGGGTTGTATATAGACCTTCAAATGGAGACTGTTTCTTTGCTAGCTCATTTGAGCAAAGCAAGTTTCAAAATATAAGAAATCATAAGAAATCTAAAACTCTTTATAGCGACAATAACCCTAAGAAGTTAAAGCAAGCGCTTCTCAGTACAGGCTTTGTTTGTGAAAAAGGAATTCCATTTGATCATGAGTTCTCAGTTTTTAAGCATATGATGGCCAATTCAAGAGGAATTAGAAGAATGGGAAGTGCTGCTCTTGATTTATGTCTTGTTTCTAGCGGTGTATTTGATGGGTTTTGGGAAAAAGGACTTGCTCCTTGGGATATGGCTGCAGCAGGGCTAATTTGCATTCAAAGTGGAGTCAAAGTAACTGACTACAATGGTAAGGAGTTTCAACCTTTTTGTGAATCAATCTTGGCAGCGAGGACACCTTTTTATAAGAACTTAAAAAGAGAAATCAATAGATAGTTGATATTTTTGCTCAGATAGTGAAAACATTGAACTCCTGTTGACAGGATTTTGTAAGGCCCTATAATTTTACATAGATATAATCTTTTAGCATTCCAAGGATGGAGACGTGACTGAGACACTAAAAAGGTTCGTAAGAGAAGTTTCACAATTTAGTGATGAGACTCTAATTATTACCTTGTCTATATTAATTCTAGTACTAGTAATTCTTGTCGTTTATTGGCATTACAATAAGAAGAAGTTTCACCAGCTATCACATCAGATACCTGCTAGCGTTTTAAAGACATACCTAGATTCTATTATTCAAAATTCAACTTCATTAAAGTCGTCACTGTTTAGAGGCGGTGGTTTAGATATCGGTTCAGGTATTCCTTCAGTTGTTCCTGTTGGTGACTTGCCGATTGGTAATATTTCCGTTGGAGATAGTTCAGAAGAATTAAATCAGAAAAATGCAGAGATTGCATCATTAACACAAAGACTTATGGATAAGGACCGTCAGTTGGCTGAAATTGATGACAAGCTTCGTGAAGCTCAAGCTGCATCATTAAGTTCTGGTGGAGATAGTTCTGAAGAAGTTGCAATTCTTCAGGCGGAGATTGAAAAGTTAAGAGCAGAGTTGGAAGCATTAAAAAGTGCTGCCCCAGCTGATGGCGGTGATGACGCTATGGCCGCTCAACTAACTGAAGTAACTAAAGAGCGAGACGAGTTGAAAGAAAGACTCATGGAATATGAAATTATTGAAGAAGATCTTGCAAATTTAAAAAGACTTCAACAAGAGAATGATCAGCTTAAGAAAACAATTGCTGATTTACAAGCGGGTGGTGGAGAAGCTCCTGCACCAGTACCTACTCCAGAAGAACCGGAGCCTGCTGCTGAAGCTCCTGTTGAGGAAGCAGCACCTGCAGCCGAAATTCCTGCTGAAGCTCCAGCTGATGATGATCTTGAAGCGCAGATGGCCGCGGCAATCACTGAAACTCCTGCGGCCGAAGCAGCTGCAGAAGCACCTGCTGATGATATTCCTGCAAATGAAGGTGAACAGAAATCGGCAGAAGAATTATTATCTGAATTTGAAAAGATGCTTGGTTAAACCTAGGACTTCTATGAATATAAAAATATTAGTATCTCTATTAGTTTTCTTTTCAGCTTCATGCTTTGCAAGTATTGATAAGCAAGCGAGTCAAAAAGTAATAACGGCTTCACTTTTAAAAAAGTTTTCTAAAGACTCTAATAAGAAAGAGTTACTTGCTTTAAAAAAAGAAGTTATCTCTTATAGAGGAAAATCTGTTCCTGCTCTGGTTCAGGTGATGAAAGATGGAAAGTATCCAGAAAAGAATAAGTGGGTTGCAACATTTCTTCTTGGTCAAGTCATGGGAAAAAAATCAGCTCCATATATATCTAAATTCTTAGCTCATCCTAGTTGGGTCATGAGAATGGCTTCTTTGAAAACTCTCTTGGCCCTAAAGGGAACAGAGTATAAAAGATCATTTAGTACTGCACTTAAAGATAAGTCTTTCATCGTAAGGTCACAGGCCTTAGATAATATCTCTAAGCTTAACTTAACTTCTGAAGCACCTTTTGTCTGGCAAATGCTCTATGATAAGAGGAACTACTACAACCCTAAAGCAAAGAAGGGTGAAAAGACGGCGAGTTTAAAGAGAACTAACCTTATTAAGAAAGTTATTACAACAGTTGGAGATTTAAAGTTTGAAAAAGCTAAGAAGCCTCTCTTATCGATGATTCAAAAGTCAAAGTATGAAGATATTTTTAAAGAAATGGATACTTCATTAGAGAAAATTACTGGAAAAAAGTCGCCAACAGGCTCTGTTGATATTAAAAAGAGATACTGGTCAAAAGTTTCTTTAGCTTCCCAAACATTTTAAGCTAGAAGTTTTCTTCTAGCTCTTTACTCTTTTTCTCTTCTATCTTTTTAAGCTGATTGTCTATGGTAATTACTCTCTCAATTCTATAGAGAAGAGATTTCTCAAGAATTCCGTCACTTCTCTCGACTTTCCATCCTTGTAGAAAATCTTGTTCTACCATTTGTCTTTTGAAAACTGTTATCTTTGAAACTTCTCTGTTTCCACTAAATCCTTTAACGACATTGACAATAAGTTTGAATCTAGCTGCTTTGACCGAGTCTCGACTACCAAATGAGTCTGAGAAATTTAGCTGAAGCGTATTGTCTATCCATCGTGTCTTTATTACTCCGGCCTCTTGATTTTGCAGTGCGAGGTCATACTTTTGCATAACTTGGAGTACCGCTTGCCATGATTGATTATAGGTGGATTTAAATAGTTTTGATGGAATCTCAAACTCTTCAGCGATATGTTGAAATTGTTGATAGCTTCCACAGCTACTTAGAGTTAGAGTAAAACTTATAAATAAGATATTTAATGATCTTTTATATAGTTTTTTATTAAGAATAAGATAATAAATTTGTTTTAACATTGGTATAATTTTAACTCATATGTTTTATTCACCCAAGTAAATATTGAGAAAGTTATGAGTAAAGTTGATATTTTAAAAGAAGTTCTCCTATTAGAGGCTAAATCAATAGAGATTGCTTCAAGTAGACTTAATAATGAGTCAGTTCAAAGCATTGAAAAGCTTTTTGGAAGCCTTATCGAGTCTGGAGGAGATTTAGTCTTTTGCGGTGTTGGTAAGTCTGGACTGATCGGTTTAAAATTAGCGGCCACCTTTTCATCTCTGGGCCTTCGTTCTTTCTTTTTACACCCAACTGAAGCATTACACGGCGACTTAGGGAGACTTACAAAGAAAGATGCAATTGTTTTTCTAAGCAAGTCTGGAACTACTGAAGAAATCTTGAAAATAATACCATTTTTACCAATGAGTAAGGATAATATCGTAGGGCTCTTAGGCGCTACTCAAAGTGAGATTGGTTCTCACTGTGGTGTTTTCTTCGACTGTAGTGTTGATAAAGAGGCCTGTATAAATAATCAGGCACCAACAACAAGTTCTACTGTCACGCTTGCGATGGGGGATGCCCTTGCTGTTTTCTTTGAACATACTGTAAACCTATCTAAGGAAGGCTTTGCTAAGAACCACCCTGGAGGATTTCTTGGAAAGAGCTTGAGAATGAAAGTTGCGGATCTAATGTGGAAGGAGTCTGATTGTGCTGTTGTTTCTGCGGATAAGTCTTTAAAGGATGTTATATTAGAGATGACTAATAAGCCTCTCGGAGCTTGTGCTGTTTTGGATGGGGACAAATTCATAGGATTGATCGTTGAAGGGGATATTCGAAGAACCTTGTCTCAAGAAGGAGCAGACCTATCAAGTTGTGTTGACTCATTCTATAATAAAAGTCCTATTTCAATATCTAGTTCTACTCTTGCATATGATGCGTTGAAGGTGATGGAAGAGAGAAAGAACCCAATAGGAGTTCTTCCTGTTATCGAAAATGAAAAGTTCATGGGCTTTTTAAGGTTACATGACTTACTTAAGGCCGGCCTTAGTTCTTCAAAGGTCTAAATTTATTCATTACGGCTACAAGTATAAGAAGAGCAATAGCAAAAGCAATCGTTAACCAAATTCCATATTTTTGAAATGGGGTTTTATATCTTTTACTAGAAAGGAGTTGAAGATCTTGAACCTCTTCCACAAACTGCTCCGAGCGTTTTGTCTCATCTCCATTTGCATAGATAACTGAAGTTATTCCCGTATTTGTCATTCTAATGATAGGTAGTTGAAACTCTAGTGCGCGCCATTTTGATAGATATAGGTGTTGGAAAGGTTCAGCAGTTTTTCCATACCAACTATCATTAGTTAAGTTCACTAGAAATTCTGGATCACCTTTTAAGTTATTCAAATGCTCGCGTATAAAATTTGAAAAGAGAATTTCATAGCATATTGCTGAAACAAATGGTGTGCCTTTGTTCGTTTCAAAAAGTGTCATACTCTCGCCACTGGCAAAGAATGAGATATTTTGAATATACTTAGCGAGATATTTATTTAGTGGTCCAAAGGGAAGACCCTCTCCAAAAGGAATCAGCTTTATCTTTCTAAATTTGTTTTTAAATTTCCCGTCATTTCCAAAGTGAAAGGCTGCATTATATTCAGTTTGGAAGTAATTATCATTTTTGCGAGATGACTGATCATATCCTCCTGTGAAGAGCTCTGCTCCAGTGCTAGTGATAATCGATTTTATTAATTCAGGAACGTATCGATCATTAGTGCTCATTTGTGCTGAGTTTAGAAGCCTTGGGTAAGCTGTTTCTGGCCAAAATATTAGGTCAATTTTTTGATCAGCAGGTTTAGTACTTAGTTGAAAATATTTGTCGAATACTTCATCAAATGCGTGTGCCATTCCATTTTCTGAACTAATCTTTAGAAAATTTCCAATATTTGGTTGAACTAAACGTATTTGATGAGTCGAACTTGCTTTATTCTGTGTTCTTTCTAAAGGGGAGATAATATTTATTAATAAAATGATACAAAAAACGAAGTGTGCCATTTTATCAGATTTTTTAAATTTAAGTTTGCTCACTAGTGAAAGAGCAATCCAGAAATTAATGAAGGAAAATAGGGGCGCTCCAAAGACTGGTGCCAAGGCTAAATTGGGTGCTAATTGTAGCCAGTTGTGACCTATGTGAGCAGGGAATTGTTGAGGAGTAAAGTACTCAAACAAAGTTAAAATTATCGCGTAGACAATATTTCGATTAGTAGTTACTGAAATAAAAGATGAACTTTTAATAGAGATCTTCTTATAGTAGCGATGAAAAATAGTAAAAAGTATTAAATGTGGACAAATAAAAAATGAAAAAACTAATCCAAGAGTCCAATTCAGTGGAAATGGAATTTGTCCGAATTCATTTAAAGTCTCAGGTATCCAGTAATAGCCTAAGATATTATATCCAACACTAAAAGCAATGACACTGAGTAAATCCATCCAGATGGAGCGCTCTTGCATCTCTTTATTACTAAAACTCAAACTGTAGATTAAAAAGGCCATCCCAATAATTGTCCCAAAGAAAAAGCTTGGAGCAAATGTCATTGGAAAAGAGCTAGCATAGAGAAGACCACCTATGAAAGGTAGGGCTAAAGTTGTTGTCCATTTATTTTGAAAAGGTGAGTTCATAAACTAGATAATACTTCTCAATGAAGTAATTGCCAATTTTAGTTTTTTACAGGTACAATTATATATATGGAAATTTCAAATGAGCCAAGGAATGGTTCAAGTTCATTTTTACCAAGACCAATTAAAGACACTGTTCGGTGTCCTGAGTGTAAATCCGTGTTCATTGATAATAATGAATGTGAATCTTGTGGTTTTCAGATGGGATTTGACTTTCTAGGAGATCCTCTTGGTGAGAAAAGTTTCTACTCAATTCGAGAGAATTACTGGGAAGTTCTAGGTCCAGTTGTAAAACTTCATAAAGAACTCGAATTTTTAGATAAATCAAAATTTCAGCGATACCAACGAAAGCTACTTTTCAGATATAATGTACTATTAGATTACTTCTACAACTGCCGTGATTATGGCCTAGACGATAGAAATCTTTATCTTCAAGAGTTTACAGATTTAATAATTGAATTAGTTCGCTATGATGTTGAGGAAGTAGAGCTTTGGAAGAAATTTGAAAATAGTGAAGAGAATGAATATCTCTCACACTTATTCAGTAGTATTCAAGAGTCTATTTCTAAGGGGAGGGAAGTTAAGCGAAGTGACTTGTCTCTATTTCTATCAATTTTAAATTACAGGGTATTTGGTCTTGTTAGGATCGGTGTGATAGCTGTAACGTTCTTAGGGGTCATTGGTGTAGTTGCAGCCGCGCTATCATTTTACCGGTATATGATTTTTAGTTATTAATTCGCTTTCTTGTAATAAATTATTCCATTTTCATTTTTCGTATTAAACTTTTGAGCAACTTCTCTTTTTACGAGAGGCTTTTGTGCAAGAGATCTTTTTTGATTAGACTCTTTTGTAAATTGAGCAGCTAGTGTGTGTGCCTTAGAAGCGTCTAGTCTTCCTCCAGAAGAGCATTTTGCCATTAATGAAACTTCTTTTCTTGCTGACTTTTTAACAATCATTCTTAGTTGCTCTGCTGTTAGTGTAGGGTAGTGTGACTTAATTAGTGCAGCTACTCCTGAAACAAATGCCGTTGCTTGGCTTGTCCCCGTCAGATAACCTGATCTATTATTTGGAAGGGCCGACTTTATTCTGTAACCAGGTGCAGATATATCAACAGTCTTCATTCCATAGTTTGATGAAGATAAAACTTTCTTACTTTGATCGTGAGCAGTTACAGTAATAATATTCTTTAAACCGTAGCTTGCAGGATAGTAAGCGTTATCTTTATTATCAATATTTGATTCTTCATTTCCTGCAGCAGCAACAACTAAAATACCTTTTGCTTCTGCTCTTTTTAGAATTTCAAGCTCCCTTCTATCTGGCTCTGGTCCACCACCAGAGTAATTGATAATATCAACACCCATGTTTACAGCATAGTCTAGAGCTTCAATTGTTGAATTCAAGTTATCTTGTCCATTAGCAGTTCTGTTGTAGTATTTTAAAGTTAAGATTTGTACAGTTGGAAAAACACTCTTTATTATTCCAGCGACATGAGTTCCATGTCCATGATCATCATTTGGTTTACTTGCCGAAACTTTCCCTTTTGAGAAGTCTAGTCCGTAGTTTAGTTGACTTGATTTTCCCTGAAGAACATGAATATTCTTTTTAAGAAATGGATGGTCAGGATCAATACCTGTGTCAATAACTGCGACAACTATATCTTTCGTTTTTTTATAATTTTTCCATGCTTTAATTAAGTTAATAGAAGATGAGTTATTATCCGGATCAATACCCCAACTTGCGTATGTCGACTTAAGAAGATTGAGGTCTAGTGAGTCCTTATCTCTAACAATTGCAGTTTTTGGATTGAAGTAAGTCTTCTTAGTTACTTTCTTTAAGAGCTCTGGGCTTAAGCTAGATTTCTTATTTCTAGCGTGTCCTGAGTCGGCCATAGTAGGCATTGAAAGCAAGGCCATAGAAAGACCAAGGCTTAGAAGCATTTTAGAAAATTTTGGTTTCAAATCTTGTGTCATTTGTCCAAACTCCGTGTGGATAATATAGTTAAGTTTTGCAGAAATGTCTCGATTGTGATCATTTCTATATACACCTATTACTTAAGCAAAGAGCGGGCCAATAAAGTGACTCTAAAAACAGTAGCTTAGCAATGAAAGTGTCTAATCTTTTGATAATCATTAAGGGGGATGTCTAAACTTTATACGATTTTTTATGAGTGATTTGCTTAGAAAATAGACTATCTCTTTTGTTTGATATTTTTGGCGTCAAAGTGGTGACGACTTTTATCGACACTCTGACCCTAGTTACTCCCGATCTTTTGTAAGTTATCGAAAGTTTATGGTCATCTTTGGCATCGTGTTTGCTTTATAGTCTGTAGAAGTCCAGGAAGGGCGAAAAAACAAGGATGTTTTTATGAAATCAATTTTACTATCATTAACATTTATTTTCGGGTTACTATTTTCAATGGCATCATGTCAGAATTTGAAAAGTCATAGAACGATGAGCTCATATGATATTAGAAGTGAAATCGTCTATACAGGAAGTTATTCTCTAGAAAATAAAGTAGCTGCTATTGTAAAGAATGCAAATGCTACTAAATCAATATCAATGAGAGCATCAGAAATTGATTAAAAAAAAGAGCTCGTTTGAGCTCTTTTTATTTAAATTAAATTTAATTGTAATATTAACCCACAGAGTGGAAGTGACCTAGTTCTCTTTCTCGCTCTTCAGCATGTGTAATACACAGAGTTGTCCAAGGCTGGTTTGTTAGCCTTTTTTGTCCGATAGGATCATCACAGTCTTCACAAAGACCATAAGTTTTATCTTCTATTCTTTCTAGGGCTGCTTCAATTTGGCGAAGTTTAGCTCTTTCTCTATTTCTCATATTGAAAGTAACTTGCTGATTTATTACACTTTGAGCTAAGTCAGCTTCATCTGCTAAGTCATCAGTAGAAATATGTAAGTCTTCTGTAGAATTAAGTAAACCGCCATTTAGAATTTGCTGACGTTTCTCTAGTAAGAGTTCTTTAAAATGATCGAGATTGACCTTCCCCATACCATTCCTCCTTGAATACGCGTCAACAACAAAATTGCTGAGCATGGTTGGCCTTATAATATTTTAGACTATTCTAATGACACAATACAAGAGATATTTTTTACCCCATAAATAACTTCTAAAAAGGCGTCAAATTTGTTCTAATGACCGAGGTTTACTATCAACAATAGGAGATAATATGAGTGATTCAAAAGAAATTGCAAAGGCCGTTGGTCATATACCGTCTGGACTTTTTATCGTAGCAACTAAAACTGGTGATCAACTTGATGGATATCTTGCGAGTTGGGTTCAGCAAATCAGCTTTAGTCCTTTAATGATTGCGATAGCAATTAATCCTGATAGACCTGGCTATAATTCAATTATTGCTGGTGAAACTTTTACTGTGAATATTGTGGGAGATCACGATATGAACTTCTTAAAACACTTTTGGAGTGGTTATGATCCTGAGAATTCTCCTTTTAAAGTCATTGATCATGAAATTTCTTCGAATGGCGGAATTTTGATAAAAGGTGCCAAGTCGATTTTAGAGTGTCGTTTCAAAGATAAAATAAAGCCAGGTGACCATGAATTAATTCTTGCAGAAATTACAGCAAGCTATGTAATGAATGATGACTCTAAGCCAAAGGTTCATATTAGAAAATCTGGTTTAGATTACTAATTTTTAAAAAGGTATTGAGAATGCAAAGAGCACTTGAAATTTTAAATAAAGTTTTTGGTTATGATGACTTTAGGTTTAATCAAAGAAGTGCTGTAGAAAGTATTCTCTCTAAGCGAGATACTTTCGTTTTAATGCCTACAGGAGGAGGGAAATCTCTTTGTTATCAAATACCGATGTTATCTATGGATGGTGTCGGAGTTGTGATCTCTCCTCTGATTTCTCTAATGATTAACCAGGTTAATGCCTTAAAAATAAATGGTGTAAGTGCAAACTATTTAAATTCAACTCTCTCTAGTGAGGAGTACAATGACGTTCTTTTAAGTTGTCGTAGTGGTGAAACGAAGATTCTCTATCTATCACCAGAAGGCCTTAAGTCCCCACGAGTTATTGAGTTTTTAAAAAATATAGAACTTTCTATTATAGCAATTGATGAAGCTCACTGTGTCTCTCAATGGGGGCATGAGTTTAGACCTGATTACAGAGAGCTGAGTTCACTTAAAGTGAATTTCCCTGAAACTCCTCTGATTGCCCTTACTGCGACAGCAGATGAAAAAGTTAGAAAAGACATTGTAAATCAACTAGGTCTAGAAAACCCTTTGGAGCTTGTTTCAAGTTTTGATAGACCAAATATTAAGTATCAAATTCGCCCTAGAGAAAAAGGTATTGATCAGCTTGTAAAGTTTATTAAGGAATCTCACGAAGATGAGTGTGGAATTATTTATTGCCAAACGAGAAACAAAGTAGAGACTACTGCGAATAAACTTAAGGCCCTAGGCTTCAATGCTTATGCCTATCATGCAGGACTTGATCCTGAAGAAAGGCATAGGGTTCAAGCTCTATTTGAAAGCAGCGACAATATTATTATTGTTGCAACGATAGCTTTTGGTATGGGAATTGATAAACCGGATATTAGATTTGTTTGTCATATGGGGCTTCCTAAAAATATTGAAAGTTATTATCAAGAAACAGGACGGGCTGGGCGAGATGGCTCAAGTGCAAATGCTTGGATGATTTACGGGCTTGATGACTTGATTAGAAATAAACAGTTTTTAGAGAACTCTGATGCTTCTGGTGTATATAAGGAGCTAGCGAATAGTAAAATTGAGTCGATGCTGTCATTTTGTGAATTAACAACATGTAGAAGACGATTTCTTTTAAATTACTTTGATGAGAATGTTTCAGCAGATTGTGGCAACTGTGACTGTTGTCATGATGAAGTACATAAAGAGGATGCAACTCTAGAGGCGAGAAAGGCACTGTCTACAGTATTTAGAACGGGGCAGAGGTTTGGTGTAAATCACCTAATAGAAGTTCTTCAAGGTAAAGTGACTTCAAAAATTTTGAATAACTCTCATGAAGAACTAGGAGTGTTTGGACTTGGAAAAGATAGAAGCGAAAAATATTGGAGAAGGTTATATCGAAATCTTATTTTTAGAAAATATCTTACCTATGCAAGTTTAGAATATAAAACACTGAAGTTAGATCAAAAATCTTCAGAGGTCTTAAAAGGCAATGAAGAGTTCTATGTATTAAAAGTAGAGGACTCTCGTCCATTGCGAAAAAAACCTGCCGAGTCTTTAAATTTGAATGATCAAGATCAAATTCTTTTTGAGGAGCTAAGAAACTTACGAAAGGATTTGGCCCTTAAGTTGGATATTCCTGCATATCTAATCTTCCCCGATAAGACTTTGATTGAGTTAAGTAGTGTTAAGCCGATGAATGAAGTTGAAATGCTCGAGATCAATGGTGTTGGAGTTAAGAAGTTCGAACGATTTGGAGCAGATTTCTTAGAGAAAATTTCTTACTTTAAATAAGAAATAGCTCCAAGTGAGCTTACTTCTTATTTAGGTCTCTCCAAGACTTTCCTTTTCTATTTTTTGAATTCTTTTGATACTCGTTAACAGCTTTTAGGTGTTCTTTATAAGTTTTAGAGAAGATGTGAGTTCCGTCATTCTTACTTACAAAGTAAAGATATGAGTGCTTATTAGGATTAAGAACAGCATTAATAGATTCAAGACCTGGATTAGATATAGGGCCCTTAGGTAGTCCCGAAATCTTATAAGTATTGTAAGGAGTCTTTTCTAACAAGTGTTTCTTTCTAAGGTTACCGTTATAGTTTTCCCAGATACCATATATAGTTGTAGGGTCAGATTGAAGTCTCATTCTTTTTGCTAATCTATTTACAAAGACTCCTGCAATTTCTGGTCTCTCAAAGCTTGCCCCTGTTTCTTTTTCGACTACTGAAGCAAGAATGATAACAGAGTGTTTAGATAGATCAGATAGTGAGAAGTCCACTTCAGCTGTTTTCTTATTGAATGTGGAAACCATAGACTTTATAACTAAGTCTGCAGGACTATTTTGAGTGAAGTGGTATGTATCTGGATATAAATAGCCCTCTATTCTACTGGCCGGAATATCTAGCGAAGAAGCGAAATCAGGGTCTTTAGCAAGCGATATAAATTCTTTAGCAGAAGTTATTTTATTAGTTTCTAGAATTTTCGCAATCTCAAATAAGTTCTTGCCTTCAGGAATAGTCACGCTTGTTGTTACGCTCTTACCTGTAGTAAGGAGTTTGATTATATCAAGCATATTAGAACCAGGCTCAATTATATAAACGCCGGCCTTAAAGTTCTCCATATTATTATTTATCTTATTATATCTATAGAAAAGCTTTGAACTATTAATAAAGCCCTCTTTATCGAGTTTAAAATTAATCTTTCCAAAACCTTCTCCAGGCTGAATCGTGAAGCTTTTGGCCTCTCCTTCATACTTCCATAGAGCGATAGAGTGATAAACTTTAGCTCCACCTGCAATGATTCCAAGCAGCGGTGCTAATACTAAAATAATAAATAAGTTCTTTTTTGACATAGTCTACCTAGGATATAAGGCAATTGAGAAAGGGACAAGCCCTAAGAGCTAGTTTTTGTTATAAAATCTTCTAAAATGATGGTCGCTGCAACTTCGTCAATTTTCTTAAGGTCAACTTTAAAGTTATATCTTGCTGAACTAAGCATTCGTTCTTTAGCTGCAGTAGAGCTTAAAGTTTCATCCTGAAGATAGACTTCAATATCTGGAAAATGGTTCGTAAGCTTTTTATGAAACTTAAGGACAGTTTTAGTCATCTCAGACTCGTTTCCATCTAAATAGAGAGGAAGTCCTAGTACAATCACCTCAATAAAGTCCTCTTCAATGAATACTTCTAACTCTTGGAGGAGCTGCTCATCGCTTTGAAAGATAATCTTTCCTCTAGGTTGAGGCATTGGTTCTCTTGAAGGAGTGAATTGAGCTAGACCTGTTACTTTAGTACCATAGTCTATTGAAAGGATATTTATACCCTTGAATTTATTGAAGTTTGGGTAGTTCGTAAAGTCAATCATCGTTCTGTTTCTACAATGAATATTGCTATGTGACAACTATTATCATCTTGACATATTTGTCTCAAATCTAGGATAATGATCTCAACTAATCAAAACACCACAATCCATCGAAATTTATCTAGAATATTCCTCGAGGATTTTAAAACCAAAATAAAACTAATCCAAAAATTTATTATCAGGAGACAGGATTAATGCACCTTAATGACCTAAGAGAAATGGAAATTAAAGAACTCATCGAAAAAGGTGAAACTTTAAAAGTAGAAAACGCATCGGGAATGAAAACTCACGAGCTTATTTTTGCTATCTTAAAAACAACATCAAAGAATAAAGAAGATATTTTTGGCTCAGGTGTTTTAGAGATTTTACCAGATGGTTTTGGATTTCTTAGATCTCCTGGCTATAATTACCTTCCTGGTGCAGATGATATTTACGTTTCTCCAAGTCAGATTAGAAGATTTGGTTTAAGAAAAGGTGACTCAGTTGAAGGTCAAATTCGTTCTCCTAAAGATAATGAAAGATACTTCGCTCTTCTAAAGGTAGGTACAATTAATGGCCATACTCCAGAAGCACATAAGAAAACAGTTCTTTTTGATAACTTAACACCACTATACCCTCAAAAGAAAATTAACCTAGAGTCTAAGCCAACAAATTATTCAACTCGTATGATTGATTTATTTGTACCTCAAGGATTTGGTCAGAGATGTTTGATTGTTGCACCTCCTAAAGCAGGTAAGACAATGCTACTCCAGGAGATAGCAAACTCTATTACTGATAATCATCCAAACTCAAAGCTGATTGTTCTTCTAATTGATGAAAGACCAGAAGAAGTTACTGACATGAAGAGAAATGTTCAGGCTGAGGTTGTATCGTCAACTTTTGATGAGCCTGCCAATAGACACGTTCAAGTTGCAGAAATGGTTTTAGAAAAAGCGAAGAGACTTACTGAAGCAGGCGAAGATGTAATTATCTTACTTGACTCAATTACGCGTTTAGCTCGTGCATATAATACTGTTGTTCCACCTTCTGGGAAAATCCTTTCAGGTGGTGTTGATTCTAATGCTCTTCATAGACCAAAGAGATTCTTTGGTGCTGCTAGAAATATTGAAAATGGTGGGTCTCTTACAATTATCGCAACTGCGCTTGTTGATACGGGCTCTAGAATGGATGAAGTTATTTTCGAAGAGTTTAAAGGAACTGGTAACTCTGAAATTCAGCTTGATAGAAAGCTACTTGAAAAGAGAATTTTTCCTGCTCTTGATATTAATAAATCTTCGACACGTAAAGAAGACTTACTTATGGATCCATTGGATCTTCCAAGAACTTATGTTCTTAGGAAAGTTCTTCACCCAATGTCGACGATTGATGCAATGGAGTTTATGCTCCAAAGAGTTACTAAGTCTAAGACGAACTCTGAGTTCTTAGACTCAATGAACTCTTAAGTAAATTATATATACTTTATTAACGCCCTTCCATAGTGAAGGGCGTATTTGATTTAGGAATAATGCTATGTCTATGTTTGATAAACTTGATTCTGTTATAGATCGGTTTGAAATGCTAAATGAAAAACTCGCAGACCCTTCTATTTATGATAGACAGGATGAGTTTAAGAAAATTTCTAGTGAGAGATCAAATCTTGAAGAAGTTGTAAATGTCTATAAAGAGTATAAGCAAATCAAAGAAGATATTGAAGAAGCAAAAGAAATCTTAAAGAATGAAAAAGATGAAGATATGCGTGAAATGGCCAAAGAAGTTCTTAATGAATCTGAGCCACAAATTCTACCAATGGAAGAGCGCTTAACAATCTTACTTCTTCCGAAAGATCCTCTCGATGACAAGAACGTAATGGTCGAAATTCGTGCTGGAGCTGGTGGAGATGAAGCATCTATTTTTGTTGGTGATGTGTACAGAATGTATGCGAACTACTTTAGAGACCTTGGCTTTAAAACTGAACAAGTATCAATAAGTGAAGGTGACGAAGGTATTAAAGAAATTATTTTCTCCGTTTCTGGGGATAAGGTTTACTCAAAGCTTAAGTATGAGTCAGGTGTTCACAGAGTACAAAGAGTTCCAAAGACTGAGTCTCAAGGACGTGTACATACATCGACAATTACTGTTGCTGTGATGCCCGAGACAGATGATCTTGAGTTCGAACTTGATTTAAATGATGTTAGAATAGATGTTTATAGATCTGGTGGAGCTGGTGGACAGTCAGTTAACACTACAGACTCCGCTGTACGTGTTACACACATTCCAACAGGTACCGTTGTTGCTAACCAAGATCAAAAGTCACAGCTTAAAAATAAAGAGAAGGCCCTAAGAATTCTAAAAAATAGAATTTACGATAAAATGCTTCAAGACAAGAATGCTATTGAAGCGGCCGAAAGAAAAGGTCTTGTCGGAACTGGGGACAGATCAGAAAGAATTAGAACTTATAACTTTCCACAGGGGCGTTTAACTGATCATAGGATTGGTCTAACTCTCTACTCTTTAGATAAGATTATTGAAGGGGACATGGCACCTGTGACGGATGCTCTAATCGCTCATAATCAAGCAGAACTTTTAAAGGGCCAAGAAGAATAATGGCCCTTATGAGTCTAGGTAGTTTTACTGAAAGTTTTTTTAGTGAAAAGCAAGAGCAACTTTTAAAAACTTACCCAGGTTTGTCTATTCGAAGACTTAAAGACGAAATAGAATCCTTTGCATTACAAAAGCATGTAGATGCTGATGAGTTATTTGAACATCAGTATATTCCAAGTGGAGAAAATCCTCTTACTCATTTTTTTAATAGCTTAAATCGTGGATATCCACTTGAGTATATCCGGGGGAGAGCGTACTTCTATAAATCTGAATTTCACGTATCACCTAGTGTTCTTATTCCAAGAAGTGAAACAGAGATTCTTGTTGAAACAGCGACTATTCTTTTAAACGATTGGCTTAAAAAAACTGATGAGTCATTACGAGTTCTAGATATTGGTACTGGAAGTGGTGCGATTATCATTTCTTTATTACAAGAAATTGATCGCCCTCTATCGAGTTATGCTACAGATATTTCGAAAGAAGCCTTAAAAATAGCACGCAGAAATTTCTTCAATCTTAGATTCACCATACCTAGAGAGTCTAGCTTAGATTTAATTTGTACAGATAGGATGAAGGATTTAAGAGAAGAGAAGTTTCATCTCATAGTGAGTAACCCTCCATATATTAAAGAAGACGAAGATAGAAAATTTGTACACAATCAAGTGGATACTTTTGAGCCCCACTTGGCCCTGTATTTAAAAGACGGGGAGTACTATGATTGGTTTGAAGAACTTTTTCAAGATGTATCAAACTCTTTGTATGAAGAAGGAGTTTTTATCATGGAAGGCCATGAAGATCATCTTGAAGATTTAAGAATACAATGTGAAAAATTTAATTTTAAAACAGTGAGTTTAATTAAAGATTATACTCAAAGAGATCGCTTCTTAATTGCTAAGAAGTAAGGATATATTATGGATAAACTAATTATTACTGGTCCTTGTCGCTTAAGCGGTACGGTTACAATCTCTAAGGCAAAGAATGCATACCTTCCTATATTGGCCGGAGTTTTACTCAGCGATAAGAAGATTGTTTTAAACGAAGTACCAAATTTAAGAGATATTAATACAATGCTGACACTTCTAGGGAATCTAGGGGTAGGCATTACTAGAAATGGTAAAACAATTACTTTTGACCCTTCTACTCTTAGCTCACATGAAGCAACTTATGATCTAGTTAAGACGATGAGAGCTTCAATTTTTACTTTAGGGCCAATTCTAACAAGAATGAAAAAGGCTAAAGTTTCTCTACCTGGAGGTTGTGCAATTGGAACTAGACCAATTGACTTGCACCTTTCGAATTTAGAGAAAATGGGAGCTAAGATTACGCTTGAAGGTGGTTATGTTTATGCTGAAACAGATGGTCCTCTAAAAGGAGCAAATTTACTTTTGGCATTTCCTTCTGTTGGTGCAACAGAGAACTTAATGATGGCGGCTGTATTTGCTGAGGGAAAAACAGTTATTGAAAATGCAGCACTTGAGCCAGAAATAGACGATCTTGCAAATTTTTTAAATGCTATGGGAGCGAAAGTTTCAGGAATAGGTTCTACACGACTTGAAATAGAAGGAGTGAAAACTCTTAATGAAGTTGAATATACAGCAATAGGTGATCGTATAGAGGCCGCTACATATATAATGGCTGCTTTAGCAACAGGATCTAATGTTAAAGTTGAAGGATTCAATCCTGCTCATCTTGAATTTGTAATTGATCTTCTAAAAGAGATGGGGGCCAAGATTAATATTGGTGATAATTTTGTCGAAATTTCTGAGAGTTCTCTCAACTCCGCAAGAATCGATACAGCACCTTTTCCTGGTTTTCCAACTGACGTACAGGCCCAAATGATGGCCCTTGTTACTCAGGTTAAAGGAAATACGATTATCACAGAACATATTTTTGAAAATAGATTCATGCATGTTCCAGAATTAAATAGATTGGGAGCGAGTATAGAGCTTCGAGGAAATAGCGCGTTTATTGATGGAGGACATCCTTTAAAAGGTGCTCCTGTGATGTGTACTGACCTCAGAGCATCAGCGGCCTTAGTTATTGCTGCTCTTGCAAGTGAAGGAAAGACGGAGATTGATAGAGTTTATCACTTAGATAGAGGCTACGAAAACCTAGACCAAAAATTTAAAAAGTTAGGTGCTAATATTGAGAGAATAGGAAACTAATATGAGTAACTGCATTTTTTGTAAGATTGTGGCCGGTGAAATTCCCTCTACAAAGGTTTATGAAGATGAAAAGGTTTTAGGCTTTAAAGATCTTAACCCTATGGCAGAAGTGCACAACTTATTTATTCATAAAGATCATACTCAAGATTTAAATGATCTAAGTGATAATAAGCAAGATCAATTAGGTGATATATTTAGTGCGATCTCTAAGTACTCTAAAGAATCGAAACTCGCTGAGGATGGTTTTAGAGTTGTCACAAATATAGGAAATAATGGAGGACAAACTGTTTTTCATACACACTTCCATGTTCTGGGTGGACAGAGGCTTGGAGGGTTTGGTTCATAAGTGAATTATGAACAACTCAAGCTTCCATCCGTCTTCCTATAAGTCTATTAAGGCCTTATAACTCCCTTAAAGGAGTTCAAATGAAACGATTATTATTCTTATGCTTAATTACTTTAATATCATGTTCTAAAAAAAATGAGTTATCTCGCCAAGAATCTCGTGAGAATCAACCAGAATCGATTACGACAAAAAATGAAGGCCCCTCTTCTAATGTCTCCCGTTTTCCTGTGCTGTCTCTTGGCCTTGAACCTAGTATAAATCTAGAGTTGATTGGTAGTACAAATGGTAAGGTTTTAAATAAAGAGTTAAATCTAAAACCAAGAAACTTTATTAGATCTAAGATGGAGAGGATCTTATTTAATAAAAGTTCCGAAGTTATAAAGTTAGAAGACTTATTTAAGTTCGAGTACTTCTTAGAAACAAGAGATAGAGTTAAGTTATTTGAGGGATTATCATTTTCAGATGTTACTGAATATATTGTCTCAGCTTCAACTAGGTTTAAAGTTAGTAGTAATCAAAAACAAGGTGTGGTTAGAGATATTTCTTATAAGTTTTCTTATTTTGATGGTAATAGAGATGCTGAAATAAGCAGTGTCTATGAAGATTTAATCAGATATGAAAATGAAAATGAAATCATTGATTTAACGAGTGTTCAAAAAAGAGAGTATTCATTTCTATCGAGTCGATCATCATTTAGCGAACTCGTAAATATTTTCATAACAGGAAAATCTCTTCTTTACGAAATTGTAGATTATGAACATGATAAACGATCTCTTCGAGATTGGATTTTAAAAGAGTCTTCAACCTCTAGTCATCTTCTAATCTCAACTAAAAAAGAAACACTACATTTTAAAATTCTAAATGGAGAAACAATACGTGAAGCAATACAGAGACAAGCTAAGTCTTATGAAATTTCTCAAAATAATAATATAAAAGAAATTAATGGAAATAAGGGAGAGTTTTTAGTCTTAGATAAAGTTGATATCGATAGAGAGCTGGAAGCTGGTGATATCTTTTCAATCTATCTAAATGAGCAGTCTTCAGTACCATCATTTGGCTCTTTTGCAATTTATCAAGAAGGTGACTCACTAGAAGTCTCTGGATTTCAAAAGAAAACAGGTACGTTGGAATTCTATATAGAGTTATCTCGTAAGAGCTACTCTTTATCTCATGAGAATTACTCTCTACCCGTGAGAGCTAAATTTCTATCTGGTTGCAATCAGCACGGTGAAAATTGTATTAGCAGTGCTCCACTTCAATCTCAGCCAAGAACTTGTGAAATCGAAGCATCCTCTCTTATTGGCACTGAGTTTGTACAAATCTCTGAAAATCAAAAAGATTATATTAATATAAATTTGGACGGACATTCCCATTCTTTAAATGATCTCATCGAAAAAGACATGGTCACTGTTAATCAAAGTTATGGTGTATTACATATTATATTGAATAACTTCAATTCTCTAAATGATTACAGAGAAGTTACTATTTCTACTACTTCAGACCTTAAGGTGGCCCAGGAGTATAGAAGATCTAAGAATTGTTTTCTATTTGATTGGATTAGACAAATGGGTCCAGGCGAAAATAACTATGGTAGACAGTTAGACTATATCGAAGGTTTTAATGCAATGGAAAGAGATGTAATGATTGGAGAAGATTTTAGAATGAATGTATTAAGTATAAAATAGTAGGAATTAACCTACTACTTTATATTCTCAGAAAGGCCATTAAATAGAGAACCAATGATGGCCTTTTGCATTCTATTTAATTCATATACTTCGGCCATAATAACAACAGGGCTCTTTTTAATTGTCGCGGTAATTACAACCTGACCTTTTTCACTATTATATTCAATGATTTCGAAAGTACTATTAAAGTCCTTTTCATAATTCTTCATTATTTTTGCTTCAAGCTCTCCGCCCTCAGATGGATTAGGAATTCTGTCTCCTTCAACTTTTACTTGAATCAGCTTGTTTTTTTCATGCTCTTTTTTTCCCATAAGAATATCGTTGAAAATTATTCTTATAGATTTTGCTCCTAAATTAGACTTAAGTATGAACCAAAGCTCTTCAAAGAATGTCGTTCTATCATTTGGCCAAAGTCCGTTTAGATGATTAATTACTTTAAATAACTCTTCTACGAGAGTCACATTATTTTGAAGTAACCAGTTATCATGAACTCGTGAGAAAATACTCTTAGCGCTATTAAAGTCTAATTTTTCAAAATTATTAAAATCAATATTCGCTTCTTTGGAAGATCTGATTGGGAAGAATTTACTATCTTCTAGTAGAGCTGACTTTAAATCCTCACTTTCAATAAGGTCTTCTTCATAAAAAAGTGCTTGAATATCAGCGTTCTTTATTTCGGCCAAGTCTAATATTTTACCATTATCATTTTCAATATTATTAAATGACTTTAAGAGAAATTGATTCTCCGACTTTATAAAACCTACATTGAATTGCATTTGTGTGTGTCCTGTCTAAATTTTTTCAAATTCTATCTTATGCCTTTAGAAATGTGAATAAGAGAAGGAGACAAGAGCATAATTAGAGGAAAAAAGCGCCGAAAATGCTTACTTATGACACGTGTGGTAAAATTAATGCATGAAATACTGTCTTCTTTTTGCGCTTATTTTTGTTAGTTTCGCTTCGTTTGGGCAAGATGAACGGCAATTTAGGGCGCTATTTTCTGCTGAGTTAAATAAGGATATTTCGAAGGAATCCGTGCAGAGCTACAAGTATGAAGTCAATACGCCACTATATAAAATTGATTTAAACTCTGATCATAGAAAGGAGTCTGTATTCTTTGAATCTAAAGACGGTGAGTCTTGGATACATATTCTTGGTTATGACCTCAAGAGAATTAAGTCATTTAAATTTGAAACAAATGGATATGGGGCAAATCTTTATAAAATCCGAATAAAAAACCTATCTGATACAACGCTTGTACTTGTTCTTTATTTTTATGAAGGTCTTACTAAGTACACCGAGTTAAATTCTACTTCGAGGCTTTATTTTTTAACAGTTGACCAAAATAGTTTGGATACTGTCTCTTTTAAAAAAGGACCTGTTTTTTGGGAAGAGAAGAGGACTCTGCAAGGTCACTATCATCAACGACCAAATTTTCTGAGTTTTGTTGATTTAAATAAAAATGGAACTAGAGAAATAATTGTTAAACAAGGATCTAGCTCTAGTGTTTATATGTATAACGGCGAAGGTCGCTGGATAGACTTCTGACCAATCTACTCAAATAAAATTATTCAAGAAGAGCTTCAAAAAACCGATAATTATATTAGCGTATATAAGAAATATTGGACTTTTGATGAATAAGACTAGAATACTATTATCACTATCTTTCCTGCTGCTTTCAGCTTGTTCTACTACTAAGGTGAATACAAGGGAAGTCGCCTCTCTTGGAGATGTTGCTCCTGCCGAAAAGGGAGCCTGTATTCAAGTCATTAAAACTTTTATAGGGGCCAAGAAAGTAGTTAAAAAGAAAGGATTGTCAGATTTTTTTCCTTCTAAATCTCCTTATGCTCCAGAAAAGTTAAAAGCACTTTCTAAAGTAGAGTCTGTCCTTTCGGATAAAGAATTTATTGTTAATGACTTCAGTTCAATTAGAAAAAGATTTAGTACTTACTCTTATTCTAAGATTTCCTCAGATTCTTCAAAAGAAGTGGATGCTGTCGAGTTTAACACTTGGGTGCAGATGAATATGTCCAAGATTTCGTCAGAGCTATCAGATGAGTTAAGTTTTGCTCAAGCGTTTGATGAATTACTACCTTTGTTTAAGAAATGGAAAATAGAAAATGGTTTTTCCTTTAAAAATCTTGCTAAGCTCAAAAAGAAAAGTCCAGAGTTTGTTAGTGCCAAGAAAGATGTCATTTCTTTTGCTGCTGATGGATATAACTCGATAGTTAATAAGAAATTGTCGAATTACTCAAACTACAAAGAGTTTTTAGAAGATGCGGCAAATTCTATTTCCAATTTTCACATCATTGAAGAGAACTTTCAAGGTGATGATTTCTTTAGATGGTTATCGGAGAATGACTTACTTTCAGATGAATTATTTAAAAAGATGAAAAATAACGTGCAAGAAGATCAAACTATGGGAGACTTTTTGGCAGGAAATTACTCTACATTTCTTCCTTTCTCTAAGAAACCCCTAGGTCCAAAAAAGTCTGTAAGACAAAAAATGCAAGACTTTGTTGTTGGAATGTTTACTAAGCATGAATCTGCTTTAAAGAGTTGTGGTGATGACCCAGATTGTATTGCCAGAGAGTCTAGAACTTTCTTTGAAAAGTTAATGGGCGCAGATCGTTTTAAGAAAAACTTCAGTTGTTTAAGACAATTTCCACAGGCCAGAAACGCAATGTATGTAGATTTTGTAACCTCTTGGGCAATGTTAGGAATAATGTATAAGAGCAATGAGGATGAGTTCCAACGCTTTCCATGGGAGATTGCTACTAATGGTTTAATCTTTACACCTATAATGTCTGAAATCAATTGTCAGGCTTCTTTTCAGACGCGTAATGCTTTTGGTGGTGCAGTAAATCTAAGCAAGCAACCAAGTAAAACTGCCAGCTTCCTTAGAAATTGGAGAAGAATGGCCGGAGTAAGCCTTGTTTCAGGGGTCAGTCTTGTTGGACTTGGGGTTACATATAATGAGTTATATTCTTCATTGGGAGTTCCTGTTGAAAATACTGGAAACTTACAAGAGCAGATTAAGTTATTGCCTTTTATGTTTATGTGGTCTGGAGTGTTAGGAAGTCTTAAAAATATCGCGATTACTAACCCTCTTAAATATAAAGTGATTCCTAAGCTTGCAGGTATGATTCAGACAAAAACAGGAATCGCCGCCACAGGTGTTGCCGGACTAACGGCCTTAAATTTTGGCTTCGCCTCTGGAGCAGAATTTTATGAGAGTTGGAGCTTTAATGAAATATGGAGATATCATGTCCTTCCAAAGTATCTTGAGATTGCAGGTTACGATAGAGAAGGTGATGAAGAGTTAAATGGTCGAACGACAATTAATGCATTTGATGAATCAAGAGATATATATATCACTGAATATGATAATGGAGTTAAGACTAGTGTTACGGTTGAGAAGTCATATGATGATGAGGGAAAAGAGTATATCAAAGTTGAAGATATAGATTTAGAGATTCCAGACTATATTTTAGAAGAAAGTGTTGAAGGGATTCCTAAGGTCAACTAATTTAAGAGGCCTTAGGAAAGTTCATATCATCATCGTCATTACTAGGCTTTTTCGAGTTTAGATCAACTACATTATTAGGTGCTTCATGATCAAGATCTTTAACCCCTTTCATGAGTCCTAGCCAAACTGCAATAGGTAATACCATTACCATTAAAAGAACAAGAACTTGATTCGTTGTAGAAGTTGTCTTCTCTTGCATTTGATTTAGAGTCTTTTGTTTAACTTCTTTTTTAGTCTTTACAGGAGTTAGGGCCTTCGTTTTTTTCTGATTGAAGTTATAAGGCGTTGCCTTTTCAGGTGCTACATCATCGTACTGGTCAATTGATATCCCAGTAACTGGCTCGACGGCAGGCTTTCTCGCAAAAGACATATTTGTCATTAAAAACATAAAAAATACTAAAATTAGGCATTTACTGATTTGTCTCATAGTTAACCATTTGATAATACATTGTAATATTAGGTAAAATCCCTAAATATTTTTCAATAAAGTAGGGAGAGTCCTTACTTTATGATACATGGCAATAGTATTTTATATAAGTGAGAAAAATTCACCCAAAGTGAGTAGAGATGGAAACAAATATCGAAAAGGCAAATCTTAGTGATGTTAATGAATTACTTTCATTATATCTTAGTGTTTATGGCGAAGATTACCCATTAGAAGTTGGAACAAAACGCTCGGTTATGACTGATGCGCTTCAAAGACCTGAAGAGTTTTATTGGTACGTGATGAGATGCCCTGAGAAAAAAACGATAGCAGCTTCCGGAATTATTCAGGTCGATGTCCCAAATCAAATTGCAAAGCTTTCAGGTGTTGCTGTTCATAATGAATATAGAGAACATGGCCTGGCCACTAGATTAATTTCTTATGCTGTTAATGAAGTCCTAAGAGAAAAGAAAATAGTTAATTCAATTTATGCAACTGCTAGAACTATTTCTTACTCATCTCAAAATATGTTAATGAGAAATGGATTCATTCCATTAGGATTCTTTCCAAATTGTCGTAAAATAAAGTCATATGAAACACTTGCTCTCATGGCCATTTTCGGAGATGGGATTTTAGAAAAGCGAAATCCTATAAAAGCACTACCTGAGTCGATTTATTCATTTGCTTCTCTCGTCGAAAAAGAAATTTCAGGAAGAGAGAATTTTTATACTTGCCAAGAGCATACACCAAAAAAACCAAAGAGCTTTCACGATCTATCCTCAAAAGAAGGTGAATTTGAATTTATCTTTGCTCCAAAATTTGTTCAAAAAAGATTTGATGAAATATTTAAAGATGATACGGAGTCTTTGTTTTATCCATTTCATCGTCCAAATTTACTAATCTCCAATATGGAAAATGGAATTGAGTTCTTTGCAGCATTCAGTAAGAAAGATCACTACTGTGTGATTATCACTGCAAATAAAAATATATCAACTCTCGGAGAGAGTTTGAATAAAATGCTATTTGCGATGAAGGATATTGGTATTTACTATGTTGAAACTATGGTTAGAACAGACCGTTTTGATGCGATTAGATATCTTACTGGAAATGATTTTTTGGCCTCGGCATTGTATCCAGCTATGAAAATAGAAAATGGAGTTCCACAAGATTATGTCCTACTAACTAGAACGATGGTTCCTTTAGACTTTAGTGAAATTTCAATTTCAGATAACTTAAGGCCTTATTTTGATCACTATGCTAAGCAGTGGATCGGAAATCATCTGAATACACTAAAGGTCGATGTATGAATGAGTTAAAAGTTCCCAACGCTCAAAAACTTTTGAAAGTTCAACAGTTGTGTGACATCGAAACTCCATATAGTAATCATGCAAAGAGCGATGGGCTCTTTGTCGAAGCGATGAAAGAGAATATTCAATGGCATATCGAAAATAATGAATTTTACTCAAAGTTAATCAGCTCAAAGAATTTTAATATCAATGAATTTAACTCTATTGATGATCTTAAGAAAATTCCCTTCATTATCGCAAATTTTTTTAAATTTCATGAAGTTAAATCTATAGATGATTCGGATGTTTCTTTACATTTAACATCATCTGGAACTACTGGACAAAAATCGCAAATATTCTTTGATGATTGGACAATTGGTAGTGCCCAAAGAATGGTTGATTGGATCTATCAAAGCAATGGGTGGATTACTGAAGATAAAACTAATTACCTTCTATTCACTTATGAACCCGAAGAGGGGAGTAAGCTAGGTACTGCTTATACAGATAACTTTCTATGTAAGTATGCCCCTATCAATGCTGTCCATTACGGACTTCGTTATCTCGGAAAAAAAGAAGGACACAAGTTCGATGTCTTTGGTTGTATAGCGGCCCTTCAAAGGTATGAAAAGGAAGGTCTCCCTGTAAGAGTATTCGGATTTCCTTCATTCTTTTATTTTACTTTAACAAAGATGAAAGAATTTGGAATGGAGCCATTAAAACTAAATCCAGAGTCTTTAGTCTTCTTAGGAGGTGGTTGGAAAGGCCATCAGGATAAAGCAATCTCAAAGGATGAATTCTATTCTCTATGTGAAGAGATGTTAGGTATTCCAAATGCTCGACTTAGGGATGGATTTGGTTCTGTAGAGCATTGTATACCTTATATTGAATGCTCTAAGCATCGCTTTCATATCCCTACGTGGTCTAGAGTTCTTGTAAGAGACGTTTTAACTTTAGAAAGTTTAGAAGATGGTGAAATTGGATATCTTAATTTTATATCACCTTACATTACATCGGTACCTGCTAATAATGTCTTAATGGGAGATTTAGCGAGAAAGTATTCAAAGTGCGAATGTGATTTAGATACACCTTGGTTTGAAGTCCTAGGGCGCGCTGGTATCTCTAAAAATAAAAGCTGTGCAGTCGCTGCAAGTGAATTGTTGGATAAGGTATAATATGAAGATTTTAGCGAAAAACCTTGAGGTTATTAGTAAGGATCAACTTGAGGCCTTGGTGGAAGAGTCATTGGAGTTAGAGTTATCACTAAGTGATTTAATAAGTACTCTTGATGACTTTTCTAAAAAAGTACTAGAGCTGGACTATGACCGCGAACTTCTAAATGAAGTTTCTAAGTTTTGCTCGAAAGAAGAAATTGAAAATAAAGTAAATGTTGAGCTTGGCTCTCTTGATTCTTTTAGTCTTAAGAAAGAGGATTTTAGCTCTGTTGCGATGGAAAGCTTCTATCCATTAGGAGTTGTTCTCCATATCACGCCATCAAATTCTCCAGGTCTTTCCTTTCTTGCGATGGTCGAGTCCTTATTAGGTCTAAATACAAATATTGTAAAAGTCAGCCGTAGAGATTCTGATGAGATATTTGATTTTTGCAATTTATTATTCGAATGTGATCAAAGTGGGAAAATAAAAGATAAGACGATTATATTGAAATCAAGTGATCTTGAATTGTCTGAGTTAATAAATGTAAGTGATGCTGTTTCTTGTTGGGGTGGAGATTCTTCAATAGAGACTATTCGTCAAAGTGTGCCAGTAAGCAAAAGATTCATTCCGTGGGGACATAAAATTTCATTTTCCTTAATATCTAGGAGTGTTTCTTATATAGAGTCTGCTAAAAAGTTGGCAGAGGATATTGTAAAGTTCGATCAGCAAGCATGTTCTGCTCCACAGATATGCTATCTTTTAGATGCTAACTTTGAAACTCTTAAAGAATTTTCAGGTGTTTTATCTAAAGAGTTAGATAGATTAAGTGAGTCTAAGCAGCTAGCAACGCTAGATATTCAAGAGCAAGCAGAGCTTACAAATATTAAAGAGCTATTAAACTTAGAATCTCTTTTTAATGAAAAGATGGTCCTTGAGAGTAACACTAATAGTTGGCGGATTTATATTGAAATGGATTCGACCTTTAAAGCATCTCCACTTAAGAGATCTATTTGGGTTAAGCCTATTACTAAAAATTCTTTAATACCTATTCTAAGACAACACAGATCTCACTTACAAACTGCTGGGATTCTTCTAGGAGAAGAGTTTTCTGATATAACTAAACAGCTCTATAAGGCCGGAGTTGTAAGAGTTAGAGAATTAGGAACTATGCAAGACTCATACTCTGGTGAACCACATGATGGTGAGCAGGCCCTCAGAAGGTTTGTAAAGAGAATCTCTCTGGATGTTCCTCAATTGAAGACAAAGTATAGATTTAGTGAGCTTGCATTAGAACAGAGGGCTAAAAGAGTTTCAAAAGTTATGACTAAGGAAGACTTTCAGGCGTTGGTTCCAAAGCATGAACTGGCCCACCTATTCTTTAGAAGTGGAGGAAGTTCTGGAAAAACTGCAATTTCCCCGTTTTCCTATAATGCTTACCATACTCAAATGCAGGCCGCTGCAGAAGGTCTGTACGCCGCTGGACTTGATCCTATGAGTGATCGTGTTGCAAACCTCTTTTTTGGGGGAGGACTTTATGGAGGTTTTTTAAGCTTTTACACAATTTTAGAAAAGCTTAAAGTTGTTCAATATCCATTAGCGGCTTATGAAGACAAGTGTTTTGTAGCATCTATATTGGCAGAATGTGAGGTTAATACGATAGTCGGAATGCCTTCTTACATTATTGAACTATATGAATCTCAAAAAGAACTTTTAAAAAAATCAAAAATAAAGAAAATATTCTTTGGTGGTGAACACTTTGGTAAGAAGCAGCGTCAATGGCTGTGTGATGAATTTGGTGTAGAGCTTATTCGCTCTGCAAGCTATGGCTCTGTTGATGCTGGTCCGCTTGGATTTCAGTGTGAATATTCTGAAGGTGGTATTCATCACTTAAATGAATCAATACAGGACCTTGAGATTTTAAAGGTCGACTCGGACGAAGCTGTAGAAAGTGGAGAGATTGGAAGACTTGTCTTTACATCTAAGGCCAGAGATTGTGTTGATATTGAACGGTATGACTTAGGAGATCTGGGCCGATGGATTACTGATACTTGCCCTTGTGGACGTAAGAATAGGAAATTTGAATTATTAGGAAGGCATGGGGATATTTTTAGAGCAGGTGGAACATTCTTTAATTTTCTTAAATTTCAAAAATTGCTCTTAGATGAGTTTGAGTATGATGACTCGTTTCAAATAGTGATTACAAATAATAATTCTAAAGATCATCTTCTGCTGAGAGTTGTTGACAAGAAAATTACAAATTCCTTAGTTGTTGAAAAATATAGGGATCTTAAAGAAGCTATTGAAGTTGAAAAAATGCTTCTCTTCGATATTGATTATACCTCTCACGAAGGGATGGACCATTCTTCAAACAGTGGAAAGCTATTACGAGTTATAGATAAGAGGATTATATGAGTAGTTACTCTTTTTCAGAGTTATTAGAATTTGTACGAGAAAAATCGCCATACTATAAAAATCTCTATAGTGAGTTGCCAACTGATGTGAAAATTGAGCAATTACCAATAACTGATCAAGAAGTGTTTTGGAATAATAATTCGTTTCATGGTAACTCGGTCATGACTGATAGATTTTCAGATGGAGTTGTTTTTAAAAGTGGAGGAACTACCGGAAATCCAAAATTTAGTATCTTTACTAAAAGTGAGTGGGATCAATTTACGACTGACTTTGGTAAGGGGATGGATAAACTCAAAATGAAAGATGGTGATAGATGCGCTAATCTTTTTTACTCAGGTGATCTCTATGCTTCATTTTTATTTATTAATAAATGTGTCGAAAAAATGAAAACCTCTGTTACTCAATTTCCTGTAACCGGTCAAACTGATGTAGAAGAAACTCTACGCATAATAAAAGAATATGATGTAAATGTTTTATTAGGAGTTCCAACTTCCCTGATTAATTTAACTTCGCATTGTAATGTTGATATGTCTCATGTAGATCAAATATATTATGGTGGAGAGCCGTTATTTGAAGATCAAAAGGAAATTCTTCTAAGAACATTTCCTAACGCTTATATTTCGTCAATAGGATATGCAAGTGTTGATGGTGGTCAGCTTGGTTATGTGGATGATTCTTGCTCTTTAGGAGAGCATCGAGTTTTTGAAACAACTATTATGGAAATCGTTGACGAAGACACGGGCGAAATTATTAAAGAAGTAAATAGAGTTGGAAAGCTAGTCTTTACTAATCTAACGCGAAAGCTTATGCCTATCATAAAGTATCCTGTGGGCGATATGGCCAGCTGGACTGAGGTTGGAACTAAATTTAAGTTATTAGGTAGATCGGATGAAGGGGCTAGAGTGGGTCCTATTACAATAAATAGGGATGATATACTTTCTATTTTCAGATCTTTAGATATCGAAAAACAAATTCAAAACTTTCAAATGATTATCGATAGAAATAATTCAAAAGACTTCTTGAAGCTTGTTATTGGCTCTGCCGATGAGGAGTCTTTGAAAGAGTGCCTTGAAAAGTTGGACTTAATTCAGGCCTTCTATAAGCAAAGAAAAATGTATTTGACTGAGCTTGAGAAAGGGCTTGTAGAGAAGTTTTGCTATGAGGTTGTAAATATTGATAAATTAACGAAGAATCCTAGAACAGGTAAACTAAGATTAGTTATAGATAAGAGACATAATTAACTATCTTCTCTTAGATCATATGTACGTGCTATCATTTTAATATACTAATTTTAAACGGATAGACTCTTGAAAATTCTTGTTGCTCAATCAAATTTAAAACAAAAAGATAGATTCAACCTCTATCTTGATAATTTACCTACAAATGTTGAGGTATTTGAAGTAGCGAACTATGTTCAATTGCAAAGCTCTTTAGAGCAGATGGATGATATTGATCTGGTGATTGCTAGTCATGATAGCTCCACTTTAGAGGGAATGAAGATCTCTACTTTTATATCTCAATCACATGAGTGTGATCTGATTGTTAATTCAGATAGTTCCTTAGAAGAGAATTTTGAAAGAAAGTCTTTTGATGCTCTTGGAGATAGGGCACATCAAATCGAAAATAAAATAAATTGTGAATCATTTCATAATTTAATTTTAGATATTCTTAAAAGAAGAAAAGAATTAAATTTTGCTTATACGCAAGAGAAATATCGAAAAGTACGACTAATATACTTTCTACGATTTAATAGAGTTTTGTGTGATGTATTTATAAAGATTGGTGAAGATAAATTTGTTAAGGTCTTAAAGAAAGATGACATTTATACTCGTGAGGATTTACAAAAATATCGTGATAAAGAAGTAAAATACCTCTATATCGATAATGATGACTACGATGACTTTGGAGCAGGGCTTGCTCAAACACCGTTTCTAATTGAGGACAAATCTTTGTCTGCTGAATTTGTTGAAGATGCAGTTATAAACACATTGGATATAGTTCACGAAATGGTTGCAGAGTCGGGTGTTACTGAAGAAGTATTAAACCTTGTAGATTATACTGTTTTTCAAATTGAAAATAACCTAGATGATGATCGAGTCTTAGGAAAGTTATTAGATAATTTTAGAGGTCGAAAAGATTATATTCTTGATCATAGTTATATGATGGCATACTTTTCTAATTCTATTTGTTCTCATATGGATTGGGACTCTGAAGAAATTAGAAAGAAACTCTCTTATGCTGCTATTTTGCAAGACTTAACTGTTAGTGACGCTAAGATTGCATATGATGTAAATTTACAAACAGCTGAAATGATCAATTACTCAGTTGAAGAGATCGAGATCTATAAGAAGCACCCTGAAACGATAGCAAAACTTATTGCAAATAATGATAAGATTCCATTGAATGTAGATGAGATTGTATTATGTCATCATGAAAGGCCTGAAGGGACTGGCTTTCCAAGAGGGTTAAGTCATCATCGTGTATCTCAGTTAACAGCTGTTTTTATCGTAGCTCATGTATTTGTTGATGAGCTTTATAGGTGCGAGTTTGAATTAGATAAAATCACTGAGATTCTAGAAAGAATGAAAGTTTCATATGATTTCGGAAACTATAAAAAGCCATTCCAGGGGCTTGTAAATGTGTTCAAAAAAACGCTTCTAGTCGGTTAGTTAGAACTGCTAATAGATAATTTCATTTCAGAATCTACTCCAATCAGCTGACCTAGTTCTAAAGGAATCCATGTATTTTCACCATGAAGTGGCTCACTTGAAAATATTAAGTGATTAACTTTTCCTGTTACAGTTGGAGCTTCACATTCTACACTAAAGTGTGGACAAGTATCTCGTTCCACACACTTTACTTTGAAAGTAGAGTAATACAGCTTCTTTCCTCCTTGATGTGCCACCATGGTACTTCCATTTGTTAGCAGAAATGTTAAATAGGTCTCTGTGTTCTTCCCTTCATCGTGAGGACAATAGTCTCCAACAATGCTAGTGAGCTTTTTTATGGATTTCTTTATGGATGCTTGAAGAACTTCAATAGAACAATCTAACTTAGTTGTATCTGTTACATCATCAAGGTCTGATAGTAAAAAATAGAATAGCAATTCCGAATCTGTCGATCCTAAAATAAATCTCTTAAATCTAGGCTTTATCTCATCGAGTAGTTGATCTTTGAACTTGTCGAAGTTTTTAATATTTCCATTATGAGCGAAGACCCATGGCCCATACTGGAAAGGGTGAGTGTTCAGTAGACTTACTTTGCCTAGAGTAGCATTTCTTATATGTGCAATTACAGTTTCTGAGCTTACAACACCAGATACGGTTTTAAAAATTGAGTCATTTACAGCTGTTTTTTCTGACTTAATAAGGTGTGGTGAACCTGCAATATAGTAACAAACTCCCCATCCATCAGGGTGCCTATTGCTTTGCACTTCTAAGGCATTCTCAGCACTCACTAAACTATGGTGAACCTGACTTTGAATAATAGATCTAAAACCAAATAATCTACACATATTAATCCTACGCTATAATTGACTAATTATAGCATAGGCAAAAGCTAGAAAAAGAAGATTGAAAAAAATTCTAGTTTAGTAGTTTTGGAAAAGAGTTTCATCCCATTGATCCTTAGGGGAGTTTTTGATGAAAGAGAGAACTGAACGGCATAAGAAGCGCACATTTCTTTCGTTAAACTCTTCTGAGAAGTGTTTAAGATTACACACTTTTTCTCTGATTATAGAAGAGTTGAGAATAATTGCCGTGTGAGTAATATGTGAGAAAATAATTTTCATTGCCCAGTAGCGAGCATCCATTGAAACTTCCTCTCCAACCTCTTTAGTAATTATCTCAAGAAGTATTCCTCCTCCAGGAGGTCCAAAGTGTCCATTCTCATCACTGACATGTTCTTTAGGGATTTGTACATTATCATTTAAAATAACCTTAAAGGTTGTTAATAGTGAATGTCCATTCTCTAGAAAGTGCCTAAAGGCCGTTATTGTGAACTCTTCAGTAGTCATTTCTTGTCCTTCAAGAACGACTTTAAAGATCTTCTCAAATTCACAACAATTTTGATCGAATAATTCACAATATAAATTATTTTTATTCTTAAAGTGATAATTTACTGCCGCTAAGTTAACCCCTGCTTCTTTGGCAATATCTCTAATTGATGTGCCATCGAAACCATAGTTAGCAAATAGTTTGTTGGCACTTTCAAGAATTTTAGCTTTAGTCTCATTTACTTTTGTCATTAGACACCCATTATACAGGCTCGTTTGCCATATCACTAGTTTCTTCGTCTATCTTTTTTCTATTAAGAAGTTTTCCTGTGAAATTTGTGAAATCTTCAATAATTGCATACGCAGGAGGAATAAAAGATAGTGTCAAAATCGTTCCTGAAACAAGCCCCCAGGCCATGGCCATAGTCATTGGGACTAAAGTAGGGTCAGAACCACCAACACCATAGGCGGTAGGAAGAAGTCCACTTACAGTTGTTAAAGATGTTACTAGTACTGCTCTAAGTCTCATTCCTGAAGCTTTAACTAGAATTTCATCTAAAGAGAACTTACCTTCAGCTCTCATTTCATCAATAAATGAGATTAGAACGATTCCTGAGTTCACAATAATTCCTGCCAGACCAATAATACCAATTAGGGCCAAGAATGAAACAGGCCTTGGGCGATCCATATATCCACTTAGAATTGGGGTTGCAAATGCAATTGAAAACCCGAGTAATCCAAGAGGAATAGTCATCATAATGATAAGTGGTCTTAAGTATGATTTAAATAGAAATACAAGTATTGCAAAAATTCCGATTGAGGCCATGAGACCGGCTTGGGCCAAGCTTTCCATAGACTCTTTCGTCGATTCAGCAACTCCTCCAAATACTAAAGATACACTTGGGTATTGAGACTTTAGCTCGTCATATGTTTCTTTTAAGATATTATTAGCATCCATTTGAGTTATCTTTGTCTCATTTACAGAGCCTGATAAGTTCTTTGATCTTTTAAAGTCAAATCTCTTTATTTGGGGAGAACCTGGTCTAGTTTCAAAGGTTGCAAAAGTTCCAATTGGAACAAGATTTCCTCTTTGATCAAGGATATGTACATTCTTTAATTGCTCTATGTTCTGTCTATTTTTCTCTTGTAAGCTTACACGAAGATCAACATCTTTATTATTTAAAGTTACCTCTGAAATAACTCGTCCAGAGATTGCACTCCTAACAGTGTCTCCAGAAGTGAAGACTCCAAGCCCTAATTGATCGGCCTTAATATAATCAATATTAATAAAGACTTCATCATCACCAATAACATCATCTACTTTTAAGTCAATAATACCGTCAACAGATGAGAGCCTATCTTTTACTTTTCCAATAAATGCGTCTAGCTCTTCACCATTATTTGATCTAAAGGTTGCATCAATGTCGCTTCCTACTGGAGGACCATTAACTTGGGCCTCAAATGTTAGAGACGAGTATCCGTCAGAAGAGATATTCGATCTTAGTTTTTCTAAGGCATCAGTGTGAGTAAGATTAATTTTAGCTTCGTCAGTAACATAGATAAAAACGATCCCAACATTATTACCTTCAGAAGCTTTAGGATCAGTTAATTGTACTTTTGATTCTCCAGACTTCGTAACAATATGCTTTATATCGTCACCAAGAACATCTTTAATTTTTAAAGATAACTCTCTGGCCTTCAAATTGGTTTCTTCAAGTTTTGTACCATTTGGAAGTTCAAATCTAGAGATATAAATTTCGGTTTGATCAGCAGGGAAGAGAATAAACTTATTTCCAACTGTCATCATACCTATTGCAAATACTATTAAGAAGGTAAATCCAGTCGCCGCAATATATCTTCTTCTGATTAGTAGGGCCATGAACACTTCAAACTTCTGTTCAAATTTGTGAAACCAGTCTTTCTTTGCTTCGTTATTCTCGTCAAGCTTAATACTATTTCCAGCAGAGACAAGTCTCATTGGAAGAAAGAAAAAACTTTCAACAAGCGACAGAAGAAGAGAGATCGTCACAACGATTGGAATCCACTTTATGAATTGACCCATGATGCCTTTCGTAACAAGCATCGGCAAAAATGCTGCAATAGTTGTAAAGGCGGTGGCAGTTATCGGTAACCAGAGAGATCGAATCGACTCTAAAGCAGCTTCTTCGGGAGATCTCCCTTCTTGTCTTAATCGTGTAAAATTCTCACTTATAACAACAGAGTTATCTACTAGCATCCCAAGAGCGATAACTAGAGCAAGAATGGTAATAGTATTTAAATTCATTCCAAATGCTGGCATGATTCCTAAGGTACCCATAACAGCTAGTGGAAGTGATAAAGATGCCATAATTCCAATTCTTCCAGGAAGGAAGATAAATAGGAAAACGACAACAAGTAATAACCCAGAGAGTGCATTATTTGCTAAAACATCTAGTTTATCTTTTACCTTTATTGATTCGTTTAGATATACTTCAAACTTTACTTTCCCATCGTAAATTTTTTCAAACTCTTTCATTTTAAGTTCAACATTATTTACAAGTTTAATAGTATCAGCACCTGCTTTTTTAGTCACAGTAACTAGCGATGCTTCTTCGCCATTGTATCTTGTACGAACTTTAATTTCTTCTTCACCATCTACAACGGTTGCAACATCTTTTAGATATATGGATTGCCCTGTAAAGTTTGATCTAATTAGGACATTGCCTAACTCTTGGGCGTTTTTAATTTTACCTTCAAGCCTTAGTAACTGTTGAGTAGAAGCCTGCTTAAGATTTCCACCCGGAATATTAACGTTTCTGGCTTGAATTTTTGCGATGACTTCACTCATTCCAATATGATGCTTTATAAGGGCTTCATTATTAATTTCAATCTGAAATGTTCTCTTTGCAAATCCTGATAGTGTAACACCTTTAACGAGAGGGTTATCTTCTAATTCATCTTTTAATTGATCGGCAATAAGGTCTCTATTTCTGTTTGTATTATCTGCAATTACTGCAATTTGAAAAACAGGCATCTCTTCCGATTTAATCTCTGTAAACTTTGGTCTATCAATTAGATCGTTTGGAAGTTTTGTTGTTCGGTCTACTGCTTTTTGGATATCATTCATAACCGTTTCTACAACAAGTCCCGATCTATCCATATCAACTCTAATTACGATGGTACTAAGACCTGATTGGCTTATTGATTTTACATCTTTTAACCCACTCACTGAACGAATTTCATCTTCGATTGGCTTTGTTATTTTAGTTTCGATATCTTCGGCCGTCGCTCCATCATATCTAGTCGTAACTAATGCGGTTGCAAAACTCACATTAGGATATGATTCGGCATTCATTTTCTTGAGGCCCATCGCTCCATAAATAATTAGACCTATCATGAGAATGATGGAGAGCTTATTATTGTCTATAAAGAAGTGTGCAATTTTTTTCATTCTATTCTCTCTTATATATTTAATTCACATGGAATTTCTGTGTAAACTGAAAAGTAGTCTAAAAGTGTTGTCATAATTTGAAGCTGACTCTTAATTTCAAGTAGGTTACTTGAGAAGTATTGATTTTGATCTTGAATTAATTCTCTAACCGTAAGCCTGGCCTGATTATACTTCTTTTGTGATTCTCTAAAGCTAAGTTCTAACTTTGAGCTATTAATTTGTTGCTGCTTCATTACTTCTTGAAGTAATAAAATATTTTTTATAATTTGATTGTGATAAGCATTAACTCTTCCTACAAGTTCCTCTTTTTGAGAAAGATATCTCTTCTTTTCAAGTAACTTCTTTAACTCCATTGATTTCTTATTACTTTCTCCTAGTGGAATATTGAGCACGACACCGGCCGAGAAGGCGTTTTTTCCATCATCAGTAAATTCACTCCACGAATTACCATAACCTGATGTTTTACCAAGTCTCTGCAGTTGGGAGTTAAACTGAATATTCATGTCTGAATATGAATTAGTAAGCTTTCGTTGCCCATCATACTCATTTCTTAAGTTCGCTAATATCTCATCGTAGTTCGTGTATTGCATTGGTGGCTCTTGAAACTTACTAATAAGGGCAGTGCATGCAAATATTTGATTAGCAGCTTCCTTAATATTATAGGTACCAAGTTTTAATTGTTTATTGGAAAGTTCTGGAATTAACTCTTTAATTTGCTGAAGATAAACTTCTCTTTGATACTTTAAAGTAATAATATTTGCTTTACGATCCGCTAATTGAGACTCATATCTCGCAACTTCACCAGAGTCAGCGATATTATTTTTAAACCGTTTTTTAGAATCATCAAGTTGAGTTTGCGCAAACTTTTCAAGTTGGTTTGAAATATTAATTTGCTCTTGATTTGCAACTAGTGACCAGTATATTTTTCTAACATTTTGATGAAATGATTTCTTTTGAATATCTCTCTCACTCCCTGCGCGCTTTGCTGCCTCTTCAAATACGTCTCTTTGAGATTTCGTAAGTCTTCCTAAGAAGTTCTTATATAGATCAACACTAACCTCAAATCCTACTCCCGTTTTTGTTCCGTTGTAGACTTGTGAGTTCGTAATTTGTTCTGAGAAAGTATTTACGCCCAGACTTATTCCACTATCTAGAGGCTTGGTTAGACCAAGTTTATAATACTTTGTAGGAGAAGTTACTGGCATTTGAGCACTAAAAGAATTCTCATTTGTTTTTGCGTAACTAGCATTACCATCAAGCCTTAAGTCGAAGTTGTCTTCGAAGCTCTGTCTAGTAAGGTCGACAGCAAGAAATGATGCTTCGATGGCCAAAGTGTTTGGCGCGCTCGAGTCTACTTTCTCTTTTAATAACTTCTCAGTAAGAATGACTTCTGTCGAAGCGAGTAGAGGAGAAGTTGTACACATGAGCAGAATTGCTAAGTGAGCTTTTTTCATTAATTATTTCCTTGCTTAGAATATATAATTCAAATGTTTGTATGAATTTAAACGAACGTTTGATTTGTTGCAAGTTAATTTTCAATGCGTAAAGTTAGACATTATTAATTTGTTAGTAAAATTAGCTATTTAGGGTATCTAGTTCATCATAAAGAGCAAGAAGCTCTTCTTCTAAAGTATCTTTCTTGATGGCCAAGTCTGAGTAGAGTTTACTGGTATCTTCATCCATATTTTCGAAGTTGAACTTTAACATTAACTTTTCGATCCCCTGAATTGAACTTTCTGCTTTCTCAATGAGTTTAGGTAACTCCTGAAGCCTTAGTTTCTGAGTATTGTTTAATTTACTTTCAGCCGTTTCAGTAGGGACTTCCGGCTCACTAACTTCTTCTTTGGGGTGTTGTCTTTCTTGTTCTTCATCTTCGCCATCAATAATATGCTCAAGTGCTAGTGCTTCTAAATAAGGTTCGGCCTGAGCGTAACCTCCAACAAATTGCTCTATTGTTCCAGCATCAATCACCCATGTTTTATTAGTAACGTTGGAGAGAAAAGATCTGTCGTGAGAGATGAGTATTAACGAACCTTTGAAATTTATTAAAGTATCTTCAAGTATTTGAAGTGTTTCAAGGTCTAGATCGTTTGTCGGCTCATCAAAAATCCAGACATCAGCACTACGAGTAAGGTTCTTCGCAAGTTGCAGTCTGCTCTTTTCACCACCTGAAAGTGTTTTTATTGGACGGTGAAGGTCATCTTTTAAAAAAAGAAAGTCTTCAAAGTATCCTGCAATATGCTTCTTTCTTCCATCTGGTAGATCAACGTGATCTGAACCATCACCAAGAATATCGAAAGGGGTTAAGTTTGGATCAAACTCGTCTTTCTTTTGCGAAAAATATTGTATTTGAAGGTCTTCAGCGTTCTTCAGCTTACCGCTAGTGACTTTTAATTCTTCTAGAATCAGTTTTACTAAAGTTGTTTTACCAACACCATTTTTCCCAATAAGTCCTATACGGTCACCCTTATAAACATTAAGGTTCACATCCTTAAAGACATCCTTACCAGGGTAGGAGAAGGTAACGTCTGTTAATTCAACCAGACTTCGTGTTTGCCTTCCCGAAGTTGAAACATTTAATAGTAGAGCTTTCTTCGCTTCACCTTTGAGGTTAGAAACTTTGCTCTTTAAGTCATTAAAGCCTTCAACTCTTTTCTTAGACCGTGTTCCTCTGGCCTTGATTCCCTGCCTCATCCAGGCCTGCTCTCTACTAAGAGAGTTCTTAAGTTTATTGAGTAATTTCTTTCTTGCTTCTTCCTGCTCAGACAAGAAGTCTAAATAATCAGTATAAGAACCATTGAATGTTTCAATCATTCCTCTTTGTATATGAAAAATTCGAGAACTAACTTTTCCTAGTAGATATCGATCATGTGTAATAAGCATAAATGTTTTGTTGGAGTTCATTAACTCATTTTCAAAAAGCTTAATCGTTTCAATATCAAGATGGTTTGTTGGTTCATCCCATAAAATTAAATTCTCTCTAGCTGTAAAGCCTAAGCTAAGTAAAATCTTTTTTTGTTCTCCACCACTAAGCAAAGAGACATCAGCTTCAAAGTCATAAATACCGAAGTATTTCAAGTATGATTCAAAAGATCCAATTAGCTCCCAGCTTTGAAGATGATCTAGTTTTTGTAAAAGATCTTCTTGCTTTTCTATGAGCTCATCACTTAGTTCCGTTTCTAGTCTAAGATTTAATTGATCAAGTTCTGAATGAATTTTCTGATGTTCAGGATAGAAAGTGAAAAAGAATTCTTTGATTGTAATCGATTTTCCGACTTCAAGGTTCATTTCTTGAGGAACCAAAAATGAAGAAAAACCACTATTATTTTCGCCACCTGAATTCGCTTTATCAAAACTAAATGGAGGTGTCGCATGATCAGGTTTGAGCTTGTCTGCTAGTATTTTAAAGAGGGAGGACTTTCCTTGCCCATTTAGTCCAAGAAGCCCAATTCTATCTCCATAAGAAATGGTAAAACCAGTTCCTGTGAATAAGTTCTTTGTTCCGAGATTTAAATGAATATTACTTAAAGTACATAGTAGGGCCATGCGACACTATATATTCTGATACCAGATATATCAAGCGGCCATTGCCTTTTGGATAGGAAGTTTTAGGGTAAAACATGTATTTGTATGAGTTCTATCGATAAATAAGGCCCCATTATGTTTTACTGCAATATCTTTAGAAATACTTAGTCCAAGACCTGTTCCTTTTCCAACTTCTTTGGTGGTAAAGAAAGGAGTAAAAATTTTCTCTTCAACTTCCTTAGAGATCCCTTGTCCGGAATCTGTAACAGAGATAATAATATTTTCATAGGACTTAACTACTTTTAATTCTATCCATGGTGAAGGAGTGTGCTCAATTGCATGAAAGGAGTTATTTAAAAGATTTAGTAAGATTTGTGATATTTGAATGGGTTGGCAAAAAATCTGCTCATCAGGGCAAGTGTTTTTTACATTATAGGAGATTCCATTACACTTAAATCTTTCATGGATTAGTGATTCGATATCTTCTATTATATAGGCAGTACTTATGAGTTCAAAATCATCTTCACTTCCATCTCTGGACATTTTCTTTAAACCACGGATGATCTTAGTTATTCTTTGGATACTAATATGACATTTTTGAATCATATTTTTTACTTTTTCTTCTGAGTCTTCTTTTCCAAAGCTTCTATCTATACTTCTAATATTCCCACTTAAGATAGTGAGAGGGTTGTTTATTTCATGAGCGATACCCGAAGCCATTTCACCTAAGGCAGCAAGCTTAGAGGATTGAACGGCTTGCTTTTCAGACTCGACTAATTTTAAAGATGATTGTTTTAATTCATTGATGAGATTTAGGTTCTCAATATTGAGTTTGATATTTTGTATAATAAATTCATATAGTTTTTTTGAGAAGATTGCTGTTGCAGAAAAATAGATGAAAATTAATATACCTACAGTTTTTCCCATATCAATATTAGAAAGAGTGAAAAATAATGAAGCGGGTATGAGTGTGAAAAAAAGCATTGCCATTGTTGAGTTTTTTGAAGAGGCATTTCCAATTAAGCTTCCAGATGAAACACCACATATAAGTGCTAGGTAGGTTAGTTGTATTCCAAAATTATCATGAGGGATGAAAAGGAAGCACGCGCTTCCCCATTGCATTCCTACAAGGGAAGAGACTGACGAATATAGGAGTTCCCAGTTCTTAGCTGAGAGGGCCTCTTTGTTAGAGTGATACTTATTAATAATGATATATCTAACAATACATAGAACAAGATAGCTAGAAAGCCATGCGCTTATCTTCCAGGTGTTCTGGGGAGTGTAAACGATGTACGCGAGAACAGTTGCAGCACATAAGGCCATTATATATACACTGGCCTTCTTTTCGAAAAGATAGTCTATTCTCTTAAAATGTAGTTGGTTTTCACCTTGTGGGTCATCCATTAAAGTCTTTTTCGGTTCAAAACTTGCTAAATTAAAGTTAATTTAAGCTTAAGTTCATGGTGAAGTGGCTGTAATTACGAACTATAAACAATAAATGTGGGAAAAAAATTCCTGTTGAAAGATTAGCGGTTTTTGAAATGTATAATAATTAAAGCACTATGGTGAAGAGGTGAACCTGTCAAGGAGGTCGTCATCAATTTTCCAGCAATGGCCGCCAAAACTTATCAGAGATTTCGCAATGATTTACATATGCTGAAAATCACTAATGAGGTAATGAAGAGGCTCAAGAAAATTTCTTCTCCTATAAAAAGAGCTCGTTATGTTCATAAAGAGGTTAATAAGAAATTATCCGCTTTATTCCAAGACCCAGTAGTTCAAAAACATATCTCTTGTAGAAAAGGTTGTTCAGCTTGTTGTCACACACAAGTTAGTGTCTCTGATGATGAAGCCGCATTGCTTGCAAAACTTGTTCAAAATGGACTCAAAATTGATCTTAAAAAACTAAAAGATCAATCAAGAGTTAGTAAGAGTGCTTCTTTATGGTATTCACTACCTTTTGAGAGACGTGCTTGCGTTTTTCTAGATGAGAATAAAGAATGCTCTGTTTACAATGACAGACCGGCTGTTTGTAGAACTAATCATGTAATTGGAGATCCACAAAACTGCTCAACACAAGACGGTGAAGTACGTTCTGTTCAACTACTAAATACTTTTGAAGCTGATATGGCCATAATGGCAGGTTTTGGAAGCTGTAAAGAAAACGGTGCACTACCTAATATGTTACTAGATCTATTGAGTAAAAGTAGTGATGATAAACTTAACGAGACTCTTTCTCCACAAAGAAGCTTGTCTGAGGTTTTCAAAGAAATGTAATCATTATATATTCTCTGTATGAATATATGCCCCCTTTGTCATGAATCAAAAAATATACATTATTTCAAAGACCGTAGAACCTTTTTACGATGCTTAAGCTGCAATTTAGTTTTTGTAGAAAGAGAAGACCTTCTGCCAATTAATGAGGAAAAGAAGATTTACGATCTACATGAAAACGATCCAGACGATATTAGGTACCATGAGTTTCTTAATCGCTTATTAATTCCAATGAATAAATATATTAAAGGAATAGGATTAGATTTTGGTTGTGGTCCCGGTCCTGTAGTCTCTCAGATACTGAAAGATAGAAAAACTGAAGTGTTCGAGTACGACCCCATTTTTAACAATAATCTCGATATCCTAAATTTTGAGTATGATTATATTATTTGTAGTGAAGTAATAGAGCATATATATGAAACTGAAAAAAGTATTGAACTTTTACTTAAGTTGTTAAAACCACTTGGTGCACTTGGAGTAATGACATCTTTTTACCCAGATGATATGAGTAAGTTTAAAGGTTGGGGCTATAAGAATGATCCAACGCATGTACGCTTCTTTAGCGAGGATACTTTTCGATGGATTGCTATTAAGTACAATCTTGAAATTGAAATCCCACGTAAGAATGTAGTTATTTTAAAGAGGAAATTGTAATGATTAAAATGTATGGAATACCTAATTGTGACACCGTAAAAAAAGCGAAGAAGGCCCTTGAAGCAAAAGATATAGCTTTTGATTTTATTGATTTTAAAAAAAGTGCACCTACAAAGAAAAATCTTAAAGATTGGAAAGCTTTTCTAGGTGAGTGGCCTATCAATAAAAGAGGAACTACTTTTAGAAAATTAAAAGAAGAGTTTGAATCTGCTAATGATACTCAAACAGTAGAACTAATTATTGAAAACTCTTCTGTCATTAAAAGACCTATTCTTGAAAAAGATGGAAAAGTTCTATGCTTAGGTTTTGATAAAGAGATTTTTGAAAGCTTGTAATCATCATGAATAAAGAAGAGTACTTAAAAAGAAAAAAACAGGCCTCTGAAGACTTTGAAAAAGAGCCTCGAAGAGTTGTTTGTAAAAGATGCAGAAGAACAATGAACTCATGTCTTTGTTCTTCTATTGTTAGTATTCCGACAAAGACTAAGTTTGTTCTTTTGATGCATCCTATGGAAGCTAAGAAAGAGAAGGTTGGAACAGGGAGACTAACGCATGCTAGTTTACCTAACTCTGAAGTCATCATGGGGATTGATTTTACAAATGATTCCAGAGTAAATGAACTAATAGGGGATAAGACTAAGTCTTGCTATGTCATGTATCCTGGAAAGAGTGCAATCAATATTAGTAGTGAAGTTTTTGAATTTGATTATACAAAGAAAGAGCTTGTTGTTTTTGTCATCGATGCTACTTGGCCATGTGCTAAGAAAATGATGAAGCTCTCCCAAAACTTATTGGAACTTCCAAGGTTGTGCTTTGATCCTGAAGTTAAGTCCCGCTTTGAGATAAAACAACAACCGATGGAGTATTGTCTATCTACAATTGAGTCTGTTCATTACTTTTTAGGTGCTCTTGAAGATCAGGGGCATGAGCAACTTGATGGTGCTCAGGAGTCACTCTTAGGAACGCTTAAAGCATTAGTTGATTATCAAATAGCTTGTGAAGAAGATCCTAATAGGCAAACTTATAGAAGAAATGCTTTTACTCCGGTAGAGAAGAGAAAGAAGTCCGTTAAGTGGAGATCGCGAAGCCTTTTCGTGGATTAATCCTCAATTACCCTTATTGCCAACCTTTTAAGCTAGTGCTCTAGAGTCACTAGATGTGATTAACTTACCGAAATTGTTTGTTTTTGGTCTTATCTACCCAATTCATTTAGTCAATATTAGAAGGTAGAATAAAATAGTTATTATAAGTATTTAAAAGGATGGGTAGTCAAATGAAGACTATATTATCATACATTACAAAATGTATTCTCGTTTACACTATAAGCTTCACTTTAGTGCAGGTTCAGGTTCTACTTCCGATCCAATCTCTGAAGCATTCTGCGGGATATGTTCAGGCCGAGACTGGTGTCGCTGAGGATGGAGTTGCAACTGAGAGTGGTCAGACAACTTTGGATAGCAAAGGTGAATCAGCAGCTATGGACTTAGTTCTAATGATGGCCTTTGGAATCTTTACTTCTAGAGCTGTTGTAATGTGTAAGCCAGTTCCAACGGACGTTATGATTGCAGCTGCTGGTGGTATTGCTTATCTTGGAGCTGAAATTATGGCCTTTAATGGCTTCAAAGATATAAAGAAAAAAAATGTCATTAATTATAAAATTAGAGAAGATGGTCAAAATACTGAGCAAATAGATTATCTCAAGGATCAGAAGAAGGGTTATGAAGATATTGCTAAGACTGCAAAGCAGAAAAAAATGATTCAAACTGTTGCTGCAGCTGCTTACGGGATTGCTGCTGCAACTGCATGGATAAAAATGGCGCTTCTAAATACTGAGAAGAGTGGTTGTGCAGCTTGTATAGGCTCTACGTCTGTCAATATCGCATCACAAGTTGCTCTTGAGGGACCACCAGCTCCTAGTAAAGTTAAGGGAACATCGTTGCTTACTCTCTGTTCTGCAATTGCTGGAACGATAATAACAGATACTGCTGCCTGGACAACTGCTTGTTCTGCTTCTGTTGGGACTGCTGCTCCAGCTTGTGCGCAAGTTGCTGTATGCACTGCTGCTGCGGCGTCTTGTACGAGTCTCGTAGCTACTTGTGCTGCAGAGACTGCTGTTTGTATTCCTTCTACTGCTGTTGCGCTAAACCCTGGAGAGGATGCTTCATCACACTTTGTACACAATAGTTTGAAGTTTCCTGATCTGGCTTTTGGTTTAACTGAAGAAGATATTCAAGATGTGTATAGAGACATTCAAATTGAAGATTTAAAAAGAACCTATGGGGTGAATTCTTTTATAGAGTCGACAAACCCTTTATATGATTTAAATAAGTCATTAAAAATTACGGGTAGTAATGTTGAAGAGCAAATTAACTCTTATATGCAAAGTAGAGATAGTATAAGGTTTTACAAGGGTGAAAAACAAACGGCCTCAATTCAAGAGTATCAGAGTCTCAAAGAGTCGTTTTTTCAATCTTTAAATAGTGCAAATGATAACCGTTACTCAAATTCTTTACAACTTGCAATTGATTATGGAATTGATTTAATTATTCCATCTGCTCAAGCAAGCTCGTTTACAACAATATTAGGCGGTTCTGTAGCGATTGTTCTTGGCGCTGTATTTAGTCTTGGACAAACAGTAGATACATTCTTAGCCACTCCAGGAACTAGAGGCGTTGCGTGGCTTTTAGGAGCTGGTCTTGCTATGGCCGCAGCATCAAAGACAGGAAGTATTCAAGAAGAAGCAGAGGAGAATGCTGAAAAAATTCAGAAAATCATCGACCAAATGAATCGTATTAACAAACAAAGTACGGATACGTTATCTGGTACAAACCTTAGTATCCCTTCTAAGATTCCTTACCCTTTAAAAGGAAATGATGGAATAATTATTGATAATAAGAAGCTTCCATGTGCTGATACTGATAAAAATGTAGTTTGTCAGAAATTATCTCCTCAGGTTGAAAATAGCCAAGGATTTGCTCAGCTTGGAGGAACAATGGGTGGTCTTGCTCTGAGCGCGGCTCAGGCCGGTGATGACCTTTTTGGGAATAGTAGGATATCAAGTTCTGGGGTCGATAATATGGTTGGTCTTGCAAATCAAAATAATGCTATTCAAAAAAGAGTGAGAGCCATCAAGAAGAAATTGAATGACCAAATTGTTGCAAATGGTGGAAAGGCAATTAACTTTGATAAAATGAATGACAAGCTTTTAGCCAAACTTAGAAAAAGAACTCAGGATGCATTAAATAAGTCAGGAAAGTCTGCTAATGATGTTCTTGCTAGTATTGGTCAGGGAGCTTCAACAAAAGAAGACTCTAAGGAAGAAAAAGTAGCAATCAAAGGACCAGGAGAAGTAAAGCCTACAACAGGTGGAGCTGCTAATAGTAAGAAAGCCCCGGTTTTTACAATGGATCTTGATGAGGATAATCAAAACACTGGGATAAGTGCTGATGAGGTTGCTGCAAATCAACTAGCTGCCAATCAGTTAAATGCTGAAGCATCAGATGATATTGTTACAAATAAAGGCGTATCAATCTTTAAAGTAATCTCTGTTAGATATTTAAAATCTGGCTTTTCAAGACTACTCGAAGAAAAAGAAAAGACTAAGAAGTAATTAAATAGGTCAGCGTTAAGCTGGCCTTTTTTTTGGACAATTTTTTTCAGATCTTCGAGACTCGGATAAATTATTTAATCTTGAATGATAATTGAATTATTGTAGAAGAGAAAAAATGGCGGTCCCGGCAGGATTCGAACCTGCGACCATTCGCTTAGAAGGCGAATGCTCTATCCAGCTGAGCTACGGAACCGTGATTACTCTTTAAAGACATTGGAGACTTAAATTAAGCCCCTTTTCGACTTTTGTCAAGATTCTTTCAAATGATAAATTATTTAAATTACAACACTTAGGTATTTCCTTGTAAAATATTCCTAATCTTTGTGATAGAGATAGTACTAATATATGAAACTAAATAAAATTACAATTAACTCGAAAGAAGCTTTGGCAGACCACATCAAGTCTGGCAAGGCCAGCTATTACTATAGCTCGGCAACTTCCACAGTTATTCCTTACGATAAGATTGAGAGTTACTTAAGTCATCTAGACGGAGATGACCTCTTTTGGGTCAACTTATCTACAATGCCTGAAGAGATGGAATTAGATGATAGTGGAGTTCTAACCATTTCTGGACCTGTTACTTGGCAAAGTGCTAAGCAGTATTGTCGCTCAAAAGGAAGAGATATTATGACTTCTCCAACTGAAGAGCTTGCTTCAGTACTTTCTGGTCTTGCGACCTCTGCCACTGGGGAGAGGTGTTTTGGTTTTGGAACCTTGAGAGATCAAGTTGAGCAAATTGAATATTGCTCAGATAAGGGAGAATTTATTCTGTTGAATTCTAGTCGAGAGATTGAAGAGAGTGAGGCCTTAAGAAGGTATAGAGAAACTTACTCTAGGTATATTGATTTTAAAAATGCTCCATTTCCAAGAATGCTAAATGAAACAGACCAATTGATCGGAACTGAGGGGCAGCTAGGTGTAGTTACACAAGCAAAGATTAGAACAACGACTTTCGATGAAAGAACATTTATCTTCATTAAGCTACCTCGCTGGGAGCAGGAGATGATTGCTCACTTAGAAGTTTTTGAAAAAGTTCAAAGCTTTAGAGATCGAATTTTCTCTTGTGAGTTACTCGATTTTAACTCTATGAAAAACCTTCCAGAGCAAGAAAAGGTGACTAGCGAAGGAGATATTATATTTCTAGAGGTTAAGACAAAATCATTTGAGGCAATTTATGATGAGCTTTTAAGTTCATTGATTCATATAAGAGAGGAAGATATTTTTGAAGTCTCTGCAAGTAGATGTAACCAACTAAGAATGAATGTTCCGCGATATACTTTTGAAATGAATTTAAAAATGGGTGTAGTGAAAAAAGGAACTGATGTGCAAGTATCTGTTCAAGATTTTCCTACCTTATTAGAATTTTATAGGGAATGGACTAGGTTAGGAATTGATTATAATTTATTCGGTCACTTTGGTGATGGGCATTTACATTTTAACTTTCTCCCTACCGCTGTTCAGGTAGATCAGTGTCAGGAAAAGCTTGTTGAACTTTACGACTTTATTTCAGAATTAGGAGGTTCTCCTTTTGCTGAGCACGGTATAGGTCTTATTAAACAGAAGTTCATAACTAATTTTTGGGAGGAAGCTCAGTATAATTTTTTTAGTGAGTTAAAGAGAAAAATGGATCCTAAGAATATTTTCTTTCCTCTTGGATTTCTGAGTTTAAAAAGGACTAATAGTTGAGAGCAAGAATTTATAAATCAGATAAGAGATTCTTTGAATGTAAGGTTGATGAGACTGGTGATATTGTTAAGGCAATGGCAAGAGGTAATCTACTTAAAAAAGGTGAAACTCTGGTAGTAGGGGATTATGTTTTCTTAGAAGAAATTCCCGAGACAAAGGAAATAATGATCACTTCGCTTGAAAAAAGAAGTAGTGAAATTTTTCGCATCATTGTAAGAGAGTCTAGGAAAAAGGTAACTGCATCAAATTGTGACCTTCTCATTATTCTGACTTCAGTTTCTAGACCTCAATTTAAAAGAGGCCTAGTTGATAGGTTTTTAGTTCGTGCATGTCAGTGGGGAATTCGTCCTATTGTTGTGTTTAATAAAATGGATGAATTCGATGAGTCGTTTGATATCTCCTTTGAAGAGAAAAGGCTTAATCGCCTAGGTGCAAAGTGCTTTGAAATATCGGCGATTAATTCAGATTATTCTGCTCGATATTTAGAAAATGGTGTCAATGAGCTTCGAAATGAAATTCAAGACAGAACGTCTATCTTTCTTGGTCAGTCGGGAGTAGGAAAGAGTAAGACAATTAATATGCTTTCTGATGGAAAGTTCGAATTAAGAACTAACACTATTGCGAAAGTAGGAAAGGGTTCTCATACGACGACTTGGTCTGAAATTGTAGAATTAGATGGGTTTTGTACAATAGATTCGCCTGGAATACGTTCATTCTCTCTTGATGATATTGATCCTGATGATTTACTTTCATACTTCCCAGACCTTGAAGAAGTTGCTTCAGATTGTAAATTTTCTAATTGTGACCATACCGAGGGGACTAAGGGCTGTGCTTTTTGGAGTGAGTATTCTCCTGATACCACAGAAGGTGAATTTCTACATTCAAGACTCGACTCATTTCATCGTATTTACGATGAAATTTCTCAACTTCCTTTTTGGCAAAAAAAGTTCTAAGTTGCTGAAAATATAGTGATTTATTTTATTTAGAAGTGGACTTTTTTCTAAGGCCCTCGCCGTATTTAGCCGATAGGTTACTGAAGAATTAATCTTTAGGAGACCTAGATGACTGATAAAGTATTAGATTTTATAGAAAAGAGAAAAGAAAATGTTGAAGCTAAGAGAAGAAACTTTGAGAGAATTCTTTTTCAAAACTTCCTAGGAGCTTATTCTGTAATTGATCAGGCGGGAGTAATCTATCCTATCAATTTAGTTGATATTTCTCACGACGGTTGTCTAATTCAACTCCCTTGGGAGCCAAGTAGAGACCCTAAGTTTGAAGACGGTCTTGAAATTTCTATGAGAATGTACTTTACCAAGGCCAGTTACGTACCAGTTATCGTTAATGTTAAGTATGGTAGAGAGCACATTGGTAAAGATGGTAATACATATATGCAGTATGGATGTGAATTTGATAAGTCACTTCCTTCTTTTCAAGTTATGAATAATTTCATTGATTTTATGTATTCTTTTGCAGAGCATTCGGCCATTGACCGAGGCGATCAAAAAGTCTTTTTCTACTAAAATCTTAATAAATAGGCCCAACTTCTTGGGCCTTTTCTTTTAACTACGTTCAGTTCGTGATAGAAAACCTCTATGAAAATAGCAGTCCTTGGTAGTGGACCATTAGCTCTTGAAGCATCGCTTCACTTTGACCAGCTTGGAGCTTCGGTTACAATATTCGCAAATAATGACTTAGGTGGAATGGTTTCCAGAGTGGCTAAATTTGCTCCTGAAACATCTTTTGAGCTTGCTTGGAGTTCACTTACAACTAAGTGTGGAAGAGACTCAATAGGACTTCTTAATGGCCTAGAAGAGATTCCAAGCGTAGGTGAATACTTTGAAAAGTATTTAAGTTCTCTAATTAAAAAAGGTAGTCCAAATATAGTGATTAAGCCTGGATCAGTTCAAAGAGTTCACAAGAGGTTTCTGTCCATTGATGAACAAGTACCTGGTAAAAGTAGGCTCGAGGATTTGTTCAGAGTTGTTTTTACCACAGACCCTCAAACGAGTATTTTGAAACAAGTTGAAAGTAATCCCGAGTTATTCGAGAAGCTTGGTAAAGATGTGATTGACTCATTAAACGAATCAGTTGAGTCCTTCGATGATTTTGATATTGTCATAGATGCAACAGGTTCTTTTAAAGACCCTAATCCTATGGGACCTTCTAGAAGCTATGCTCTTAATGAATCTAGAATTAATAAAAGCTCTGACGTTTACTATGGAAGAGAGTGCTTAAAAAATTATATTGAAGTAACGAAGAAGTCTAAGCATATTGTTCTAGTTGGAACAGGAGCCCTTTCGGCATTAGTTCTGAGCGAACTAGACCTTTGGTTAGAAGAAGATAAGTCTAGAATGGTTAGTCTTGTAACTACAGAGCTTAAACCTTATAAGGATCTATGGGAGAGTAAGAGGTGTGAAACACTTGCTCTTGGTACTATGGAAATACTAAAAACATATTACTCTAAGCTACAAAATGATAGGACCCAATATGAAAAGGATCTATTTGCATGGAGAGACCTTGAGCCACATGTTAGGGCCAAGACAACTGAGCCTAAAGAGCCAGTTTCTCAATTAAATATAATTCCCGCAAGTAATGTAACCGCCTTAGATAAATTATTAGATAGAGAGGGGCTTTTTGCTACTGTTGAATCTCACTCTTTTAGAAACTCAGGGAAAAAAAGTGAAGAGTACATCAGTACTTTGGCCTGTGATGCAATCTTTGTATGCACCGGGCACTCTAAGAGTACAGATATATTCAATGGACTAAGAGTTGACTTTGATCATGACAAGATGGTTGCGCGTAAAGAAAATGGATCTCATGATGAACCAGGATTTTATACTCTAGGTTGTACGACATTATGTAAGTCCTCCTTAAAGCATGGCTTAGAACAGATTACAGAAATAGAGAAAGAGATTATGAATTTCTTTAGTAGGGCATAAATGAAGTACTTAATTTTTTCATTAATGCTCTTCTCTTTAGGGTGTTCTGGTCCAACGATTAAGAATTACGAAAGAAGAAATACTAATGAGTACTACAATGGAATTGGAGTTGTTCAATATTTCTTAGCAGATTTACCTTCATGGGCGAATTACTCTTCTCAGGGAAGCTGTCATAGAGAGTACCCTGTTCGCTATAGCCATCTGAAGAATATGAGAGAAAGTTTTTCTCTTAATTATGAAGAGGCCATTCAATTTCAACTAATGTTTAATGAATACTCTACCTCTAGAAAGAAAGAAGCCCAGGCTGAAGTTATACCATTTAAAGATGAAGAGAAGATTTTCTTTACTATTCTAGATCGTGTTAAAGCAGGAATTAGAAGCTTTAGTAAACCGAAGTACAATATCTCTAATATCATATGGATAGACTCAGTGTTAAATGGACCTAAGGAATTAAGCAAAGTGAGGAAGGTCCTAAATAGCGATCGATTCGCTAAGGGCCATCCTATTTTCCTATCTCTTTGCATGAATAGAGTTCAATTAAGAAGTTATTTAAAAGAGATGAAGCTCGATATTGCAGGATCTAAATTAATTTCCTATGAAATGTTTAATCCTTATGACCGAGAAGGTAATTTAGTAGCAATCCCAGTATTGTATCTAAATGATTTATTTTCTAAAAATGATAAACTATATATTTTCACCCCTAAAGACATTCCTTCAGAATTTAGAGGAAAATTTAAGGTCAGAAAATTTTAAACAAGGAGAAATAAATGTTCGGAATGGGTTCAGTTAAGAAAAGTGATTACAAAGAAGATTTAGATAGAGTTAATGTTCACTTTAAAACAAATATGGGTGAGTTTGAAGCAGAGCTTTATGCAAAAGAATGTCCAGAGACTGTTTGGAACTTTATTAATTTAGTAGAGGGAAGACAAGAAACAAAGAAAGAAGGTCCGTACTATGATGGTTTAATTTTCCATAGAGTCATTGAAGGTTTTATGATTCAAGGTGGATGCCCAGATGGAAATGGAATGGGTGGACCAGGATATAAGTTTGGAGATGAGTGCACAGCTGAATTAAAGCATGACTCTGAAGGAATCTTTTCAATGGCAAATGCTGGACCAGGAACAAATGGTTCTCAATTTTTCATTACTTTAGCGCCAACTCCTCACTTAAATGGAAGACACACAGTTTTTGGCAAAGTTATTTCAGGTATGGAAGTTGTAAGAGAAATCGGTAGTACAAAAACAGGTGCTATGGATAGACCGGCATACGATGTTGTTATGGAAAAAGTTACAGTAAAAAGATAGTTTTAAAAGAGTGGAGTGGAATTAATTTTCCACTCTCTCTATCATCAATTGGATATATTGATTTCCATTGAAGTGATTCACTCCAAGGGTAAAGTAAGCTGTTAGTTCTTCATTTCTCATGGCCTGCGCATTATATATTTCTTCTGGGTGCATGATTCCCCACTTTCCAATATAATTAAAACTTATTCCTTTAAGCTTTACTGATGGATCTGTTAGAGAGCTAAGGTTCCAGCGTACATGAACATCCTTAAGTAGGTCATAACTATCTAGCTTAAATCCTTTCATCTTAAAAATAGGCTTTTGGTTTCCCATTCCAAATGGTTCAAGAAGTTCTAGCTCTTTAAGAAGTTTAGGGTTGATTTCATCTGGACGGATTTCGACATCATAATAATTTTGAACAGTTCTTTCTATGGCCGGAATTGTTGCGAGCATTTCAGTCATATTCTTTTTAAACTCATAGAAGTTATCTTTATCCATTGAAAGACCGGCAGCAGCTTTATGCCCACCGAACTTTAAAAATAGAGATGAGTTTTCTTTTAAACAGTCAAATAAGTTTAAATCGCCTGCGCTTCTTGCTGAGGCCTTAATTACTCCAGGTTCCTCTGCATCTGTGAAAACTATTGCAGGTACTTTAAAAGCATCAACAAGCTTAGAAGCAACAATTCCTATTACTCCTTCATGCCATTCACTAGAGTATACAATTGAAACGACATGTTCTGATCCGTCAATTGATCTGAGAACTTGTTCTTTAGCATCATTAAAAACTTCGGCCTGGATAAACTTTCTCTCATTATTGCAAACTTCTAGGTGAGAGTAGTACTCAAAGGCCTTGGCATCATCGTCAGAAATAAGTAGCTGTAGGGCCTTTTCAGGATGATCGAGTCTTCCTTTTGAGTTAATGAGGGGTCCAATATTAAATGAAAGCTTCTCAGAAGGAACGAAGCCTCTCTTTCTTTCTTCAGGAGCAAAGAAGGCCTTTATTCCAGGAAAAGTTGTTTGAGGTATTTGTTTTAGACCATGCCTTACAATCTTCAAGTTTGTAGAGTTTAGCTTTGCTAAATCACAAATTGTTCCAATGGCAGCAAATTGAAGTAAGTGATATATGCTTGGTATCTCTTGTCCCTTTTGGATAAGGTCTTGCCTAATTTTTACTGCCAGAGCAAAGCCGACTGTTACTCCTGCAAGTGCTCTAAGTGGAGATTCTTTAGGCTCATCTCTTCTATTTGGGTTAACAATTGCAAATGCATCTGGCATTTCATCTCTAGCGTCCGTGTGGTGATCAGTTATGATTAAATCTAATCCGAGCTCTTTTGCTCTTGTAGCAGCTTCATTATTTGTAATTCCGCAGTCAACAGTTACAACTACTTTATAACCGTCTTCATGGGCCTTATCAATTGAAGGTGGATGAATTCCATATCCTTCTATAAAACGACTTGGTTGTATTAAACCAACTTCTACACCAAGCATTTTGAAGAACTGGTAAAAGAGTGCACAAGAGGTTGTCCCATCTACATCGTAATCACCGTAGATCGCAATCTTTTCATTTTTTTCAATGGCGCTAATCAGCCTCTTTGATGCTTTGTCCATATCATGCATATTCGTTAGATCTGGCATGGCCTTTAGGTCCCATGAAAGAAATTCACTGATCTCTTTAGGTCCCATTTCTCTTTTATCAAAGATTCTTTGTATAACAGGATGAAAGTTTGGCTTAGTTGTTCTTTGTGTTTGTGTATTTGTTATTTGCATAGAGTCAATCTATCATATAATTTCTGAAATGACTCGAACAGAGTAGTGCGTTAAGAGACTGACTATAGATGTTTTAGTAAGAAATTGTTGGCATTTGGGTCACCCAAGTGACCCTGTTCTAATATTTACCAAATGACATTAATGCCTTTGATAAGATCTTCTTCATGAACTTCATAGGACTTTAAGAATAGGTTTTGAAAGTCTGCCGAATTCTTCGCGTGAACTTTTCCAAAATAATTTGATGGTAGAAATGATTTCTTGCAGCTTGGACACTTCTGAGCTTCTTGATTTGATTCAATTATCTCACCACAACAATGACATTTTTTAATGATAACTTTTTCCGATGTCTTTCTAATATAATTTTCGGCCTTCATCCTTACCCCTCAATAAGTAATTATGTTTAAACATCGATCCTTGATTACTCTTTCACCAACATCCTTAAAGGTGATAATTACTAGTCGTTAAATATGAATAAATAATTAGGAAAAAATGGAAAAAAGTGCCGGTCTAAAAAACTCGGATTACTGATATCAACTAATTATAAAGGGGACTATTTTAGTCCCCTTTGTTTTTAATTAAAAATTAAAGTATCCGCTCGGTGCTCTTTGAGAAGGATTATACATTTCTCTGATATTAAAATCATTAAATTCGCCACCGTATGGTGTTTGCTGACCGTAGTAGTTATTGTTTATAACGGTCGGAGTTGCATATGGGTCAAACATTGGAAGTCCCGTTTGTCCAAGACCCTGAGCTCCTCCACCTTGAAGCATTTTCATTAAGTACATATCACTTGTAGAAAATTGATTAAGTGGATTATGAAATGTTGGTACCTGTACAGCTTGTTGCTGTCTCATTAATTGAGGCATCATCATAAACTGAGACATCATCATTTGTATTATTGAATCAAATTCTTTTTTCTCTTCTTTGAATGCTTTATTTTCTTTTTCAATCTTTGCAAATTTCTCTCTTTCTTCTTCTCTTTCTTTTTTAAGATCTTTTATCGCCTTACTTGATTCTTTTATTGCATCAGTACTCTTTTTTACCTGTGCCTCTAGATCTGTAATGGTTTTTGTATTCACTTTAATTTCTTCTTGCTGACAAGCTATAGTATTATTTTGAGCAAGAATTTCTTCTTCTTTAACTTTTATGAGATCATTCTTTTCGTTTACTTGTTGCTCAAGTGCGATTTTATTCTCTTGTAATTTATCTTTCTCAATAATCAGAGCTTCCTTTTCTCCAGTTAAACTAAGTACATTCTGATTTAATGACTCAATTTGATTAGACTGATCTTCGATATTTAAATTTAATTTTGAAATAACTTCGTTCAAGGCAATTACCTCATCAGAGATTTCTTTATTATGAGAAACGGCCTGTGCGATAGCGATATTTTTGCTTTCAACTTCTGATTGCAGATCAATTAATTCTGCATTTAAGCCTGCTGCTCTTAATTCTTCTTCTTTTAGCTTATCTTTTAATACACTTAACTCTTGAGTGTTTGCAATTCCACTTCTTTCAAGTTCATCTATTTTTGATTTTAGTGTTGAAGTCGATTTCTTTGCAGAGTTAACTTCACTTAATAGCTTCTTATTAGTAAGAGAAAGCCCCGCAATTGCTTTCTTGTGTTTTTCTTTGAGTGAAGTAATAGAGCTCTCAAGGTTACTCTTCTGCTCTTTTAGCTCTTTTAGGTCTGCTCTAAGTTTATTTAATTCATGAACAGTAAACATCGCTGTACTTCTGCGTACTTTTTGAGAAAGTCTTTGTTCTATCTCAACAATCTTATTTTTTACAGTGATCATGTCACCATTTGCTTTTTGTATCTGGACTGTGACCTCTTGAATTCTAACTTTTTGCTGTTTAATAAACTCTGCTGAAATTGAATCAACGACAATGTCTGGTCTTTCAATTGAAGCAATTGATCTAAGGTTCATTGGTGTCGTTGAAGTGTATACACTATAGGCTCCAAATGTTGCTGATAGTACAGTTAGGGCCATAACTGAGTTTGTTATTGTCTTTTTCATATTTCTCTCCCGAAATAGATTTGTTAATTTTTTATTCACTATTGTTTATACAAGTTTGGTGCCAAAGGAATTGATGGGCATGTCCTTGAAATAAGGAGATAAGATATGTCTAATAATTAGACAGTGTTAGAAAAATTTACAAAAGAGGGCCAGCTTTATGCTGGGCCCTCTTATAGAAAATAGGGGAGAGATTTTCTTTATTTAAATGTTATAGCTTCTTCTCGAACAGTGGATCTATTAAAAGTTGGGATAAATGTCCGTGAGCTTCTTTGAAAAAGCTCACTTGTTATCGGTGCTCTATCTATTGAGCTTGAAAACATGTTAGAAGCAATTTCTCTATTGCCACCAAAGTAGCTCTTCATAAAGTTGAACCAAGGAGAAATCGTTGGTTGCATTTGAGCGAAGCTACTCTGAACAAAGAAAGGAGAACTTGGAAATTGCAGTGCTGTATTTGGCATTGCAAAGCTTGCTCTTAAACCTTGACCAAATATCATTCCCATCGCATATATCTTCTGGGCCTTCTTCATCTTTTCTTCACGCTCTTGTTTTTTCTTCTTTTTTTCCTCAATTTTAGCAAGAGCTTCCTCTTTATCTTTTAAAAGCTCTTTTACTTGAGCTTGTAATTCAGCAATAACGTCTTTTTGTTCACATGTACTGATTTGATTTTCCTTATTCTCAGTACTTTGAGTATCTTCTTTTGCTGAAAGCGATACTTTTTCATCTTCAATTGGATTTGTAATTATGGCATTATTCAGATCCCTTTCGAGGGAGTTAAAGTTTCTTGAAAAGCTTGCAACGACTTCAGTCGCAGTTGAAGAAGAGAGTTTTTTAAGAGATTCTTCAATACTTTTAGAAATCAAAGCTGATTCTTTTTGTAGTTTCTTTTCTTCACTCTTTAACTTAACTCTTTCTTCCTTTGATAAGGAGGCAAACTCTTTGTTTTCTTTAGACTTTTTGTGCTCATGGACTGAGTCTCTAAAGTCATTTATTCTTTGCTCCATTTTGTCTTTGTATATAACAATTGTGGATTCGTCACTTGCATCTAATTGTTCTACAAACTCTGGAAGTTGGATGGACGCAATAGTTCTGTAGGCCTTTGTGTAGTTTGGTGAATTCCATTCTTTAATTAAAGTGGGGGTGCTAAGTACGCTAAGGACTGCCAGTCCATAAATAATTGGTTTATTCATAATAATTCTCCTCTATTTTATTTTCTGAGAATATGTATTACAAAATGGATGCCATAAAAAATATGACTTAAGTCTTTGAGAATTTATTATGAAAGTAAAAAAAGATGATTAAAATAAAGTAGTGTTGTAAAAAAAGTATACGAAAGGCCGTTAATTAAAAACGGCCTTGATGAATTATTGAATATTATCTAAATTCTGCATTGTCTTATTGAAAGCCGCTTGAATTTTCTTCATCATTTCGACTTCTTGTTGGTAACGTAGAGTCTCAATTTTTCTACGAACCATAAGCTCGTTTCTTTTTTCAAGCTTCTTTCTTAAAAGCTTCATTCTTTGCGCCGGAGTTAATTGTTTTTGACCAGGTTGCTGAGTATATGTTCCATCTATATCAATCGGCATGTCAAAATCAATATTTGTTGCAGGATCAAACTGCGCATAGGCAGAGCTAACCAGTAAAAAAGCAGTAAGTAATAGCTTCATATTTTCTCCAATTCAGATAATTTATTTATTATTTATACTTATTGCCGCGATATGTAAAATTAGATATCAAAGAGTGTAAAAAGTTTTAACGCCTTGCGTTTGTCTGTTGAATACAGTCGCTCCCGAGAATGGTTTCGCTAGTTATATCTGATCCAATTTCTAAATATTTAACATACTTAAGCTCATTTTCAACATGAGATATGGTTTCAAAGAATTTACACGTGGCCTCAGTTTCACATTCCCAAGATTGCTCTTTTTTTGCATAAAAGCCTGTTTGATCAAACTCGAGTTCTCCAAAGTAAGTTATATCATCTCTTTCAGAAGTATCTCTTCTCTTTGCTGTGACTAGAAAGAAGCTAGTCTTGTCAATCACTGATATTTCTGAATAAGTAGGATGGTCTATTATAGAGCAATTTATAAATGCGAAAGTGTTGAGAGTGAGGAACCAAAAAGCTAGATATTTCATTACTTCTTTTTAAACTTTTTGAGCTTTTCTATGATCGAATTAAAACACTGAGGAGAATAGACGATGAAATCATTCGCTCCAAACTCAAAGCAGGCCAGAACATCTTCTTGGTTTGTTGTCTTATTAACAAATATAATAGGAAGTTGATCTTTTGTTTTTACATTCCTTATTAAACTAAGAATTTCTAGTCCCGGCATATCATGAGTGTTACCCATAATTATAACCGAAAAATATTCTTGTTTTTCAACTAGATGAACAGAGTGGAATCCGCCGTTTGCAAGCTCTACGTCATAGCCTTGCACTCTAAGTCTTGAAGCAAAGTTATTCTTTCTATTTGTATCGCCATCGATTAAGAGAATTAAGTTATTCATTAAAGTAGTTACTCGGTGTAATAAGTATTTTTAGATTGTACATTCTTATCGGCAATTGGTCATCAGTGAAAAAGTAAAGTTTTCTAAAGATAGTAGGGTCAATTAGTTGATCTTTTTAGTCTAGTCAGTTCTTATAAAGTCCCTTAAACAAAGTGGCATCACTAGGGAAGTGGCCGATAGCTGTGTCTATTAATTCATTTATAAAGTCTTTTTTTCTATTAGTTTGAATAGAGGTTTTGATAACAGCTTGATAGAGGGTTTTATTAACAATCCCTTTTTGAATAAGTGGAAGTCCTTTTTTAGAAACAGTCGTATTATCATTATTGTAAGAGGCCAGCTCAACTTCTAATATTTGATAGTTTTCATCATTTGCATGGAGAGGCTCAAATTTGTATAGGATATCTCTTGCAACCTTTACTTCTTTATTTAGAATTAAAGTTTGAACGATATTTTGTATGATTTGCAATTTTCCCATGGAAGATTTAGTTGCCTCTAAAAGAACTTGAATGGCCTTAGTATTATTTCCAGATTCAAAATAGTACTTTCCACAAATGACTAAGCTTGCTGCTATATTAGTTCTTAATGAAGGACTTTTTTCATCGAGGGATTGAAAGAACTTTGAAAAGTTTAGTAGATCATCATATTGCTTATTTAATAATGAAAGTCGTATTAGATCAGGCAATAAACTCGGATTTATGGGATAGTTTGCAAGTAACTTCTTGGTTGTCTCATAGGCTTCTACATTCTTTCCCAAAACTTGATAGCCTTTAATTAATTCTTTTAATGAGCTGTAGTGCTTGAAATTAATCTCAAGGGCTTTTTCAAAAAAAAGTAGTGAGGTCTGTTCATCACCATGTTGCAGATATAATTTCCCCTCAAGATAGTAGGCTTCATCAGCATAATCAAAGTCTTCTTTAAGAATCTCAATACACTGTTCAGCTTTATCTAGGTCGTTCTCACTCAGGGCTGCCTTAGCTTGGTGATACTGAGTATAGCCGACGCTCGTATTCATTTTTCTCTTCGTCAACTTTAAGAAACTTTCAGCAATTGAAGTTGCACTAAAAGGTTCTGCTATATAATCATCAATTTCACTGTCTAGAATTTTGCAAGCAGATGCCACCGAGTTAGGAGACCCTATCAGGGCGTATAAAAGATTAGACCTATTTGGGTACAGTTTAGAGTGAAGATCGATTAAGTCTATCGCACTGACTTCACTGATTTTTTCATTACAAAAGACAATGTCGTGCTTCATTGCTTTGATTAGACTTTTAGCATGCTTTATAGATTCAGCTGTTTCTATCTTGGATATATGAACACCAAAAGAAATAAGCATTTTCTTTATAGTTCCTTTTGCTGTTTTCTTCTCTTCAACGATTAAAGCAGTTTTATTTCTAAAGAAGTCTGTTATGGCCTTTTGCTCATTTGGAGGAAGTTGATCTAGCATCATTTCTTCACCTCAGAAATGAGTGTACTTATTCTTATTTGCTGTTGTTCATAATCACCCTTAATCTCATTCCATGAATGTTCTTTAAATTGGGTGAATTTTAACTCGATATGAACTAGCTCATCATCAACTTCAAATTCAACGACTTTTCCAATAATTGGGAGGCCATTGGTAGTATCAATATTTGGAAATTTCTTAAAAACTTTTTTTAATGGAGAGTCGTAAATAATAAAAGTTATGTTATGGCCTAGCTGACATATATTTCTAGGTAAAGATAGGCAGATGGAATCTATTTTTAATTCTGTAATTTGAATATCTTCAAATTGTAGATAGGAAACACCTGAAGTATCATTTCTAAGTATTATTGAATGTCCCAACTCCTTATAGTCATTTTCATTTAGATAATCACTAAGTAGAGTTTTCTTTGTAGCGTCGTTACTCATTATTTTATTTTAGAGGGGATTGATATTGTTCTCAACAAGCTTTTTTCTGCCTATCAATAAACTTATTCGCAATGGAATGTTAATTGGCCATCTTTGTTAATTAATTTTCCACTAAAATTAAATGTTTCAGGATTAAAGGCACTTACTTTACCTGCGCCATCTTTTATATCAATGATATAAGTTGGTATTGACCACCCAGGTAGAATATTTCTTAATTCTGAGTAAATCCTACGACCTTTAGAAATAGGTAAGTAAAAGTTCATAGCACCTTTTACTTGATCAGGATGATGTAGATAATAGGGGCGAACTCCAAGCTCAATTAATTTCTCAATTAAATTCTTCAACTCTAGTGAACTGTCATTTACACCTTTTAATAAGACAGACTGAGAAAGTAGTTCACAGTCTATTTGTTTTAAAAGTTTAATGGAGTTTTCTACTGAGCTTGAAAACTCATCTACATGATTTGTATGAATTGTAATAATAAGTTTGTTAAATAATTTTGCAGTCTTGTTTAAAAGAGAAATTAACTCAGGAGTAATTCTTGAAGGAAGTGTTGTTGGGACCCGCGTATGAAATCTTATATATTTAATATGTTCTATTTTAGAAAACTGATCGATATAAAAAGATAACTTTTCATCACTAAGTATGAATGGGTCACCACCACTGAAAATTATTTCATTAATCTCAGTATGTGATTTTAGATATGATATTGTCTTAGTAAAATCAGGAGAGAAAAGTTCATCTTGTAGTGTTAGTTCATTTTTTCTAAAACAGTAGCGACAAATGATAGGGCAAACTTGCGTAGGAAAGAAGAGGACTCTATTTTTGTAGCGATGAACGAGTTGAGAAGTCGGAGAGTTTAAGTGATCTCCAATAGGGTCTTCAAGTCCAGTGCTTAAATCATTTTCTTCTTCAGAGGGAAGAAATTGTTTTCCAAGAGCAGAGTGAATGCCTTTTTCTTTTATTAGTTTTGCAATTTCAAGAGGGATGAAAATCTTGTAAATAGATTTAGGAAATGAAGTCTTAAAGAATTCTTCTAGTTGCTCGTGGCTTCTAATAGCAGACTTAAATTCACTTTGCCAAGATGGTTGAATATTTAGGTCTTTACTCTTATCTAGCATTAATCATCAAGGCCTAGTAGGTAACGGCGTCTGGCCCACTTAGCACATCCAAAGATAAGAACAGCGCCGAATAGACCAATTCCACTAAAGTGCAACAGGGTTTCTGTTGTCGTCATTGCACCTGCATTATTAAGCGTATACCAAATCCATCTAAGAAGAATGAGGTGAAGTATGAGAATAACTAGTTGTTGTAACCTGAGAGGTAAGTTCTTCTTTGTTAGATAGGCCATTTATTTTCCATTTTTCTTAATTTTATTTAATAATTCAACTTTTTCTTCTTCACTAACTTCTCTTAGTTGGGAGATTTTTTTTAGTGAAAAGGACTTATACATATCACTGTGCAAGCAATGTGCGTATAGCATATTACCTTGCGGCATTGGCAAAAAGCTAATCGGTCTAATTGGTCTAAATTGATTTTTTAGACTGCCACCACGATACTTAATCTCTATAATTTCTTGCTTTTTAACTTTGTCTAAAATGGGTTGTAGTCCGTTAGGAATTTCAAAGTCAGATTGCTTCTCAAAATCCTTCATCTTGAATAGGTAACCCTCATTCAAAATCTTACGATCAGGTTTCTTAAATACAGAAAGTCCTTTTGCATAGACTTTCAAACATGCGATTGCATCATCAAGTGCGCGATGATGATTTTCAAGAGGGATTTCCAACTCTTTTGTAAGCGTAGCTAGTTTAAAATTAGGCATACCTTTGAGCGAGTATCTTGAAAACTTACATGAACAATAAACATGTATTTCATTTAAATCCATTTTGCACTGGTGCATGCCAAAAACAATAAACCCTAGATCAAACTTTGCATTGTGTGCAACAAGAGGAAGGCTCCCCATAAAATTTACGAATGATGGAAGGACATCCTTAAGTAATGGCTTACCTTGCACCATGTCGTTCGTGATCCCATGAATATCAATTGTAAATTGAGGAATTTCGATTTGGGGATCTATGAGTTCATCAAATACCTCTTCGCCGTAAGGCGTTATCTTTATGGCCGATAACTCAATCACTTTATCTATGAGGGGAGAGAGTCCTGTCGTTTCTAGATCAAGCGCTATGATCCCATTTGGAAAGGATCTTAGTATCGCTTCTTTTTCTTGTTCACTCAAAAAACTCATTTATTCCCTATTGTGTGTCGTGTCGCAAATATACTTGCTATCTCGAACAATTGACGGTTTTCATGGCCAAAACTACAAAGTATTGATATTAAACATGAACTTTATAATTGTGACTTTTAAACTCTTTTTTAGAGTAGTCATATATCTTAAAACACCGAAGGATACAAATCGATGAAGAGTTTTGATGTTGTTGTTATTGGTGCAGGACCTGGTGGTTATGTGGCCGCTATCCGTGCAGCACAGTTAGGAAAAAATGTTGCCATCGTAGAGATGGATAAATTTGGTGGGGTTTGTCTCAATAGAGGATGCATTCCAACTAAAGCGGTTTTAAAATCTGCTCACTCTGTACATGAAATTGCAGAAATGAAAGATCTTGGAATTAATGTTGAGTTGAAGTCTTTAGATGGAGCTCAAGCAGTTAAAAGGGCCAAAGGAATTAGTGATCGAATCTCTAAGGGTGTTGAGTTCTTAATGAAGAAAAATAAAATTACCACTTTTATTGGTAGAGCTGTTTTAAAAGACAAGAACTCTATAGAAGTAAAATCTCCTAAGGGACATACTGAAACAATTAAGGCCGCCAATATCATACTTGCTACAGGAGCTCACTATAGAAGCTTTCCAGGTTTAGAGCATGATGGAAAAAGACTTATTGGTGCATGGGAAGCAATTAAAATGGAAAAGCTCCCAAAGTCTATTGGGATTATTGGAGCAGGTGCTATCGGCGTTGAGTTTGCTTATTTCTGGAATGCTTTTGGAGTAGACGTTCATATATTTGAATTGCAAAAACACTTACTTCCTATAGAAGATGAAGACTCTTCAAAAGAAGTTGAGAAGGCCTATAAGAAGTATGGTGTGAAGTTATCTCTTGGTGTTGAAAAAGTTAGTGCAAAGAATAATGGAAATGACGTTACGATTACAGCTGTTGAAAACGGTAAGACTGTCGATTATAAATTTGAGATGGGATTAATTGCTGTTGGAATGACTGGAAATATCGCCGGAATCGGACTTGAGTCTGTTGGCATCAAAACTGATAGAGGTTTTGTAGAAGTAAATGATATGTACCAAACAAATGTTCCAAATATTTATGCTATTGGTGACCTTTCTGGACCACCTTTACTAGCACATGCAGCTTCTCACGAAGGTGTTGTTGCTGCTGAACATATTTCAGGAATGCATCCTCATGCAATTGATAAAATGAATATTGCTGGTTGTACTTACTGTCAGCCTCAAGTTGCATCTGTTGGTTACACTGAAAGAGCGCTTAAGGAAAAGGGTATAAAGTACAATGTTGGTAAACTTCCATTTCAAGCGAATGGAAAGGCCGTTGCATCTAATGAAACTGTTGGGTTTGTTAAAACTCTAATGGGTGAAGATGGAGAAATGCTAGGAGCACATATTGTTGGTGCACAAGCAACTGAGTTGATTCACGAATACGTTCTTTTTAGACAAATGGAAGGTATTGATGAGGAGATTTTTGCAACTGTTCATCCGCATCCAACGCTTGGTGAATTTTTAGCAGAATCAGTTATGAACGCAAAAGGAAGAGCGCTAAACTTTTAGTTTAGTGCCATACAGGAGATAATTATGAGACATGATATTGTAATGCCTCAAATGGGTGAATCAATTACAAATGGAACGATCACTAAATGGCATAAAGCCGCTGGTGATATGGTTGAGATTGATGAAACTCTACTTGAAATCTCAACTGACAAAGTTGAATCAGAAATCCCTTCACCAATTGCTGGTAAAATTGTTGAAATCAAATATGCTGAAGGTGAAACTGTTGATGTAGGCATTTTAATCGCAGTTATCGATGATGATGCAAATGCATCTGTTGGTGGACCGGCTTCGGCTCCAAGTGCTCCAGCGCCATCGGCCCCGGCCGCAACAACATCAAGCGCTCCTGCTGCAGGAAGTGAGAGAATGGATGTTGTAATGCCTCAAATGGGGGAGTCAATTACAAATGGAACAATTACTAAGTGGCACAAAGCACCAGGTGATATGGTTGAAATTGATGAAACATTACTTGAAATATCTACTGATAAAGTAGAATCAGAAATACCTTCACCTGTAGCAGGAAGAATTGAAGAGATTCTTTTTTCTGAAGGTGAAACAGTAGATGTTGGAATTAAGATTGCGTCAATTGAACAGAATCTTGATATTCCTTTTGGAGCAGCAGGTGGAGCCGTAGCAGCAGCTGCCTCTCCTGCACAAACTGCAACTGTAACGACGACTGCTCCAGCAGCCGCAGCAGTATCAGGTGAAAGAAGGTTTTATACTCCACTTGTAAAAGCCCTTGCAGCTAAACACGGAGTTGCTCTTAGTGAACTTGCAAATATCTCAGGTAGTGGAGCAGCTGGAAGAGTTAATAAAGCTGACTTTATGAACTACCTCGGAAATCGTGGCTCAGCTCCTACAACAACTTCTGCTCCAGCTCAACCTGCTAGAGCGGCTGCACCATCGGCTCCTGCCGCTGCTAAAGCTCCAGTATTCTCTTCTAGTGATAGAGTTGAGATTGTTCCGATGGATAATATGAGAAAAGCAATTGCTAAGAATATGATTGCTTCTAAAATGACTTCTCCACACGTTAACTCAATTGATCAGGTTGATATGTCTAACCTTGTTAAGTTTAGAGAAGGATTTAAACATGAGTTTAAAAAGCAAGAGGGATACTCTCTTACTTATACTCACTTCATTCTATATGCACTTGTTCAAGCTCTTAAAGAGTTCCCAATTGTTAATGCTTCAATTGATGGAGATAATATTGTTTATAAGAAAGACATTAACCTTGGTTGTGCTGTAGCAGTTCCAGGTAATGGTCTTGTTGTCCCTGTAATTAAAGGAGCAGACAACTTAAATATTAGAGGAATTGCAAGAGCGCTTAATACTCTAGTAGAGAAAGCTAGAGCTAAGAAGCTTACTATGGATGATATGTCTGGTGGAACTTATACTTTCACTAACAATGGTTCATTTGGAATTCTTGCTGCAACTCCAGTTATTCTTCAACCACAGCTTGGTATCTTCTGTGTTGGAACAATCAAGAAGACTCCAGTTTGTACAGATGAGCTAGCAATTGCTATTAGAGATATAATGTATGCAACTCATACTTATGATCACAGAGTAATTGATGGTGAAATTGGTTCTAAATTCTTAAAGCATGTTATAAATACGCTTGAGACAATGGATCCTGCCGCTTTATTCTAATAATTTATTGGCCCTCTATTGAGGGCCTTTTTTTTTGAGAAAAAATTTCCTTGATAATATTAAGTTTCTATTACTCTATAACTTTCAACTCATAGTAATACTTCTAGAAATACGTTCTTATTCTTTCCATGAGACAAAACTTATCACTTCATCTTTTTCCTAATTATAATTTTATATATAGGAGAACCTCATGAAAATAATATCAATAATACTATTGGCCTTTGCTCTTTCTAATACTACTTTTGCACAAGAGCAGACCAGTAAAAATAGTGATCTAATGTATAAACCAAATGTGGTCTTTTCCGGCTATATCGAAGTGATCAGTGAATATGTTGATAACTTTAATACCTCTGCTACAAGTGATGTTTACTTATCAGAAGCAAGCTTTACGGGAAAGTCTAATCTAAGCAATAAGATCTCAGCAGAAATTGAGTTCTTCCATGCTGATGGTTATGCCGATTTAAGAATGGACCAAGGATTTCTTAACTATAAGGCCTCAGGCGATACCACTATTAAGGTAGGAAGGTACCAGTTACCATTTGGAAAGTACGAAGCAAGTTTAGTTTATTCTAGTTATGCTAAAGTTATCGGTAAAACTAAGCAGGCCGCTGTCGGAGCTTCTGTAAGGGAAGGTATCTTTACATTTAGCGGTTATTTCTTCAACGGAGATGCTGATGTATCTATAAAAGGTGATAGAATTGATAGTTATGGTGGGGAAATTAATATTGAAAAAGATAATTGGTTAGTTGCTCTTGGATATATTAATAATTTGAATGATTCTGAAAGACTTGCTTCAAAGTTGACCACTAATAGAAAGTACGTTGATGGTTCTGTGGTTTCTTTACGATATCAATTTGAAAATGGTTTTAAGCTCTTTGGTGAATATATTACTTCTTTTAGTAGATTTAATAGTAATGACTTGGCCTTTAAAAATAGTGGTGCAAAAATTTCTGCCTACCATACCGAACTTTCCTACACGAGAAATTTGTGGGGAAAGAAAATGGTCTTTGCTACTTCATTGCAAAGGTCTAAGGAATCTGTAAATCTCTCCGTTGCGCAAAAGAGATACTCCATAGGAGCCTCTAGAGAGCTTGTCGAAAATATGAGTCTATATATTGAGTACTACCGTGATATCGATTATTCAGTCGCTGATGGTGGAACTGGACTTAAGGCGAACTCTATTGCTGCTCTATTCGCTTATACATTCTAAAATATTTTCTTTTTTCTCCTCTGTGACTAAGGTAGTATAACTTAAGTTTTAGAGGAGAGATTCCATGAATAGTTTTCATATAAAGAAATTTTCTGGCTTTATTGAAGAATTTGATGAAAAAAAATTGAGAGAGAGTCTTATCTTAACTGGGGTTGGGCAAAAGATGGCATCTGAGGTTATTCAGGAGCTAATGCCAAAAATTAAACCCGGAATGAGTTCTACAAGAGTTCATAATCTCGCTTTTTCTAGTTTACAAAAAAAATCTAAAATACATGCAGCTAACTATCGTATAAAAAGATCTATATTGGACTTAGGTCCATCAGGCTATCCTTTTGAAATCCTTTGTAGCGAACTTTTTAAAGCAAAAGGGTTTGCAACAGAAGTAGGGGTTGTTGTTAAAGGAAAACACGTTAGTCATGAAGTCGATGTTATAGCGACTAGACCAGATATGACTATCATGGCGGAGTGCAAGTTTCATAATTCAAAATCTCATAAGAATGATATCAAGACGGCCCTCTATATTCACGCGAGATCTCTTGATATTAAAAATAATCCAGATTCAAGAGATTTTGATAAGTTTGCTATTTGTACTAATACACACTTTTCCGGAGATGCTGTAACTTATGCTAATGGTGTTGGTATGATGTTGCTCTCTCTCAATAAAGACCCTGAGTATTCAATGATTGGAAATATTATTAGATATAAAGTCTATCCGATTACTTGTCTTAGAACGATTAAGAAGAAGGTGGCTTCGATTCTGCTGGAAAGAAAAATTGTAGTGATCAAGCAATTAGAGGAAAATATAGATATGCTTGAAGAACTAGACTATGACGAACATGATCGATTCTTAGTTTTAAAAGAAATCCAAAAATTGAGGCAACAATGAAAATATCATTCTTAGGGGCAACTAAAACGGTTACTGGTTCTAAGTATCTTATTGAAGCTAAATCTAAGAAGTTTCTTGTAGATTGTGGCCTTTATCAAGGCCAAAAAGAAGAGCAGCTGTTAAACCGAGAGTCTCTTGGATTTATGGCCAAGGATCTAGATGCAATATTTTTAACACATGGGCATCTCGACCACTGTGGAATGATTCCAAAGTTAGTAAAAGAAGGTTTTCAAGGGAAGATTTTTGCAACTGCAGCTACGATTGAAATTGCAAAAATTATTTTAATTGATAGCGCTAAAATACAAGAGTCTGATGCATCTAAATATACGTCAGAAAAGAATCCCCTTTCTACACCTCTCTATGATGCACAAGATGTTCAAAAGTCTTTTGAACTCTTTAGTCCCGTAGAATTTGACCATATCTTTTCTTGTCACGGTCTTGAAGTTACTTTTAGAAGAGCTGGTCATATTCTTGGAGCCTCTTGTGTCTATATTAAAGAAGATAAGACTGTTTTATTCTCAGGAGACCTTGGCAGGTTAAATGATCCGTTAATGCCAGCACCTAGTGAGATTCACCACTGTGATTTAATTGTGATGGAGTCAACCTATGGAAATAGAATTCATTCTAAAAAGGATCCTGTCATTGAGCTTGAGAAGATCTTAGAAAGAGTTGTAAAAGATAGTAAAGTCTTACTAGTTCCTAGTTTTGCAGTAGCAAGAGCACAACTCTTTATTCATTACTTGAGTGAAATTTTCTCTAGAAGGGAAGATTTAAAAATACCTGCATTTGTGAATAGTCCAATGACGAATCTTGTTACTGAAGTTTACAGAAATTACTCTGAACAAACTAATTTAACTAAAGAGAGTTTCAGTGATTCTATGAGTGGAGTTAGATTTTTAGAGTTCTCCAAAGAGTATTCTAAATTAAACAAGAGAAAGGGTCCCTTGATCATTATTGCTGCGAGTGGAATGGTTAGTGGAGGTAGAGTCCTTGAACATCTAGATCATTTTGGAAAGTACGATAATAATATTGTGCTATTAATAGGTTATCAAGGTGAGGGGACTATTGGCCATGACCTTCAACATGACAAAAATGAGATTTCTTTGTTGGGTCATAAAATGACAGTTAAGGCCCAAGTCAATTTCTTGGAAAACCTTTCGGCCCATGCTGATCAGTCAGAGTTGTTGGAATGGCTTTCGACAAATAAAAATCCAGAGGCAAAAGTTGTTCTTGTTCATGGTGATGAGCAGGCACAACTTGAATTAAAATCTGTAATTGAACAGAAGCTTAAGTTGGAAGTCGATCTTTCTAAGGTTATTAAAGAGATTGATTGTTAGATATCTTTAATTGGCACATTGGAAATAAGTCACTAGACTATTGGTATATTTTCTAAGGTTAATTATGAAGTTTTTATTAATTATTTCTCTTCTTTTTGTAGTCTCTTGTGCGAGTAAAGTTCGCACTGTGGTGGACTTTGATTTCTCTTCAAAAGATATTGAGGGTAAAGAGCTAAGTCTTTGGGGAACAAATTATTATACCCCTGTATACCATGTAAAAATGAACGGTATTCCCCTTAAGGATCTGGGAGATAATTCACTCGTTAGTGGTGTATATCCTGTTTTGCTTTCAAGAAAAGAGTGGTGCTATAGCGCAATGGAAGGTTCTGTAAGTGTTATTTTTCCTGGAGGAACGATGAATACTTATAATTATGCCGGAACAACAACTAAGCAGGTCGATTGTAGTCCATACTTTGGAGATGATTTTCCTGCCACTAATAAAGTGAGATTTCGCTCAGCTAGATCTAGATGGGGAGATGGAATTGAGAATTATTCTCTCATACCTTATCGTACAATTGCAGTAGACCCATCGGTTATTCCTTTTGGGAGTGCAGTTTTTATTCCTAAGGCCAAGGGAATAAAATTTATGTGGCTAGGTGAGAGTTTTGTCCATGATGGCTTCTTCTTTGCTGGAGATAAGGGAGGGGCAATAAAAGGTAATCACATTGATTTATTTACAGGTACAAATAAAGATCATGTATTTAACTTCATAACCAATAAGAAAAGTGGTCTCTTTAAGGCAATTATTCTAAATAACTCAAGTGTAACTGTTGAACTTAAGAAATTACACGAAATTTCATACTAAACTGAGCTAGATCAGAGTTTTTTTTCTATTTCATGTCATAAAGACATTATGGAAAATCTAATCAAAAAATACTCTACCAATGCCCCAAGATACACCAGTTATCCTCCTCTTCCTTTTTGGAATGGGGCTCCTGAACTTCAGACATGGTTCTCTCATCTGCGGGAAACTTTAACAGATGATAATTCAATAGACCTTTATATTCACATTCCTTTTTGTGAAAAGCTTTGCCGCTACTGTGGTTGCCAAAGAGTCATCACGAGAAATAGAGATAAGGGAACTGATCTTGTCGAAATAATATTAAAAGAGTGGGATATTTATAAATCACAATTAGGTGATATTAGAATTAATTCCATTCATTTTGGTGGAGGGACTCCAACATTTCTAAGGCCACAAGACCTAGATTTACTACTTAGTAAGCTATCTCCTATGTTTAATGAAGGTTTTATAGGTGCCATGGAGATTGATCCTAGAACCTGCTTAGATGAACATATTGAACTATTAGTTAAGTACGGCTTTAATAAAGTATCGCTTGGTATCCAGGACTTTGATCTAGAAGTTCAAGAGGCCATTACAAGAATTCAACCATTTGAAATGGTTAAGACTCTTGTAGATAAGCTTAATGATAAGGGAATAGAAGATATTAACTTTGATTTAATTTATGGTCTTCCAAAGCAAACTCTAGACTCTGTTTCGAGCACAATTGAAAAAGTTGTACAGCTTGCACCTAGTTCAATTTCTTTTTATAGTTATGCTCACGTGCCGTGGAAAATTTCCAACCAGAAACTCATTAATGAGAAAGATCTAGCAACAGGTATCGATAAATTTAATCTCTTTGTTAAGGCGAGAGAAGAGTTTTCTAAATTTGAATATATAGAAATAGGTTTTGACCACTTTGCTAAGAAAGGAAGTTTACTTGCTAATGCTAAAGAGCAAGGCTATTTGACACGTAATTTTATGGGATATACCCATAAAAAGGCTTCTGCATTAATTGGACTAGGTCCAAGCTCAATATCTTATTCGTTAAAGAGCTTTCTTCAAAATGAAAAAGATGTGGGCAAATACACTGAAGGAGTAAAAAGTGGTGAGATTGCTGTTATAAATGGTCATATTCAATCTGAATTAGATTTAGAGAACGAAAAGAAGATCATTGAATTTCTTTGCCATGAATCAATTGAGCTTACTGATCAAATTGATGGACTCTCTAAAGAATTTATTGCAGATGAGCTCGGAGAAATTAAAGGAAATAAATACGTTGTGACTGATAAAGGTAGACCTTTTATGAGAAACTTTGCAATGTTATTAGATCCATATATGAGTGGAACAGTTAAGAATTTTTCAAAAACTATATAAAAAAAGGAGCCAAAGGCTCCTTTTTAGTAATTATCTATAAGCTTTACATTCTGATAAATCGCCATCATTGATTGAAGAAACTTTATTTCCATAGCTATCTTCAATCCAACCAATAGTGTTTCCACCATCCCACTCGTCTTCAAAAGTGTAGAATGCTGTAAACGTTCTTCGAGTTGCAGTGTGAGTGAATTCCATTTTTCTAACTTCTGGCTTGAAGTCAATATCTGATTCAGCATATAAAGTGTCTTCATAAATTCTAGAAGCAACGAAGAAGTCTCCAAGAACTTTAGAAGTAAATTCTTTTGAGTTTTTTAGCTCTCTTAAAGTTTCACCAAATACACAAGATCTTTCAGAAACAATTGTACAGTTTGACTTATAAACTTTGCCATCAGTTGTTCTGATTTGACTGCTATTTTTAGTTGGGTGATCTAAAAGAAGGTTTATAAAATAACCTTCTGAGTCTTTGGCCGTAGATTGGATTAATATCACTTCATTGTTAGATAAAGTTCCTGGACCAAAATATTTAACCTTTCCTCTTGAGTTTACTTCAATCGTTTCAGAAGTTGTTCCGTCAACACCACTATTGGTTAAGCTCATTGTTAATGACTGGTTGTAAAATCTAGCGACACCTAAACTTCTTAATGTAGTCGATACTTCAAGCTCAGCACTTAAGCTAAATCTATTAACAAATGGATAATCCATTTCTTGGCACTGAATTTTTATCGTAGTTTTAGCGAATGAATTTAAAGATGCAACAACAGCAAGTAATACAACAATGGACTTCATCATAAAGTTCTCCCCTCAAAGTTTAAATAGTGTGGCTATTTTTTAACACTTTGAGGGGAGAAAAGATATGTAGTGTATGAATTTTACAGGTTTTTTAACTTATAAATAAGGTTTGGATAATCAATAAATGGATTTCTATTATTTTGAACTTTGTAAACTGCGTTATTTCTATCTATTTCTGCCTGATCTACAGGATCTTCTTCGTGCCACTTTCTAAGAGCACTTTCCATTTTATCGTTTATTTTACCATCGTATCTAACAGCGAAGTAGAACATTGCTCTTGCAACATTTCCTCTATGCTCAAATGGTGGCTGATATGCTCTTGATGTTGCTTGTGAAGCACTACAGTTACTTGTTGGAGCACGTCCAGAATTTACAATTCCAAAGTCATGATTTCCTCTTACGCTATTAGCTTTAGAGTCAGTAGGAAAGAGGTGGTGTAGATCACTTTTTTGGAAACGGCTATCTGAACCTGTAAACTTACTTTGTGGCCATGTATGTTCACAATTAAGCATATTACTATTTGGAATACTTCTAGGTCCGATTGTTCCAGCGCTTCCTGAAGTGAACTTCTTTTGGCAGTAAACATCAACTAACTGATATTTTCCGTCTACTTGTTCAAGGTGTCCAAGTTCTACATTTCCAAAGAGATGAGTTCTTGCTCCTTTATAACCCAAGTTAATATTTGAGTAACACTGACCTTCGCCTCTGTTGCAACCTAGGGTGTCTGGACCGTTTGAGTGCTTAGAGTGAGAGCTTTTTAAAACCTTCTTAATGGCCTGTCTTAGAGCTTCATCTTTTAAATTACCATTATCCAAAGAGTCTTGGAATGATTGCGGGTAATAAGTATGTCCAGCAAGGGTTAGTGTCGAAAAGAGAATTGAGGCCAGTAAAATAAGGTTTTTCAAGTTATTTCCTTTGGTTGATTCGTGAAAATTTTACATGATTTAATTAAGGTCTGGCCAATCTTTTTTATTAGTTTGGTCTTATAAATTTGTTAGGATTGAATTAGAAAAAAAAAAGCCCGGACAATGATGCCGGGCAATAATTAAAGAGATTAGAAATTCTGTATTGAGTCTACGAGGTGAGGAAAATCAATGAATGGGTTTCTGTTTTGTTGAACAGTGTAAATTCCCTCATTTCTTTCCATTTCTTCAGCATCTACAGGGTCTTGATTGTGCCACTGTCTTAAAACTTTTTCTTGCTGTGCGTTTATTTCGATTTGATATCTAACTGAGAAGTAAAAAAGTGCTCTTGCAACATTACCTTTGTGTTCAGTTGGTGGCTCAAATTTTCCTCCATGCCCTTCAGATCTTGAGGCTTCACAGTTATTGAGCTCTCCAGAACCAACATTTGAAAAGTCGTAATTACCTCTAATGCTATTTGCTCTTGAGTCAGTAGGGTATAGGTGGTGAAGATCACTTTTTTGAGTTTCGTTATCAAACTTATTAGTGAACTTACTCTGTGGCCAAGTGTGCTCACAGTTCATAATATTACTGTTTGGGATTAAGTTCGGTCCAATTTTTGTATCTCTATTTGTTATTTCTTTACGACAGTAAACGTCTTTTACGTAGTAACCGTTGCTAGATTCTTCAAGATGTAGTTTTCCAAAAAGAACTTTTCTAGCTCCTTTATAACCGAGAACTTTATATTGATAACATCTACCATTTGATGAAGAGCTACACCCTAGCTTGTCTCTGCCATTATTAGATTTTTGGTGAGAGCTTGTTAAAATTTTGAAAAGTGATTCTTTAAGCTCAGCACCTCTTAAGGTACCTTCTTCAAGACCAGTTACATACTTTTGAGGGTAGTAATTGCTAGAAGCAAATGTGTTAATTGATACAAGTAAAACTAAAAGGGAAGCAGCAAATTTCATGTTATCTACCTTGTAAGATTTATAGTGTGGAGCTTTTATATTGCTAAACAACAGCTTTGGCTAATAGTTTTTTTAAGTTTTTCTAATAATAAATATATGCTGAATAATATCGAAGGCCTTGCGGAGCGTTACTTTGTCAGATAAGTATCATAGTAAAAAAGTTTAGTAATTTCTTTGATTCTTTGTTTTGTGCTTGCTATATCTGTAGCGGTAAAACACACACTAGATCAATGTCTAAGGAGCAAAATATGAAAATTGCAAGACTAGTTTTAATTACAAGCTTTCTCTTAGTAGCGGTATCTCAATTTACTTCAGCAAGCGAGTCAACCTGTATAGATAACTTAACAGATGGGTACACAGCAGACTCTGCAACTCATACTCTTAATATAAATGACCTTGAAATTCGTGATTATGGAAATGATCATGTTGCATTCTCTATAAAGATCGTAAGAGAGCTTCTTGAAGAAGTTGGTTGTAGAAGAAATGATGTTAACTTCGGAAGAGGTTCAAGAGGTAGATCACATAGCCGTTGTGAGCAAGTTCTTAGAGGAACACCTTCTTCGAGAGTTTGTTATGTTGAATCAAACTTAGGTTACTTCTTTGTAACAAGAGACCTTTTAACAAATGTTCATATTACTTTTAATCGTTGGGATTAATCACCACTTTAAAAGTCAGATAATTAAAGAAAAGGCCTCAATCGAAGGCCTTTTTTATTTTTTCTAATAAGATTTCACAACTGTTACTTTTTTTAGACACAATTTAGAAAAACTCTGTAATATATTAGTATGATTACAAATACACGGATGTTATTAGTCGCTCTAGCATGTACGCTGAGCATACAGTCAACTCACTCTTTCTTCTCCTTTGGTAGGTTTAAAACACCGCCTTTAGATGAAATGCATCTAGTTAGGGGAAAGGCAAAGAGAACTTCTCTAAATCCCGATAATATTTCTATTCTTGTTTGGAATATTTATAAAGGTAAGAACGATTCTTGGAGAGAGGATTTTCCAGAGCTTTCTAAAGATAGAGACCTCTTACTTATTCAAGAAACTGATTCTGATTTAAGAGTTCAGAATACTTTGGAAAAGATGAAAGATTTTAGATGGGATACGGGGATAAGTTTTACTTATTCAAAGAAAGTTGGATCTTTTACAGGAACACTAATTGGATCAAAAGTTGAACCTAAGAAAGTAGATGTTCTACGTTCAAAATATAAAGAACCACTTGTTAGAACTCATAAAGTTATTACGAGTGCTCTGTACCCGATAGAAGGTAAGAGTGAAAGTTTACTAGCGATTACAATTCACGCAATAAACTTTGCTAGAAAGTCTGCGTTTTATCATCAGCTGAGACAAACGGAGTCGATGATTAGAAATCATAAGGGACCTGTTGTTTTTGGCGGAGACTTTAACTGTCGATCAAAAAAGAAAACATTATATATGAGAAACTTCTTTAAGGAACTTGGTTTCAATGAAGTTACTTTTAGAAATGACAATAGATATCGCTCTGGTATGACTGGAAGAATTATTGATTATATCTTTGTAAGAGACTTAAAAGTCTTAGACTCTGAAGTCTATGGGCATTTAAAGTCGTCTGATCACATGGCAATGAGTGTCGATCTCGCTTACTAGCAGCTGGTTAGCGATCTTAACTTAATTTAATTTTAAGATCGCTGAACATTTCCAAATTAATTCATTTCTAACTTAAAATAGTGGAATGAAACTATTCTCTATCTTACTCCTTATTGTCGCTTGCCCTCTAACTTTGGGGGCCGAGTTAACTGCCACAGGCCATCCCGATTATCCTCCTATTGCGTGGGAGAGTGGAGGATCTTTAAAAGGAGCTTCTGTTGAGCTCGTTAAGGCAGCGTTGAAAAACCTTGGACATACTGTGAGGTTTGTTCCTGTAGGAACCTGGGGAAGGGCACAGGAGGAAGTCAAAAGTGGAAGAATAGATATTCTTCTCCCTCCCTATAAAACTCCGAAGAGGGAGCTTGTTTATACATTCCCTGAAAGACCTTTTTTGATGGATAAGACTGCCATTTTTACTAAAAAGGGGAAGGTCATAAAGTTTAATGAATTTAAAGACCTAAAGCAATTTGATGGTGTTGCTATTGTGAATGATAGCTTTGGTGATAAGTTTGATAAAGCAGATAATGACCACAAGATCTTAAAGCGTTTATCTAAAACTGAACAGTGCTTACAATTTTTACTTAGAGGTAGAGCAGATTACTTAATTGCGGGACAAAACGCAGCTTTAGCGGTAATAAGTAAACTAGGACTCAAAGATAAATTCGATATTCAAGAGCAACTGATTATTGAAACTGGAATGTATACGGCAATCTCTAAGAAGTCCGTATACAATACTAAGAAATTTACTGAGAGCTTCTTTAAAGAAATGGATAGATTAGTCAGTGAAAAACTTCACGAAAAAGCAATAGCAGATGCTTTAGATGACTACTCTAATGAAACTCAAGAGGATATATGACTTTAGAACCAACAGTATGGGACAATTCAAAAATTTATTCATCAATTAACGATCCAAAAATTCCACAAGACATCGCACAAATAACTACAATTTCAAATTCTCAAAGTTCAAATTGTTCGAAATTAGCGAATGCATTAAATGAGTGGGACTCAGTCACATTAGACGAACAAAAATCACTCATAACTATTGCACAAGAAGTTATGAGAACATCAAGAAAAGTGTCAGTGCTTACAAGAACACTTTCTACTTACGTGAACTCTATTTTATCAGTTGATACAAATAACTCAGTTGCTAGTACTTTAAACTCGAAAATCTCGAAAGCTTCTGCAGATGTTTCAAAATTGTTCTCTCCTTTAGAAGTCTTTCTTATTAGATTGGATGATTCCTTAGTCGAAAATATTTTTGAAGGGGAATTAAGTGCGAAGAGATTTCAGGTCGAGCTTTTAAGAGATTTTAAAAAGTATACTCTTGACGTTAAAAGAGAGTCTTTAATCTCTGGTTTATCAACAGATGGTCTTCATGCTTGGGGACAATTATATAATGACATAAGTGGTAAGCTTATGTGCGATGTTGATGGAGAAAAAATAAACTATGCCTCAGCAGCTTCTTTAACTAGAGGTAGTGATGGGGCCAAGCGTGAATCTGCATGGAGAGCTATTCAAAAAGCATGGACCGAGCAAGAGGTTTCAGCTGCAGCAATTTTAAATGCAATTAATGGTTGGAGACTTGAAGAAAACACTGTTCGTTCGCAAGAGTCTCAGCTGCACTACTTAGACGTATCTTGCCAGCAGTCACGAATAACTAGAGAGACTTTAGACTCACTTATTAATTCTACCTTTGAGAAACGAGAAGTTGGTCAACGAGCAATTGCATGTATGGCAAAGGTTTTTGGAAAAGATAAGCTTGGCCCGTGGGATCTACTTGCTCCGGCACCGAAAAAAGAAAGCAAGTCTATTCCTTTTAACGAGGCCATTGATATTATTGAAAAAGCATTTTCATCTTTATCGGTAGAGATGGGAGATTTTGCTCGTATGATGTATGAGAAAAATTGGATAGATGCAAAACCATCTGAATTTAGAAGACCTGGGGCATACTGTACTGGCTTTGCTAATGTTAGAGAGCCAAGAGTTTTTATGACTTACAACGGATCGATGGGGGACTTAATCACTCTCGCCCATGAACTTGGTCATGCTTATCATAATTGGGTTTTAAGAGATCTTCCTATCGAGGCAAGCTACTATTCAATGACACTTGCGGAGACTGCTTCAATTTTTGCAGAAACTTTAGTTCGAGATTATCTCTTTGAAACGCTTGAATCAAAAGAAGATAAAATGGAGATTGCTTGGCAAAATGGTGAAAGTGCAGCAGGTATGCTGTGTAATATTCCAGCACGTTTTGAGTTTGAAAAAAATATGGTGGAAAAGAGAAAAGATCAAACACTTTCAGCTAACGAGTTAAAAGAGCTCATGAATGGAGCTTGGAGTAAGTGGTACGATAATTCTTTAACAGAGTATGATGAAATGTTTTGGGCCAGTAAGCTTCACTTCTCTATTTCTGGACTAGGTTTTTACAACTATCCTTATCTTTTTGGATATCTCTTCAGCTTAGGAATTATGGCCCAGAGGGAAACTCTTGGTGATAAGTTTAATGAAGCCTATATAAATCTATTGAGAGATACTGGAACGATGAAGGTTGAAGACCTTGTTCAAAAGCATCTTGGTAAAGATGTAACAAAGTCAGAATTTTGGCTAGATAGTTTAAAAGTTGTTGAGAAGCAAGTAGAGATTTTTGAAGGGTTGGTATAGGAATTTATGAAAGAACTAGAAGAAAGACTAATTGCTTTAGAAGAGAAATTCTCTTATCAAGACCAGCTTGTTACTGAATTGAATAAGATTGTTTCTGATCAACAGTTAACGATTTCACAACTCATTAGGGAAGTTAAAGGTTTGAGTGAAATGAATGAAGGGGGAGCTTCTGCTAGAAGTTTGAAGGATGATGTTCCTCCGCACTATTAAATAGATTGAAAGAAAATACTGATTATAGAAAAACTATAATCAGTATTTGATTGTTCTATTTATGGTTTAAGTCTGATTTCCATTTAGGATGATTGAAGTGTAAATTGTGATCGCAAGCAACTGAAGTCGAAGATTCAGTAAACTCAATATGACCTAATTTCTTCCATACTTTCTTTTTATTTTTAACTGTACTTGTTGCGTAAATATCGAATAGAAGTGATGTTCCTCTATTATCAATATTTAACTCATCTCTAAAGTCAGACTCATTAATATTTTGTCCACTTCTTGCTTTAATCATCATCCACTTTGGAGTGATGGCCTTACCTGTAGCACCTAATTCTGAGATTTGATAAAGCTGTCTTATACCTGGATTGGAATCAGCTTTTCCGAATGTTACGGCCAATTTCAGTGAGTATGCTAAATTCTTTATAACTGCCATTGTTTTAGATACAGCTGGCTCATTAGTCATTTCAACACTTGTGTAGTGCTTGGCCTTAGTTCCTCCAAGATCATCAACAAGAAAGAAGTTTGCTGTTTTAGAGACAGTAGACTCATCAGAAGTTGCAAATATTTTTCCTGCAAGACCAAAGCCTCTGAGTTTCCCAGCGGTAGTATCACTAAGAGCTACGGATGCTCTTGATATAATTATAGCATTTGTACCTGTTGCATATTGTCCTGTGTATGGACTTTCTTCAGTAATATTCCAGCTACCTTTCAAGCATGTTCCATTAGGGTGGGCCAGCTTATTAAAGTATGGAAGAATATCTGATTTATCATTCAATGTTCTATTGGCAGAGTTCTTAATAAGGCTTGTAAGACCACTGAATAAGCTTCTGTAGCTAATTTTATTTCTAGGAAGATCACTATATTGCCCCTCCTCAACTTTAGACCAAACGGCCTGTGCCGATGAGCCATTGTAAGTTGCTGCATTTACATTAAAAGTCATGGCCGCTAGACCAATTAGTGCAACTGATTTCATTCTAACCTCTTAGTACGTATTTAATTTCACTTATCTTATACCTAAAGAAAAAACGATTATAGCTAATATGTACTATTTTCAGGGGTGTTAGTATATCTAACAGATTAGCTCCAGAGGTTATCGAGTCTGTCCTTTATATTCTTCTCTCTTCCCATTTCTGTTGGGCGATAGAAGTTTGGAGTTCCATTTGGAGAGTATTGCTGTTTTACAAAGTGATGTGGGAAATTGTGAGGATATTGGTATTTACCTTTAAACTCTTGTGGAGGAAAGTTTTTAAGATGCTTAGGCACTTCAATTGTTTGATTACTTCTCACATATTCTAAGGCTTCATTAATACCTAAATAAGCTGCATTACTTTTAACTGTTGCCGCTAAATAAGTAGTGGCCTGCGCTAAGTTTATTCTAGCTTCTGGCATTCCTATTTGAGAGACAGCGCTTAAGCATGCTGTGGCCATCATTAATGCTTGTGGATCTGCATTACCAACATCTTCTGAAGCAAAAATAACCAGTCTTCTTGCTATAAAGACAGGGTCTTCGCCACCATCGAGCATAACAGCTAACCACAAAAGTGCAGAGTTTGGATCACTTCCTCGCATACTTTTAATAAAGGCAGAAATAACGTCGTAGTGACGGTCTTTGTTTCGATCATATTCTCGAGCATTCTCAAGTACTAGTGGTTTTATTTCATTTAGGCTTAGTATTTTTTTAGTTTGCTTATATTGCTTTTCAACAAGTTCTAAAATATTTAGTGCATTTCTTGCATCACCATTTGAGTAATCACTTATAAAGTTAATAGAGTCTTCATCAATAGAGATATCGAATTGCGAGGATACATTTTTAACAATAGAGACGAGATCTTTTTCTGATAATTTTTTAAGCTCAATGATTTGCACACGAGAAAGTAGTGCCTTATTAACAGAACTTCTTGGATTTTCAGTTGTAGCTCCAATAAAAATAAAGCTTCCTTGCTCAACATATGGCAGTAGAGCATCTTGTTGAGCTTTGTTAAACCTATGGATTTCGTCTACAAAGATGATCGCCTCTTGAGCAGTTCTCTGTCTCATCTCAGTAGCACTTGCAATCAACTTCTTAAGTTCATTTACTCCACCAAGAACAGCATTAAAAGTATAGAGTTCAAGCCCACTGCTCTTTGCCAGAATGTGGGCCAAGGTTGTTTTTCCTGTACCTGGAGGACCCCAGATTACGAGAGATGGTATATTTGAGGTTCTCAGAAATGGATAGCGTTTAAAAACGTGTTCTTGACCAAAGTAGCCTTCAAAGTTTACTGGCCTAGCTCTAAAGGGGAGTGGTTCATTGCTTCGTAGCGTTGGCCTAGTCGTATCTGGTCCAGAAGTATTTGAAAATAGGTCTTCTTGAATATTATTATTTATTTTATTACCCATATTTCTCTCAAGTATGGAAAACTATTGACTTTATATTGGAGGCATCCTATCTTATGCAACTTATAAAAGCTAGACCTGAAATATAGGTCCAAGGCCTTCAGAAGAAGGTACGATCAACCCGAAGAGGAGGTGATTACCAATGGGAAAAGACAAGAGTTATTCAATTTACATTTCAATTGATGATAAACTTGGAGCAGAACGTTCTTTAAGAAAGTTTAAAAGACTATGCGAATCTTTTGGTGTTGTACGTGAGTATCGTAAGAGAAAAGAATTCAAAAAGCCTTCTATTCGCAAGATCGAAAAGCTTGAAGCAGCAGAGAAACGTAGAAACAAAACTGTTAGCAAAACAAGAAGATCATCAAAAATCTAATTTGAAATTAAGGCCCGATTTATCGGGTCTTTTTTTTATCCAAAATTCTACTTTCGTAAAATTATTTTAAGAATCTGATTCCATCTATTATGAATTATGTCTGAATATAGAGTCTTGCTCTTTGGAAGGTCAAAATTTCCTTTAGTTATATTTTTATGAAAACTATTCCAGTCGATATTAAATCTCTCTAAGTGGGAAAGAAGAAATTCTTTATCATTCTTTCTTAAGACATTTTGTTCAATTGGAAGTACGAATCCTTTCCATACTTTTTCGAATTCAGGTCTTAGATGTGAAGGCATAAGGGTATTAATTTTCAAGTTGAGTAAGAAGAGTGCTTCATTGGTGCCATCACTAATATCATACATATTCTTAGAGTATCTCTCTAGTTCAGAATCTTTCAATAGACTGTACTCTTCTATCGAATGAGATAAAGAAGAAATTTTTACTGCAAGGTCTTTAAGTAAGCGAAGATACTCGATTTGATCATCGATCTGTACACTTGTTATTTTGACATCTTCAATTTCTTTGAAAATACTCTTTTCAAAGTTTACAATTTCTTTTTTTATACTTTTGAGTTGGTTGCTGCACTTTGAATTAAAGTCTCTACACTCTAGGGTTATACTTTCTGATTTAGAATTAATGCTTAAAGCATACTTTCTCAAACTTAGAATTTTAGCCGATTCTGGAGAAACTTTCTTCATAACTAAGAAATATTCATTCACCATGCTTCTTAATTGAGGAGTGGCGTACCGTCTGAAGCTCTCAGAGCTTAGTGAAAGTCCTTCAATTGGAATTCTGAAATAGGAGTAACTATAGCTAGAGCTAGATAGAAAGAGAAAAAACAAAAGGATGAAAATCTTCATCCTTCTATTGTTTAATCTCTGGTAGTAATTGTCAAAGAATTGAATTATGCGCAGGCCTTATAAAGTGTTTTAAATGGTGCTACCCATGAATCTTCATTGTACGTGAATTTCACATCCGTATCCGAAGTTAACGCTTTCTTTACAAATTTCTTTGGAAATAACTCAACAGGACTGTCTTCAAGTTCAAAGCTTAGCTTTAGATCTTGTGGAATTTTTCCAGAATGTAGTGCTGCTAAGCAGATATAGCTTCCAAAATCACTTGTTTCGATTTTGATTTTCTTCTTAGAAATAGGAAGAGCGTTTATAAATTTATCAACATACTTCAATATAACTTCATCATCTAAAGACTGATATTGATGAATGATCTTTCTATGTTCAATACTAAGTTCTTTCTTCTCTTCTTTAGTGAGCTTTAAGTTTGAATAACAACTCATTAAGGAGTCACACAGGGGGAGCTCTTCTTCGGGCAGGTTGAAATTGAGCTGAGTTTCTTTAGACGTATCACAATAGATTTTTATCTTTCCCTTAAAAGGATGTGTCGTTGCCATGGCCATCTCCCGAAGATTACATTATGGACATTATTATTATAGGCCTGATCGGAGTGTAGGGGAGTAAAGATTAGTTAAATTTCAAAGGAAAATAGTTAAGTATCTAAAAAAAGGGGAGTTAAATACTCCCCTTTATATAAAATTAGGCCTTGTTAATTGCCAATTTAATGTTGTGATCATCAATATTGAACTCAATCCCAGTATTATTGTCACTTTTAGAGATTGAATTCGCAAGAGTCTCTCTAGCGATGTGTTCTGAATGCTTTAGAACTGATGCGCAAATCTGCTCATCTCCGCTGAATTCAATTGTTATTCTGTCGTCAATATTAAATCCAAGATCCTTACGACTTCTTTGAATTCTATTTACAACTTCACGTGCAAGTCCTTCTTCAACGAGTTCATCAGTAAGAACTACATCCATATCAATTGAAATATATCTATTTGATACGGCTTCAGTCCCTTCTTTGGCCTCTCTAAAAATATCAATATCTTCAGTAATCAGCTTTTCTCCGCCTAGCTCTATGAACCCGTTATCTTCCAAAGAAGCTAGGTCTTGAGCATTCATTGCCTGGATAAGTTTTCCAAATTGCCCCATTCTCTTACCAAGCTTCTTTCCAAGTACTTTGAAGTTAGGTTTTGCAAAGAGCTTAATGAACTTATCTTCCTCAGTTGAGTACTCAATAGACTTGATATTTAGTTCAGATTGAATATAAGTTTCAAGTTTAGAGATTTCATCTAATAAGTCTTGGTCTTTATGAATAATAGTTAGTCTCGCTAGTGGAGTCTTAACTTTTATTTGTACTTGGTTTCTTTTTTGTCTTCCAAGTAAAATTAGCTGTTGCATTCTATCAACAGCATCTTCTAATTTAGGCTTTATCTTGTTTTCATTGGCAACAGGGTAGTCACAAAGATGAACTGAAACTTCCACCTCATCAGAGTTAAACTTCTTGAGTTCAGCATATGTGTATTCTGCAAGAAATGGTGCAAATGGCGCCATACACTTTGAAATTTCCGTTAGAACGTAGTGAAGCGTAGTGTATGCTGCACACTTATCATCATTTAAGCCTTCTCCCCAAAAACGAGAACGGTTAAGTCGAATGTACCAATTTGTAAGGTCTTCGATGAAGTTAAATAGTGCTGGAACAACATTATAGAGTTTATATTCTTCCATTTCTTTGGCGATATTCTTCTTTAATGTCTGTAGTTTTGAAACTACCCACTGATCAACAATATTTTCACCTTCGAGAGAATTTGTCGTAGCTTGCCAACCGTCAACTTGAGCGTAAGTTTGGAAGAATTTAAAAGCATTAAACCACGGAAGTAACGCTCTTCTAACCATATCTTTTACACCAGCGTCAGTGAATCTTTGTTCTTCACCTCTTACCAGTCCTGAGTTTATTAAATAAAGCCTTAGGGCATCTGCTCCATACTCTTCCATTAATGTATCTGGAGGTGTGTAATTCTTAAGACGCTTTGACATTTTCTTGCCATCTTCGGCCATTACTAAACCGTTAACAATAACATTCTTAAATGCTGGCTTTTCAAATAAAGCTGTAGATAAAACAGTTAAAGTGTAGAACCATCCTCTTGTCTGATCGAGACCTTCTGCGATGAATTCAGCTGGGTATCCCTTTTCAAAAACTTCTTTGTTCTCAAATGGGTAGTGAAGTTGAGCGTATGGCATTGAACCTGATTCAAACCAGCAGTCAAATACTTCAGTGATTCTTTTATAAGTACCCTCTTCACCATCAATAGTGAATGTGACAGCGTCAGCATTTTCTCTGTGCAGATCTGTGAGTTCAACTCCTGAGAGTTCATTTAATTCTTGAATACTACCAATACAGATACATTTCCCAGATTCAGTATTTCTCCAAATAGGTAGAGGAGTTCCCCACACTCTATTTCTAGATACGGCCCAATCACGAGCACCTTCAAGCCACTTACCAAATCTTCCGCCCTTTATATGTCCAGGAACCCAGTTGATTTGTTCGTTAGATGCCAGAAGCTTATCAACATTTTCTTCAACCTTTACATACCAAGAAGGAATCGCTTTATAGATTAAAGGCGTATCAGATCTTGGACAGAATGGGTAACTGTGAACAAGTACTGATTGCTCATAGAGTGATCCATTTTCTTTAAGGTCTTTAATTATTTGTTTATCGGCTTCTTTTACATGAACACCTTGGTAGGCAGGAACATGTTTTGTAAACTTTCCAGCATCATCAACAGGGCAAACCGAAGCATTGATTCCTGCTTCTTTCATAATTCTATTATCATCTTCACCAAATGCTGGAGCAGTATGTACGATACCAGTACCATCATCTGTAGTAACGTAGTCATCATTTAAAACTTGAAATGCACCGTCAGCTTTTAGCTCTTTGAAGAAATCGAAAATAGGAGTGTAGGTCTTTCCTTTAAGTTCACTTCCTTTAAGTTCTTCTACTGTTGTGAGATTTCTTTTCTTCGAATAGTGCTCTAGTCTCGATTTTGCCAAGTAGAAGAAGAGGTCTTTGTCTTCATCTTTTACTTTTACATAATCAATATCAGCACCAACACAGAGGCATAAATTTGAAGGAAGGGTCCAAGGAGTAGTGGTCCAAGCAGCAAGATAAGTATTCTCTTCACCATCCATTTTAAATAAAACTGTAACGGCCGGGTCTTGAACATCCTGGTAATTTGAAGTTGCTTCAAAATTAGATAGAACTGTTCCTAGTTCTGTCGAGAAAGGTACAACCTTAGTTCCTTGATAAACAAGATCCTTTTCCCAGAGTTGTTTAAATACCCACCAGACAGATTCCATAAATGGAGTGTCCATCGTTTTATAGTCATTTTCAAAATCAACCCATCTACCAATTCTTGTAACTGTCTTTTCCCATTCAGATACAAATCTTTGAACAATTCCACGGCATTCGTCGTTATATTTCTTTACGCCAAACTTCGCTACTGCATCTTGAGCCGACATTCCAAGTTTCTTATCAATTTCGTGTTCAACAGGAAGTCCATGACAATCCCAACCAAAACGTCTTTCAACGTAACGACCTTTCATTGTCCAGTATCTTGGAACAATATCTTTTAGGGTAGAGGCCAGTAGGTGACCATGGTGAGGTAGTCCAGTTGCAAATGGAGGTCCATCATAGAAAATATATGGATTCTTATCTTTGGTCTTGTCTAAAGACTTTTTAAAAATATTCTGCTCTTTCCAAAATGATAAGACTTGATGTTCATTTTCTACAAAAGAAAAACTTTCATTATTTGTGCTTTCTGTTTCGGCCACGAATTAGCTCCCATAAACTTAGTAAAATAGGTCATTTTAAGGGACAGATAATAGCAAAAAGCACGTGAAATTAACAGTTTAATCTTGCTGTGCGTCCTCTTGTGTCAAATTTTGCCGAAGCTTCAACTTTATTGGAGTTATCTCTTAGAAAAATCTTAAATTCCGATAGGTTAGCTATGAAGACTTTAATTTTACTAGTCACGCTTATGACAATTGCTCCGATATCTCTTTCTCAGGAAAGGAAGTTTGGCACAACGACACGTTATCGAAAATCTACTAATAGTCTTATTCAGTGGGATAAATTGGATCCTGTGGACTATTTGGACTACGACCTTTGGCTAAATGATACTAAGCTCAAGGATAGATGGCCTAATTGGGAGAAGACCGTTAGGGAGAAAAGACAGAAGGAGTCGCTTGGAAAAGTTCTCGATTGTGTCGGTGAGTGTAGGATGTTTCGAGGAGTAGGAAACTATAGGACTCAGTTTAGATCTGCTGTAATGGAAGGTGATGAGCTTATTACGAGTAGCGATAGTTACGCTTGGGTTTTCTTGTTAGATGGAACAATGGTTAGGCTCTCTCCAAGTAGTTCAATAACTTTCAGAGAAATAAATATTGGTGTAGATGAAACTTTTATTCATGTAAGAATCAATTCAGGAAATATTCTTTGGCTATCTAGAATGAATGAAAAGTTCAAAGAAGTTAATGAAAGGGAAACAGATTCTATCTTTTTACCTATGTCGTATTATGAGGCCATGCCTATTACTGATAAGGTTAAAGTCGTTGAAGGGGATCTCTTTTCTCTTCTAGAAAAAAAGAAAACTGTTCTCAAACAGTATCAACGACTTAATAAATTAATTGAAGAAAATAATAAGAAATTTAAAAAGCGTGATACCTATGCTTTTCTCGTTAGTCCAAATGGAACGGTTGCCGGGCGTAACTTAAATATTGAATTTATTTCTCTTATTGGAAATTTGTCTTATGTTAAATCTAGAACTTATTCACAACTTGGCCTTGATCTTGGAGTAGAAGATAGCGATAAATCAAGTGAAGCTTCTTTTTATCTGAGAGGGTTTGAAAATAAAGAGAGCATCACATTAACTCCAGGGCAATGGTATCGAATAGGGAAAAAAGGGCGAGAGATAAATCTTTATCAGGATACTCAGCTCCAGCAGATAGGCGAGTTACTAACAAAGAGAATTCCTTCAATATTAGTAGGAAGAGAATTATTGTTTGAAAAATATTCTACTTTTATGAATGAAGCCCAAGATGCCGATGTCTTGGCCTATGATCATAGTTATAGACAGTGGGGGAAGATGTCAGATCCTAAAAGTGATATGAGTCTTAGGTTGAGTTACTTATTGGAGTACACAAGAAGAATTGAGACCACAAACTTATTAAGCTCTGGTCGATTACGTGATAAGTTAATCGCAAGAGGTGAGCCTACTGATGATATGGAGTATAGTTTGAAGTTCTTTAATAAGGCGCTGGTTAATTATATGAGAGCAAATGACGACCCAACACTTGAAGAAAGTGATAGGGAAGTTTTAAATAGTGTAACGAAGAAATATTGGAAGATAATAAATGACATCAAATAAAGTACATCAATTAATACTTGCGAGTGGTTCCCCAAGAAGAAAGGAACTGTTGTCGTGGCTAGACGTTAAATTTACAATTATTAGCTCTGACGTAGAAGAGGTTACTGAAAAAATTGAGCCAGTGGAAGTTGCACAAGATTTGGCGGCCCTAAAAGGAAGAGATGTTTTTAGTAAAATAGATCGTTTGCAATTTCCCAATCCTATTATTATTTCATCAGATACTATTGTAACTTATAATGGTCTTATTTATGGAAAACCTAAGAATAAGGCATCAGCTAGAGAAATGCTACTTGAGCTAGAGGGGAAGACTCACGAAGTTATTACAAGTGTCTTTTTTTTAAAGAGTGATCTGCATAGTGGAGAAGTTATAGAAAAAGTCTTCTCTGTATCGAGTAAAGTTACGTTTGAGAAAATTGATCGAGACTTGCTTGATAGATATATAGAAAGTGGTGAGTCTTTAGATAAAGCGGGTTCCTATGGAATTCAAGGTCGAGGTCTCTCTTTTATTTCGAACTTAGACGGATCTTACTCGAATGTTGTTGGACTTCCTTTGTCTGACTTTTTTAGGGAATTCAAAGCTTTCCTTGGTTTTGAGAACTCTATTAATGGAGAGTGGAGAAAGGTTTTAGGTGAATGAATTCCAAGCACTCTTACAAGAATTAGGACTTAATTATTTTGATCTAACACATAATGAAGATGGAATACATTTTTCTATCGAAGTGTGGGCCAAGCCTGGATCTAAGCTTGAAAAAGTACAAATTGGACAAAGAGGTGAGTTGGTTTCTTTTATTAAAGAAAGGGCCGTTGAAGGTGCTGCTAATAAGGGGTTACTAAAGAGTATTGCTAAGGTCTTTGGAACAAATTCTTCTAATATCGTGCTTTTAAGCGGTGGAAAATCAAAGTTTAAAAGATTTTCTGTAGCTTTAACTTTTACAGACCGTAAAAGAATATCTTATTATTTAGAGAAACTAAATGGTGCACTTAAAAAATGAAAATCTTACTAATTCTATTACTCACAGTTAACGTTTCTTGGTCACAAGAAAAGTCGGCCTTTGAGTACACTAAAGAGATTCACAATAAAATTAACGAGCTTTCTAAAGTTCAGCCAACAAGTTATCAATCTAGAGTATTTGAACTTAAAGCTGATTTAGAAAAATTCTTTTCATTCAAAAAGAAGGTTTGTAATGGAGAGTTTTCAGCTGTGATACTTAGTGAGGAGCCATCAGTTTCAAGTAGCAGTAAGCTGTCTAAAGAAGAAAAGGAATTGTGCTTTAGAGAGTTAAAAGCTCTGCAAACTTCATTTATAAATAATCTCTTTCTTGCTAGAAAGAATTATCTTCAATGGGGTCATGATAAGAATTTAAAAGAATTAAATGAAGAAAGAGAAAAGGCTATCCTAAGCTTAAATGAAAGCTTCGGAAAAAAGAGTTCTAAGATTCGTGGAAGATAAGATATAAATCCTAATCTTGTGAATCCTTGATTTCTTCTTTTTTAGTACTTAGTACTGCTTTTGGTCTTAAACTCTTTGCTCTACCAAATGATCTTGTAGGTTTTAAGCTTAAAGTCTTTGTAGATGATCTAAAAGAACTTCTCATTAAACCTTTGTGGTCAAATTTGATTTCAGTTTCAGAGTTTGTAGTAGTTTCATTTGAAGTGCTCATGCAACTTCCTCCATATTGAGTGTGACTGATTTATATACACCATCAGATCACACAAGAGAGGAACTTACCTAGCTGGTGATCTTTTGATTCTTATTTTTGCTAAAATAGCTTACTTTCAACAACGGCAAATCCTTAGCCAAAGTTTCTTTTAACTTGATCCTTAACGGTCAAAATATGTAAAAACTTAATTCAGTTTGCACTAAACTAAGTTATCGTTATTTTAACACATTCTGCCATAAAATGCACACTTTCCAAGAGGCAATCCTGTCCTGTTGCGCCATGAGTTGTAAATAGCTGAAATCTAGGGCAATCTATATCTTAAAATATGAATAAATTGTCAAAAAGGAAGACGTTCCATGTCGAGAAACTCTATTTACACTAAGGTGTTGTCAATTTTTACACTTATTTTAGTTACTGCATGTGGTGGCATACAAAAAGCAGCAGTTGGAACAACTGGTTCACTGATGTATGAGGCAACTAAAGGTCTTGAAACTGAAGGTAATTGGCACAATTTTAAAGTAGGTACTTTACCTAACTTATTGCTGGTTGATGGCCTTTTAAGTCTTAAGCCAGATGATCGCGAATTACTTGTAACAGCAATTAAGGGTTACACAGGGTACGCTTTTGCTATTAATGAGACAGAGTATTTGAAAGACTATTTTGAAGAAAAGGAAAAGAGTGTTCATAAAGATCAGGCCATTATTAATTATGCAAAGGCATTTTCTTATGGACAAAGATTACTTCTAAAATATGGAGTGAGCTGGGATGATCTATTAAAATCTCAAAATCAAGAAGGTGGAGTTGAAAAACTCTTAGAAGATAACCTAAGAGAAGATCAACCTATATTAGAAGGTGTTCTTTTCTCGGCCCAAGCTTTAGGAGGAATGATTAATCTCCAAAAAACAGATATGTCTATGGTTGCCTTACTTCCTATCGTAAAAGGGATGTTTGATTGGGTTTGCCATAAGGAGCCAGATATAAACTTTGGTGCTTGTCAGATCTTTGATGGAACATATGCTGCTTCAAGACCTAAAATGCTAGGCGGGGACCCTGAAAAAGGAAAAGAAATTTTCTTAAAGCTTATAGCAAAAAATCCAGAGAATTGGTTAGCCCGACTTGCTTTTGTTCAGTACTATGTAATTCCTATGTCTGAAGAAGATGATTATAAAACTCAAAAGTTCTTTTTAGAGACGGCCAGTAGAAACTTAGCAAAAGAATTGCGAGGTAATCCTAAGAGAAAGATAGACAAAGCTTTTACGCAGCCAAGATTAAGACTTTATCAGTCGCTTGCTGTAAAAAGATATGAAATTATTAAACAATATGAAGATGATTTATTTTAATAGGTGATAACAATGAAAAAAACTATTTCGACACTAGCACTAAGTGTGCTCCTTACTTTTAATGCTCATGCCCTTACGGTTAAGGTTGGAGTTCTCGCTCCTGAAGGAACTAATTGGTCAAATAACTTAAAGAAAATGGCCAAGGAAATTAGAGAAAAAACAAATAAGAAAGTTAAGATTAAGTTCTACTTTGGTGGTTCTCAGGGTGATGAATCTGATGTGCTTAGAAAAATAAGAGTAGGTCAGTTACATGGAGGGATCTTTACGGGGAAAACTCTTGGAGATATTAATGGTGATGTCAGAGTAATGGAACTTCCTTTTACCTTTTTTGAAAAAAGAGAAAAGGCGTTAAAGATTTTAGAGAATATGGCACCATTCTTTAATGAGAAATTCGAAAAGAATGAATTTAAGAATTTAGGCTTCTTTGAAATTGGAAATGTTTACTTTGTTTCTCAGCAAAAAACTGACTCACTTAAGTCAATGATGGGAGTGAAGATTTGGTCATGGGAAGGAGACAAGCTTGTTTCTACAATGATTGAGAGCATGAAATTTGTTTCTGTACCACTTCCTCTTCCAGATGTACTTTCTTCTTTATCTACAGGAATTATTGAAGCTGCCTATGCACCACCTCTTGGGATCATTTCCTTACAGTGGAATACTAAAGTTAAATATGTAATTGATCTTCCAATATCATTTTCAGTAGGAGCTTTCCTTGTTAACTCTAAACAATGGAATAAGATCTCAGCTGAGCACCAAAAAATTATTAATGAAATCTCTAGCAAGTATGTAGGAGAGGTTAATAAAGGTAATGATAAAGATAATCAAGAAGCTATTGCTTCAATGAAGGCGCAGGGAATTCAATTTCTAAAATTTGCTCCAGAAGATATGAAGAAGACAAAAGCATTAAGAGATGACGTAATTAAGAAACTAAAGGGTGATCTCTTTTCAGCAGAAGCACTTAAAAGGTTAGAGAGTCAGTTATAATGAAAGTTTTAGGAACGCTAGATCAATTTTTAGAAAAATTTGCGCGCTATGGACTCGTTTTTAGCGTTTTAACAATGCTTATTTTAAGTGTGTTAACGATCGTTTTGAGATGGTTCGATACAACGATCCATTGGGTTGAACCATTCGTTAGACACTTGGTTTTCTTAAGTACATTTCTGGGTGGTGTTCTCGCTACAGGTAGGGGAGAGCATATCGGAATTGATATTGTTAGTAAGTGGCTTGAGGCCAGACACTTAGATAAGGCACAAGCAATAATCAAGAGGATCATTTCTCTTGCATCATGCTTAACTTTGTTATGGATGATTAAAGCCTCTTATGACTTTTTTCTAGTGGAACTTAAATATGGAAAAGAAGTCTTTTGGGGAATCAAAAGTGGGTATTTAGTCGCCATCATTCCTTTTGGATTTTCTCTAATTGCTTATAGATTCTTCTATAGTTTCATAAGCTCTTTTGGGGGGGATGAGTAATGATTGAGATCTTATCTTTTGTTGGTATTCTCGTACTTGCTTCAATAGGTGTTCCACTATTTGTTATTATGGCCTTAGCGGCCCTTGTTGCATTTAGCTTCACTGACGTTGCGACTTCTGCAGTTGCTGTTGAAATTTACAGAATATCAAGTGCTCCTACTCTTTTAACAATACCACTATTTACCTTTGCTGGTTATATAATGGCAGAATCAAAGTCTCCACAAAGACTTCTAAGGTTTGCTGAGGCGGCCCTCGGATGGATGCCTGGTGGAATTGCAATTGTTAGTTTAGTTATTTGTGCTTTTTTTACTGCCTTTACAGGTGCTAGTGGTGTTACCATCATTGCACTTGGTGGTCTATTATATCCAATATTAAAAAATGAAGGATATACAGAGAAGTTTAGCTTAGGACTTATTACAACTTCAGGTTCACTTGGATTACTCTTTCCGCCATCTCTTCCAATTATTCTTTATGGACTTGTTGCGAAAGTAGATATTGATAAATTATTCTTAGCTGGAATTATTCCAGGAATCTTACTTATTGTAATTCTCTCTTTTTGGTCAATTAAAAATGGAACTTTTGCTGCAAGTAAAAAGACATTTGATGCAAAAGAAGTGATGGAAGCATTTAAAGGTTGTTTCTTTGAAGCCATTTTACCAGTAGGTGTTCTGGTTGGAATTTATGGTGGATTTACGACGGCAACAGAAGCAGCTGCAATGACAGCCTTTTATATACTTATCGTTGAGTGTTTTATCTATAAAGATTTAGATATTTTTAAAGATATACCAAGAGTTGTCGCCGATAGTATGAGTCTAGTTGGTGGTATTTTACTTATTCTTTGTTGTGCTCTTGGATTAACTAACTACTTAGTTGATGAAGAAGTTCCGATGAAGATTCTAGATTTTATGAGAACCTTCTTAACGAATAAGTATTCATTCCTATTATTTTTAAATATTTTCTTACTGATTGTAGGAAGTTTAATGGATATCTTTAGTGCAATTATTGTTGTTGTTCCTTTGATTGTGCCAATCGCTGAAGAGTTTGGGGTACATCCAGTTCATCTTGCGATCATCTTCTTAACGAATCTAGAGATTGGATATATTACTCCTCCAGTAGGGATAAATTTATTTATATCTAGTTTTAGGTTTAATAAACCCGTCACAGAGCTTTATAAGGCATCTTTTCCTTTCTTGCTCTTATTATTAGTGGCGCTAATTATCATTACATACGTACCTGATTTGAGTTTAATGTTAATAGGTGAATAAAGTTTGAAAAGTGTGCTGCAACTTTTATTAATTAGTTTTTTCTTGTGCAATTTTACGATTGCACAAGAGAGTTCAAATAATTTTTACGATAGTGTTCATCTTGGTGAGAGAAAAATCCCAATGTTCTATGGGACTACAGATCCTCTATATAAATTCTCAAACATTTTAGGCAATATTTCCTTTGAGGAAACTCATTATTATGAGCAGTACCTACCTTCTTTTATTTCGAAAGATATATTTAGCCTCTATAAGCTTTGGGAAGAAGAAATTCCTGTTAAGTCTAATTGTCCTGATTATTATCTTAATGAGAATATAGAGTATATTCGTTACCTTTATAGACTTTTAACGATTAGTTATATCTTTGAAGGGCTAAAAGAGTATCATATTCAGCTTTACGAAATAGGTGAAAATGAAAAAGCAGCTTCTCTAGACTGGAACAAGGTCATTGGAAAGTGTACGCCTAAGACAATCGAAATGAGGAAGTTCGTAAAAAGAGTTAAGTCTAGATATATGGAAAATTGGAATCCAGGTTCTTTTTCTAAGCTTAATAAGTCGGAACTTTCAAAGTGGTTAGAACGTTTTAAAACCCTACGACCTCGAGGGATTGCAAAAATTAGAGCGTATAAGTGGTTGCTCGAAAATGGCTACGATATCTCCGATGTTTCGATTGAAGATATAGGTAAGGCATTGATTAGTTCTTATAATAGTGATCTTAACTCTTTAAATACTTTTTGCTCTGAAAAAGATGACTTGTATGGAATGAGCTATATTAATAATGCTGCTGATCTTATTATTCAATCTAATGCGTCTAATGTTATCAATGACGGAGGTCATGGGCTTAGTTGTTTGAATCGATATTCCAAGTTATTTAAGTCTAAGGAAATGATCTATGCCGATCTAGATGTTATTTTCTCTCTCGTTTCAAAACAATTAATTGCAAAAGATTCTAGATATGTTCAGGGGGAATTATTTCTTCCTGGGGCATTAAAAGAGTTTGATGATAAAGGACTTGGAGACTTTCTCTTTGTCGAAAAAAAGGTTGAGCCAAAACCAGTTCCAAAGCCTGTTATCATTGCTAAAATTGAGCCTAAACCAGTACCAAAACCTAAGGTTATTCCTAAAGTTGTGGAAAAGAAAAAAGTGGTGGTAGTGCCAAAAGTTGAGCCAAAACCAGTTGTAAAAGTCTCAGCTTTTGAAACAGCTAGAAATATTTTAGAAAATACTGATGTTAATAAAGTATCAATTAATATGAATAAAATGAAAGAGGATCTAGTTTTTTCACAGGCCATGATCAAGGCCCTTGAAGCACCGATTAAGGATTATCAAACTAGAGAGGCCTTGGATGATATGAAGAAGTATGATGGACTAGGTACTAAAACTGAACCTATGCGCCTGATCTTTTTAAAATTTTTAATTGAAAATAATATGCATCAAGGTCTCTACAATATTACTTCTATAATCGGTGAGAAGTTCTGGGTTTTAAATGACCTCGAAGGAAAGACGACGCCTGTCTATGCTGAAATCCTTAATGATGAAAGCACTAAGTATAAGTGGCAGTTAAACCTCTTGGATCACAATAAGAAATAAAAAAAGGAGCGACGATGCGCTCCTTTCTTTATCTGAATCGATAAGTGTATGAATTAATACTTCTTAGCAACTTTCTTTAATTTTCTTTTTACTGATCCCTTCATATCTAACATAAGTAAGAAACCACCATTTTCACTATTGATATCTTCCCCTACTAGAGAAAGGTTACCAACTCTTGAACCACCAGCATAGAATCTTGCCGTGATGATTGAGTTTTGCATGTTAAGACCTTTTACTGGAATAAAGATACCAAAAATACTTGGTCCAATATAAACACCCATGTTATGAAACTTTTCAATACTAAACGCTACCGCAGGTAATCTACCACTTGAAACTCCTGGTAACGCTCTACCACCTGGAAGTGATTGTGGGTCTAGTCTAGATAAGTCTCCATTAAACACATCATCAAGTGAAATTGAAACTGACATTAGAGTACCACTAGATTGAAGATCTGGTGAAACTTCAATATAAGAGTTAGGGTATTTAGGAATGGCATATCTTAGGCCACCTTGTAGTTCTATACCATCAAATACCATGGAGATTAAAACATCGTCTTGTTGTAATGTAACCACAGGACCAACTACTCCTGGAATAGATAAATTTGATCCACTCTTACCGCTACCACATGATGTTGTGAATAGGGATACAGATAATAGGACTGATAAAAAAACTAACTTTGATTTACTCGCCAATTCCATTACTTTCATAATTCTCTCTCAATAGAAACATTATGTTTCTGGTATCTATATTGTCTTTACAAGATACGGACGATTGGAACTGACGTACAACAACAGACTTATATAGAAATCTCTCTTACGAGGAACAAGGTTATCAGCTTGAGCAATTTGATCAATTACTTTTTTCGAATTTAATTTTCATTTTTGTATTTTAAGCAATTCAATACTTTATTATTCAATGATTTTATGACTTTAGCTCGACTCGCTATTTTTGAGATAAGAAAGTGAGTTGCCCATTTATTTAGGCAGCTATTTTTTTAGCACTGCCAATCACACTTGCTAAGAAAGTCTTTCCGCTCGTAAACTCGATAAATACTGGCTATAATTAAGGTATGAAAGTATTTAGCACCTTTGATAACAGACCTTCTACTACCGACCAAGTTACTTCAAAAAGAAAGAAAAGCTCTGGTCCAAAGAAAAATACGAAAAGCTATAGACCTCCAAGAGAGCAATTGTCTGCCGAAGAAATAAAGGCAAGAGTCGCTCAGAAAACTAAAAAGAGTGTGGCAAAAGTTAATATAGAAAAAGGGAAGCAAGTTAGTACCTTTATGTCTGATGAAGCTAAACCTAAAGTGGATATTTCAAAGAGAGCACAGCAGGCAGCGAAGCCTGAAGAAGCTAAAGCTGAGGCTAAAGTTGAAGGCAAGGTTGAAGAGAAGAAACTCTTATTACAACCAGATGTTGATAAGAATGATCCTCAAGATCCAAATGTGCGTAAAAAGCTTAAAGGTCTTCTAAGTGTAGGAGGCTTTGGCTGGAACGAAAAAGAAAGAGCTGCTCTTGCTGAAATTCTAGAAAAAGACTAGTCCTTACTTCCATCTATCATTAGTTGAATCTTTTCAATTGAATTTTTGACGATATCTTCTAGAGTTCCCTCTAGAACAGTCGCTGCTGAATGATTGTGGCCGCCACCACCAAGTGCTTGGGCCATAACTCCAACATCAATATTAGCATCTGCACTTCTCATACTTAGCTTTACCGATTTTCCATTTTGTCTAAACATACAAGCGACTTTTATATTATCTAAGATGAGTAAGTGATTAATAAACCCGTGAGTATCTTCAGCATCAGATTTATGTTTATCAATCATCTCTTCGTTGAGACATATCCAGGCCACTTCTTCTGATTCATTTGTTTGAGCAGAAGAGAGAACTTCTCCAATCAATCTCATATATCCAATTTTCTTTGTTCCATTGATTTGATTAAATGCTCTAGGTGGTCTAACCCCTGTGTCCATAAGTTTAGCAATTAGGCGATGAGTATTTGCTGAAACCGTAGGGTATCTAAAGCTTGAAGTATCAATTAAAATTGCAGTATATAGGGCGAGAGCGATAGGGTGGGTAAACTCCACTCCTATATCACTAATAAGATTTCCTACTAGTTCTCCAGTCGCGGCCATTGATGTATCAATACAATGAATACTCTTTAATTCTCTAGGGCATGGATGATGGTCTATGAAGAGTAGTTCTTTAGAATTGAGAACTAACTCTTGCGTATTCTTTCCAATGCGCGGAAGACTATTTGTATCTGCAACGATGAGAAGGTCTATCTCTGTAAAAGGCTTATCCATATATTCTTGATAGGATATGACCACATCTTGTGGGTCGAGATACTTATACCTGTCAAACAGAGGCATCTCATTTACACAAATTGCGTTTTTGCCAATGGACTTTAGGGCCATGCAAAGAGCTATTTGACTTCCAATACCATCGGCATCTGGGTAGATGTGGGTCGTAATGATAATATTTTGTGCCTTCTTAACGTGTTCTTTAAATAAATTGTTCATAACTTATACTATCGGTAAGTATTCGAATTTTCTTGAAAAAATAGGGTTGTTTTCATCATTTTTGGCCATTAACGCTTTAACTTTCCGTAATAAATTTGCTACGATTAGGTCTATCTACATCTATAGGTGATTTTATGGAAGAAAGCGCCCTTGAAATTTCGCATATTCAAAAGAATTTTCCAGGTACAATGGCCTTGGACGATATAAGCTTTACTGTGTCTAAAGGTAGTATTCATGGTTTCCTTGGTCCAAACGGAGCAGGAAAATCTACTACAATGAAGATCATTACAGGTATTTTGCAACCCTGTTCTGGGGAGCTGACTATTAACTCCGAAAGATCAATTGGCTTCTTACCTGAAAATCCACCTCTTTATAAGAATATGGATGTAAGGAGCTATTTAGATTTTGTTAAATCTATTTATAAATCAGCAATTAGTGTTGATTCAGTTTTAGAGAAATGTGGACTGCTTCAAGTGAGTTCACGTTTAATTAGAAATCTATCGAAGGGATATCAGCAAAGAGTCGGTATTGCTCAGGCCTTAGTTGTTGATCCTGAAATCATTATTTTAGATGAGCCTACTGTTGGGCTTGATCCCCATGCGATTAAGGAAATTCGAGAATTGATCCTCTCTCTTAAGAATGATCATACAATTCTCTTTTCTACTCATCAACTTTATGAAGCGAGTAATCTCTGTGATGAGGTGACAATTATTCATAAGGGAAGAATCCTTAAAACTGGAAAAATTGAAGATGTGAAAAAAGACCTTGTAACAGGACAGGTTATTAAAGTCGAACTAGATTCGGTCTTAACAGATGAAGACCATAAAGAGCTTATGTCTTCATTTGAAATTTCCTCCATCGAGTATAGCGGTGCTTTTGTAATTATTTACACAAAGAATGATGAAGATATTAGAGGAAAGCTTAATAAATTTTTAATGGACAAGAATTATAATGTGAATTCTTTATCAAATGTCGAAATAGATTTAGAACAAATTTTTGAAAGAGTTACAGGATCAACAGATGCTTAGTATTTTTAAAAGAGAGTTCAAAGAGTCTCTATCATCTCCATTGTTTTATATTTTATGCGCAATCTTTAGCGCAATCGTAGGATGGATTTTTTATAATTATATACTTGCTTCTAAAGAACATACGGGAGCTTCTCTAACTCAAAATGTATTAATTCCTTTATTTAATATTATTAGTTTCTTGTTTATGATTTTAACTCCAATGTTAACCATGAATACTTTTTGTGAGGAAAATAAGTCTGGAACTCTTGATTTGCTGTTAAGGTCTAAAGTCTCTATATGGAAAATAATTATAGGAAAATTTCTTTCTAATCTAACGATGATTTCAATTATGTTGGGACTTTCTTTTATTTGCCCAATAGTATTGATGTTCTCCGGCTATAGTGACTGGGGAGTCGTTTTTAGTGCCTACTTAGGACTATTGTTAAATATTAGCTGCTTTGTTGTTGTAGGAATGTTTGCTTCTTCTTTGAGTGAAAATCAAATAGTATCGGCGTTCATTAGTTTTGCTATACTCATATCGATCCTTCTATTAAATCTCTCTGCTAATTCAACGAATAACTTTATTGTGGGGCAAATCTTTAGCTATATGAATAATTCTTTTCATTTCTCTTTTATGGTTAAGGGAGATTTAAGAAGCTATAGTTTTGTTTATTTCTTTTCTTTCATTGGCCTCTTTATGCTCTTTATTAATAAGTCTCTTGACTCAAGGAGATGGTAATGAAGGGAAAGTTATTTAATGTACTTGTTGGCTGTAATATTGTTTTGTATCTAACTTCATTGGCCTTGTGGATATCAATTGACGACGAAGTCTTTCTTAATAGTGTTGTCTCGCTTATAACGTGTTCGCTCACATTAATTCTCGTGATCATCAAGAGAAATCGATTCTCGGCCTATTACAAGAGTGCACAGTTTCAAAAACTGAGTTCATCTTTATTAACTTGCTTCTTAGTTTTCTATATTCTTGGGCTAATAAACTATTTATTTTTTAAGAATCCTCTGCAAGTTGATCTTTCTCAGAAGAAGTTTAACTCTCTTAGGCAGCAGACTGTAAAAGTTTTAGATTCACTTGAAGGGAAAATAGAAGTTGATGTATTTGCAAAGAAAAGTGATCACGCTAATATCAGCGCTCTATTTAAACTCTATTCTGTTCACAAGAGTGACATCTCAGTTAGGTACATAGATATAGATACTAGACCAGACCTTGTTGCTGAGTCGAAAATTACTCAAGTTCCAACTATTATTGTAACAAAAGGTGATCGCACTGCTAGATTCACGAGAGTCAGAGAATTAGAGCTAACGAATGCTCTTTATCGTGTAGGATCGGCCAAAGAAAGTATTCTTTGTGTTGATAGTTCTCACTCAAAATTCAGTTGGTACTCTGACGATAATATTCATCATAGTGCCCTAAAAAGACTTTTAGATAAAGAAGGTTATAGGATTGAAGATTATAAATTAGTTTCTTCAGATCCTTTGGGGATTTGTGATGCACTTGTTCTTTGGGGCGTTGAGGTTGATTTAGAACAAAGAGAGATTGAAGCGATTAAGAAATATCGTAAATCTGGTGGAGCCTTACTAGTTGCAATTAATCCTCAGTTTAATGGGGATAGCATTCCAAACTTTAGAAAGTATTTGAAAGAAGTTGGAATAAAGGTTCATAATTTATTGGCCATCTCTCCGAAGTCTAATGTTCAAGGGTCAAAAGGAACTGTTCCGATAGCGGAGGACTTTGACCTAAGACATCCTATTTTTGAAGGTTTCACTGGTTATGCTTTCTTTCCTCTGGCAACAGTTTTAGAGTTTGATAAAACGAAAATTGATAAAGGTAGAACTTTAATTAGATCGACTCCTTTAAGTTGGGGAGAGTCTAATTTTCTAGAATTAGATAAGAAGAAATTTGATAAATCTAAAGATATTCCAGGCCCATTAAACTTTGCTCTAGCACATGAGTTTGATGATAGTTCTAGAATTGTTGTTTTCTCAAATAGCTCATTTGTATCGAATAACTTTACTAAATACGGAGTGCATTTCTCTATTGTTGTAAATTCAATTTCTTGGCTAACAAGGAATAATCAATTAATAAGCTTTGATAGAACAACAATTAAAGATGAGCCTATATTTATTAGTGCACCTCAATTAGGAATTATATTCTTTTTTAGTGTTATTATTATTCCTGTTATTCTAATTATACTATCCATCATTATTTATAGAAGAAGAGGTCGGCTGTAATGAAGAATCTCTACCTTTTTATCGGACTAATAGCTCTGCTTTCTGTTGTTTATTTTACTCAGGAGAAGAAGCATGTAGAAAAGAAGGAAAAAGATGACATTGTCTCTAGGTTAGTTGTAAGAAAAGAGTTTGGCCGTCTAGAAGAGATTCAAACGCCTTATAATCATCTTGTAAGAAGAGGTGAAGATATTGTTTATTTTTCAAGTGATTTTAAAGTTAGCCAAGAAAAAATAAATGAATTTCTTAAACGTATTGCTAATATACGATCTAAGAAAAAACTTAGTGCAGAGGATATAAAGAATCCAAAGGACTTCTTTCCTGAACAATTTCCAAAGATAAGTTTCCAAATGGAGAAGTGTCGAATCGAGTTTAGGCTAGGTAAGAAGTTAGATTTTTCACAAGACTTCTATGTTGAAGTTAAAACAGATGGTGTCTCTGAATACTCAATAGCTCATGATATAACTCCGTATGAAGGAGTTATCTATAATCAAGAAGAGTCACATCGATCAGATCATAAATACCAAAGAGTAAAGTCTCTGTTCTTCTTGCCAACAGGATTCTTTATGGACTTAAAAGTCTTTAGCGAAGATTTTGATAATAGTTCAGTTAAAATAACAAATATAAGAAATAAGAGCTTTTCAATTGATTTTAAAACTAAGATGACAGAGCCAGCACCTATTGCTGGTATTAAAGTATCTTCTAATATTCTCGATTATTTAAAGCGTAAGTATGAAAGTTTTGAAGCAGAGATGTATATTAAAGATTATGATAAATCAAAGCTTGGAAGAAAAGTTGGATCTCTCGAGACAAGTTCTGCAGTATTTAATATTTTCGAGTCCTATAATAATGATCATAGGTACTACTTGAAAGCACCAAATTATCCAGGGATTTTTCTCATAAAAAGTGGAGAGCAGAGGCTTTTCTTATATAATGTTCAAAATCTTTGGGATCTTAAACCATTTGAAGTTATAAATGGTGAACTTGAAATAAAGTTTGATAATAATGAATCGATGAAGATTGGTTCTCACCAGTTTGGTTTAAAGGCCATGAATACTTTGAAGATGATGCAAAGTCCGGCCAAATATATTTTAGATGAATTTAAAGACTCTGATTTTCCTCATCCAAAATTACAAATTGCCTTTCAAGCAAGAAATATTGAATTTCATTTTACTGAAAGAGAAATTATTTTAGTCGATAGACGCTCTCGAATTTCATATCATTATGAACGAGTTGATAAAGACTTAATCAGTATTGATCCGGATGATTATAGGGTAGAGCAATGATAACAATTATTAATGATTACATAGTCGCTTTTTTACACCCATTTAAAACTCATGAAGCTTTGAGGCATAATCGCCATAAGGCCTTAGTAAACTTGAGATCTTCTGGACTTACCATTGCTGATCAGTCGCATGTGGAGCATCAAGAGCATTTAAAAAATGAAGGATTAAGCTTTGTTGAAGTCTTAAGCGTATCTTGGATCATGGCGATCATTAATGGAATTTACTCTGTAGGTCTTATTTATCTAGGATTTTTAACGACAGAGAGCATGAGTGATAGTGACGCTTTTTCTTTTTTAATCAATGATGAAATATCAGTTGAAGGTCAGAAGGTACTTATTTCGTGGTCAATTATTCAAGCAATTTTCTTTCCGGTGACTCTTTGGTTCTATTCAAAAGTTTGGATGGTTGTTGTAAAGTTCTTTGGATCATTATTTAATTTTGAAGGTGACCTAGAGAGTGTTTCAGCGCAAGTTGTAAATCACTCTATTGTGACCAATGTTTTCTTGATCGTTCCAATTTTTGGAGAAATGATTCGTCACTTCAGTTCAATTATTTATCTCTTTGCAGGACTCAAGAATAATATGGGCCTTACTACTCTACAAAGTTTGATCGTAGTTTGTTCACCACTATTTATTTTTGTTCTCTTAATTGTTCTAGTAGTGGTCTATTTTTCAACTCTTTTTGCAATGCTTTAAAATAGATCCTATTTTGACAAGTTGCCAAAGTCAGACGGTGTTAGAAAATACTTTTCCACTATCTATTGGAATTCATTAAAATAGAAAAAGAACACATATTTGAGTTCATTTACAGAGCGAAAATTCTCTGTAAGAATTCATTTACACACACAGATATGCATTACATTTAAAAAGGAGAGAGACGTGTCGCCTTACGCAGCAAGCTTCATGACAGGAAGTGTTGAAGTCGTTTGTGGCCCTATGTTTTCTGGTAAGACTGAAGAGTTAATCAGAAGAGTTAGAAGAGCGCAAATTGCAAAAATCAAGATTCAAATCTTTAAACCAGCTATAGATGATAGATATCACGAAAGTGATGTTGTGAGTCATTCTTCGCAATCAGTAAAGGCACAGCCGGTTTCTTGCGCTATTGATATTTTAAAAAATCTCTATGACTCTACGAGAATTGTAGCTATTGATGAAGTTCAATTCTTTGATGAAACCATCATTAAAGTTGTTAATAAGCTCTCAAGAAGAGGTATTAGAGTTATTCTTGCTGGATTAGACCAGGACTACAAGGGTGAGCCCTTTGGACCTATGCCACATCTTATGGCAGTAGCTGATGAAGTAACTAAGGTTAAGGCCGTGTGTACTTCTTGCGGTGCTCCGGCTTCTAAAACGCATAGAAAGTCTGCTTCTAACTCAGATCAAGTTCTTGTTGGAGAGGCCGATCTTTATGAAGCTAGATGTACAACACATTGGGATTATCAGCCAGAAGATGAAGATCTACTCGCTTTTTCAATCAATGTTCAATCTTCAAGCGATACTGCTCTAGAAAATCAAATATAATTTTATGAAGGAGACTCTGGTCTCCTTTTCTTTTTTTGTTATAATCATTGGGTATTAACTAAACCCGAGGTTTATATGTCTTATCCTGTTCTATTTTCTAAAGAAGTTATTCAAAAGAGAGTTAAAGAGTTAGGTGAACAAATTTCAAAAGATTTTCATGGAGAAGAGCTTGTTGTTATTGGAGTTCTAAAGGGCTCATTTATTTATTGTGCCGATCTCATTCGAGAATTAAACCTTCCGGTTCATTTGGAATTTATGTCAGTTTCATCCTATGAAGGAACTGAATCAACTGGAAACCTTAGAGTTAATCTCGACATTAATGTTGATGTTGCAGGAAAGAACGTCCTTCTGGTTGAAGATATTGTTGATACTGGACTAACGATCTCATCATTAGTTGAGAGTTTTAAAAAGAAAAATCCGAAAACTTTAAAAGTAAGTTCTCTACTATATAAGCCTGCAAGACTTGAGCATAAAGTAGAAATTGACTACCTTGCCTTTGAAATAGAAGATCACTTTGTTATTGGATACGGACTAGATTTCAATGGCCGCTTTAGAGAGTTACCATATGTAGGAATATATAATGGCGAAGTATAGTGGATCAGTAAGAGTAGACTTGTTAGGTGGAACTATTGATTTAGAGCCAATTAACTTAATTATTCCAAATACTGTAACTCTAAATCTTGCGACAAGTTTAAAGGCCGAAGTTACAATTGAAGAATTTGAAAAAGGAAAAGTTCAGATTCATTCTCTAGATTATGACACTTCAGTGGTTTTCGATAGCAGTGACTTTACTGTTGAAAATTTATTAGGAGATCACTTCTCTCATTTTTCTTTTGTGTGTCAGATTTTAAATCACTTTGAACTAACCAGTGGAATTACACTTCACTTAAAGTCTGGCTCTCCAGCAGGAGCTGGTCTTGGTGGTTCCTCTTCTATGGGAGTGACACTTTACTGCGCTATTTGTAATTTTCTAAAAATACCAATTGATAGAAATGAAGCTATTAAAGTTGTTAGATCAATTGAGGGTAGAATCTTAGATTCAGGGCCAGCAGGTTATCAAGATTATTATCCTGCTGTTTATGGAGGAGTTTTAGCCCTCATTCCAAAGTTAGATAAGATTGAAGTAGAGCAACTCTATAGTGATGAGCTTAAAGAATACTTAGAAAATCACATCTCACTTGTTTATTCCAAGCAGTCTAGACTTTCAGGAATAAATAACTGGGAAGTTTACAAAGGCTTCTTTGATAAAGATATCAATATTAGAAAGGGCTTAATGCAAATAGCAGACCTAAGTGAAAAGGCCTATGAAGCTATAAAAAATAAAGACTTTAGCTCGCTAGGCGAGTTTATTTCTAAAGAAGGATCCACTCGTAAAGAACTTTTTCCTGGAATAGTTTCTGAAAAAATGGATATGGTGTATAATAAAGTTGTACAAGCGGTTCCTAGTGCAGGTTTAAAAGTCTGCGGTGCCGGTGGTGGAGGTTGTTTTTTAATTGTACATCCATCAGAGCAAAGAGAGCTTGTAGAGAGTATAGTCACCAGTAATGACATGGATATTCTCCCATTTTCGATAGATAAACCTCTTTAAAGAGAGCAGTGGTGGTTCAGTCTAAAAATATTGCGGGTATGAGTATGAAAGGTGGAAGAAAGGATAATTTCTTCTTCTGCCTCATCGAATACTACGAATCTTCTCAAAGATGGTTTCTGAGATCACTTTTACAAGTTAAAGATGAAGAAGGTCTAGAGGGCGATGATGCTATTAGGTCTTGGATAGAGGACTATAGCGTCAAGCAACTTGTTGTAGACTTCCCTCTGACTTGGCCGGCCTGTCATAGTTGCCAATTAGATTGCCCTGGATCGGATAAATGTCCGGTTGAATCGGTTACTAGTGTGAAGCAAAGAATTGAAGCAATTCTAGAAGAAGATAAAGAAATTCATGCGAATCACCCTAAGGCCTATGAAAGAAATAGAAATAATGATGATGAAGTAGATAAGGGAAGAGATTTTTGGGATAAAGAGTCTCACGAGCATCTACTTTCCAGATCATTTAAAAGAAGGTTGAAGAAAGGCTTTCTTCCTTATTGGAATAGATCTGCAGATTATTGGATTTGGAAATATTACTATGACCAATATTTAGAGCTATTTAACTCTTCCTATGACTCGTTTGGAAATACCTCTTTGATGATTCTTTCTAGATTCTCTTACTTAAGAAGACACTTTCCAAAGAATATTGATCTCTATGAAGGAAATGTAAACCTAACACTCATCGAACTTATGAGGTCTAAGAATTTACTTAAGAGAGATATTTTAAATATGAGTGATATCGAACTTGGAATTGATGCAAGGTTAGATATTATTAAGAAGATAGAGGCCAGGCTAAATATCTTTATTTATGACCACGATCTAGAGCTCATTATCAAGAATCCACGGGCCTTTGACTCATTCATACTAGCAGTTACAGGTCAGAGAAACCTTTTGGAGAAAGTAAGAGATCTTCCTCCATGGACAAATCCTGAAAAAACTAGGATTTTAGTGCCGGACTTTTCACTTTAAAAATCTTTAGTCCATTTGCTACAAATAGAAGAGCGATTCCTGCCGCAGCAAGTGCTAAGTAGATGGTGTCATTGAGTATATTAGGAATTCCCGCTAGTAGTAGACCAACTCCTCCAATCCATGCCTGTATTCGAAGGTATTTAAAAGCAAATAATCTATTTTGATAATAGAATAGATAATTTAGTAAATGCACTAGAATGACAGCAATAAGCATTAAGACTAGTGAGCTTGTCCATATTTGAAAGAATTCGTTAAAGAAGTCTTTAGGGATTAATTGTTCGTCGAAGTTAGGACTATGTTTCATCTGATCTATAGCTTGAACAAAGTATTTTTCAAATACTGTTTTATCAGCGAAAATAAACCAAATATATTTTGCGATAACGAGATCAGAAAATAACGCACAGGTAATAGCTACGACTTTAAATTTCTTTTCGGTAAAGTTACTATATATTGTCTTCATAAGTTAATTATAGGGAAGGATTATGACACTACAAGTAGTTTTATTAGTTTTAGCAATCGTAATGCTATATTTTGGAGCAGAGTTTGCTCTTGAATCAGCAGAGAAAATTGGTCTTTTCCTCGGAATGTCACCTCTTGTTATAGGATTACTCATTGTAGGGTTTGGTACGTCATTACCAGAGTTCTTTGTCTCCCAATTGGCGTGCTTTAGGGGTGAGACACCAATAGCACTGGGAAATATTGTAGGTTCTAATATAGCCAATCTCTTTTTAATAATGGGATTGACGGGGATGGCCGTACCTCTCTATATGGCCGGAAAAGAAATTAAGGTTCAGCTCTTTTTTCATATTGTTCTAACAGCAATTCTCTCTTTTATCTTATTGCAAACAAAACTATTTTGGTGGGGAAGTGCTCTTCTTGTAGGCTTCTTTATTGTGTATCTAACACATACCTTTAGGGGGATGGCCAAAGAGAGACATTTAAGAAATGCAAGTGAGGAAGAAACAATTCATGAAATCACTCCTATAATGTTTGTGAAGTTATTAATTGGCTTTGTTTTACTCTATCTAGGTGGAGAGCTCTTAGTTAGTTCTGGCTCTAAGATAGGTGCAGCATTAGGTATTTCTACATATGTTATATCTGCAGTTTTCGTGGCCTTTGGAACTTCATTTCCAGAGCTCGTAACAGCACTTCTAGCTTGTGTGAAAAAGAAGAATACAGACTTGATTACGGGAAATATCATTGGTTCAAATATTTTCAATGTTGCTTTTGTATTAGGTTCACTAGGCTTCTATGATGTGGCAATTAATAAAGACTACACGCTTGAGATTTCAGTACTTGTCTTTGCAAGTGTCTTTCTAATAGGTCTAAGTCTCATTAAGAGAAACTTCTATAGGTTCTCTGGGATTGCATTCTTTGGAACTTACTTATTCGTTGTTTATAACTGGGTAGCAAAATAAGAAAAAGACCTACTTTAGTAGGTCTTCAATATTTGAACTTAGTTCACTTGGCTTTGTTTGAGGTGCAAACCTTGTGATTGACTGGCCATTCTTTCCGATAAGAAACTTCGTGAAATTCCACTTTATTTTCTTTGATCCAAGTAGTCCTGGAGCACTATTTTTGAGCTCTTCGTAGAATGGGTGAGTACCATCTCCGTTAACATCTATCTTCTCCATTAATGGAAAAGAGATATTAAATTGTAGGTCGCAAAATGATGCGATTTCTTCACTTTCGCCAGGCTCTTGTCCCCCAAATTGGTTACAAGGGAAAGCAAGAATCTCAAGCCCCTCTTCTTTGTACTTTGTATATAACTCTTGAAGACCTGCATACTGAGGTGTAAAGCCACATTTAGAAGCAGTATTTACAACAAGAACGACCTTATCTTTATAGTCCGATAATGAAACTTCTTTACCTTTATTATCTATAACTTTGTGATCATAAATGGACATATCTTCTCCTATTCGTAGATACCTTTTTGTAGCTTTCGTTGAACATCTTTTTTCTGATCATCCGCTCTTTTATCATGGAGTTTCTTCCCTCTTCCTAGAGCGATCTCTAATTTAACGATTGATCCTTTAAAGTATATCATTGTTGGTACAAGAGTAAGCTTTTGTGCACGCATTTTATGAAAGAGCTTAGACGTCTCTTTTGCATTTAGAAGGAGTTTTCTCTTTCTTGTTTCATCGTGATTATTAATATTTCCAAACTCGTATTGAGGAATATTAATATTATGGGCCCAAACTTCAAAGTTACCATCAATAGTAATATGAGATTCAGCTATGGAAACTTTTCCATTTCTAAGACTCTTTACTTCAGTTCCAACTAAAACCATTCCAGTTTCAATTTTATCTTCAAGAGCGTAGTCAAAATGAGCTCTCTTATTCTTTGCAATTATTTTAATACCCATAAAAATCCTAAAAACTAATATTCATACCTAATGATCCAACCATTACGCTTCCGCCAACCTTATATCCTGGTGAGCCGATTTTATTTCCAGCTCCACCACTTTCTAAGTTTGCAGACTTTACAACATTAAGCTCTTCTAGCATATGATATTGGAAAGAAGCGCCTAGTTTGATCGGAAAATCAAATAGGTTCATATTGTAGAGACCAGCAGTTGTCAGTATTGTTGAATTTGTATCCAAAGTATTTCCGGCCCCCGAAAAGTCACCTTGAATAGGTGTTGGTCTGTAGATGACACCGAAGTCTAATTCTAACTCTTCAGTTAGATTTAGAGCTAGGCCAAGTTTTGGAACAAAGATGTCTTCAGTTTTTAAACTTTCGTAGTCGTTACTAGGTTGAATTCCACCACCTCTTTGAATGACTTGAACTATTGGAGACTTATATGATCCCCACATCTGATATTCTAACAGTCCGTAAAATTTAAACATACTAAACTGGTGCCCAAATCCAAGACGTAGAATATGTGGATCGTAGTAAATCATACTCTTAACATTTAAATCGAGAATATAGTCTGTTGTTGTTGAGATACTGACTTTACCAAAGGCCGCTGCTTCGAGGTTATTCTTCATTTCTTGCTGATAAGCAAAGTAGGTCTGTGTATTGGCAGAAGGTCTATAGAGAGCTGACAAGATTACACCAAGGCTTGGTTTAATATCAGACTTTGCAGAACCATATGAACCGAATCCTGATTGAATAGAGACTTGAGTCTTTACATCTGCTGCGGCCTGAAATCCAAGCTGAGTTCCAATTGAAAAGGCCAGTGTATTGTTTAAAAATGCTTTAGCGTAATTAAAGTAGAATATACTTCTGCTATAGCGAGAGCGGTACATTACATATTCAGGAAGAGTAGGGTCTCCTGAGTTTACTTTCATAAGACTACCAACAGGAGTATTTACACTTAGGGCAATTGTTCCTAAATTTTTTGCCAGTGGAAGTGCTATGTGAAGAGTTCCATTATATTGAGGGTCGTAGTCCGTTCCTACGCTTCCTGTCTGCTCAGGAAGAGCTGGGTCTTGGTAAGCATCGTTCATGATAACAACGCCATTGATGGACTCAAAGTTAGTACTACTCATTGAGGCACTAGCGGCAAAGTTAAACTTTTCAGTTAGGGCCATAAGAGCAGGAATATAATAATTATTGGCCGGATCATCAGCATCTAGATTGGCCTGATTTCCAATTCCTGATGTTGTTACGTGAGAGCCGAAGAACTCAAAATAATTTGCCTGAGTATTTAAACAGAGGCTTAAGAGAATAAACAGTGAGGTTAATTTCATAGTAGACCTATTTTTTTAGTACTTTATAAAGATTCTGTATTACTTCTAAATCAAAAGCTTCAGCTCTGTCGGTTCTTTGGACGCCGACTTCTTCACATGCTTTTTCTAAGACTTCTTTTTCATAATAATTCTTTAAGATACTTCCAAGCTGCTTTCTTTTGAATTTAAATATCTTGCGAAGAAATTCTTCAAACTCTCTAAACTCTTCAATTGGTATTAGAGGAGACTCTTTTCTTTTGAAACTAATCACTGTGGAGTCTACTTTTGGTGGAGGTTGAAAGGCTCCAGGAGGCGCTTGGCACAGTACATTTACTTCAAAGTAGTTTTGGGTCAGACAAAGTAGTGAGCCCATTGAATTCTTTTTCTTCCCAACAAAATTAACAACCTTATCGGCAACTTCTTTTTGAAACATCAGGGTCATATACTTTATCTGAGGGGCCTGAATGAAATTAATAAGAAGTGGAACGCTGACGTTGTAAGGAAGGTTTGATACTAGCCAAATATCTTTATCAGCAATATTTTTTTGTGCAAAGAAAGTTGGAAGATCCACCTTTAGTGCATCACTAAGGGTTATCTGATCTTTAGAAATAAATTGTTCTAAGTATTCTGGAAATCTCTTATCCATTTCTATGACATGAAATGGAAGATCATGTTTAGCTAAGAACTCCGTTAGGATACCAGGACCTGGTCCAACTTCTATCATTGCTTGGGCCTCGTCTTTGAAGTCTTCAGTGATAGAGTTAATTATACTTTCACTTCTTAGAAAGTGTTGTCCAAGGTTTTTGTCTGCCCAGGGAAGTTTCTTGGTCACTAAAGATTCCTTTTTTCTTGAAGATCTTTTTTAGAGATATATCTTCCTTTAGCATCGAGAGTTAGACACTCTGGAAAGTCAATTGCATCATTGTAGATTCTAGAGGCATAGTTCGCTACCATGGCCCCATTATCTGTACAGTACTTAGGTGTAACGAAGAAAACGTCACGATATGTTTCAATTAGAACTTTTCTTAAGTAACTATTGCAAGCAACACCACCACCGACAACGACTTCTAGTTTTTGCGGATGGTCTTCATTAACTTTCTTCATTGCATATTTTAGTTTTAGTTTCAAAGCTCCAACAATTGCATGCTGATAAGATGCACAGACATCTTTTATATCTTGTGAGTAAATATCTCCACCTGGGTGAACGACGTGTGGATTTTGCTCCACAAAAAGTCTTAGGGCAGTCTTTACACCAGAATAACTTAGGCGGCAGTCAGCAGAAGACTTTAGGCCAATTGGGAATTGATACTTTAGCGGATCACCTTCTTTAGCAAGGTCATCAATAATTCGACCGGCAGGGTAACCGAGTCCTAGTATCTTTCCACCTTTATCAAATGCTTCACCCGCGGCATCATCAATTGTTGAGCCAAGTATTTCAAAATCTCTTTGAGACTTCACAAGTAGAAAGAGAGAATGTCCACCTGAAACAAGTAGTCCAATATATGGATAGCGAGTTGTTCTCGTTAGGTGGATGGCCTCTAGGTGTGCAAATAAGTGGTTTACGGGAATTATAGGTTTCTCAAATATAAGTGAGAGTGTCTTCGCTGTGTTCAGACCTGTTAGCAGTGGTCCTAGTAGTCCTGGCGAAGTCGTAACTCCAATAGCATCTATGTCTTTCATGTCCAGATGAATAGAGTCGAGGGTACTTTCTAGCAGAGGCACTAGCTTAGCTAAATGATTTCTCGCAGCAATTTCTGGAACAACGCCGCCCCATTTACTGAGTAGCTGTTCCTGAGAAAACGATTTCTGCGTTAAAACGGAAGGTGGAGTGTTTAAGTCATGAAAATCACACTCTAGCACTGCTATAGATGTATCATCACAACTGGTTTCAATTCCTAAAATAAACTTTGTAGTCATAAGCTCAAAATCCTAGCATAATAGATAGCGTTTATTAAATCTTTTAAGGTTCTTAGTACATGAAAAAGCTGATTATTTATACTTTAGCACTGCTATTTTCAAGTTGTTCTAACCTTTTTTACTTTCCCACTGATTACTTTTACGCAGATCCTAAAACTCAAGATATTGAGTATAGTGATATAGACTTTAAATCCACCGATGATACACAGCTTCATGGGTGGTTAATGACTAGCAATAAAGTTAAGAAAAAGAAGGGTTTGATTCTTTATTTTCACGGAAATGCCCAAAATTTAACCTCTCATTGGTTGAACTTAGGCTGGCTGACTAAGAAGGGATACGATATTTTCATCTTTGATTACAGAGGTTATGGACTATCTAAGGGGCAGGCCAATCAGCAGGGGTTGAATAAGGACTCTATCGCTGCTCTCAATTGGGCCTATGAAAAGCAAAGAGATTATCCAAAATTTATTGTTTACGGCCAAAGCCTTGGTGGCGCTGTAAGTATGAGGGCGCTGAAAGATTTTAAACATAGAGATGAGATTGATCTCTATATTTTGGACTCAACTTTTATTTCATACCAGTCTATTGCTTTTGATAAGCTAAAAAATGCAGGTGTCTTTGTTGTTCTAAGTCCACTGTCTTATATTCTTGTTTCTGACGAGTATGCAGCGAGAGACTTTGTCTCGAAAATCGAGATTCCAACGCTAGTGATACATGGTCAGAAGGACCCAATTGTTCCCTATAAATTTGGACAAGAGATTTACCAAAAGTTATCGACTAAAAAGAAGTGGTGGTGGTCAGTAGAGGATGGGGGCCATACTGATATTTTCTGGCCCAAGAATTTGAAGTATCGATCAAAGTTTGTGACTTTCTTAGATGAACTTGATTAGTGATTACACTGAACTTTCTTCATCATTTGAATAATTTTAATTTCACTGGCCTTTCCATCTTCATACCACTCTGGAGACTGATCTTGGTTGTGGCAGTTAAGGCATTTGGCCTTCATTTTTTCAAACTTTTGTGAGTCAGGAACTTTCACTTCGCTTGTTGAGAAAGGGTGATCTAGATGTTTGTCATGACAATTTAAACATTGAACGTTAGAAAAGTTATGCGACACTCCACTTTGTTCATCAAATTTAACCCACTTATTTGATATCTTCTCTATAGTATGAGGAGGTAAGTTTCTAATAGATGTAAAATTTGTAAATTCACTCTTTACATGTTTCCAGTAATTATCTTTTAACCTTTTTAGCTTTTTTTCATCTGTTTGTTCGAACTGAATAATATCCTGCGCTCGTTGGAATCCATGTGTAGACCCAAGTCCTAGAGAATGACATTTTACACATGATAAATTATTTTCTTCTTGCGCCTTGATAAGAGTGAGGTAGGCCAGTGCATGTGGGGTTTGTTGCCACTTCTTGGCCTGATCAGTATGACATTCAATACATGATGATGAAGTATTATACTTTTGTACTCCTATGCTTTTTACACTCATTGCGTTTTGCTCTTCAAGCTGTATTTTTGCAAGCCTTTGTTTATGATCTGTGAGAAAGGCGTGGAATGGATTAGGTTGTAAAACCTTTGCTTTCTCATCTCTTGATTCATGAATAGCATAAGAGTCGGACTTCTTATCAGCAGTTAGAGAGATCTTAATCTCTCCTAGGTAGTGGTTTCTAGAAAGAACTTGCACCATCTTTGTATTTCCCTCTTCAACAGGAAACTTCGTGAAGCTTTGTGAATGGGACCCGATGATCCAATCGATTTCTGGAAAATTCTTTGCGTAAATTTTATCAACATCAATTCCAGAGTTTGTTAAGGCGATTAGTCTATGAAAAGGATTCTTTTGTTCGAATCCTGCCTTTTTAAGTTCTTCTTTTATAAAAGGTATCTGAGCAATTGGGCTGATAAATGCACTAGAGAATTGAGGCTTAAAAATATTTGGATCTGATAATGCAATTAGAAAGACCTTATGGGGTCCTCTTTGATAGATAACAATCTTTTTATGATTAAGTGGAAAAGTTGCAGATGGGTTTGAGACTAAGTAAGTAAAAGGATTTTCTTCTTCAACGTTTTTTAAAAAGTCCCAACCCATGGCAAGGTCTTGTTCTCCGGGTAGCATATAGGAAAGTTTAAGCTTTCCTAGACCCCTGGCAAGGTTCTTACCTGTGAAGCTCAAAGAGCTATTAAGGCTGTCTGGAATCGTAGAAGAAGCAAAGAAAGTATCTCCACTGTCTACATAGAGAGTGTCGCTCTTTTTTTCTATTTCGTGCATTATTCCTGCAATTTGAGGAAGTCCGCCTAGAGGGTGATGTCTGCAACCACAAGGGTGGGTTTCACCATTGATATTATGACTAAATAATATGGAAAAGCTATCCTTTGAAATATTCTGTACTGTGTACTCATTATTATCAATTGTCTCAATAAAGTAAGTACAAGAAGAAATGATAAGTAGAGCGATTATCCATATTTGCTTTTTCATATTCGAGCTTCCTTTTACATTACAATTTCTTTAGCATTGCTTTGGCGTCTTTAACTTTCTTCGATTTTGGAAATCTTTTAATAAGTTCTTCAAGTGTTTGCTTGGCCTGATCATTTTGCTTCATTCTAACCAAACTTTTTGAAAGAAATAGCATTCCGTTAGCGTTGTAATTTGATTTAGGAAATTCAGTAAAGAGCTTGCTGAAGTATACAACGGCTGCCTTGTCATCTTTTCCGATATAGCTAACCATTCCAAGGTTGTGTAAAACTCTTGTTCTTTTACTTCCTTTTATTTTAGAACTAGATTCTAGTGCTTCTAGTTTTGGTCTAGCACTACTGTAGTGACCTTTCTTATAATCAAGCATTGCTGAATCGTAGTCAGATAACTTTTTAGAGCTTTTTTTTGCCGCTGTTGCTCCCGACAGAGTGGCGAGCAATTTCTTTAAATAAGCATCTTGCTTTACAAGCTGATCTTCAATTTCAGTTAATCTCTTTTGATTCATATCCTGTGTTGTTTGATTAGCTTTTTCTTTTTCTTCTAGGAAAGTTACTTTTTCACGAAGTGTTTGAACTTCTTTTGATAATTGCTCTTTAGTACTATGGTTTGTTTCTTCAACTTGTCCCGTTAGCATACCGAGTCTCTCTTCAATATTCTGAAGTCTAACTTTCGAGTCAGCTGTTAGGCTTTGGTTTTCGACCATTTGAATTGAAAGATTGTCGACCATTTGTTCTCTTTGAATTTCTTCTTGAGTTTTACATGAACCAAAAATAATTAAAGAACTAAGCGCAAGAAATTTGATTTCTCTTCTCATTAAAATATCCTCTTTATAGATAAGAATTATAAATTTTCTAAAGTTTGTTTTCTAATCGCAATAAACTCTGCTTTTTCAGAAAACTTCTTAGATAGAATAGCGTATTGCTTTGCTTTATTGAAATACTTTCTTCGATAAGATGACTTTGCTTTTAGATAGTAGAACTCTGCTTTTCTAAAAACGCCAGGGGAGAGTGTTTGTGCTTTTGCTTCTTTTGCTGCTAGAAATGCAACTTGTGCCAGGCTCATTTCAAGTTTGGGGCGGGTGGTCGCTAAACCACATCCCCAAAGTTGAAAAAATAGTGTGAAAAGTACTAACTTCTTTATCATTATTTCGCAGTAATAACGAAGTTTCCTCTTCTATTTTGTCCCCATGCTCCTTCATCGTGTCCAAAAGCAACTGGTCTTTCTTTACCGAATGAAATTGTTGAGATTCTAGAAGAAGCAACACCCATTGCTACTAAGTATTCTTTAACTGAAGCAGCTCTTCTTTCACCTAGTGCAAGGTTGAACTGAACTCCACCTCTTTCATCACAGTGTCCTTCAACCTGAACTTCAACAGAAGGGTTGGCCTTTAGGAATTCTGCGTTAGCATTAAGTGTTTCACGAGTAGCTGTTGTAAGTACCGATGAATTGAATCCAAAAAATACTGAAGAGATTGCTCCGGCCTTTCCTGAATCAGAATCAGCGTTTAGCTCAAGTGCTGAGCTATCTGAACCTACAGATGATACTTCTTGGTTACCATCTTGAACTTCTTTTTTCTTTGTAGAACCACAACCTACTAAAGAGATCGAAAGTGCAATAACGGCGATTAGTGTAGAAATTTTCATTTATTAACTCCTTATAGATAAAATATCTTTTTATATTAATGACTTATTAAGATAGTATAACTAAAAAAAATACTATTAGGTACTGTTAAAATGAAAAAACAATTTTTCCGAGTGTTCTTGTCGGGTATTCTTCTAAATATTTGTTCACCTTTGCTATTTGCAAGAACAGATTCTCCTATTGATACAACTAAATTTTCTGTTGAGACAAATTATGGACACTATCATTATGAGCTTCATTTACCGCTTAAAGACGAGAGTTTCGTCAATCGTGTCGTTAAAATACTGAGACAAGATACGGCTAAGATTGCAAATTACTTTAAGTATGCCCCGAAGACTACAATTCACTTTAATCTAAGTGAGTACGACCATGAGGCCAATGGCAGTGCGACAGTTTTTCCTATTGATCAAATAATTTTACGTCAGTTTCCGCCAATTGGCGTTGAGCATCTAACAACTGGCGATGATTATCTGCAAGGCCTAGTGGTACATGAGTTGATTCATATCGTTCATATGGACCAGACAAGTGGTTTTCCTGAATTGGTTAGAACCATTTTTGGTTCCATCGGTAAGTTTGGAGGAGTCGCTCCTAGATGGTTCATCGAAGGAGTTGCGACTTGGGGAGAGAGCGAGTTTACAAACGGTGGTCGTTTAAGAAATAAACTAATGAGAGCTCAGTGGGAGCAGGCCATTGTTAGTAGAGGCTTTTGTCATACTATTGACTGTATAGATAGTCCTGGCGTCTACCCATATAGACAGTTTCCATATTGGACAGGGGCCTTCTTTTTAGAGTACTTGGAAAAGCAAAAAAGTGGCTCAGTTCAATGTCTTGTAAGTGCAAATAATAATAATATTCCTTTCTTTTTAAATTCAGCTTTTAAAGAATGTTTTGGAAAGAGTGCAAATGGTCTTTATACCAATTTCTTTAATGAAATGAAGTCTAAGGTCCAACAAAGAGAAAAAGAAGCTGATGAGGGCCTAAGCATTATTAGTAATATTGTTGGTCAAAAAGATCTATCGGCCGGAATTGTATTACTAGAGAATCATTTGATCACTGCTGAAGGTGATAATAAAGTTAGAAAGGTCTTTTCTCAAAATCTAGATACTATGGAGTCTCAAGAGATAGATTTTAATGGAAGATTATCCACTCTTTCTCGCTATTCAGATACTTCGTTGTCCATAAAGTCCTTTATTAATACTAGGGATAAAACCCAGAGATCAACCAGTATTTGGGCCACCGATTCATTTAAGCTTACTTCACAAAATGGTGACTATTCATTCTTATTCAATGAGGAAGTTGTAGAGTTCAAATTTAAAGACGGAAGATGGCAGATTAATGGAGATGAAATTATTTTTCCAAGAGGTGTGAATGTATTTTATCCAAAGAAAGCTGAGTCTGGAGTCTTTTTTAAGCTAGTAGATATTAATCATGAACGGCCAATGCTTGCTTTTTATTCTATCGAACACAAGAAGGTATCTATTGTTCAGAAATATGCAGAGAATTTCACGCTCCTTGAGAGTTGTGGGGATAATGTTATTGTTCGAAGCGATGATAAAACGTATATGAACTCGCTCAAGAATCAAGTACTAATTAAAGATCCGACTCTTGATAGGGCCATACTTTTGAGTTCAACGAATAAGCAATCTGCAGTAGTTATGGAGAATTCAAAATCATCTCTCTATAAGTGGAATAAAGGCTGCGAAGATTTTAAGAAAAAAAGAAAAACTTTTAAAAGAGTTGAACTTAAAGATTATAATTTTGAAACGTCTGTAGAAAATAATATTGAAGTCTCTAAAGAATCTTATCCCTCCGTTAAACACTTACTTCCTCGATATTGGTTTTTCGATTATACAGCTGAGTCAGATAGCTTAAGTGCTTGGGGAATTAGCACTTCTTTATCTGACCCTGATCAAAGACATCTTCTAAGTTTAAGGGCAGTTCTATACTCTGAATTAGATGAAGTTGCTCCTGATATTTCCTACACATATGAATTTCCTTTTTTTCATTATCTAAGTATTTCACATCGAAAAACTTTTTCTCAAAGTACTCTAAGAAAAGGAAATGACTCTCAGGAACTTACTCTGGCATCATATTCAAAGAAATTTGAATTAAAAAATGCTGATCTAATAACCTCTTTTTATGGAGGTCTTCAAAAGGTAGATGACTTTATCTCTATTAGAGATGAAAAAGAATATGGTCTTTTACTCAAAGGATATAAATTACGCGCTCAGTTTGATGACTTCTGGCAAGAGGTTTCCTTTAAAGGAAGATTTTTTAAAAAGGATGTTGAGGGTTATGATCCATATAATGGTCTTCAATCTATTTTAAAGTTTAATATTAATCCATTTAAAAATTTCTATTTCTATGGAAATGGAAGCTATAGTGTTTTAGATAAGACCACATATCACTCTGGTGTTCTATACGGTGGAGGAAGTTACACTGACTTTCATCAATTCTATGGTCTTCCTTATAGTGAGATTTTTGGAAATGAGATAAAGTCCACTCGAGCGGCCATAAAAATTTCAGCATTGGAAATTTATCGAGGTTCTGGATTTATTCCAATCTTCTTAGAAGAAGTTCATCTTAAGGGGGGGACTGATATCATTGCAGCTGATAGAATTCTTATTGGAACGCAGGCCCTTTATAATAAGTCGACTCAGTCTTGGTGGGGAGCTGTTCAGGCAGACTTTACTTTAGCCTATGCAATTCCATTTTCATTTGAAGTGATTAAGAGTTATGTCAATAATAGATATGGTGAAAATGTTAATAGTACGAGTACTATAATAACGAGCAGCTTAAGCTTTTAAACTAAAGAGAGCTTCAAGAGAGTGCTTAATTGAAGCTTAATTTCACAGTATTTGACTTTACTATTTTTCGTTAATGCCGAAAATACTAAATAGGAATTAACGGGAGATATTATGCAAATCAATATTGTGGCCATTGATGATGAAGAGGATGTTGCCGCTCTCTATAAAGTCTATTTCAAAAAAGAAGTTAAAAAAGAACTAATTACTCTGAACTGTTTTAACTCGGGAGAGAGTTGCTTAGAGTATCTGAAAAGCAGAGATGGTGAAGATACTCAGCTCATTCTATGCGATATTAATATGCCGGAAATGGACGGCTTTCAAGTTTTAGAATCCGTAAAGAAAGATTATCCAAATATTCATGTATACATGGTTTCTGCCTATGATAACGATGAATACTTAGGAAAAGCAAAGAGTTTAGGTGCAAGTGAATATTTCACTAAACCAGTAGACTTTACAGAACTTAAAAAGAAAATATTCGACTACTTTAATGATGAGAAGAACTCCGCCTAATAGGTGTAGTTGTTCAAAATATTTTCAATATCTTTTAAGATATCTTTATCAACATCTAGATGTGTAACAAATCTTATCGCTTGCCCACCAAAAGAAACTGCTAGTAAATTATTTTCTTTAAGGTAGCTTAGAAAGTGATTAGGGTCTATCTCATTATCTAAGTCAAAAATAACGATATTAGATACTACCTCTCTAGATTTCTCTATATAAGTTATATTCTTGATAATCTTTTCAATACTCTTTGCAAGCAAGTGATCTTCTTTTAGTCTTTCAATATTTCTTTCTAAGGCATAGCTTCCTGCTGCTGCTAAGAAACCTGCTTGGCGCATTCCCCCTCCAAACACTTTTCTAACTCTAAGGGCCTTTTTCAAGAATTCATTTGATCCTAATAGAAGAGAGCCTACTGGACAGCCAAGACCCTTTGATAGACAAATGGAGATAGAATCAAAGATTTGTCCTATCTCGTTTAGGTCATAGTTTTCAATTATGTGAGCATTGAAAAAGCGTGCCCCATCTAAGTGGAGTAGAAGATTATTTTCCTTACATACTTTTGAAATCTCTCGAAGTTCTTCGATGGAGTAGGTTGCTCCACCACCTCTATTGGTTGTATTTTCAAGAGACACTAACTTTGTTGTAGGTCGATGGATGTCAACAGGATTAATGGCCGTTTTAATTTGGTGAGCCGTTATCTTTCCAGCATTACCATCTAATAGTTTTACACTTGCTCTTGAGTGATGAAAAATTCCGCCACCCTCATATTGGTAAATATGTGAATCTCTCTCGAGAATAATTTCTTCAAATGCTTGTACATGGCAGCTGATAGCAATTTGATTTGTCATTGTACCAGATGGACAAAATAGGGAACCATCCATCCCAAAAAGTTTAGCACAATCTTCTTGGAGTTTATTTATTGAGGGATCTTCTCCAAAAACATCGTCTCCAACTGGAGCATTCATCATAGCTTCTAACATATCTTTAGATGGCCTTGTTAGTGTATCACTTCTTAGATCTATCATGAGAGCTCCTTTGCATCTTTATTAATGAGTCCTTTCTTTCTGAGTGTCGTGACCGATTGAATAATTTTCTTTCTTAGCCACTTGTGAGCAGGATCGTTATCATTTCTTTTGTGCCACATCATATGCCCCTCTAAGCTTTGAATTTCAACAGGTGGTTCGAAGGACTTTACCGGAAGAATTTTTTGAAACTCTAGCCCTAGTGTTTTGGGAATTGTGACAATCAAATTATTATTAAGAAATATCCAAGGCGATAATGAAAATTGAGGAATACTAACTCGTATATTTCTTTGTACACCTATTTTTGCAAGGGCATTATCTACAATGCCTCGTCTGCCGCCTAAAGGATCAATATTAATATGTTCGAGTTTTAAGTACTCGCCTAAGCTGATTTTGTCCTGCACGAGTGGGTTATCTTTTCTAGTAAGACATATATAGTCTTCATCAAATATTTTTTGAATCACTAAATTATTTCTAGGCCTAAGGCCAACCCCTAGGGCCAGATCGACTTTTGAAGAGTCTAAATCAGAATAGAATGTTTCTAGAGTAGGGTGACGAAAATCAAGAGACATTCCTGGAGAATTTTTTAATATACTACTTATTAAATAAGGTATGAAGGTCATACATTCACAATCACTACTAGTTATAGTGAATCTTTTCTTATGTGTGTGCGGATCAAATTGTTCGGCACTAAAAAGACCTGATTCGAGCTGACCTAGCGAAGAGGCAATAATGTCTTTTATACCCTCTGCTTTTGGGGTCGGAACCATCCCTTTTGGGGTTCTTAAAAAGAGATCATCATCTAAAATTAGGCGTAATCTATTTAGAGCATGACTCATGGCCGGCTGAGATAAACCTATAAGTTTCGCACCCTTAGAGACTGATTTTGTCTCTATTAAGGCATTGAAGACGAGTAATAGGTTAAGGTCCATTCCATTAATATTCATATTATGCATATTGTATATGATTAATATTCATTTCACAAATTTTCTGGTTCGGTTGATAATTATCAAAGTGATAGAGCGAGGGTCGGAGGAATTACCGTATGGAAACAAGAACGATCAAGCTAGTTGATAGAACAAAACTCAAACTCAATTTTTTCAGATCCATGAGGGGAAACTCCATGGCTCCTGTATTTGTGATTCTGCCGGCCCTAGGAATTAGGGCCGGCTATTACAAAAGCCTAGCAACTTCATTAACTTTAGATGGAAACCATGTCGTGAGCTTTGATTGGGAAAATCAAGAGGGGAGATCGATGAAGTTCTCCGATCATGGTTATAAAGAAGTTATCGAATTTGATCTACCTACTGTCTTAACTCAAGTAAAAGAGTTTTTTGGAGATACAAAGGTTTATCTTTTAGGACACAGTATTGGTGTTCAATTCGGTCTACTCTACAGTGCCCGCAATCCTGACTCGATTGCTGGAATGATTGCCATTGCTGGGGGCAGCTTCTATTACAAGAAGTTAAAGGGATTGAAGAGAACGAAGAGAAAGATTGATTATCATATCCTAAAAAATATTACGAAGGTGTTAGGTCATTTTCCTGGAGACTATATAGGTCTTTCTAAAGAGCCAGCCAAACTTATGCGAGATGTAGCAAAGGAAGGTCTACGTGGAAGTTACTCGCATATTGATGAGTCTCTCGACTTAGAGCTTGAGAAGCTAAATATTCCGATACTCTTTATAACTCTCAATAACGATAGACATATTCCAATTGAGGGAAGTGAGTTTCTGGCCTCAAAGTTAAAAAGTGCTGATTTAACAAGAATTCATTTAAGAGATGAATATGGACTTAGAGATTTTCACCATATCAAATGGGTTAAAACTCCAGAGCCAGTAGTTGAAAGAATTCAAAACTGGCTTTTGAGATCTGCTTGATTATTCTTTAATTTGAACCTTAACATTTGCTAGGTCTGTAACGAATTCCATAGTTCTATGAAAATCAAAAGTGACCGTTAAGTCCTTCTGTGCTGCCCAGATCGAACCATATGTATCTTTGCAGTAGACATCCAACCAGTAAGAGATTTCAACAGAATGAAAGTGTCTTGTCGCTGTTGGTCTGCTCCAGTGTCCATTTGAAAGGTAGAAGCCGTATAAAGATTCACCGTCGTTACACTTTAGTTGCTTAAAGATTTCAGAGTTAAGACTTTTAACTTTTCCATCCAGTTCATAACTTAGTTTTGCACTAATGAAATTATTTGGAGTAGAAAAGAGTCTGATATCTAAATTTCTCTGTCCTACTTCTTGGGTTGATACTGTCCAGTTTGCATCCCAGTCTCTTCTTACTTTTGCCGAAATTCTATCAAGGTAGCCGTGGCTTGCAATTCCAACTTGATGTCCAAGCTCGTGAATAAGAATACTAATCATAGCAGGCACATTGTTGGTAATAGACTCAGCTCTTTCTAAGTTGATAAAGATTGGGTGCTCATAAGAAAAACCTGTCTTAGCAAGTCTTTGAGTATTGTCATACTCATCTTCAAAGAAATCATTAGTTTGGCTATTCTTTAAAAATATAAGAATATTCTTCTGTCCTATTTTCTTTATAAATAAATTGTTGATGTCCTTGAGGACTTTCTTTTGGTCAGAATTCGTATAGCATTGAATATTAGATAAACAGTTTTCTATAGCTGTCTGAACACTATAGTAAGCGTGATAGAAGTTTTGCTCTAAAAGTCCGCCTCCGTTACCAACTATATCTCCTGAACCAAAAGCATCTATGAGTGGAGCCGTTTGAATTGAAAACTCTCGGTTAAGTTCAATTCTTCTTTGTGGAGAAAGCATTATTTCTTCAATAGCAAAAATATTTGAAGTGAAAACTAAAAGAGATAAAATAATAACATTTTTCATGGCGTCTCTCATTATTGGTTAACTATATTCTTAGTATGCTTAAAAAATTGCATATTCAACTGAAAAAGTTCATTGGCCTCAGTGGTCGAGAACTTTTCGTTAAAATCTTTAATAAATTCAAAAATATACTGCTTGGCTTCGGCCAAGTCTTCATCTTTAATTTTCATTGTTAATGAAGTTACTTGTCTTTCACTAACATCCTGTTCATTAATGGCCTCAAGAGCTCTGTTGATCATTCCGAAGTGATGTCTTTTAATTGCTGAGCTAGGAACATCATTTGTAGTTAAAAGACCTTCTTTTAAGACAATTAATTCTCCAGATTCATTACGACCAATAGTTTTCATCTCAAGCATAATGTTAATAGCGTTCTTTATCTGAGATGGAGTGGCCTTCTTTCTTAGTTTCTTATAGATCCAGTCTTCATCTTCAATGAATCCTGGTGTGCTTATGAGCTGCTTGATCGCCAAGAAGTACCATTCACTAATTGCAGAGAACTCTTTAAGACCTAGTGAAATGGCCTTTTTCTCTGAGTTAAGTGAAGAGAGCTTTAATAGGAGCTCTTTTGGGTCTTTATTTTTCTTGTGAGCTTTTTCTAATTGTATAAGAAGTTGAAAATATTCTTTTTCTTTAATAGTCATCTTCAAGTCTTCACTAAGTGTTCTAACCATATCCGAACTTGGAGTTCGTTGTCCTTTTAGAACCATTGTAAGTGAGCTTGGAGATTTATAGCCTAGACGAGATGCCCATGCTTGGAGATTGTTTGAAGTATGCGAGTAGAGACCGTCAGGCATTCCTACCTTAATAAGATAATCTCGATAATCATCGAAATCAAATATTGAAATCTTTGGTTGTGCTACTTCTATTTGCATATTATCCATTTTTTTAACAGGGAAGGCCCTTTCTTAAGAAAGGGCCCAACCATCACACTATATTATTCGCAATCTTCGATTGAGAGAGTTTTTGTGAAAAGCTTTCTTCCTCTTCTGTCGTCATTGTCACGTCCGCCTCTTTCAACAGCGTAAACATTAACTTCGTGAGAAAGTGGTAGAGAGTAGTTGTAGTCTTCGTAAGCAACACAAACTCTTTCATTGTCATCACCACGTCTAACTGTTTTCCACTTAGTACATCTTTCTCTTGTTCCTTCGATAGCTGCATATCCAAAGTACTTAACTTCTTGTAGACATCTTCTGTTGTCTCTGTCTCTGTTTCCAGTGTTTCTTGACCACTGAACACACTTAGTAAGTGGCTTTAAAGTTTTAAGAGACTCACCTTCTTTACATACGAAAAAAGCAGAAGTCATTGGACCGTTATCAAGTTTTACAGAAGGCTCTGCAACGATAACTCTTGAAAAGTGCTTTCTGATTGTTTGCCAAGAATCATTTTCAGTTGGCATGTGTGCCAAAGTTGAAACTGACATTAATAATGTAGCTGCTACGATAAATAGGTTTTTCATTATGTTCTCCTAATGAGTTAGTTAAGGCCCTTGAGCCGTGTTTTGTTTTGTCTGAACACAAACTAACTTCACTAAAATAAGTCGTAAATTAAAATTCACAGATTGTTTATCAAAGATTTCACAACTTGTGAAAGACTAAATTAAGCTTCTTGTGAACCTTGCAATTTCGTATACTTAAGCCGTGTAATTAATTTATAGATGGGCTATATCTAATTATTCACGTGGACTATTAAGGACAAATTTCATATTTTTCACAAAACTAATTAGGAATATTTTATGAAATTGAAATCTTTTTTACTTCTACTTACTACCATCCTTAGCTTTTCTAGTATGGGATACTTCGATAAGGCCGATTTCTTAGACGAGGTTAGAGGAAAGTATATTCTGCAGACAGAGTATATTGGAGAGATTGTTTTCTTAGTAAGATCAAGTGGTCAAGTACAGGTGATAGACTCAGACGCTGATGAATTTCTTCCTGTTCAAACTCAAATTTCAATTGGTGATAACGGGATGCTAAGAGGACTACCTGTTTTACAAATCTCTTTTAACTCTGGTTCAGATGAACAGGCCGTAGACTCATATGTTTTACTGACTGCTGAACATAATTGGGACGCGACAAAGAAGACAACTTTATTAGCAAGCTTTACTGTTGAAAATGATGGTCCTAATAACGTGGCCTCAGTTCTTTCTAAAAAATTAAAACTTCTGAAGTATAATTCTAGTCTAAAAAAATATGTAGTACTCAGGTAATAGATTTATATTTTGAGTTTTTTTGAATAATCCTTTAAAGTTATCTCATGTATTAACTAAAGGGGGATATTTCGATGAATCATAAAGTAGGTTATGCCGCTGCATTCGCACTAGGTGCTATCTTTGCCTTCTCTACAACATACACAATAATGGATAATGCTAATAAACTTGAAAGAGAAGAATTAGTTAGACTTAAGAAGGCCATGTTAGAACAACAGGGTGGGATACATATTCCTAATCCTTTTGCTGGTATGGGCGCTGGTCTCGATAAATTAAAAAAACAAATGCAAGACATGATGGAAGAAGAACAAAAGAGACAAGAAGAACAAGATACTCTCTTTGGCTCTATTGCAGACTCGATCGGAAATATTGGTTCGGCCTTTGATGTAGGTAAGGTCGAACGCAGAGAAGATGAAAACTTCTATTACTATGACCTAGAAGTAGGAAGCTCTGAAAATAATAAGATAAATGTAAATATTGAAGATTCTCAATTAATTTTGTCTGGCACTATCGAAAAAATAAATGATGAGGGGAGTTTTAAGAGTTCTTTTTCATCTAGCTTTAACAAGTCTTTTCCCGTTCCAGCTGATGGAGATGCACAAAAAATGTCAGTTGATCAAAATGCAAAAGAAGGCTTTCTTGTAATCAAAATTCCTAAGAAAAAATAAAGGGGAAGAGGGAGAGAGACCTCTTCCCCCCTATAGGCATTATCGAGACAAATAAACTTCTGCATCAAAGAGGAAGGCAACCATTCTTTGAGAGAAGTCACTTGGGACAGATTCTAGTACGTAAGGTTTTTCCAGATGTTCGAGGCCTATATTTTTCAACTTTGGCTTATCTGATAAAAAGCTTGTTTTATAGTGATCATCTAAGAGTTTAGTTCTCTGTATGATCGGGAGTATACAGGTATCGGCGAGAGTGAAACCTGAATCATCGAATGTTGTATCTCCTGTAATATTCTTTTCAAGTCGATTAAGTTGTCCTTGAAAAATTTCTTTACGCTCATCGTAGTCTTCCTTTGTTTTCGACATAGTCATTGAATACCATGAAGAAGTTAGTGTGCTTGTAAATTCAATCCATGCTCTTATTTGAGCTTTTTTCAGAGGATCCTTTGGAAGGAATTCTCCTCCGGTGGTCTCATCTAAGTATTCATTAATGACGGAGCTCTCAAAGAGAATATCGTCACCAACTTTTAAGCAGGGTACTTTTCCTAGTGGAGAAATATTTAGAAACCACTGAGGCTTATTCTTTAAATCAATATTAGTGACCTTGTGATCCACTTGCTTTTTTAATAACGTTATTCTTGAACGTTGAACAAATGGACATAAGTCAAAGCTGATTAATTCTAAAGTTTTCATGTGACCTCCAAGTCATTTCCTAAATCCAGTATAGGCGAATCAATTTAAAAGATTGTTATGTCGAAGTGATTCGTTTGTTAAGATTGTGCAAAGTTTTTAATCAATGATACAAATAATCTATGAAGGCCCGTTTGACGCAAGGGGATATCTCAAAGCAACTCATAGATTTAGCAATTCCTATGATCTTGGGAGTCTTTTCAATCATTATTTTTAATATTGTTGATACTTACTTTATTGGTAAGTTGGGCACGCGCGAACTCGCCGCAATAGCATTCACTTTTCCTATTCCACTTATTGTTGGTTCTGTAGCATTTGGTATAGGAATCGCTGCTACATCCTTTGTTTCAATGGCCCTTGGGTCAGGAAGAGCGGACCAAGTTGCAAACTTCGCAACAGATAGCCTCTCGATGGTTGTTATATTAGGAATAATTCTACTTATAATTGGTGAGCTAACAATCAGACCACTATTTCTCTTTATGGGAGCAAGTGAAGACTTAATACCACTTATCAAAGAATATATGATGATTTGGTACGCTTCTATTCCTCTAATAGTTGTTCCAATGACAGGTAATAGTATTATTAGAGCAATGGGAAATACTAAATTTCCTGCAATTGTGATGACTGTGGCAGGCGTTGTTAACTTTATCTTTGATCCGCTTTTAATTTTTGGTATCGGACCATTTCCTGCTCTAGGACTTAAAGGTGCCGCCATTGCAACTGCAATAGCTCGCTTTTTTACTTTCTTAGCAGCAATGTATTTCTTGCACTACAAGTATAAGGTTCTTGTAAATCCATTTAGAGGTTTCAATAAAGTGATCGGCAACTGGATAAGAATTTCTCAAGTGGCCATACCAGCCTTTTTAAATAATTTGATAAATCCTATTGCGATGTTTGTTCTTACTAAGTTAGTGGCAAAGCATGGGGAAAATGTTGTTGCTGGTTTTGGAGTTGGAACTAAGGTTGAGTCTCTCTTTGCAATTGTTCTTATTGGAATTGCCGCCTCTCTTTCTCCATTTGTAGGGCAAAACTATGGTGCACGAAAATATTCACGTATAACTAAGGCACTATCTCTGGCCAATAAGTATTCGACTGCTTGGATTTTTATTTGCTCTGTTATGATGATTTTCTTTGCCGATAATGTCGCGGCGATCTTTAATGATGACCCTACGATAGTTAAGGTCGCAGGAACTTATTTGAAGATTATGATCTTCTCGATTATGGGGCTGGCCATATTACAAAATACTGTCTCTACACATAATGCCATAGGAAGATCTAAGACTTCTCTACTATTAAATATTTTAAGAATATTTATTATTCATATTCCTCTGGCCCTCATCTTAGGAGAGTTGTATTCCTACCAAGGAATTTATTGGGCAGGGTTTATTGCAAACTTCTTGGGGGGAGCAATTGGATTTTACTTTTTAAGAAAGCTCAATAAGAGCTTCCCTAAAGACGTGGAGAGTTCTTCTTAGTTCTTTCAAAACTCGAAAAAGAATTTCTAAAATTTTCTAAATTCTTAAACTCTTCCAGTGAAACCAATTCTCGATATGCAATCCAATCAAGTAGACAGAAAAGACAAACTTGAACATAATCCGACTCATCTAATTCAAAGAGAGTGATCTCTTTTTCAAAGAACCTTAGAGTGTCTTTGATTCTCTTATATTGATTGCGCATGAAAGTATTTTGAATATCATTAAAGCCAGATGAATTAAGAAGTCTTACGGAGACAAGAGAGTCGTTTACCTCATCGATGAAGGTAAGTAAGTTCTCTTGATGAATTGTAAGCGCTTTTAATGAGAGCTTCTTTGCCAGATAATTATAAATCTGTCTTGAGTCATAGATAATTGTGTCTTGGTCTTTTAGAATAGGAATTCTTCTTACTGGTGAAATCTTTAAGAGTTTCACTTGGTCCTCATTATTCATCAGATCAATAACTTCAAAGTGAAAATCAACGTCATGTAAAAGGATTCGAATTCTTCTTACATAAGGTGAAGGAATCGATCCGTAGAGTGTTAAGCTCATATAATTTGTCTCGAAAATGTTGCGCAACCTTGTGAACTGTTTAAGAAAACAGCTTTAGAACTTACTCATTCGTTGCTTCTAAAAATTCTTTCACGCTCAAAAGCAGATGGCAAATCTCAGAGTAATCTATAAGTGGTTGATTTTAAATATCTATAAATTATGTTTTCTATAGAAAAGTTACACTTTTAATGAAGATTTTTTTAAAACTGCTATAACTAGTGCCTTAACAGGGAAAACCTTTGAAATTAGTAATATTGCTCACATTTATTTTAGTATTAGCTTCTTGTGGATCCAAAAAAGAGGAAACTCATTCGAATGAATTATTTTCTGGTGGAATCTACGGAGGGGTTGAAGTTAGTGCAAATAAATGGAGCAATGTTATTGGTTTTGCAAAGAAAGACTCTGATGGAAAATTAGAAAGTACTTTCTGTAGTGGTACGCTAATCTCTAAGACACGAGTCCTCAGTGCTGCTCATTGTTTCAAAAAAAGTCCTTACTACTATATTAATAAAGTTGTTGTTACTAGGGACAGTATTAGCGCAGAAGCGCCACGAGTGAGAAAGATTAAATCTATTACTAAACACCCTTTCTATAAGGGAGCGGATAGTGGATTTGATTTTGCTGTTGTAGAGCTTGCTGGTGAATTTGATATTGAAGAAGATCAATTAGTTCCAAATTCTAAGATGACAAATTTCTCAATTGGTCAGGATGTTGAAATTGTTGGTTTTGGAAAAAGAGAAAATGGTGAATCTGGAATTAAGTATGAGGCGCTTACTCGAGTGAGAGAGAATCAGAAAATAGAGTTCGTTGCTGGTGGAGAAGGTAAAGATACTTGCTCTGGAGATTCAGGAGGCCCTGTCTTTACTAAGAATGAAGATGGTCGTTATGAATTTGTCGGTATCACTTCGAGAACTCCAGATGAGGCCACGGCCTATTGTGGAGATAAGACTATTTATGGAAAAGTTGCTGTTGCAATGAAATGGGTTAAGGCCTACGAGTTAAATCTTAAGGCCAAAGAGTTGAATAACCTTGAGTCCATTGAGATTTTAAAGCAGTCGCAATTACTTTTTAGCAATTATTACGATACATATATGTTGATAGGTAAAATATCTTTTGAAAATGATCTCTATGCTGAGGCGAAGAGGGCCTTTCAAACGGCGAATCAGTTAAGACCTAAGCTTAATACTCCTTTAGAATATTTGCTAAAGATCGTTCAAGCACAGGGAGATATTGATCATGAAAGACTTGTTCTAGGAAGGCTACTTGTTTTAAATCCTGCCCAGTACAAATACTTTGAAAGACTTAGTGAGATAAGCTCTACTGAAAGTGCTCTTTTAAATAGAGGTGTTGGATATTTCAAAAAGGATAGACTAGCATTTGCTTATCTTGATCTGGAAAACTTAGGGACAACTTCTGCAAAATTTCTTTTAAGTTTTATATCATTAAAAATGGAAAACCCTGAAGATGCACTTAAGCATATGATGTCTATTACAGATGATAATGTCATTATTGTTGATATAGCCGATAGAAATAATGATACTTACTTAATTGCCGCAATTTATAAGGGAAATCTTCAGCTTGTTAAAGAAGTTCTAAGACTGGGGGCCAATAGAAATGTCTTCGATGCTTATAATAATTCTCCAACGGCACTTGCGTGGTGGTCTCGAAATCTTGAGATCTTAGACTATCTTATTGAGCAGGGATTTGATTTCAAAGTTGAGGACTACTTCGAGCAGTTCCTAAGTCTTGTAAGCTCACAGAAGATTAAGGAAGTTCGATTTCTTCTTAAGCACGGAATGGACCCAACAATTGTTGGGCCAGATGGTGTTTCCGCAGTTGAACTGGCAAAAGAGACGCGAAATCAGGAACTTATAGACCTGATCAGTCTCTATACATCATTGAATTAATTACACTTTTGGCGATATTTATTCTGTATTCACGTATCTTAGTCATATGTATTTATTAAGAATTCTTATTCTATCTTTACTTTGCATAAGTAGCTTCAGTGCTGAAATTGATAGCTATACTTATATCTCCTCTCATAAAAGTAGTGGAGTTAGCTTCATGAATCGATCGATTAATAAATGGCTAGAAGAAGCGACTAATCAATTAAATGCACAAGAGATCTCATGTCCTGAGAATGTTGAACAAGCACAAGACTTTTATGAAATTGTTAGAAAGAGTATTTCAAGACCGTTTGTAGGTCATAGTGTTGCTGTCTATTTTGATGAAAACCTAGCTGAAAATCAAATTACGAGAACTCCTATGTGGAGGTCTATTTATAATCAAATGACTTGGTATGAGGGCTTCTCTTTAAACTTGAAAGGACTCTTAGGAGTTACTGTAGATCGAGGACGAAAAATTGGTGTAGATAAATTAGGACACTTCTTTGTAGAGGGGTGGGGATTTTATAAGAGGGCCTATTTAAAAGGTGAGAGTGGCGAAGTTAATATTGATAATGCTCTTAGATGGGGAAAGTTTACTGAGAGAACCTATTTTGGAATGACTACTACTGGAGTTTATTCAAATGCAGATCTCGTTGCAAATTATAATGGCATGAGATTTTGGAATCAGCTTCTACTCTTTAATCCAGATCCAGTATTTAATCGTGGATCGCAAGAAATCAAAAGCCCTCTTTTTAGTTGTAGGGAAGGTAAGTGGAAAAGAAATAGATACTTCAGTCTCTATCCTTATTTAGATAATGGTTGGGATGAACAACGAAATTGCAATAGCTATGATTCTTACGAAATAGAAGAGCATGTTAAAATTCAAGCTGCAATGAAAATGGGATTTCATGAATTATCAAAGAGAGAAGGAAGGATATGCCCTCTTAAAGCAAATGACTGCAGTTATGAAATCAGAAAGTACGGAAAGTATGCTAAAGATATTCTTCATGAATCGTGTTTTGATGACTCTAAAGCTTATATTGTTGAGGTTCCAGAAATTAATCCTATGCACATTTTAGGAAATGGCCTTATCGGTAACTCTCAAATTTTATCACTTGAGGAATTTATCCTTCAAGAGTCTTCAAGACCATCTCTATAAAGGAAGATTTCCCTGCTTGGTAAGCTTTCGGATCATCTTTGAATTTATCTCTTAATTCAATTTTTAACTTTTCATACTCTTTGGCAATTTTAGGTTCTGCTTTTAAGTAATCTCTAAAATCAAGATGATCGTTTATTCTTTCATTTCCTTTTTCAAAAATATGAATATGGCTTAGGTGAGTGAGCCCGTCTTTAGCCTTTCTTACAAAGTAGAGCCTTTGGGGAATACCAAATTCTCCCTTCCATTCAAGTCCAAGTCTTTCGAATTCATCTTTAAAATGAGAAATTTCATCTAAGGTATGAACAACGCAGAGAATATCAATTATTGGCTTGGCCATAATTGTAGGAATTGATGTGGAGCCGATATGATAGACTTCAATACAATTTGATCGAAGAACCTTTTCAAGGGCCTTACATTCCTTTAAATAGAACTCCTTATACATTGGGGTATAAGGCATCAACTCAATAGTTCTCTTCTGTTCACTCACTCAAGGCTCACTTTTTAATACCATTTTTACAAGTATCTTTAACTCTATCATCTTCAGGTGGAAAACATACATGAATATGATCATTATGTCCTTTCATATAAGTTGCCTTTGTTGTTTTTCTAATCTTCGGATCATTAAAGAATAAGTTCTTTCCTCCTGCTTTGCTTAGCAGTTCAATGAAGCGCTTGGTCTTATCTTCGCTATACCTTTCCCATCCATAGCGTAGACCATTGATCGTTTCATCATCATTACTTCTCATTGGTCTGATATCAATACATTCTCCGCTACCATGAGAGCTGTGGGCCCTCCAACTGACTGGGTGATAGAGATCTCCAAATTGAACTTGGCAGCCAACTTCTTTACATTCTTTTGACCACTGCTCTAGTACTTTGTTGAAAACACAAAGAGGTGTTGCCTTTAAGAACGCATCGGAGTGCGCTTTATCATCATTTCTATAGTGAAAGGAATTGAATGGTCCTTTGCCAGTTTCAAGATCAATAGGAACCTTTATCAATTCACTTCGTATAACTGTTTTATTAGAACCTCTCCAACTTTGATTTGGAGGAAGTCTTTCGAGATCATCGATATCTAAAGACGGATCATCTCTTTTTAGTGTTTGCAGTATTTCTGAGACGGCATCAATCGATTCATTAGAAATAGGAGTCAGGGAGCTTGTAAATGAACAGGCATTAATATTTACATAATTTCTATCAATTTCATTTCCATTTTCATCTTTTAAAATCATCTTATACTTTTCAATACAAATCTCTTCTCCAGGAGTTATATCTTCTGTGCAACAATTAGTTGCTTTGAATTTCTTTCCTTCCATATCGAGACTAATATAGTAATTCTTATCAACATGAACGTTTGGGGAGTCGTAAACCGCAGAGTCTTTTGTCACAGCAAAAGTGTATTTCCCAGCGGACTCAATGCTATGCTTATTTAACCAACCGATATCATCCTTCTTCACTCTTGGTTTTCCAGAAATTCCTGAAATAAGTGCTCTTAGTGAGTCTCTACTTCTTGATTTTGTTTTCTTTAATTGCTGCTCAGTAAGTTCGCTAGGGGTTTTTAATACACGAATAGGAAGTAGGTGATTCGAGGCATCTGATTGTTCATAAAGTTCTTCATCAACGAGAACAATAGATCCTCTGGGAATATATTTTTGATTAACATTTGGTTTTTCAAAACTTTTAAAGTTTTCCCATATCTTATCACCTTGGCGGTATTCATCACTAATATAAAAAGGAGGTTGGTCTAGGAGTACCTCACGACAGGTTAAATCCTCTGCCATAAGTGTCTGACTCGTTAGAAAAAGGGTTAGTAGTAATTTAATCTTCACCTTCTATCTCCATTTTATATTCACAAACTTCAGTATTCTTATTTCGTACTAGTTTTATTAAAAGAGTACCACCTTTAAAGGAATAGACCTCATCAAACCACTTCGTGAAATTGATCTTGGCAACACCTTTGTCAGTAAGTGTGGCCGAGATTTTTTGAACACCTTTTTTATCCTTATATATTAATTGAACCTCATCACTTGCTATGGCCTTTGTGAATTTCAAATTTAGATAATCTCCACTATTTGGAGAAAGCTCTTTAGGCATGACACTCCAGTGCTCAGTACTAACGACTAAATTATCAACTCTTTTTTTAGAAAAGCTCTGTGCCAATATATTTTCTAATGAGCACGGACTATCCTGCAAGGCCAGGAGTGAACCTGAGTAAAGTGTTGCTAGTATAGTCAAAAATAGTATTCTTCTCACATCTGTCTTATCGGCTAGAGGAAGCTAAATACTTAAAAATATCACAATGAAAGTAATTATATCAAGTACTTATTCTTATAGTTTTATTATATCAACTCATAAACTTATATTTCGAAAAGCCTAGTAGATGATTTATAAAAAAGAGATAGATTTATTGCCAAAGAGTTTAGTGAGAGTTTTTATGACTCTCTGTCTTATTCCAATATTTACATATCTCATGCCTCTTTCAGACAAGTTTCTTGAGCACTCTTTAACAGAGTTCTTAATGAATAATCTCTTTGATCTATTTGTCTTAGTCATTGGGGTAAGTACTTTTGTCATCTCAATTCTTAGCTTTATGGTAGAGAAAGACTTTAAGGTTCCAATCTTTGGTGGAATTATTTTCTTTTGCTCAATTCTTCATTTTACTGAGATTTTTCTGGTTGCCCACTCCAATAGAGATGCTGACTTTTCTCTGGCAATAGAAATATATTTTTGGACTATCAGTGGGATTTTTTCTTGTCTTACACTGAACTCCTTTCTATGTATTGAGTTCTTTGTTCGAGCTGAAAAGAGGGCTAAAAGAGCTATTCAACTTGGTGTGTTTTCTCTATTTGTCTTGGCCTTTCTTATTATTGGAGTTATTAATTTAGACACAGATAATATTCCTACCTTTATTACATGGAATGAATTAATTCTAAGACCATGGGATCTTGGTATATCAATGGTCTATTTACTATGTGCCACTGTTGCTGGATTTCTCTTTCAAAGAAAAAAATCTCCCTTTGTTCAGGGTGTAATCTTATATTGCCTTCCAAATATTTGCATGCACTTCTACTTGGCCATCAGTCTAGAAAGAGAGCTCTTTGTTCTTTTTGATATCGTCCTATTGCAGGTAAGCAGTTATTCAATTGCATTAATTTCTGTATCGTGGAGCTTTTTTAAAAACTATGGACTGTGGAATACCTATTATGGTGAACTAAATATTATTCAAGATGCTGTAAATGTCTCAGCATTAGTATCTGAAACAGATATTGATGGAAATATCATTTTTGCCAATGATCAATTTTGTAAGGTTTCACAATATACTAAAGAAGAGCTTATTGGAGAAAACCATCGCATCATTGCCTCTGGCGTTCACCCTAAGGGTGTCTTTGAAGGGATGTGGAAGACGATTAGTGCTGGACATATTTGGAAGGGCGAAATCTGTAATAAGGCCAAAGATGGGAGCTTCTATTGGGTGTCTTCGACAATATATCCAAGTCGAAATTCAGATGGTGAGATTTCAAAGTACGTCTCAATTCGATTTGATATTACAAAGCAAAAAGAACTGCAGGAAAAAGTAAAATCAGAAAAGAGAGTTTTTGAACTTGAGAGTATTTTCTTTAGAATTCTAGATCGTATTTCAAATGACTCTCTTTCTAATAATGAATTCTATCAAAAGTTCTTAGAAGAGTTTAAAATGACCTTTGGCTGGGATCTTGGCCATGTTCACTATGTTAATAGCGAAAAAGGTTATCTCTATTCATCTAGAGTGTTTCACTGTGAAGATGAGAATATTCTAGGGCAATTTAAAAAACTTCACTCTAATAGAGTTATCAAAAAAGGTGAGTCGATCAGTGGAAAGTATTACTTAGACCACCGAGTGAGGTGGATGGAAGATGTGAAGCTAGATAGGGAAGCTTGCCTAGATGATCTCCCATTTCAATCCTCTCTTTGTTTTGGAGCAAAAAACTCAAGCGATATTCTACTTGTTTTTGAGTTCTTCAGTGTGAAGAAGAAGACTGAAGATAAAGAATTTATGAGTGTTATTAAATTTCTAGAAGATAACCTTGGAAAGGTGATAGAAAAGAAGAAGCTCATAGCAGAAGTTATGAAAGAAAAAGACAAGGCCGAAAGACTCGCTGTCGTAAAGTCTGAATTCTTTGCCAATATGAGCCACGAAATACGTACGCCAATGAATGGAATCTTAGGAATGGTAAATCTTATTGGTGAGACACAGCTTAATATTGATCAAAAGAATATGCTTGAAACTGTTAAGGCATGCGGTGATAGCTTACTTACGATCATTAATGATATTTTAGATTTTTCTAAAATTGACTCTGGAAATTTCATTATAGAAAATCACGACTTCAATGTAAGAGAGATGATCTCTGCCGTTGTTAGTATCGCTGGAAGTTGTGCTGATAGTCGTGAAATTAAAATTGACCATGAAGTCGATAAGTTTATTCCAGAGCTTCTCAATGGAGATGATACTCGTATAAAGCAGATTCTTATTAATTTCATCTCTAATGCTCTTAAATTTACAGAAAAAGGTGGTATTAAAATTAATGTTCATCTAATGGGCATGGAAGAAGAAAATGACTTTAAGATTCTCTTTTCAATTAAAGATACAGGTATTGGTATAAGTGAAAAGAATCAATCAAAACTTTTTCAGGCATTCTCTCAAGCAGATACATCTATTACAAGAAGATTTGGTGGAACAGGTCTAGGACTTGCTATTTCTTCTAAGATCGCCGAGTTATTACAAGGAAGAGTGTGGTTTGAAAGTAAGTTAGGACAGGGCTCAACTTTCTTCTTAGAGGTTCCTCTTAAGAAGGCCCAGGAAGAGGAGCTTCCAGAGAAGACAAATGTCATCGAGTTTTCACAAAAAATTGATACTAGTGCTAGAGTACTTGTAGTTGAAGATAATAAGATTAATCAAAAAATTGCCAAAATGATGCTCAAGAAATTAGGGATTCAATGTGATATCGCAGAAAATGGTGTTGAGTGCTTAAATAAATTAGAACAAAGTCGCTATGATCTTATCTTTATGGATATGCAAATGCCTATTATGGATGGTGTTACTGCAACTATAGAGATCGTTAAAAAGTATGGAAAAGATCGTCCTAAGATAGTCGCGATGACTGCCAATGTCTTTGAAGAAGATAGAAAGAAGTGTCACAATGCAGGAATGGATGACTTTGTTGCAAAACCTATTTCAATCGAAGAAGTTAGCCGAGTATTCTATGATCTGGCCGCCTAAAAGGCCTTATCTTTAAATCCAACTCTACCAAAGAATGGAAGCTTCAGAGCTGGAGTCCAAAAATCTACCCCAAAGTGAAGACCTAATAAATTTATTTCAACGCCCTCTGCTGCACCTAGAGTAAGACCTAGGGCTCCAAATAGACTTAAGGTAAAACCAGTATTTGAAGCAGTGTTTGAGATGAATTTGGTCTTTCCAAAATAATCTTTTCCTATTCCATGGGCCGGAAGTTCAATATCGAGCTCATCAATATTTCTTATAAGATGAGAAACAAAAGTATTTGAGTTAGGGCCAGGCCATAGTGTGTAATTGTCTTTGTAAGGATAATCTTTTATTAGAGCTTTAAGCTTTTTTATAATCTTGGACGCCTTCTGTCCTCTTGCCTCAAAGAGTTGAGTAGGATCATTGTCATACCACTTACGATCTGGAAGATCTCTTTTTACACTAACCGTTGTGCCCTCTCTTCTTAGATTCCAAGAAGTCACTTGAGCTACAGTGTACTGGGAGTCTTCTTTTTTCTTCCAAGCAACCCATGGATGGATTCCAAAGTTTCCTCTCCAAGAAAAGGCGCGGGCATAATAGATAAGTACAATATCTTCTTTTAGATCGGCGGCAAGTGGAGCAATTCCAACACTCTGTCTCGAGGCCTCACGCCAACTCTTTGATGAGCACGAAAACAGAAGAAGACATAGTAGCAGAGCTAAGTATTTATTTATCATGGGTCTATTCTATAACAAGAGATATTGGTTTCGTAATAATTTTACTTAGACAATAAGCTCTAATAGATTGAGAGAAAATACTTAAATTTCAATGAGTTAGAGGGGTGTTCTATGTTTTGACATAGCTTGTAGGATTTACGGCCAAAGCATAAACCTTTTAAAAATAATTTATAATGAATGGATAATTTAGGAGTTTTTATGAAAAAAATGATCTTTCTGTTATTGATGAGTTCAATTTCGGCCAATGCAGATACTAACTTTATTAATCATGTTCTAAGTGGATATGAAGTAGGACAAAAATTTATATCAATTGAAAATGGAAAGACCACTAAAGATGGTGCCTTTGTCTGTGACTATAAGAGCGTTGAAGAGAAGTCTCTTCTTAGTATTATTGATGGAGTTTATACTTTCCATGTTAAGGAAACTTCTAATAGATACTGTGCTCATGAGGTTCGTGAATATATTGAAATTTCCACTCATGATATCTACACCAAAGACTTAGTTAAGTTCTTTGAGACTATGGAGTCCGAAGGCATTGATGTCTCTTTTGATAATTCAACTAAGTTTTTTACAATGAAAAATGATCAAGAGACTTTTGAAGTTGATTTTACGAAGGGAACAACTTTAGAAGCGGCTAACGCTCTAATGACTGTCTCTGGCGAGTCTTCTAATGGAGAGTTTGTTACAACTCATGGGAATATTGAATTTAGTAAACTAGAGAACACTGAATTACCTCTCATTAGAGATGATATTCAAGTTTGTGATGATAGACGAGATAGCGACCCAAATGATTCAACAACTTATTTTGATGAGATTTGTCACTAAAAGTTGAGGAGAATTTATGAAAAAAATAATACTATTTTTACTTTTATGCTTAGGCAGCTACGCCAATGCTTCTTTTGATGGACTATACTATTGCAAAGAAGATAAGAGGGAGTTTCACCTTAGTCTTGAACTTAGTGAGAGTTCTACACCTGCTGCGACTTTAGAAATTCTAGCTAAGGATAAAATGCTTAGACTAGTAGATGTCATTCTTTTTGATTACAAAGAGAGTGAATCTTTCTTTATTAAAATTTATAGAAATAATGAACTATTGATAAGTCGTTTTACTTTAAGTAATGATAACTTACTCATTACTGAAGATAATGGAGAGAACGACACAACTATTTGTAAAAGAGTTATTACGAGGGAGCAGGAAAGTTCTCGCAATTAATTTATAGAAATGTCAACACAATGCCTAAGATCGCTGGAATTGATTGAATAATGAAGATTCTCTTATTTACAGAGTATCCTCCATAGATTCCAGCAACGATCACACACCCGAGAAAGAAGGCACGAAAGTGTAAACCAACTTCTCCACCTAGAAGTATTCCGTAAATAAGTCCTGCTGCAAGAAATCCATTGTAGAGACCTTGATTGGCAGCAAGAACCTTCGTTTGCTTCGCCTTTTCTAGCGTATTATTGAAGACTTTAAGCCCCTTAGGTTTATCCCAAAGAAACATCTCTAGCACTAGAAAGTAGATATGAAGAAGGGCAACGATGGCACAGAGAATGATAGATGCAATTTGCATGGGAGTCCTTATTAAAACTTTATTATTCTCTCTATTATAGATCATGTTAAACAAAAATATAGTAAATTCTTTGTGGCAAAATTATAGACGGCCCTAAGAACTTCTTACATTGGCATTTATTGGGATATGGCCTTGGGGTATAAGTATTTATGAAAAAAATTCTACTTACTTTGATGGTTCCCTCTATCGCCTTTGCACTTCCTTGTCCTGAAATTAAGGTTCAATTTGATGATCTCAATTATAAGAAAGTCTTCACTTGTCTAGATGATTCACTCTTTGAACATAGAGAGTATAGTCCAAAGACGAAGAAGTTAGTTTCCTATGGTAAGTATGGCGAATATGGCCAGATCGAGCAGAAGTCCTGGAACTCTGAAGGTGTACATACTTACTATGCTCAGTTTCACTATCTTAATGAAGGGAGCTATATAAAAGAAGTTTTAGATATAGAGACAAAGAAGATTAAATCTAAGGAGCAGCACGATCTTATTGATGGTGAATTCACTCTTTCAAAAGAGTGGAAAATACATAGAGAGTCCCTTACTCAGCAAGCTATTTATCACTTTAGGCCCAATGAATATAATCCCTTTAAAGTCGATCATCTCGCAAAAGATGGAAGTATTATAAAGAGTTTTCTTGTTAAATTTAAAGAGGGCCTGGAGTTTGCAAAATATGTAACTTCTTTCACTACACTTTCACCAAGTAATGAAGTTCTTGGAAATTATGATGAATCTAAAAGCTTCGATATTGAAGAAATTCTATCCTCAAGAGGGGAGCTTTCTTTTTATAAGAAACAAAGAAGTCCTGTTGTTATTATTGATACAGGTTTTGATATCTTTCATAAGTCTCTTACTAAGTATCTATATAATTCCCCTTATGACATCCCTGAAGATGGGATCGATAACGATGGTAATGGACGAGTAGATGATTCTTACGGGTGGCATATTCAAGAGGATTCAGGGTTAGATCTTGATCGTGATGATAATAATATCAGAGAGACTCACTTTCTTTCTCACACGCCTTTTCCTGTTTCTCATGGGACTCATGTTGCAGCTAAGGCGCTGGAAGGGACTGAGGATTTTGGACTGGTTGGTTTTGCCGGTGACGTTGCTATTGCAAGACATCTTGCAGGAGCAAATCGATTTATTAAAGAGAAGAATGTGAAATTTGTTAATATGAGTTTTGCTATTGGTGCTCCTGGAATGCCAATGTCTGCTCCAAGATATTCTTTTACAGTTTTAGAACAAATCTTTAGAGATAATCCAAGTACTCTCTTCACTGTTGCCGCAGGTAATGGAAGAGTAGGACTCAATCTTGATTATCCTGGAAATTTTAGTTTTCCTGCTTCTCACTCATTTGAAAATATGCTCGTTGTTGGTGCACTTAATACAAGTGACTATGAAGTAGATAAAATGGGAACTTATAAGAGGGCCTCATTTTCAAAGTATGGAGTCACTAAGGTTGATATTTTTGCTCCAGGTACAGGAGTCATATCGGCGCATTCTGGAGGGGGAGAGCTTGCTCTAAATGGTACATCTATGGCCTCTCCATTTGCTTTAAATATAATTCTTAAGGCCTCACAAATTAATCCTAAACTTAGTCCACTTGAGTTAAAGAAAATTGTTATGGACACGGCATTTATTCCTACTCCAAGGCTTCCTTGTCTTTCTGGAGGAATGATTGACCCACTAAGAGTTTATAAAGCAGTAGAACTCTCAAAGAGTATGACTATTGAAGAGGCAATACTGAATTCTAAGTAACTAGTCTGGGAAAAACTTACAAGTCCCAGGCCTTTTATAACGGACTATTATATATAGGGAGCTATGATAAAGATTCTAATTCCACTCATATTTCAAATGATGAGCTTTGCTGCTAGTAGTACCAAAGTGATCTACGGACAAGATAATAGAATAAGCTATTCTCATGCCAGTTCTCACTATCAGGCGCTAGCAGATTCAACTGCTGGAATGGTTCATGATAGGCATATAAAGTTATCTGGTTCTAGCTATACTTTTAAGGCGTCTCGCTTTGGTGGAAGACTTATTGGAAACATGTTTGATAATGGCCCAATTTGTATGGATGAGAACTTTGCTGATGAGAAAACTCTTCCTGATTGTTCAGGCTTTCTTGTGGCCAAGGATATTCTTGTCACCGCAGGCCATTGCGTGAGAGATCAGAGTACATGTAACTCAATTAAGTGGGTCTTTGGATATACAAAAGAGATCGCGCAAAGAGGAAGAATCTCTAAAGAGAATGTATACTCATGTAAGAAAATTCTAAGTAGAGCAAATGCACCAAAGGACTTTACAATCTTAAAGCTTGATAGAAAAGTTGTGAATCGCTCTGCTTTAAGAGTATCTACTCAAAAAGTTAGAGTAGGTGATGAGGTTGTGGCCATTGGACACCCTTCAGGTCTTCCAACAAAGATCTCCGCTGGAGCTAGGGTTTTTAAGACAACTCAAAATACTTTTAAGACAAATCTAGACACTTTTAGCGGGAGTTCTGGCTCTGCCGTAATAGATGAGCGCACCTCACAGGTTGTGGGAATTTTGGTTAAAGGAGCTGAGGACTTTGTCAGAGATGGCCCAGGCGGATGCTTTAGGGTGAATCGCTGTAGCGAGGAGCTAGAGGGCAGTGGTTGTTCTGGGGAGAGTGTTTCTCGGATTTCAGAAATTGGACTGGGCAAGTACCTAAATAATTAATCTAAAATAAGTAAATGACGCAAGAAGCCTTATAGACTTTGTATCCACAAGCATGTTAAATTACATAATCAAAATTTTGTGGGGGTGCCCTGGTTTCGACGGGTTTCTGGAAGTTTTGTGGGCGTGCCCAGGTTGGTCTCCATGGTCCTGGTAAAAAGGAGTCCAAAACATAATTGCAAAATCTAACGATTACGCTATGCCAATGGCTGCTTAATTAGCAAAACCATAAAGCATGAGGGTCTTGCACCGATAACAAAAAGCAAGAAACCTTGTTAAGTCGGCAAATAAAAACGGGCTTGATGGAACTGCCATGCAAACCATCTTAAAAAACAATTGGGGTTTGCTGAGGTCGCGTATTTCAGACAGTCTTGTCTACTGACGATAACCGTAGACTACGCACGTAGTCCGCTCTATAGAAAGGAATTCGGACGCGGGTTCGATTCCCGCCACCTCCACCAATCGAAATGCTAGACGAACTCTCGTCCATAAAGAGTTCGGGACTAGCATTTTTTTTTGCCTTTTTTTCAGACCTACCACCACCAGACGCATTGGCCACGCCTAGTGTCCTTCCACTTCTATAAAAAGGGAGCACAACCCCCTTTTCTCCACCAGAATTCCTCTGATCTTTATTCCCATTTTCTTTTGTCCACACGTTAATTTGAATCAAATTGTCAGGGCCGATATGGATACTTTTCATGACGCTCTTGGCAATCATTCTCTTCTTTTGCAGTTTGAATTTTCTAAATTTCTCAGAGCTGAGTTTCTTAAGGTTCTCCAAAACAAACTCTGGGTGAATTGTTTCAGGCTCTTCATTAGCAGCTTTGATCTCAAGTTCAGCTATCTGCTCCTGAACTCTCTCAAGCTCTTTTTCAGAGTCTTTAAGGCGATTTACAATAGCATCAACACTTCCGGCCAAATCACTGCTAGAGATAACATCTATTAATTTGTTGATTTGTCCTTGGAGGCTTTTCTCTTCTCGCTTTTTAGCCTTTAGCTGCCCCTTGTATTCAGGGGAGGTATGCACAGAAAGCTCTTTAAGAATTTCAATGAAGTCATCTTTAAGTGCTTGATTGTTTAGGATACTAAAAAGATGTTTTTTGATCCTTTGTTCAAGCTCAATAGCGGGGTAGCGCTTTATCTGACACTCAGATTTCTTACTATGGCCATAATAATAGTGCTTGTTGGTTTTTCCAGTAGCTGACTGACCAAATAGAGGCTGACCACACTCATCACAAGTTAATAGACCTGAAAGAATGAAGTCATGAGTTGCCTCATGTCTTACAGCTTTATTTGAGTCTAGGATTTTAGCAGCTTTGTTAAAATCAACTTCGCTTACTATTTTTTCCCATGAGGCATCTACAAAGTGATACTTTTCAACGGTTTTTAGCTGACTTTGATCTAGCTCTTTATTTTCTTTATTGATTTCTCTTTTCCCCATATAAAATGGGTTCGTAAGAAGTCTATATAAAGATGAGTGAGTAAATGGTTTTCCACCGTAGTTGATCCCATTTTTAGAAGTCCATGCCTTGTTATTAATATTGTTATTTTTCAAATACTTCAAAACCTCAGAGACTTGAGCCGTCTCTAAAAACACCTTGAACATTTTTTTTACAATTCGAGCTTCATCTTTATTAATAACTAATGAACCTGATTGAGTAGGGTGCTTGTCAAAACCTAAAATGGGAATGCCACCATTTAAAAGTCCCCTCAATGCTCTTGCATGGAAATTGTTTTTAATTCTTTCAGCAGTTAGCTCTCTTTCAAATTGTGCCAACGCCATAATGATTGTCATAAAGACTTTTCCGGCAGGGCTTGTAGTATCAAAGTCATATTGCAAACAAATAAAATCTGCTCCTAAATCTTCAAGCTCTTGAACAAAACTAAGAAAATCGGTAACTGATCTACTTAATCTTGAAAGCTCTGTGACAATGACAGTATCAATTTTATTACGTCTTACATCATCCAATAGCTTTTGATATTCAGGACGATCAGTATTTTTACCAGAAAAAGCTTCGTCTTTATAAATGCCAACAAGCTTCCCCCATTTGTTATTTTCATACCTATTTTTTTCTTCAATTTTTAGTTTGAGTCGTTGCAACTGAGAAGTAATAGAGCCTTCTTTATTTTTGGCTTGCTCTTCTGTACTTACACGACAATATATTCCAACTTTTCTCATATCTTAATCCTATTTTTTTCTTTTAATAATCATATCAACTTTAAGTCCAATCCCGTTTGCAATTCTCACAAGCTGATTAATTGAAACACCTCTTTCTGTTCCCCGAAGGGTTTTATTGACATTTTTTCTATCCATACCGATTAAGCGTCCAACTTCTCCTTGAGAGAGGCCTTGCTTTTCCATTTCTGCAAGTATCTTTGTAGTAAGCTGCTCCTTTAATTTAGGAACTTCTGTTTCTTCCCAATCTACCACTGTCATAACTCCTTATCGGTATATTAAGAGACTAGCGTGAATTATCACGCTAGTCAATGGGTAATAAATAACAAGTAATTATAGTGGGTTATGAGGCTTGTGCAGAAAAATTGGGAAAAATTAACTGGCAAAGGTGTTTTATTCGCTCTTTGTTTTGATACTCAGAAATTTCAGCTTCCTTAATGATAATTTCAAACTCCTTTATCTTAATTTGTCTCTTCCGCATTTGTGTTGCCTTCTTAGCTTTCTTCTTTTGCATTTAAATCTTTATTTTTCCTAGACTTTAATTCGATCAGTGTTGTTTTTAAGATTTCTTCAATGCTGTCATGATCATTCATTTGAGATACAACCTTTTTAAGGTATTCCTTAGAATTAAAATGCTCCTTGGCAATTTTGCTTTTATATTGCTTATAGTAGCTTTGATGAAACTTTTGGATGATCCACGATGAAAGCTTGGCAGGAGTTATCTTTATACATGTTTCTTTTTTCAATTCATCATACATAGATGAAAGGGCCGTACTGGCCCCCTCATCTAATATAATTCTTCCTGATTTTAATTTACTCATTTAACCTCACTTGATTTTTTTGAAACTAACGTTAACCTTATAGGCTCGGCTTGCTTGGTTTTTACGGCTGCTACTTGCTGTTGATCCACCGTGATAAAATTTTCTTTTACCGTGGCCAAAACATGAGCCATAACCTAAAAATCCGATCCTGACATCACCGTGGTTGGTATCGGGGACAATGGAAAGATAAGCCTCGCTTGATTCCTGAATCATCTCTTCTGAGACCTTAAACTCTGTAGTCATCGAAATTGCAGAATAGTCTATGATTTTTCCTAATGGATATAGATTACCTCCAATTTTTACCCGTAGCTTAGTTTCATTCAGGTTATCGGAAAAAATAATGTCGTTCTCGTTCATGCCATCAAAATTTCTGTATTTTAAATTACAGCTTCCTGATCGCCTTCGATCCCAGCAAATCCGTCTTTTTAAAAAATCACAATGCCTACAAATCGGGCCGCGTATCTCACACTCTCTATCAGTCCAACCTGACGGGTAACTTCGTTGGTAAATGGGACTAAATAATTGAGTTGATACCTTTCCTGTAAAAGTGATGATCAGTGTCTCATTTGCCTTAAGTTCGGCAATATATTTATCTGATGTTACTAGCTCATTTTCTAATACTGGTTCGTAATAGACTGTAGGTGCCGGTTGTGGATTCTCAACAACCTCATCAGATTCTTTATCCCAGTTCTCACCACAGGAAACCAATAGACCAAGGCAGCCGACTATAAGTAATGACTTAAAGAGCATATTATTTTTTCTCCTTTTTCAATTCACTGTTTGGAATCCATTGGGGTTCTTCTGAAATAATCCAGACTCGATGACCTTCAACAAGCTTTTTGCCTTTGACCTGAGTATCCACCCACTCTGATTCAACTACCGGCATAGAAAGGCCCGGCCCATTACCTGTAGAATAATTTTTAGGATAATCAATTCCAAACTTATCAAGATTAAAAAGTGTTTCTCTTCTGGTCTTTTGATCTCGCTTCTTTAACCCCTTGTGGATGAAGTAGGACGCAATCCCACTTATAGCTCCACCGACGAGTGCTCCTTGTAGGGCACCTTTCCCGCTATTCTTGTTTAATGATGCTCCTGCTACTGCTCCGGTTGCTGCACCTGTTGATATTCCTAGTGTTAGTGATTCTCTCATTGTTGAACAGCCTGTAGTCATTATGGCGATGACCATAACTAAAATTGGTACTCTATGCATAAATGCTCCTATCTCTGATTGAGTCTCATTATTGAGTTCGTAAACTAAATAATTTCGACAAGTTGTAAGGATTTGCTTTACCTGTTGTAGGTAACAAACAGGTAAGGCAGAAGATGGCCATTAAAACTCTAGTTTTTGGCCCTTTCTGTTTTTGAAGATGATCTTATCTATCAATTTTAGTTCACTTTCTAATTTCAGAAAGTAAAACTTTGGTTCAAGATTTTGATAGTGAAGTTCTTCAAAATGTTTAATTTGTTTGATGATTGAATCGGTTTTACTGAAGTATAAAACCACATCAACTGCTGAGCTGATGTAATAATCAATCACTAATTGTTCATACCTTGTGGACTTTTTTTCACTCCGTTCAAATTCAATAGCCCCGTGATAGCGTTCATCGTCGAATTTTATCAGTGCATAACCATCACTATGAAGCTTTACGAACTGACTAGTTAAATCATCGTCAGTGAAATCTTCAAGACATTGAATTTGATTCTCAGAATAATACTGAAGCACATTTTTAGACTGCTTGAGGGACTCCCCAATATATATGAGGGGGAGATCATGCTCAATACTGTCACTTTTAAGTTGCTTGCGTATCAAGTCAAGTGGTCTTGATTCCCTTAATTTCTCAATGCCTTTGTCAGTTAAGTGAAAAATCTTTTGAAAACGCTTTCCATGATAGAAAGAAGAGAAATCTATAAAGTGATTATTTTCCAACTTTTTTAATCTTTTTCTTAGATTGCACTCTTCACTTGTGGGATAACAAAACTGTTTGATCTGGGTAACACTTGCGGCCTTATATTTAAATAAAAACAAAAATAGGCAGAAATCCCTATCCGTTAGTTTTATCTTCGCTACTGCCATTCTTTTTTTCTTTTTCGTTTTCAGATGCCTTCGTGATCACTTTCTTTTTTTCTCCTTCAACCTTTTCAAGGGCCACCATTGGGCCAAAAAAGGTTTTGGTTTTACTTTCGTACTCTTTTCCAAGCAGGGCCAATTCAGTTTCTAGTTCATCTTCTGATAAAAATGGTGCCTGAATTTCAGTAAATTTATTGCCACTGGCCCAGATGCCCCGGCCTTTAATATCAGGTAGATTTAGTGCCATTTTGTTTCCGAGTACTGTCATTGACCCCTGTAGGGTATTCATTTGAAAGCACATTCTCCCACCAATGTTTTCTTGAACTTTGGTATCAATTGTTTCCTTGGTAACTTTTTGTGTTGCTAAAATAAGATGTATTCCGGCAGCACGGGATAATTTTGAAAGTTCATCAGTTAGTTCTCGGGCCTCTGTAATGTATTTCTTCTTAGCAGAGTCTGACTTTACCTTTGTATAAAGAACAGATGCTTCATCAACTCCAATGATAATTTTATCCATCTTATCTCGTTTAGGGCTAATCTCTTTCAGTTTATTCTCTTCTAAGTAGTCAAAACGTCTGTCCATTTCATTCCTAAGATTTTTTAAAACATTAACGGCGTCCTTTTCCGTTTTGATGACTTTCACGTTGGGTAGGTCTTCAAAAGGCCTCATTTCAACACCTTTTTTTAAATCCAAAAGGTAAAGCTGAATGTTATTACTGCCCTTTAAAAGAGAGACCAGTGTTTGCTTGAAGAAAACACTTTTACCGCCACCTGTCGTTCCAGCAATCAACATGTGCGGCAAAGTTGAAATATCCTGAGTTAAAAAACCTCCTAGTGATTCACCAATTGAAAATGTGTAAGGACTATTTTTACTTTCAGGCATTTCATAGTAGCTGACTTTTTCAGCTAGTGATTTCTTTGTAAGGCTGAACTCTACAAACTTTGGGTTCTTGCAGGGTCTAATATCTTCTACAATTTGCCCAAGAGCGGTCGTGAGGTCGCTAACTTTAGATTGATAGCGATCAATTCCGATGCCTTCAGATTTTAAGAAGACCTTGGTTTTATAATCGTCAACCTCAATAACTCGAATAACTTTTGGAGCCGTTCCGTTGCCTGCTTTTAGCGAAAGAAAGTTAAAATCATTTTGATAAGATTTAATCTTTTTATACTCTCTTGCACCAATCAGAGGAAACGACAAAAACAATGCTCCTAATGAAAATAGGAGAAAGTATTTTACCCACGATAATTTTACAAAAAATTCTATTACTGTATCAGTAAAGGCAAACGGTAGTATCTTATTAAGAATTACCAAAAAATCATAATTGTAGGTTAAAGAGAAAATTATCATTAATGCCAATGTGATATAAAACCATGTCATGGCAGATTTAACTTTTATTTTCTTTATTCCATAATATGAAATATCAAAATAGATCATAAATAATTTTCCCAATGCGTCAAACAGCTTTCCGGCCGCTTCGTTACTTTTATCCTTCTTCATAAGTCTCCTTTTTTCATGTTGAGAGGTGCCATCAGTGAAATAATAAGATCAACTCCGGCATCTATTGTGACGTAGGGTTTTTCTGCTGATAGCTCCTGTGCTTGTCTAGCAGCCTCCATATCAGTTACTTTAGAAACCCCGTGGTAAAGTGCATTTTTCATTGTTGCCTTGGGTGTTACAGCACCACTTTCACCAAGGGCCTTCTTTTCGGTCAAGACCTCTGTCATTCCTGAAACCATACTCAATCCAAGGGTGGTGGCTATTCTGACTCCTGCCGTCCCGTGATAATCACCAAGTATTCCAGAGGAATAATCATCAGGATTGAGGGCCTGAGCGTTAATTTCAACTTCCATGCCTGTTGGCAGAATCGCTTTAGCAAACTGGACAAATACTTTTTTACCATGTCCTGAGTATTTTGCAGTTCCTAGAAGAATAGTGTCGTTTGGCAATTTGCTTCGGCCTTTAAATGAACCACCATAGGGGAGCAAAACTTTAATAAACTGGTTTTGTTCACGGGTATCAATTCTACTAATTAATTTTCCAATGAAGTTTGTCCCTGTAGGGATTGCGTCTTGATAAGTTGCCAAGTCGGAACGAGATATAATTTGTTTTGCCATAAGTTTAATATTTGGCATTCTTTTTATACTTCTCGTTTTAACTTTTGATCTACTTTGATCACCAGCCTTTATGCCGCCGCCAATCTTTTTACTGCCAGTGACTATCTGTTCTGCTTCTTGAAACCTATCCGTATTGATTAGAGATTTATCCACCTTCTTTACAATTGCAGTATTTTCAACCTTACCAAACACTTGAGCCAAGATAATTGCCGTAATTATAAAGAAAATACTAATAAAGCTTATATTCCTCTTGTTTAGAGTGGACTTACCATCAGATTCAATAATAAAGACAGACTTTAAACCTTCTTTTGCTTTTTTAATTATAAGAACTGCCTCGAAATGATTAATCTATTTACATCGTCCTTATTGAAAAATTGCAGGGTAAAACCTTCCTTTTTCTTTAGGTTAAAAAATATGCGCCCCTTTATCCCAAGATTCTTTTCAATCCTTTGGCCAGAAAAAATCAATCTTTGCTCTGGAAGTTTGATCTTCGAGCGAGTAAGAAACAGGTCAACGTCTTTTATGTTGATTGCGTTCTTGCTATTGTTGAAAAGGCTGAAATCAAGAACATAAAAATTGGGCTTGAGTTCCGTTACTTTCTCAAGAGAGCAGTTAAGCTTTGATTTTAGCTTAAGACTCTTATTGAGGGTTTTCGCTGACAGCTTAATTTTCTTAGGCTTACTCATCCTCGGTGATTTCCAAGATACGTTCACAAGATCGTCATAACCGGAGAAATTACCAGCATTTAAAATGAATCCAAAAGTATGGTATTCACCATAAACAAAGAGATTTGTTTTAACTGGCCCTTGAGGCTGTATGGTAATATCGTTTCCAATAAATTCCACATTGAAGTAATTTTGATTTCCAACCACAACCTTTTTGGGTGTTTCCTTAAATCTTAATACTGTTGACTGTCCCAACTTCAAATAGATTGTTCTCATCTCCTTTGAAGAAACTTGTATTGTTCTAATATTTCCTGCTAATGCAATTTCTACAGTAAAGAGCAAACCTAATAATAAGAATAGTTTCATTTATTTTACCTCGTGTTCTATAAGTCCATTGACGTAAAGCCCCAGTGGATTCCACTTGTTGGGTGAGTCCTTTATTATTTGCAATGAAATTTGGGTCACTGATATAAAAGGGACACCCTTTAGTCGAATAATCCTGTCAAATTGAGATACGACCTCTTTATCTGTTATTGACACCTTAATGTTGCCAACATATTGGCGATACTCAGGAGTTGGCTTTGAATCCTTCTTTGTTTTGCTTTTTATTAGATTTAAAAAATCAGCAGTTACAAAGGGGTGGATATTATTCATCATGATATCTTTATCTAGCTTTTCCCATTCGTAATTGGCTTTAATAAAAGCGATTACAAATTTTTCAATCTCATTTTTTCCAATATCGGTACTTTTTCTCGTTGAAGAGTACCTTTCAGTATTTTCACCACTCTTTTCTATGACCACAGGTGGAAGTGTTGCTACATAGGCCAAGATAGAAAGAGTTAAAAGAAGGCATCCAGCTAATGAAAAACATATTACTCTGTAGCTGTGTGTAATCCTATTGAGAGCAAGCCATTGTCCTCTTGCATTTAAATTACTCATCTTTTTTACTCCTATTTTTAAAATCAACTTTGACGACATTTTTTGGAAGCACAGTTGGTTTAGTATTCATTTTTTTTGAGAAATGTTCTCTTGCCCCAGTTAATCCAGATTTCATACCTGTTCCCATGCGATTAAATCCACTCGCAGTTCCCTGCATGGCACCTTTGCCAAGTTTTTTACCTTGTCTTTTAGAAAACTCGGTAACGACTTTTCCGGTTGCTAATGTCGGTGCTGCTGCAAGTGCAGATGCCGCACTAGACATTCCATCATTGATTAATGATTTAGTTGTAAAAGGAATAAAGAGCATTGAAAGACCAATGCAGAGATTTACAAGAATACTTGTAAGAAAATTATCCCAATCACCAACTGCAGGGCTGGTTGCAAGTTTAAGTAGCATTACACCTAAAATCGACCATAGTATTTTCCATGTAACCACATTAATAAGTCCTTTATAAAGATTGGACGTTACAAATGACGTTCTTCCAGAAATATACATAAGAATCATAAGTGGTGAGCAGACATATAGAACTGACCACACAAAATGAACTAGCACATTGGCCACAAATACACCGACATAGGCAATGATATAAGAGAGGAGATTTAAAATAAAAATCACGGCCTCTCTAAACTTTAACCAACTAACTTCTGATTCGTTGTAGTTTTGTTCCAAGTGTTTCATTAAATCACTAAGCTGAGTTAGCCCATTTATTTTGTTTGCCACCCCATCACCAACCATTGCAATTGCATTGATACATTGATCAAATGAAATCAATAGAATAATGGATATGACCACTCTTTTTAAAATAACTGAAACATTCGGATTTCCCTCTGGGAGCTTAAAAAACTCAAATATGATCGTTAAAAGCGTAAAGGGTACGATGAGTATCCAGTACAGCTCTTGCATATTTGTATTTAGCTCCTTACACACCTCGGGTAAGTATTCAAACATCAGAATTTCTGTAGTTTCATACTTCCGTCAAAATTTTTAAGGTTGCTTTTAATATCACTATTAATTTTATTAAAATGACCTACGCTATCTTTTCCTGCCTTATTATTCATAGCTAAGCTCTCACTTTGAAGCTTCAAAATCTGCCCATTGATACGGAGCAATTGATTTAGAGTATGAAGAATTTTAGAGTTTGTTTCAGCAGTCATTCTTGCAGCTCCTTTAGGAGAAGCACGTCTACTTTGTATTGAAATCTTGTTGGCATTTTCCTCCTGATTTTTTGCATACTTTTTGATATTGCTGGCCATTTTTATACTTTCAGCAACACTTTGGTCATGTAGCATTTGTAATGCGGCTTCATCAGATTTTGGAATGGCCCCATAAACCTCTTGAATAGTATTGAAAGCCTTTTGAAAATTATGAAGCTCTGATAAAATTCTCTCGTCCTTTATAGGAAGTGAGTTTAATAGACCCAGTGAATTTTCAAGACCTGAGTTAATAAGTCTTATATATTGATCTCTATTTCTTGCCGTATCCACCATTGATTTTAATTGCTGATAACGTTTGATATTTTCAGCTAATATTTTAACCAAATAGGGGATTTGTGCCCATCCCGCACCACCATCACCCCAAAAGGCATAAGAAGATGGGGCCTGAAGTATCAAGAGTGAGCTTACAATTAGTACTTTTAGTTTTTTTATGCTGCCTCCTTGTCGTTATAGGCAAGTTTTTTAAGAATTTCTATTGTCTTCAACTTTGGAAACTTCTTTTTCATTTCTTCGATTTGGGCCTTGTCGAAACCATCTGTTGTACAGACCCAATAGCTCAAGGGATCAGGTATAAGTCTAAGAACAATTTTTCTTTCATCTTGCATGTAGAGAAATTCAGAATATTCCCCTTTGACCAGTTCAAGGCTTTTAACTACTGCCGTTTCATCCCCCGTGAAATCCATAGTCTTTTGAAAATCTTCCCAATCGATCTTTCTTTGTCTTAAAATGAAGACACTACTTGTATTTGGGAAAACGGCATTTTTAATTTCTTGATTACTCAAAAAATCTTTGTAGTTTTGGCTTATGCACCAGATGCCCCCATTAAACTTTCTAAAGGTTCGATAAGCTTCCATTGTGAAACTCAACCCACTTTTTGTTTCAAAAAGCTTCCATGCTTCATCAATGATAAGAAGATAAGGTTTTGAAGTATCTTTAGCCGCTTCATTTTTAATGAAGTCAGTAAAGAGAAGAAGAAAAACATTTTGGAGATCCGAATAAGTATCAAGTCCTTTCATTTCAATAGTAATCAAATCTTTTGAAAGGGTGACATTACTTTGACCATCAAGCATCCTTCCGTAGGCCGTATTACCTGTCCATGAGTAAAGTATTTCGGCGTACTTATTTATTTCAGGATTACGATGCTTTTCTAAGACTTCTTTATAATCACTGAGAGTCGGCGTTTTCCCATACAACTTATCATAAGTCATAAAAATTGCTTCTTCTAGCAGCGCCTTATCTCTCTTGGGTAGGCCATTTGAATCTTCATCTTTTAGAATTGATTCCAGTGCAGCTAAAATAAGTTTTACCTTTGATGTTGACGGCGTTTTTTCACCATTAAGATCAAACATATTAAGACAAATTTTAGAATCAATATTTAGATCAATGAATTCACCACCAAGAACCTCTAATAATCTTTGAGAGGAAGCACCATTATCAATCCAAACAATTTTAGGAGTTGGGTTTTGTCCATAAAATTGGAGCATCAACTGACAGATCGTAAAACTTTTCCCAGCACCAGACCCACCAAATATTAAACCGTTCCAATTCGGTAGTTCCTTCGCAAAGGGATCAAGGGCAAATAGTGAATAGTCCCGAGAAGGTATTAAGCATACAGGCGTACTGTTGCCTTGCCAGTTTCCATATACTGGGCAAAGATGGCTTGCGTTAGAGCTTTTGACCTTTTTATCTCTAAGTCCTCTACAGATTCCTGGGGCTGAACCAATAAAGGCATCAAGAGAAGGAAAACTCTCAATAAGGCCTTCGCTCTGGTTTAATGCTTTAAATGCTTTCAAAAGGGTATCTGTCTTATTATCTAGCTCCTCAATGCTTTCGTCCCAAATGACTACACTTATATTCATAGAGACAAGTTTTTCCGAACCATCAAGGAGTTCCCTAATTAGCTCTTCGATTTGACCTAATTTGCTTTCAGATTCAAGATCGGACACGTTTTTACTACCAGATGCCATTGAATGGGCAATTCTTCTCTGAAGTTGCAGCCTCTCTAATTCTTTTTTCTGATCTTCAATTTTAATTCCTTGTGATAACCAGAAATGAAATGGAAGTTTCGTGAACTCATGAATCATAGCAGAATAGGTTACCCCTTCTGGAAGAATACCAAGAGTGATCACTCGAAATTTCTTATCCCCAATTTCAATGTATTGCTTTGAATATGAAGCATCAGTTAAAGCAATTTGTTCGCTAAAGTTTGGTGCCAAGTATAAAGATTCATCCCTATACTTAGGTACTCCTAACTTTTCCATGCGATCCAGATTAAAGTATTCAAAACATAAAGTGTGCCATTCTGATGATGCGAGAGTCGTGGGACTCAATGAACAGTGGTTAAGTGCATTCTCAATCTGACGACTTGATCTCAAAAACTTCTTTTTAAATGCATCATATTCAGTTTTTAATATTGGTTCATACTTTTTTAGTGATTCCCAAAACTTTTGCTTTGAATATTTATGCTTGCTACTTCTTACGAAGAGATAGACCTCGCTTTTAAAGTAATTCTGATATTCAATATTACTTTTGAAAAACTCTGTTCTTGCTTCTTGAATATCAAAATACACGCTGGGTGCTGATTTACTCACAGCTCTATGCGCATCAGTTTTTTCTCGGTAGTTTGAATTAACCTTATAAAAGAACTGTAAATTTAAACCCTCATCAATTCCGGTTAAAAGATGTTCAAGGCTTATGGAAAGCTGATTGATTTTTTCAGAATCGGTACAGTTGATGTCAAAACCTTCAAGCTTATAACCTTTGCCGAGGCTTCCATCCTCAAAGACCATAATTTCATTATCAAAATGCCAATAGGGCATCTTATCTTTTAAACTTAGACTCATTGATCCTCACTTGTTTTAAGGTTGAATGCTTCCCGTCCTCTCCTGCTGAAAATGCACCTGAACTGCTGAAATATTTAATGGCATGGACTAGAAAACCATCTGGTTTATTTCTTTTGGTAATAAATAGGATCGTTGCCATTATGGATGGAACCACAAAGACTAAATAAAACCCAATTGCTGTTTGGCCAAAAATTAAGTTCATGATTGCAGCAAAAAGAAGGACAAAAAGAAGATCGTGGACTTCTAGGCCCACGATCTTTAGTTTTGAATCTAATTTTCTATGCACGATAGATTGATTCAATTTCAATTTATTGTCCTGCTGCTGATTGAAACCAGCCGATAATATGTGGTGCCATAAAGCCAACGATACTACATACAATGACCATGATGATTCGCCCTTTTGCTGCGCCATCTCCAGTTAGTGCCAAGATAACGGCATAAACTAAACCAAGCACACTGACTAAAGGCAGAATAACGGTGATCAGCTTTGTTGTTAGCCCTTGCATTTTGGATTCAAATCCACCGCCAATTACTTGAGCGAATGCTGAATCTGGATAGAACGCCAATAACGTAATAAGCCCAACCATTAAACCAAGTGATAAAAGATTTGATTTATTAATCATGTTTTACTCCCAATAGTAATTTTTTAGTGTAAGGCCCAAGCGTCATAATGATGTCTCCATTAGTCTCAGTATTACTAATGCCTTCTCCTATAAGTTTGCGTTGATGGAACTTTCCATTTCTTTTGATGACGACTTCAACTCTAAAGTTGATTTGATCATCAGTAGAATTTAGAGGCCTTAGGTAGTATTGATTTTCTGGATGCATATCAATCTTAAGGCGATATTCACCATATTTTTCATCGTGAAAGGCCACTCCTGCCGGAAAGTATTTATTTGTTTGCTGATCTAGCCACCAGAGCTGCAAAGTTTCATTCTTCTGTTCATTATTTTTATTCATATTAATCTCCAAAAATTAATCTTATATTTTCACCACCCAAGTTCATTCCAAATATTTTTCTATGCTATACAAAGCTCCTGTTTTTGATCTGTCTTCATTAACTCCCTTAGATGTATAAGGGCAGATTCTTTTACTTTTAATACTCGTGCTGCTGTTGAGCAGATTGATTTTGCGATTTCGTACTCACAGAGGTTTTCCCAGAATGATAAATAAATAACCACGAGTTCCTCTGAGGGAAGTTGAGTTACTTTTTCTCTAACCAAGTCTTGTTCTTCCACACTGTATTTTCTAAAGGCGGAAGGGACAGAGTTCATCTTTTCTAGGTATTCCTTTTCTTGTCTCACGTCTGATAGCTTTTCTAATCTTCTTGGTTCCATTGTTATTTCTTTAACGTACACGGCAATCTCCTTATTTAATGAATGGATAGTGGTAGTGAAGCTTTGCTTTTTCTGCTTCAATTTCTTTAAGTCGTTCTGTGTTGACCGGCCGATTAAGAAAATCAATGAATCGCTTTGCTTTAGTTTTTAAAAATGATTTCTTGCGACCTTTTTTTCTTTTGAACTTTTCAATTTTGCTTTTTGATAAAACCATATTTCCCCCTGAGTTTCTCAGTTAGTTTCTGGTTTTATGTATTGCTGGTGTTGTGCCAACTTTAAGAAAAAGATTTTTTCTTAAGAAAATAGACACTTAGAGGATTAAAGATAATTATTGAGTGCAGAAAAATATCGCATAAAAATGTCGCGCGATATTTAAGTGTCGCAGTTGTGCGATATTAAATTTCAGGAAAAAACATTTTCATTGTGAAATCATGAAAATTAGAATCGTAATATTCTCTACAGGTACATTCGCTATGACATGATCTTTTTATTATTGGAGCGTCTATTTTACCCTCTGTCATTGCCATTTTAAGAGCACCATAGGCAGTGCTATATAGGTCAACTTTTTCATCAGATAGATTTATAAACGGATCATCTAAGATTATTTTATTAATGTGGTTTTTAATGTCCAATGCGCCGCCGCAATGTCTGAAAATTATCATCTGGTCAAAGCGACCCCTTAGAAAGTGTTCTTTGACATCATCTTTCCCAGTAAACCATCTTTCAGAATACGATTTCCCTGCCCATTTTGTAGGGTTTAGTTTTGAAACCCATACTTTTCCAGTATTCTTGCTTTTTAAAATTTTTAAATCAATATCAAATAGTACTGGGCCATAGTTGTTTATTCTTTTAGCTCTCTTATGAATATCTACGGAGTCAGTAAAGACATCGAACCAGACATCATATCTTTTGTCATCAGAGTCTGAATATTGTGAAGTTTGTATTCCATTGTCTCTCTCTAGAGTTCCTCTTGAGATCAACTGGGCACTTCGTAAAAATGAGCAGGAGGTCACCACTGAGTTAGCGTGATGTAATGAAGTAATTCCTTTCTCGCTTAATATGTCATATAGAGCTTTAGGTGAAATGTGCATTTATAACTCCCTGTACACCAGTTGTATTAAGGTTAAATTAAAAGAAGTATCCGTCCCAAAAATCTTGGTCACTAGGATCAAATGCGTCATCATACTCTTTTTCATACCAATCACAGAACTTTTCATCTTCTTCTAATTTACCTAGAGAAGCGAGTGATTCCTCTAATTCTCTATTGTCTTTCTTGCTTCCTGATTCCCAATCTTCTGTTAAGTACTTTCTTGAAATAGCATCATTTATTTCATCTTCTTCACCAAACTGTAGTTTTGGATGTGGATGATCGTAAAAGTTTCTAAGAAGCATTCTTTTAACAAGATTAGAAAATACCCCAAGGTTATGTTTTACATCTTTGACTTTTTCATCAAGAAGCTGTTGGTATGTTGCTACACCTGTTGCTTTCTTTGCTTCCTGAACATCTATTTTATCTTTTTTGCTTTCAAGCTCATTTATGTATTTGTCTTTTTTATCAATTTCATCCACCATTTCATTTATTTCGTCTTGAAGGCTCTCTTTTTCATTTGTGAGAGAATTAAACTTTTCAAAAGGAACGGTGTTTATATCTGGCTGCTTAATTTTAATTTTTTTGGCAGTTTCAATATATTTTTCTACAATACTTTTCCATCTGCCATCGCCAGTGGGGTTAATTGTACTTTTTTCTTTTATTGTTTTTCTAATATTGTATATGGAGTTATCATCTAAGATTTTCTCACAATGATTTTGAACATTAAGTGGACCTACTGATTGAAATGAAACAGGTTCAATTAAAATGGGAATAACATGACAATCAGCTAACCAAGATGCACCCATTTCATTTAAGCAAATTTCACTACATTTATAATTTTCTGAAATCATTAGAAAGGAAATTTCAGCAGGCTTAAGTGCATTTTTTATTTCTGTTACAAAATTATCGCCTGACAGGTTTCCAAGCCCCTGCATGGAAGAACAGTATATTTCATCATCGTTTATTCTAAGTCCTTTAACCAAAATATCATCAACAAAGAGTGATACAATTTTTTCATCTAATGACGAATGGCTGACGAAAAACCGCTTTTGAGTTTTTGACATAATTTACCTCTGAAATTGAATTGTGTGCTTTTCGTATTATCGGATAAATGGAGGGAAATATTAGTTATTTATGGTGTGGACTCGATTGGTCTAGTATTCTATTTTCATCTTTAGCTCTTAAGATGAACAACAATATCGAAATAAGGTAGATATTAATATTAAATTTATTAACCAGTAACCATCCTAGTTGTGCAATACCATAGCCTAGGTACATAGGGTGATTGAAAAAGCGGTACATTCCTTGTGTTTGTTTTTCGCCACGCTTTGCGGGGGAAACTCCTAGCTTCGTTCCTAAGTCAATAGTGGCCCAAGTGACGATCAGGAAACCTATTATTGTTAAAAGATCAGCTCCAAGCCTGTATATTCTTAACTCTAGTCCGTAAGGTGCTGATAAATAAATGAGAGGAAGACCACTAGAGATATAAGCAATCATTGACATCATTTTGGTAGATTTTATTTCTGCACTCTCTCTTTTCGCTAAAAAGTAGGAAGCGATCAAATCCCTAAATGAGAGGACTAGAAAAAATAATTCACCTGATTGTGTCCATCTTGTAATAGAAATAGAAGCAAAGCCAAACATTATAAGGCTTCCTATATATTTTTTGTAATCAGGTTTGATCGCTTCAGTTGTTTGCATATTAGATTCCAGGGTTTTGTCTTCCCTCTAAAATTCCTCTAATGTCTAGGTCAGGAAACTGCTGTCTTTGCAATTCTTCTAGCATGATTTCCTTTCCTTCGATTAATCTTATGTAGTGGATCATATTTTTGATTATTAATTCCTTTTTTTCTTCTTCAGTTAAAATTACTTGTGGCTCGTTTTCTTCTCTTATTTCTGCTTTGGAATTATATAGAAGATTCACTAGTACGGCCTCTTGTTCAGAAATTAATTCTGGTAAACTAGCAACATCATCGGCATAGCTTTTAATAGTTTGTGCTGATGCACTAATCGCAAGCATAATTGCAATGGCTTTCAAAGTCGTTTTCATTTGGTCACTCCCTCTTTGGATAGAAAATTGATTATTGTTTGAATTGTTTCGTTTGGACATTCGTAATGTGCAAAATGTCCTGCACTTTTTATAATTTCAAGGTCAAATCCTCCCGTTTCGGCTTCATGTTTTGCAGAATGTGGTGGTAGCACTTGATCAAGTTCACCAGTGATAAAAAGTTTTGGAATATTTAATGCTTTTAAAGATTCTAGGCAATGTTCTTTTGTGGAGCTTTCGGTAATTGCGAGGCTGTAGCTTTTGACACATACTCTATCATCAGTAATTACTTTGATTCCATCGCTTGAAGTTTCTGGATTAAAATAAAAATCCCTGTAAGCATAAAACCATTCTTTGTAAATTTCATCAGTCGGCGATATTTCAAGTTTTTTTGAAATATCAATGTGCTTTTGTGATAAATCAAGATCAAAGTTTTGATTCATTACTCTAAATGCATTTGCCGTAACAGGTGAACCAATGACAATTAATCCTACAATATTCGGCTTCTTGTCGCTTGTAATATCTATTGCTTGTATTCCGCCAAAAGAGTGACCACAGAGGACAACATTCGGAATATCATTAATATATTCTTCAATTTCTTTAAGTAGATTTGAATAAGTTGGCTCTATGTTCAGTTTAGAAGTCGTTCCCATAGGGTCTAAAAAATGTAAATTAAATCTTTCGCTCAGCTCTAACAACGGTTTGAAGGATAGGGAACTAAGACCTGGCCCACCCGAGACAAATACCAAGTTGATACTTGAGTTACTATTCTTAATTATGTTCGCCTCCATTATATACCCACCTGATTTGATGACGGCCTACCTCTACTGATATGCGGAATTAACTCTTCAAGATCATATCTTTTTATCCATCTGTGAAGTGTTGAAATATGAACTCCTAATACTTTTGCTCCTTCGACTTTATTACCTTTTACTGTATTCAGAGCATCAATGATGTTTGATTTTATTTCTGCTTCTTTAAGTTTTTCATAGTGAAATTTTGGCTTTATCTCTTCGAGCATTTTAGGTGCAGATATATTCAGAGCCTTATATACTATGACATCATCAATTGTTCGCCTATCTGTAAATACAAGAGCACGCTCAATAATATTTCTAAGCTCCCTTACATTTCCCGGCCAGTGATACTCTTTAAGCGCACGGTATGCTGAAGGTACTACGTTGTAGTAATCGCCATTTGAAAGTTCATTTATAAACATCGTGGCATAATAATCGATATCCTCATGTCTATTCCTCAAGGCTGGAAGTTTAAATATGAATGTATTTAATCTTTGTTGTAGGTCGAGGCGAAACTCGCCCTCAGCTACAAGATTGTCTAGGTCGTGGTGAGTTGCCGCTATAAACCTGAGATTAACCTTTCTGGGGACAGTTGAACCAACAGGCATGACTTCCTTCTCTTGAATCGCTCTAAGAAGTTTAGATTGAATTTCTGGTGAGCAATCCCCAATTTCATCTAAGAAGAAAACGCCATTATGGGCCTGCTCAAGTAAACCTATTTTGTTAGATGTAGCGCCAGTAAAAGCACCTTTTGTATGCCCAAATAATTCTGATTCAGCAGTCTCTTTCGGAATACTCGCCATGTTGGCAGCGACAAGACGCTTTCCAAGGAAGTTAGAAATATATTTTGCCATATATTCTTTGCCTGTCCCAGACTCACCATTTATTAATATGGATGCATTACTATTACTCTGAAGAAGTTTATCAATGCTTCTGAAAATTTTCTTGATTTCTTTAGATTTCGTTTTGAATTGAAAGCCTTTAATTTTTTGTGCCTCCAATTCTTTTCTCTTTAAAATTCCTTTTCTGATAGCAATCCTAAGAGTTTCATCATGATCACCATCTTTTGTTACAAATTCAACCAAAGGTCTTTTCGTTGCTTCTACAACTCTTTTTGTATCTTTATCACCACTTAATACAATGAAAGGGATCTGATGGTGCTCTTTGGTCATGTGATCTATGAGAGATAATCCGTCCTGTTCGTGACCTTCAAAATTAAGATCAACGACTGCAATTTGTATATTATCTTCTTTGAGGCGATTTTTTGCTTCTGATACGCTTGATGCTGTACAGATTTCAAACTCATCAGAAAGAAGGATTTCACTGCTTTCTAAAATGCCTCTGTCATCATCGACTAGTAAAATTAGTTCTTTTTCCATGTTTACCCCTGTAGTCTTATATCAAAGCAAGCGCCACCTAAATGTGATTTTCTATATATGATTTTTCCACCATGAAGTCTCACAATGTGATTAGCACTTGATAATCCGATACCTAGACCGTTTTTCTTTTTTGATTTTCCTCTGCCCTGTAAAAAAAGTGAGACCATTTCTTCTTGGATACCATCACCATCATCTGATACAGAAATAGAAATTTCCTTTTCAAGTTTTTGGACAGCAACTTCAACAATGTTTTTGCTCGCTTCAATTGCATTAACAACTAGATTACTTATTGCTCTTCCAAGCATCATATTGTCATGAGCAACATTTGTTAAAATGGACTCATATCGCTCTACTATTTCAATGTTTTCGTAGTCGGCCATTGCCATTTGAGCTTGGCCAGCCGCTTTTTTAACAGATTCATTTATATTTAAATCGTTTGGATTGATTTCAACCTTGAGATTTCCTTTTGAAGCTTTGACCTGAAAAAGAATTTGCTCCGCGATCTCTGCGACCCTGTGCTTGGCAAAATCTTTTTTATCTTCAGATATGCCGTCCTTATTTATCACCTTGATCATTTGTTTTAAAGCAGCAACGGGAGTGTGCAAATCGTGAATAAGTTTTTTATATGCTTCAACAGCAAGCTCTCTACCTTTGGACTCAGCAAGATGATTATTACTTATTTTAAGCTGCGAATTTGTTGTCAGAATAGCATTATAAATATTTTCTAGTTCTTCAATTCTTAAGTATCCTTCAAGGTTTACTTCACCAAACTTCTTGAGGTCATATATGCTTTTCTCTAAGTCTTTTATTGGTTCAATTGACTTCTGTGCAGTGGATATGATTTTTGTAGCTAAAACATTTAACAAAATAAAACTAAGTAAAAATACAATAATTGCGACACCAAGAACCATTGAGAATAAATCGAGAGTAGGATTTAAAAGGTAAATTGTTCCCTTTGATGTTAACGGGCCTCCATCTCTTTTTATCTCCGTTTTAGAAACAATATATTGTGTTGATAATCCGCTTTCAATTCCCAAAACCTTAATCCCATCTAAATGATAGGGTTTACCGATTAGTGTATTATCAGAACTAGACGCAATGATCTCTTTGTTTTTTGTAATATTTAAAATGACATTTTTTTCTTCAGCAACTGAGGTGATAAATCTTTGTAGCTCTGGGCCATCTTGAGTTTCAACCAGCGTTGAAATATGTGGAGCAATGGCTCTAACGAATGATCTATCATTTTCAGAGTAAAAGACTAGTATGGCATAGGCAGCGAATAATGCAGTCAATATTGATAAAGATATTGGTAATGCTATTTTATACGGCAAAAGTTTTTTAGATAAATATTCCTTGAAGGTTAAAGTTTTATTTGTCACTTTTCACCTCCAAGTATGCATTGAACGTCAAAGCCAACCTTTCTATAATCGATATAAGCAACAGCTAATAAATTTGGCTGGAAATTCTTAACACATTTATGAATCCAGTAATGAGGTCTTGAATGAAACAAATTTGCTGATAGTGAAAGTTCATTAACTCTTTTGGCTAATTTTTCATAAACTTTATAACGCTTAATACGATCTTGAAGACTTCTTGCTTTAACAAGAAGACTATCAATTAGTGTGTCCTTAACGCCACTATAGTTATCGGGATTATTAGAAGCGAAATTATTTAATAGGAACTCTGTATCAGGATAATCAACAATCATTGAAACAAGAAAAGTCTGAAGAGTTTTATTTTCATATTTCTTCATCATTTCAGACCATTTCAAAATTTCAGTTTTTATATTCCAACCTTTATTTCTTAGATCATCTTCAAAAAACTTTGCAATTTCCTCACTTTTTTCAAGTCCAAAAGGAATGGTAATTTTAATTTGTGAATGTGGTGGGATGAAAATCTTCTCATTTAATTTTGTCTTTTCTTGAACGTGGCCCGGAAATCCTTGTGGTACATAGCCAAAAGCAGGAGCCGCACTTGGATAGAATTTATGTCTAAATTTTTCATTATCAATACTTGTTTTAAGTGCCTTTCTTACTTTTAGATCATTAAGTGGTGGAATCCTAGAATTAAACCCAATAATCCAAGTATCGGCCACAACTGTGCTAATATCTTGTCCGTGTTCAAAGACATCTTCCATACCACTAAGTGGCCAACTTGATAAATCATGAACCTTTCCTAATTTTGCTTCCTTCATTGCAGTATCTTGATCTACGGCCCTGAGTATTAGTGTTTTTAATTTAGGAGTCGCTCCATGATATTTTTCAAATCTCTCTAATATAATGTCATTTTCGCTTTGTGATATTAATTTGAAAGGCCCTGATCCGATTGGAGCCTTGAAAAACCCTTTCTCATTTACTTGATTAGCTGGAAGAATTTTTGCTGTTCCCCCTGCGAGGACATAAAGAATTGGTGGAAATGGACTTTTAAGTTCTATCTTAACGATATTACTACCAACGGTTTTTATACCCTGAAGTTCTTTTGATTTTGCTGAATGATATTCATCAGCACCTTTAATCATATCGTAATATTTAAAGACCTTGCTTTCAGGGGCAAGCATTCGACTTAAAGAGACAACGACGTCATTTGAGGTGATTTTCTCTCCATTATGAAATGTTGCTTTTGAGTTAATTTTGAAAGTAATAGTTTTCCCGTCTTCGCTGGTTTCCCAAGATTCAGCAATGCCGGCCTGAACTCCATAATTTTCTGTAAAGCGGAGCAATCCTTCGTAAACAAGTTCTGAAAAAATTAGTGATGCGCCATCATTCATCTGTGCCGGATCATAAGTCACAGGTTTAGAATACACTGCCTTGATGTAGGGAATTTCTACATGCTTGGTATTCGACTTATTTTGAAAGTGGTATGTTCCTCCAATCAAAATTAGTGCTGTGAATGTTGTTCCAAGAACAATCTTTTTCAACTAATCCCCCCTCGTGGATTTAAAAGTTCTGCACATTCCTAAGGCAAAGGTCGTGCCAAAGTCTGAAGACGTGACTCGGCAGGTTATACAAGCGTTATTTAGGTGGATAGACAATTAGCTCTGTAATAATTTCAGGCTTTTGATGCACATAAGGTCAAAACGATACTGTTTTGCTAAGTAGCCAGTCCCAAATTTGAGAAATAAATATCGCACGACTGCTATATTTAAAAATATCGCGTGCGATATTTTATGCGATATTTTTCTCACCAATTCTTTTGCGAAATTTTCTTAACTCTCTAAAATTTCTAGCTCAATTGGAAATGCCAAAGTTGGTATTGTGATTGCGTAGCTCATAAGTGGGAGAAGACTAAAGTATAGCTTATCACTCTTGTTTATATTGGTAATAGCTTGTCATAGCTTATTATAACTGGTTGAATATATGTATTAAATTATTGCATTTATTAAGGGGTTAAAGGTGACTGAACCTGAACGATGGTACTCCGTCGAGGAAATCGCATTACATTTAGGAGTTTCTAAAGAAACGATCTATCGCTGGGTAGAAAAGGAAAAGATTCCTGCTCATAAGGTTGGTCGACAATGGAAATTTAAGGTCAGTGAAGTTGATGAGTGGGTTACTTCTGGTGGAGCAAAGGAAAAGGGGAAAATATGAGTGAGAAAATAACTTTAGGTCAATTAGAACAATTCTTATGGGGTGCCGCTGATATTCTTCGTGGAAGTATGGATGCTTCTGAATATAAAGATTATGTTTTTGGATTTTTGTTTTTAAAAAGACTGTCGGATCAATTTGATGAAGAACGTGAATCAATAGCTGCTTCGTGGAAGAAAAAGGGTAAAACTCAAGGGCAAATTGATAAACTTCTTGAAGAAGAAGATGAATATGACTCTTTTTTTATTCCACCACGGGCGCGTTGGGAAAATATTAAGGATTTGAAAAAAGATATTGGTTCGGAATTAAACAAAGCATCTGAAGCAATAGAAGAATACAATGAAGCAATTGAAGGGGTTCTTCAGGCCATTGACTTTAATAATAAAAACAAACTTTCAGATAAAAAACTTCGTGATTTACTATCTCATTTTTCAAAGCATCGACTCAGGAATATTGATTTTGAAAGTTCCGATCTACTAGGGTCAGCTTACGAGTATTTGATAAAACAGTTTGCTGACTCAGCGGGGAAAAAGGGTGGAGAATTTTATACACCATCAGAAGTCGTACGTTTAATTGTAGAATTAATTAAACCAAAAGCTGGAATGAAGATATACGATCCAACTTGCGGCTCAGGAGGAATGCTTCTTCAAGCTCGGCATTATTTAGAAGAGCATGGGGAAGACCCTGAAAATATGGTACTTGCTGGACAGGAACTAAATTTATCAACATGGGCCATTTGTAAAATGAATATGTTTTTACATGGTGTTTATAGTGCAGATATTAGAAAAGGAGATACCCTATCTACGCCACAACATACAGAAAATGGAGAGCTTAAAACATATGATCGTGTTGTCGCCAATCCACCTTTCTCTTGGGCATGGGACCCAAACTCTGTTGAAGATGATACTTATGGGCGATTTCCATTTGGGATACCAAGTAAGTCTGCGGCTGACTTGGCGTTTGTTCAACATATGCTAGCCTCTTTGAATGGCGAAGGGATGATGGGGGTGGTAATGCCTCATGGAGTATTGTTTAGAGGTTCAAAAGAAAGAGACATTCGAAAAGGTATCATTGAAGCTGAACGATTGGAAGCGGTTATCGGACTACCTTCAGGGCTTTTTTATGGAACAGGGATTCCTGCATCAATTTTAATTTTAAATAAAAAGAAACCTGAAGATAGAATAGGCAAAGTTTTATTTATAAATGCTGAATTGGACTATGAGTTAGGAAAGAATCAAAATAAGTTAAGAGACCAAGATATTTCAAAAATAGTAAAGGCATTTACTGATTTTAAAACTTACAGCTTGTACAATCATGATGAAAAACATTTTAGTAGAGTTGTTACGGTTAAAGAAATTGAAGGAAATGATTTTAATCTAAATATTCGACGTTATGCTGATACTTCTGCGCCTCCAGAAATATTTGACGTTAAAGCTATATTAAGTGGGGGAATTCCAAAGTATGAAGTCGAAGATGGATATATACAAGATATCCTCAATGGTTTTGATATTATTACTGTCTTTGATGAAAGAGATACAGATTACTATATTTTTAAGAGAGAAATAGATTCAAAAGAGAAAATTCGAGAAGTCACAGGTGACATTGATCAAAATATAATTTTTCAGCTTGAAAGATGGTGGGATAAATATTCGTTTTCTTTAAGAGAGATAGAAAGTCAATGTATTGAAGTTGAAAAAGAGATGAATCTATTTCTTAAGGAATTGAGCTATGAGTAAGTTTCCGGCGGATTGGAATCAAGAGAGTTTAAAGAATTTTACAACTGAAAGAACAACGGGGGCAAATTTTAAGCCATCTGAATTTACAGAAAGTGGTAAAGAGGTAATTCCGAAGAAGGGAATAAATGAAAATGGGATATTGTTCATTCCTAATGGAAACAAGGCTTATGTCTCAAATGAAATAGCTAAAAGTTATAAAAAAGCTAATATTGATGGATCATTCTTGGTGACTGTTTTTAGGGATTTGGTACCGACTGGTCCCTCTCTTGGAAGAATAGTAAAAATAAATAGCGACAAGAAATACATTTTGGCTCAAGGAACTGGGGCTTTTAAAACTAACAGTGCGATAGATACAGATTATTTAATTCAATTCTCTAATAGTGATTATTTCCGTAGAGAAATGGGACTCATTACGGTTGGTAGCACACAAGTATTTGTTAAAGGTGAAGATTATTATTCGGTCCCAATATTCTATCCCTCGATAAGCGAACAGAAAAAAATAGGAAAAATTCTAACAACAGTAGATAGGGCTATCTTATTAGCCGAAAATGAAATTGATAAACTTAAAAACTTGAAAAAAGGGATGATGCAAGACCTTTTTACCAAAGGCATTGGGCATACTCAGTTTAAGAATAGCCCAATAGGTAAGATTCCTGCAACATGGGATGCACACATTGGAAAAAAATTTTTAATTTTAGGAGGAGGACCTTCTCCTTCGAGCGTGAACTTTAAGAATCATGGCGACACGCTTTATATAAAAGTTGATGACTTTAATTCTGATGGTAACGAAGACTTTATTGAAAAATCTTTTCTGTCTTTTGATCGTAATGAAAATGATTCTATAAATATTTATGACAAGGGAACGTTAGTAATTGCGAAGCGTGGCGCAGCCATATTAAAAAACAGAGTAAGGCAATTAACTAGAAAAACATCAATCGATACTAACCTTATGGCAATAACTTGTAAGAAGTATATGTCAGAAAGGTTTTTAAAATATTATTTGGAGTTGAGTCGACTTGATAAACTTGCAGATACTACCTCTATTCCACAGATAAATAACCCACATTTAAATGAAATCTTTTATCCTTGCCCACCTAAAGTGGAACAAGAGAAAATTATAAGAATCCTTGATTCCGCTGGAGTTATAATAAAAGAAAAGTTGTTAAGGATAAGGAAATTAAAAAATTTAAAAAAAGGCTTAATGCAAGACCTCCTCACTGGAAGAGTCAGAGTCAGGGTTTAACAAATATATGAAATCATTTGAGGAATATATTCATGAAAGGATAAGTATCGAGATAGTAGATTCATTCTTTTCCATTAATGATTTTTATTTTTATCCAAGTGAAATTTTAAAGTCTATAGCTCCAAAAGAGTTCGAATCAATATGCTACGACTTAGACATCAATCTCGATTCGAATAACATTGAGTTAAGAGAAAATCTTGATCCTGAGTTATCATTAAACTTTTCAAAGGATCATATTGATATTTCAGGTAATAGATTTTCAATATTGGAGGTAATAAAAGAAGGCTATCCAGAGATGCTTGATGTCCTTAAAGCAGGATTTGAAGATTATAAGAAAGAAGAGCTAGGGAAAAATGAACAAACTTTAAAAGTTATCAAAGAAGAGAAGGCCTCAGGTATCCATGCATTAAAAAGTGAGATCGTTCTGTCTTATCCTTCGCCAATCTCCTTTTCATTTCACAATTATCTGTATGCCTCATCTAGTGAAAGTGAAAGATACTCATATTTGAAAGATTGCTGGGAATCAATCATCTATGTATTGTTCTCGATTGTATTGTCTGAATATCTTCAAAATAAAGTCTGGCGCGCTTTTAAAGATATAAAAATAAGTGATATTTATGACTTTAGCATCAGTAAGAAATTGGGAGTGATGAAAAAGTTGATTGAGTTTCAAGACCCATTGACAACAGACTTTATTTCCAATGAGGTTTTGTCCCTAACGATTATTGAAAAATTGATTAAATTAAATAAAGACAGGAATAATGCATTTCACAATCAAACACAGTCAGAGGCTATCCTAAAAAGAAGAAATAGTGAGAATTTAAATAAGATAATAGATATTGTTAGAGAATTAACTTTTTTGAAGGATCTTAAATATTCTCTTTTTCAAGGAGTTGATAAACTTTTTAGTAATAAAATATTTTTTGATGAGTTCGTAGGTCACTCGTGGAACAAAAAGATAATAAAAAAGCAATTTAAGAAAAAAGTCACACCTCCTCTCGTTGGATGTAATGTTTTGCTGCGCTACAAACAGCAAGTATTATGCGTTTCACCATTCCTACACTTTAAACTAAGGGAAGGTTTCAATGAACATCGCTTGGCTTATTTAAAATCCAAAAAAAATGGAATTCTATCATTTGAAATAGTTGGAGCTTCTGGTGAAAGTGCTCAGTTTAATGAGAAATCATCTTCTTTTTCAATTATAGAAAAACTAGAGCGTGAAAAAAATAGAATATCGACAGGGAAGGTATAGTTATGGCACAGGAAGCCTATAATGAAAAAAATATTGTTCAAGACCCATCAATAGAAGAGCTTGTAAAACTTGGTTATACACATATAGATGGATCAACGATTTCTACGAATATAGATGATGGAGATAGGAAAACTGAAAGAGATGTTATTCTTCATAAAGTATTGTCAGAGTCTATAAGAAGAATAAACCCTTGGATTACCGATGAAAATCAGGAAAAAGTTGTCAGAGAAATCAGTAACATTCAAAAGCCTACATTAATAGAAGCGAACGAGCTATTTTGGAAAATGCTTGTTCGCTATATTTCAGTTGATCAAGACCTAGGACAAGGTCGAAAAGGGCAAACTGTTAAGGTTGTTGATTTTGAGAATCTAAATAATAATGTTTTTCATGTGGTTGATGAGTTAGCAATCCGAGGTGATGGGCCACGTCCGATAAGAACGGATATATTACTTTATGTAAACGGAATACCCCTTGTAGTCATTGAGTGTAAATCACCAACAATCTCGGACCCGATAGATGAGGCGATAGATCAACTAAGGTATTATGCAAATACACGTGGATCAGCAGAGCCAGAAGGCGCTCAAAAGTTATTTTTTTATAATGCTATCATGATTGCTGACTGTCGAGATCATTGTTATCTGGGGACGATTACCAGCTCACCTAAATACTTTTTACCATGGAAGGATACTTTTCCTTATTATAAAAATGAACTTGGAAATGATCCTAAAGCTCAAAAAATTGTTAATCATTGTGTGTTAAGGCCAGAGGCTTTACTAGACATTATTCAAAATTTTACTGTTTTTGATCGAGAAGATGGAACAATCATTAAAAAGATTCCGCGCTATCAGCAATATCGTGCAGTAATGAAATCTGTTGATAGAGTTTTGACAGGCGAGGACCGTTTAGCTAAAGGTGGTGTGGTCTGGCATACTCAAGGTTCTGGAAAATCCTTAACAATGGTATTTCTTGCTCAAAAATTTAGATCACATAAAGAACTACAAAAATATAAGATGGTTTTTATCACTGATAGAACTTCACTTGATGATCAACTCTCAGGGACAATGGAGCGGTGTCAGGACGAAACAGTACTTAGAGCAAAATCGGTTAAAGACTTAAAAGAACTTCTGAAAAAGGATGCGAGTGATTTAATTACTGGTATGCTTCAGAAGTTTCAAGAAAATGATTTTGAAGAGATGCAAGAGTTAAATACATCGGATAAAATTTTAATTTTAGTTGATGAAGCACACCGTGGACAATTCAAATCTCTAGCTTCAAATATGAGAGTAGCACTTCCAAATGCTCCTATTATTGGATTCACAGGAACACCTCTTGTTAAAGATGATAAACAACGAAATATAATGGGGGAATACATAGATGTTTATACAATCGAACAGGCTGTTGGGGATGGGGCAACTGTTCAAATAATATATGAAGGACGAGAATCTAAAACGAAAGTAACTGGCGATAATTTAGAAACATTATTTGAAATGCATTTTTCAGATCGAACGCCTGAAGAACGTGATGCTATAGTAAAAAAATATGGCAGAGAGCAAGCTGTACTAGAGGCACCTTCTCGTATTGAAGAGATATGCAAAGATATTATTGAACACTATAATTCAAAAATTAAACCTGATGGTTTTAAGGCACAACTTGTTGTTGGTTCACGTCGAGCAGCCGTTCTATATCATCAAGCGATGAACAGATTAAAAGGCCCTGAGTCAGCAGTTATAATTTCTGGAAATCACAAGGATGATGCTTTTTATACTCCTTATACCGATAGTGTGAAGCAAAAAGAGCAAATTAGAAAATTTAAAGAACCATTAGATAAAGATACATTAAGCTTTCTAATTGTGAAAGATAAGCTGTTGACAGGATTTGATGCCCCTATTGAACAAGTTATGTATATAGATCGTAAGCTTAGAGAGCATAGTTTGTTGCAGGCAATTGCAAGGGTTAATCGAACAAGAAAAGGGAAACATTGCGGTTACATTGTAGATTATTATGGCCTCACTGATTACTTGGAAGATGCCTTGAGAATGTTTTCTAGTGAAGATATCCGAGGAGCACTAGTTCCTTTAAAAGAAGAGATTCCTAAGCTAGAAACTCGCCATCGTAGAGTATTGTCATATTTCAATGATACTGATTTGGCAGATATAGATGGATGTGTTTTACGATTAAAAGACGAGAAAATAAGGGCAGAGTTTGAAAGGGACTTTAAAAAGTTCTTATCAAGTATGAATATTATCTTGCCTGATCCATCTGCAAGTTCGTTTATTTCAGACATGAAAAAATTAGGTAAGATAAACCTATCTGCAAGAAATCGCTACAGAGTCCCTCAGTTAGGCATAAAAGATGCTGGTGAAAAAGTTCGAGAAATCATTGATCAGCATATAATTTCCGAAGGGGTTGATCCTAAAATTCCACCTGTTGAGTTATTTTCCTCAGACTTTGTAAAGTCATTAGATAATATTAAAGACCCAGAGTCTAAGGCTTGTGAGATCGAATTTGCAATTAGATCACATATTAGAAGTAATTTTGAAGACGATCCTGCTTATTACAGGAAGTTGAGTGAGAAATTAAAAGAAATCCTTGAAAAACGACGCGGTCATTGGGATGAGCTGCTTGAGTTGTTAAAAGAGTTAAGAAATGGAATTGAAACAGATCGAACGCAATTGGCAGATGATTTGGGGCTTAGTGAGTTGGAATTGCCATTTTATAATGCGCTTGAAGAATTGATTTTAAAAAAATATCCAGAAAAATCAGAAAATGTGAAATTAAAGGCAGAACTCGTTTCAATTACGACAAAGTTAGTACAGGTTCTACAAGATGCATCGAAAATTGTTGGTTTTATTGGTAAACCAGAAAAAGTAAAAAAGGCGAAAAGAGAGATTAAACATGCTTTGATGGCCGCTCAAGAGTTTAATGGTGAAGATCGACTTTTAATTACAAGGATCACTGAAGAATTTATGAATCTAGTGAAAAGGAAATTTACCAAGTGATAGAAGGCATTGAAACTAAAATAGAGAGAACGAAGAGAAGAAAAACTATTGGATTTGAAATCCAGCCGGGCAATATTGTTCGCATTTTGGTCCCTGTATCTATTGATGATAGTTATGTTGAAAAAATTTTAGAAAAGAAAGCCGTATGGATTCAGCAAAAGGTAGATGAGGCAAACAAAATCTTAATTACACAACGTAAGAGAGAATTTGTTGCTGGGGAATCATTCCCGCTTTTGGGTAAAGAGTATAGGTTAAAGGTTTCAAAAGGTATCAATGCCCCTGCCATTATTCAGGGAAATTCTTTAATCGTTTCGATTCCAAAAAGAATAGAAACTGAAGATATTGAAGTTGTGATTAAGTCTCAATTAAAAGCTTTTTACAAAGCTCAGGCATTAATTAAATTTGAAGAAATGATTAACCGTTTTTCCATGAATCTTGGGGTTCGTCCTGCTGCTTTCGACATTAGAGATTATAAAAACTCTTGGGGGGTATGCACTTCAAAAGGAGAGGTTTTTATTAATTGGTGCTTGGTTATGGCTCCAATCTCTGTAATAAATTATGTTATTGTTCATGAGTTATGTCATTTAGTATACCCAAATCACTCTAAAAGTTTTTGGAATTTAGTGGCATCACAAATTAACGATATTGAAGAAAGCAAAAGATGGTTAAAATATAATCAATTAAGTTTGGGGTTTTAGAAAGGATATGCTGAACAAATTTAACTTAAATTATTTATTTAACTCTTCACTTCGCGAAGTTCCTGACGATGTCCAAGGCATGAAGAATTATATTTCAAGACAAGTGAATGGGCTTGAGAAAATCCTAGAACCAATAGCTCGCGTTAAGGTACTTGGAGAAATTGGAAGTTATTCTAGAATGCTTGAAAACTTGAATCAAGCAGAAGAATTTTTAAATGAAGCTATGGCCCTGATTGATAAGCATGATTTGGGGATAAAATATTGGGTGCAAAATGGAATTCGCTTGGCCCACATATATCAATGGCAGGGTCGTTACGACATTGCCGAAGAGATGTTTTATGATCTTGAAGAAATGTGCGAGTTAAAAAGGGAAGTTTCCGACTACTTGCATTTTGTAATCCAACATATTGGTAAATTTAACTTCCAAATTTGTTCTTTTGAAGTGGCTTTGGAATGTTTTGAAGAAGCTTTGGCGATAAGAGAAAAACTAGGAGATCAGTCTTTAATTGATAGTTCAAAATATGCAATTGCGATGACTAAGGTGGCGATTGAAGAGGAGGAGGACAATCTTATTGATTTTCCAGACAAAAGAAATTTTGAAAGTAGTGATATAAAGTCTGCATCAGATTTCACTAGTATGGTAAAACAGCACTTTGAAGGTGGGGAATTCTCATCTATTGATGAAATGAATGCCGAGCTTGGGGCCATTACAGCTAATCAAAACAGTATGGGACTTGGCCCTTTTTTAGGTTTATCTCCTAATGATATGCAGGGTGTTTTATATTCACCCTTTAGCTTAGAAAATCATATTTTTAAATTTGAGAGTAAAGACATTAATGAGATCAAAGGTGTGCCTTTTATTGCTCAAGCCATTTATTTTATGAGTAAGATTAAAGCAGACGGTTTTATTAAGGCCACTCAAAAGGGAAACTTATCAAAAGCTTTTGTTCTTGAAATCTATCATGAGTATTTTTCTAAGGAGAAATATGCTCGTCTACCAAATAAGGAAGATGATCTACCCCAGTTAACAAGACTGAAACATATTTTAGATATGTCAGGGCTAATAAAAAAGCGAAGTGGTAAATTTTCATTAACTAAAAAGGGTGAAAAGATCACTGAGAAAGAAAACTACCTAGAGTTATTTAAAATATTGGTGGGGACTCTCTTTAATGATTGGAATTGGGGATATAGTGACGGTTATTCAGACCTCACTCTGATTCAGCAAAGTGCCATTTTTAATATACATCTACTTAATAAGAAGGCTCATGACTGGACTTTGGATAAGGAGCTTGGGAAATATTATCTTGAAGCTTTCCCGATGTTAGTTAATGAGGTCGAGGCCAGTTACTTCGGCCCTGAAGAAGAAATTGTTAATTCTTTTTGCACTCGGTTTTTGAGCCGTATTTGTCTTCCTTTAGGATTTCTTGAGGCTAAAGAAGAGGGCAAGGGCTTCGACAGAAAAGAATTTTATCGGGTGACTCCACTTTTCAAGAAAATATTAAAATTTAATCTATAATTATTAAGGATGGTGTTATGCCGAGCGGATTTTCTCATATTATTTTAGCAAGAACTTTAGATGAAGAGAATGAAGACGTTTTGAACTCCGATTTGGTAATGTTCTTATCGGCAGGATTAAATTATTTCCAAGTAGGGGCATTAGGCCCTGACCTACCTTATTCGCAGCAACCTAACATTCTAAATTCTGAACAGACAGTTGCTGACAAATATCATTGGCACGATTCAACTCAAATAGTTTCAAAAGCAATGGATGAAATTAGAGGTGAGAAAAATGAAGAAGTGAAAGATAAACTTTTTTGTTTTTTCTTAGGGTTCATGTCCCATATTGTTGCAGATGGAATTATTCACCCATTTATAAGAGATAAGGTGGGCAATTATAAAGGTAATGAAAAAGAACATAGAGTATTAGAAATGAAGCTTGATTCATTATTTTTTCATGCAATAACGCGAGATGATTTAAACAGTTCCGAAGCTCAAGATGGTATTAGCAATATATTAGAAGAAGGAATTGATGAAGTGGCCATCATGTTATCTAGATTAACAAATGAAGCATATAAAACCTCAATAACTCCAAATGACATAGCGCAATGGATAGAATGGATGGAAGGTATTTTTAGTTTCGCAGCAAATAATGGTGACAATTTTTATGCAAACTTTCCGGGGTTAAAAGATTATTTGTTTCCTCCATTCAAAAAACTATTAGCAGAAAAAAATAAATTAGCATTACTTACTAATAAAAATGTCAAAGGAAGGCCTGAGAGCTTCTTGGGTCGAGATGTCCATTTCTTCAAGGATTGTTTACCAAAATATTATGAAGTCTTTGGAAAAATTTCTCTTCGATTGTTTGAATATGTTTATAATAATGGGCCTCGACCAAATTTAATACCTATCAATTTAGATACAGGAAGAAGTTTAGAGAACGGTTCTGACGGCAATAATTTGGATATGCCTGCGGCGTATTGGGAGTACATATGAAAATTGCAATACTTTTCTTAATAGCGTTATTTTTAAGTTCGTGTACAGCTCTTCCACTTAAGGAAGATTCTAAGAAAGCTTTTAGAGAGGAGTTCACTACAATAAATAAAAGGCTTGCAGGAAAATTATGGAAAGGTAAATATGAGAGGAATCTATCAACTCTTACCAGTGATGACTATCTTATTCAATTACGTGCAGAATTACTTGGAGGAGAAGAAACTCTTAAGCTTGTTTTAGATGAAGGTAATCCCCGGGTTGCACTTAAGGGAGTTAATAGAGACTTTTATGTTTGCCTAAGGTCTGTTAAAGCTGATGTTTATTCATGCGATCAGGCGATACCCTACGGAGTTGAAATTCAATCGGTTAGTCAGCAGAAGTCATTATCTGAAGCATTGTTAGAATTTGTTGACTCGAAATAAAAAAATAGTGATTAAATGAACAAAGTATATTTTCTAAAATGAAGATGATCAAAATGGAAGAATATTTAAAGGAAAGTGAATTTGCAATTAATGCTATACTCGCGGCTATTTGGCATGAACACGCAGAGTTGGAGTCTATAAAAGTCGAAATGTCTCAACTTTTTAAGGTGAATTGGGAAAGTCAGGGCGTTGTTTTTCCTGATAATCTCAGTACCGGAAAGATTGTGGTGACAGGTAAGCGACCCGTTACATTTTATTCTCAGGAAGAAGAATTACTTTATGATAAAAGAGATGAAGCGAGAGATTTCGAGTATAGAATCATTGCAAGACAATTTTCAGTTGATGCACTATCAGGGACACTTCTTCAATTTGCAAAGCAAGGTATCAGTGTTGTACATAATGGTGTTAAATCTTGTCCTGACGGTAGACGTTTAGGCTCGCAATCACTTAAGACAATTATTTGGGAAGGGAGAAACCAATCTCTTCACTGGGAGGGGGAGACTCACAAACCAGTTAGAATGTGTTTTAAGAATCTTGTTAGAGAGTTTGGGCTTCAATTTGCTCATTATAATGCAAAAAATCTTGGCTTTGCGGTAATAAATTTTCTTAATTGGAGAAAATTCTCAGACTTTGAAGCAGATATGCTCTCTTTAAAATAATTTATTATTTAGAACAACAACCCTACTGTTTAGCTTTTAATACCCGTTAAAACTTTTATTAAATATTTCCATTCCTCCTCGGGTAAAATATCAATTAGTGGTTTCATGTATTTCCAGTGGCAATCTTCATATGGTCGATGACTTCCACAGGGGCAATTCCATCCTCTTGGAGGAGTTCTGTAAGGATAAGCAATTAGTAATTGTTTTAGTTTTTGTATAGAAGAAATATTAAGGCGTTCAAAATAAAATTGAACAACACCAACATCCCCATGCAACCATTCCCCGAAAGGCCATTCACCTGTTCGGTTAAAATAAGCTTGGGAAAAGAAAAATTGCTTTACAGCACCGGATAGAAGCACATCTATACCTGTGCCCAAAGGCCATTGCTCCCATCTTTCAGGAGGAGCAAATAAACAGCATGTATTATCATAATTGATATGCCTGTCAGGGATTCTCGGTATTTTCCCCTCAAGCTCGTAAACCAAAGGGACTGATTTCGGATAGTCGTCAGGTATTTCAATTTTTATGGAGTATTTTGTAATCAGCTTGGACTCACCAAAAACCGGCCAGAGTCCTCTTATAATATTTTTCCCATTCTCTAAATTTAATTCGAGAAAAGGAAAGGCTGCCAGTTCGTTTTTAAAACTGGCATATAATTGTGAATCCTCTTTCCACCATTTCATACTTTTGCGTGGGGCCTTGCTGGTTTACTGAATGATGGAATCGCAGTGTTCATATCTGAAACTTGGACGCGAATACTTTCGTTGCTATCGGAGTTCGATTTTTTAAGAGATGTTGGAAAAGATTCTCCAAATTGCTCTGAAAGAATTAAAGCAGCATCTTCGTCGTCTAAATTTTTGGCTTTTTTAAGATCAGTGAGCAAATTTCCATAGCGTTTAATTAGTTTTTCCATCGCAGCGTCATTAATTTTTGCATAAATATCTTCATACTCAGGAGTAGGTTTTTTTATTGATACTCTATAACTTTTTGACTCTACATACTCCGCGACGGAAATGAGAGCCTCAATGTCTGAAGGTAAATTTTCATTGTCAAACTTTGGTGATTTAAGGCTTTCGATAACAAGTAAAAGAGTAGCAAGACCAGAGGGCTTATCATCAGATTCGTTAGGAATCGCTTCATCGTTCCACCTTTTAAGAAATCGAGTGACTCTTTGAAGTTGGTCCGATCCAGATGAGTCCTTTGTATCCTTAAATGATTCTCTTGCATCTGATATGAATTTTTTTAAATCTTTTGGCGCAGTATTTTTCCAACTATTATCTTTGAAAGCAAGTTGATAGTCTTCGATATCTTGGCTATTAGAATGTCTCGCATAAACAACAAGGTCTACATGATAACCTTTGGCATAACGAACTCGAATACAGGGGCCACGATCTTCTACATTTTTAGTATGACCATTAATAGCTTCATAAACCCATTTTCTTACTTCTGCTGCCTTATAGTCATTTGATAAAATATTGAAGTCTAGTCCTACGTCAATATCGTATTCCTCATCATTTAAGGGCTTTATACCGACTCCATAAATGTAACTTCCTTGGTTTAAGGGAGTAGGTACTGGATGACCATCAGATTTCAGAGATGCTTTAATTTTATCAACGATGATGTCGCGCTTCTCTCGAAGCTCTTCTGTTTCAACTTTTATTTCTTTATGAAATTTAGTGAAATAACTTTGAATACTCATTTATCCTCCGAATGAAATTTAGGTATATTTTTAAAAATTTGTTCTAATGTTTTATAATCTCCATCTTGTCGAGTCGCTTTCCCATAAATCTCTAGTCCATCGGAATGACCAAGTTGTATTAGAGTGGAGCAAGCTTTTTGGCTGGCATTATCGAGCGATAGTAAATTTGCTTGTTCAGCGGATGGTGAAGATTGATCAAGTCTAATAATTTTTATTTTCTTACCGAGTTTTGATAAGCTACTAGCTAGAAAATTGGCAATAAAAAGGCTTCCACTTGCTTGAGCATCCATGGATAACTCTAAAGCCTTTAACCCGAAGCTCCAATCAACAATTCCACGATTGGCTTCTTTTGGAATTAGAGAACTTCCACTTGGGGGAGGGCACGTTCCTATAGATATAATTTGAATTTCTTGATCCGGTTCTGCAATAGATAATGCCTCAACAAGTGTTATTAAGATGGGATTATTGGCCCAAAGACCGCCATCAACAAAATGCGATAATTCACCATCTGTTAATGGGTCCGGTACACCCGCGATTGGAAGAATTATTGGTGCTGCTGAGGTTGCAAGGCATATATCTCTTAATAGGCGTTGGTCGTCAGCACTTTTTTCAGGGTCATGAGATGTTTTGAATACCCTTGGTTTATGGGTGGCAATATTAACACTGGCCACACATAAAGGTATTTTTCTTCTGTTAAAGAGTTCTCCAATCGTTTCGGTTTTGAATATATTTGTTAATGCAGAAGATAGGTTTTCATTGCCATTAGCTGGCTTACTAAGATTCCCTAAACCCCACATGATCTTTTTAAATTTTGTTTGAGGAATAGGATTAGAGAAAATTGTTGGCCCCTGATCTTTATAAAGTTTAATGACTTCTTTAACCGGAACTCCTGATGCAATTGCTGTAGCGAGAATTGCCCCAGTACTTGTACCACTGATTAAGTCGAACCCTTTTCCTATATCCAATGCTGAACCATTACCAAATCTTTCAGAAAGAGAATTGAGAACCGCTGCTGTGTACAGACCTCTCATTCCCCCACCATCTAAAGATAGTGCTCTAAATGGTTTATGTTGCTTGCCCTCTGATACCATAATCTCTCCGTGAACTAAGTGTTAACAGAATGATAACGTCATGAGTGGTCCTATGTCAACCATACTGTTAAGTAAAACTATCCTTTCTGTTAAGTGCATGATATAACAACCTATAACTAGGGGATTTTATGAGAAGTATGAAGAAAGATGAAATCGCTCAACGCGTAGCGGATAGAATCAAGAGTATTAGAGAAAATTTAGGACTCACTCAGGCTCGTCTAGCATCTGATGCTGGAATAACTCCGGCGGCAATTTCACAAATAGAGGCAGCTGAACGTGTTCCATCTACTCCAGTTTTAAGAAGATTGGCCTCGGTGTTAAGGGTATCAACGGACTATCTTCTTGGTAATTCAGATGATTCTGAGCTAAGCGATCTTCTCCAAGATGAAAATATTCAATCTTTTTTTAGAGACTATAAAAATCTTAGTCCCGAAGATCAAAATCAAATGAAATCAATTGTTGAAATATTGAAGGCGAAGAAAAAATCATGAGTATTGATAAGGATGTTAAATACTTGCTTGAAGACTTTGGACTATATCAAGTTCCGGTTGACCCGGTTAAAGTTGCTGAAGCTCTCGGTGTTGTATACGTCGAGAAAAAGCACGAAGGATTTGAAGGCACACTTGTTGTCATGGGAAACGATGCTGTAATTAGTGTGAATTCAAATATGAAAGATGAAGGAAGAAAGGCTTTTACTTGTGCTCACGAACTTGGACATTATCAATATGATATAAATTCTCAAAAGAGTTTTCAATGTACCCGTGAAGATACAACTTTCGAGGCATCAAAAAATAAATTAGCTCCGATGGAAATACGTGCCAATGAATTTGCATCTGAATTGCTTATGCCACGAGAATTCTTTTTGAAAGAGATTGGTCAAAAAGAACCATCATGGGAACTGATTAAGGACTTATCTAAAAAATTTGGAGCGTCTTTGCAGGCTACGGCAAGTAGATATGTTAAATTATCGTCTCACACATGCTGGTTAGTTGTAACCAAGAATAGCAAGCTTCATCGTTACACCAAGGCTGAGTATAATGACTTTCATATCAATTTGGACTCAACTCTGAGATCAATAAAAGGGGTTCAGGGGTGGCAAGAGTCTTCAGCACATCTTTGGTTGTATGACCACTGGAAAATAAGAAATAAACAACTATTGTATTGGCAACTTGGTGAAAACCAATATGGAGATAATCTTGTCTTGCTTTGGGATGAAGGCAATAGTCTTTTAGAAGATTCTTTTGAACTAAGTGAAGATGATCAAAATGATTCAGGTGAGTTTGGGGCTATGTATTGGGGAAAAAAATAGTTTATTCATTTTTTTTTTGAAAAATGGTTCTAGAATTTTTTCCGTCGAATAAAACAAAGAATAGTTCGCCCAGAAGCATTTAAAGCAGGAATAAGGAGCTAATTCTTATTGGAAGGTAATGTTTTGCAGGAAGTTAATCCAGAATATATTAAACGAATTGACCGGGTTATTAATTACATAGGTGACAATCTTGATCAATCACTTAGTATTAAAGAGCTGGCCAAAATAGCCTGTCTTTCAGAGTTTCATTTTCATCGTATTTTCGGGGCGATTAAGGGAGAAACCTTAAATAGTTTTAGTAATCGACTAAGATTAGAAAAAGCAGCTCGATTATTGCGTGATTCTACTCAAAGTATTGTCGATATCTCATTAGAGTGTGGATTTTCTTCTTCTTCAACATTTTCAAGATCATTTAAGAATAATTATGAGAATTCTCCAAATGATTATCGAAAGACAGGAAAATTTAAAAATAGCAAGATTTGCAAAGAATTATTCCCAGAACATGAGTACATTATTCCTATGACAATTGAAGAAAAAGAAAAACTTTTTCCGGTAGAGATTAGAAAATTGCCTGAGTGGAATACTGCGTACATTAGAGTTTCCAACTCCTATGAAGGAGACAGAGTTCTTAAAGCTTTTTCTAAGATCATAGATTGGGCAAAAAAGTCAGGTGTTTTTCATAATGGAATCTTGTTTGGTATGTCACTCAACGACCCTACCATCACGCCAAAAAATCTTTGCACTTATGAAGTTGGATTTGCTTGTGAAGGAGACTTTGAAAATAATAATGAATTATCAGTAACAAGAATCCCTTCTCGAAGCTATGCAGTAACTAAGGTTAATGGTGATATAAAACTTGTTGCAACAGCATGGGAATATCTTTTTCGTAACTGGTTAATTCAAAGTAAGTATGAACCAGAACATGCACCTGCATTTGAAATATTTTTAAATAAAGAAAAGGCATTAGATTGGTCTAACTTTAAGTTAGAGCTATGTCTACCAGTGAAACTTATTAATTAAAAGAATGGAGGAAGAATGAAATTGGGAGCATTTTCAGTTAGTTTGAGTGTTAAAGACCTAGAGGCCTCAAAAGTATTCTATGAAAGACTAGGGTTTGAAGTATTTCATGGTGATGCGACTCAAAACTGGTTAATTATGAGAAATGACAAAGTGACCATAGGATTATTTCAGGGAATGTTTGAAAAAAATATTCTAACATTTAACCCCGGGTGGAATGAAAACGCGAGTAAGCTGGACTCGTTTACTGATGTGCGTGAAATTCAAAAATCATTAATCTCCCATGGATTGTCATTGGAGAGCAAGGTTGAAGAAGATAGTTCCGGGCCAGGGAGTTTTACTTTAGAAGACCCTGATGGAAATATGATAATGTTTGATCAGCATGTATAGAAAGTATACTTTTACAAAGCATTAAATATATTAACTTGATAAATAAAGAGATGATTATTTTTTAGTCGTTATCTTTTTTGAAAACTGCTCTAACGATGGAAGTCCCTTTTGAACTTTTATAAGAGCCTCTCTCTTAACTTTGTTATTAATAATATGGAGTGATCCTGAGCCAAGGATTACAGAAAAAATTATTGCAAGAAATATTTCAATTATTGCACGCATGATTACACCTTCCTTTTTTGTTTTCGTTTAATGATTTCTTTGACTGTGGATGGGTGCCATGACCCACCACGTTTTGTTGGAATATTTTTGTTATTTAAATATTTTGAGATTTGAGAGAAATTTTGTCCTTGATCTAGTAAGGCCATCATCTTTTCAATGATCTTTTGTTCACCTTTATGAACAACTCGCGTATTCCCAATGAGCTTCTCACCATAAGAGAGGATAGGTGCTTTTCTGCTTGCTTTTGCAATTCCAAGTGATCGGAGAGCATCGCTTATTGAAGTGCGAGACCAATTAGTTTTTTTGTGAATTTCATAGCTAGAAAGATCGTTTTCTAGGTACAGCTTCCGCAAAAGTCCGCTGTTTTGAATAGGCTTATTGAAGAAATGAGTAATGATAATAGGAACATACGGTTCAGCGTTACAGAGTTCGTCTAGCGGTTCAGATCGTCCACCATTGATAGTGGCGAACAGCTGGACGAACTTTGTTACTGTAAATGATTAATAATACAGGAAAAAGAAAAGTTCGTTTAGCAATTCACCACTATGAGCAGTATGACTTAGTCGAACTTTTCTCGAATTAATTAGAAAGGGCCTTGGAAATTTCACTTCTAAATTGAGTGTGGCAAGCAACGCAATTATTCATAATGACCTTATGTCTTTTTAGAATATTGTCCATATCTCTTTTCTTAGCAAACTCTACGATTTCCATGGCCGAATCATGAACTTTAGAATCAAAGGATTTAAACTTAGGCATTCTTATATTGAGAGTTTTGATTACTGTAGGTAATTGAGATTTAGGCTTTGGATGATTTGCCACTTTATAGGCGGCTTTTTCGATGATTTTAAAATCTTCATAAAAAATGCCTCGATTTAGTTCATCCATTGATTCCCCCAGCCCTTGCATGACGCTTTTGAGTGTAGGGGCCTTATCAGAGGCGAATGCAGATAAGGTAAGTAATATTAATAGGATAGATGGTTTTACTAGCTTCATATAATCTCCAATTTTAATTGTTGAATTAATTACTATACAGTCGTATAATTATACAGGTGTGTAATAAAGTCAATAAGGAAAAAAGATGTCTAGAAAATCTACCCATACGGACAAAAAGCTCTTTGACCAAGGACGGAAGCTCTTAATCAAAAAAGGAGCATCTCAATTAAGTGTTCGAGAGGTCTGTGATAAGGCAGGAGTAAATCTTGGTATGTTTAACTACCATTTTGGTAGCAAAGATAAGTTCATCGAAAAAATTTTACTAGATATTTATGAGAGCTTCTTGGCAGACTTTGAGCTGGTCGAATCAGATACAAAACTTGATACTCTTGAGCTTCAATTAACATTAATGGCCAGATTTGCCCGAGATAATAGACATTTAATTTTAGTTCTACTTAATGATGTATTAAATGGAGAAAAGGCAGTTCAAAAATTTGCTAAGTCTAAAATGAGAAAGCATTTTATGATTTTAGCAAAAACGCTTAAATCTTGTCAGAAATCGGGTGAGATCATTGATGCTCCAATACCTCTATTACTTACTCAGATTGCAGGCAGCATTGGACTGTCTAATCTTATACCTGAAGTTTTAAGCCATTTAGGAATAAATAAGGTCTTTGATTTAGGCCTTAAGGCAGTCACTAATAAGCTCATTACAGATGAAGCCATTGAGCTAAGAGTGAAAATTGTAATTCAAGGAATCAAGAAGGTGGATAAATGAAAAATATAACCCTTTATTTTATAAAAAGACCAATATTGGTAAATTTTATTCTGGCACTCAACTTTATTATTGGTGGGTATTTTATTTATAAGGTTCCAAAAGAAGCTTTTCCTGGGGTTTCAATGAATCAGATTGTCATTGTAACTAAATACCCCGGAGCGTCGGCTAAAGACGTAGAGTTAAACGTCACTGCGAAGCTAGAAGAGAAGATCGCTGAAATTGGTAACATTAAAGAGTCTCGTTCAAGTTCAATTGAAAGCGTATCTAGGGTTACTATATTTGCTGATGATGATCTAAATGAACTTCAATTTAAAGACCTATTATCTGATGTTCAAACCGAAGTTGATAAGATTGATGATTTCCCTTCTGATATAGAGGGACAGCCTATTATTACCAGTGTTACAACAGAAGATCGTCCAATTATGGAGGTCGCTTTTTCTGGAGACTATGACCACTTAAAAAAGACTTTGCATGAGATTGAAAATGATCTTCGGAAGGTTTCAGGTGTTTCCAATGTAACACTAGTGGGACTTCCTGATGAGGAAATCCACATAGAGGTAGATGCTCAGAAGGCCCAAGATAAAGAAATTGATCTTAATTCAATATACTTTGCAATAAATACGAGAAACCAAGTTGGAACAGGTGGGACACTTGAGTCATTTCTGTCTCAGAAAAAGGTCGTATCTTTCAATAAATATGAAAAGGCGGAAGACGTTTTAAATACTGTTATAAGAATGTCACCTGATGGTCAGGGAGTATATTTAAGTGATGTAGCTGAAATCAATTATCGCCCAAAAGATGAAAAGCTTATTGTTCGTAACAATGGAAGTCGTGGGGCTTCTATCTTAGTGGCAATTAGAAGTGGCGTAGACCAGTTAAAGGTATCTGACAAAATAAAAGACTTATTGAAAAACTATACTCTTCCTAATGGAGTGTCTTATAAGTTAAATAATGACGTATCTGACAATGCCAGAAGTAAGTTCTCCTTACTTAAAAATAATGGATTGATAGGATTTACCCTTGTTTTGATTTTACTGCTTTACTTCCTAGGTGGAAAACCAGCATTTTGGACTGCATTCGGAATTCCATTTACTGTCTTTGGTAGCATGATTATGTTCGTGCCTATGGGAATGACTCTTAACTCCGTTTCGATGGGAGCTTTTGTAATCGTTCTCGGTATGATCGTTGATGATGCCATGGTAATTAGTGAACGATTTGATGTAAACGTTGAAAAAGGACAAACACCTGAGGAAGCGGCAGCTAATGCTGTTGGGAGGCTATGGCGCCCTGTACTGGCAGCATCACTTACAACGATAACTGCTTTTATGCCTTTGTTATCTTTAGGAGGTCTACCGGGGAAATTTATTTGGCAAATGCCTGTTGTTGTAATGATGGCATTGTTTGTTTCTCTGATAGATTGTTATCTTCTGCTTCCAGCTCACTTAGCACATGGAGCAAGTAAGCGAGGCCAGTACAAAAAAAGTAAAATTGTCCTGATGTGGGAAAGCCTCTATGAAAGATTACTAAGTAAATTGATTGATTATCGTTATTTTGTGACTCTTGGCTTTGCTTTAATTCTTGGGCTTAGTGTATTTGTTGGTGCCACTAAAGTAAGAAAAGATTCATTCCCACAAGAAGCTTCGGAAGGGTTTACTATTAAGGCCACTCTCAAAAAAGGCTATGCTCCTGAAAAAGTGGAAGAGATTATAAGTGGACTAGAGAAGAGCATTCAAAGTCTTAAGGAGAATGAACTCGTCGGATATACTACGAGAATTGGTACCCATAGTTTAAGCTCACTAACTAGCTTAGGAACCGAGGAAAATCTGGTTGCCTTTATAGTGTATTTAACTCCTTTTAGCGAAAGGGATAAAACGGCACAGGGTATCGTCGATCAATTGAGAGACAAACATTTAAACTCATACAGGGAAAGAGGATATGAATTAGAGTTCGATCTTTTGCGAATTGGGCCTCCACTTGGTGAGCCTTTTGAAATAATTGTTTCTTCAAATAACAATGAAAACAGAGGAAGTTCCTCCTTAAAAGTGGCTAATTTCTTGAAAACAATCAGTGGCGTATCAGATGTAAAAGATGATCAAATCCAAGGTAAGGACGAGATTAATCTAAAACTTAACTATAAGAAGGTCGCTCAAGCAGGGTTAACACCTGTAGATATTATAAGGACTTTAAGAATAGCTTTCGACGGCCAAATCGTTACAGATTACTCATCAATAAATGATTCCTATGATTTTAGATTAAGGTTGAATAAGAAATCACGGGGAGATTTTGATTTTATTTCAAATCTCCCAATCGCAAATAAGCGTGGTCAGCTCATAAAGCTTAATACCATGATCGAGTATGAACAAAGAGAATCATTTGCTGAAATTAAGCATTTTAATGGACTGCGCTCGACATCTATTACGGGCAATATAAATACACAACAAATTACAGCAGTAGAAATGCTTAAGCAGTTCAAAGAAGGTTTTGTTAAAGACAAAAATGTTAAATATACAATTAGTGGTCGCCCAGTTGAAGAAGAAAAAATATTTTCAGGATTGAAAATTGCTGCTCTATTAGCAGTAGTAGGGATTTATTTTATTCTAAGCCTAATGTTTGATTCTTATGCAAAGCCATTTCTTATATTAACAGTTATCCCATTTGGTGTTGTCGGAATATTTTTATCATTCTTTGCACACGGATTACCGATATCCATGTTTGCTGGAATTGGGCTAATTGGATTATCAGGAATTGTTGTGAACGATTCAATTGTACTGGTGGATCACATAAGTCAATTATTGAAAGAAAATGGAAAATTCTCAAAAGAGGTGCTTATCCAAGGTGCTAAAGAAAGACTTCGCCCGATTTCCCTGACTACTGTGAGTACCATGTTGGCCGTAGCGCCAACAGCTTACGCCATTGGTGGATATGATCCACTTTTATCGCCTCTTTCACTCGCAATTCTTTATGGGCTGTTATTTGGTACCACTGTTGTTCTTATTTTTATGCCAAATATGTATGTAATAGGTAATGACCTTGGAAAGGTCTTGAATAAATTTAAGGGAAAACAAAATGCAACTCACTTATCTATTTTATTAATCCCTTTGTTGATTGGATTAAATGTTAATGAGGCAAAAGCGCAAGAAAAAGTAAATATTCGCAAGATAGTAGAGCTTGTTGAAAATACTAATGAATACAAGATTCAGAACGAATCAATTAAACAAGCAGAGCTTGGAGTCGACAGTGTTGATGGCCTACTGGATTCTAAGTTAACATCTAAGCTTTTTAAATACTCATCAGTGAATTATCCAAACCCTCCTATATCTCTTGATTCAGAAAGAGAAGGATATGGCTTAAGTGTGGATTATGAGAAAATGACTTCTTTTGGTGTAAAATTAGGATTAGGAGTCGGTCTTGAGGACAAACAACTTGGGACAGTGCCAACAAATAATCAGTTTAGTCTTGATGCTATGGATACAGTATATAGGGCCACATTTGCAGTACCTCTTTGGAGAAACTTTGGAAGTGAAGAGTACCATCTTAATAAAGGTACAGCGGTTACTAAAAGAAAATCACAAACTCTACAAAGTAAGTCATCTAAAGATAAACAAGTTGTTGAGGCCATAAAATACTTTTGGACTATTGTGAAGCTTGAAGAAGAAAAAGCTATTGCACAAGAATCACTTAAACGTTTTAAGGCCATTCATAAACTTAACGTAACGAAAAGAAAATCTGGCATTATCAGTAAGGCCGAGTTTTTAACCTCAGAAGTTGAGATTACAAATAGGGAAAAATTTCTAAAGGATTTGGAGTCCAGAATTAGAACTGAGAAACTGAATTTACAAAGCATTCTAGAATTAGAATCTGTAATTGATATTGAAGCCAATAAGATGGCAGCTTCTGATCATTTTAAAAATGCTACAGGGCCATCTGCTTTGAGTCTTGTTGAGTCAGGTCTAACTTATAAGCAGATGCAAAGTAATACTGAACTCTTTAATGAACTGGTTGCTCTGGAGAATGAAAAGGCAAAATCTAATGTTGATTTTTTTGTCTCTCTAAAGAGTTTTGGTCGAGGTGATGATCTGAGCAATTCCATTAGTGAGAATACACAAGACAAGCATGAGGTGTACGCTGGCATAACTTGGGATTTTGACTTGGGAACTAAGCGAAATGATTCGGCTGTAGCAAGTTCTATGAGCCGCAAAAGACAGGCTGAGTATCGAAGAGACAAGACCAAGTTTCAGCTTGTTAAGGTCGTAGAGACTTTAAAAGAAAAAGTTACTTCTAACCAAGAGCAGATCGTCTATCTCGAAAAGATGAAGAAACAACAATTTAATATTTTAAAAGCGGAGAATAAGAGGTTTAAAAATGGTCGAATTACAACGCTCGATTATGTAAAGTTGCAAGAAGCTTATGACAGAAGTTCCTTGCAGGTTATTTCCCTTAAATATTTAAATGAATTAACGGCCTTAAACTTGTATTTTACAGTGGGAAAGATGGATGAATATTTAAAAACTTACTTGGAGTTATAAATGAAAGAATTACCAAAAAATGTAACTGTATATAAACGTACTCCTGACTTTAATGAAGAGACAGTTCCTGCTGGATTACTAAAGGCCCATACGACTAAAGAGGGTTCGTGGGGAAAGATTTGTGTCACCAAAGGTAAGCTCTTATATACAATTGAAGCAGAGCCACTGGAATCTATCGAATTGACTCCTGAGATATTTGGAGTTGTTGAGCCTCAGGTTCCCCATCATGTTGAACTATTGGGAGAAGCTGAATTTCATGTGGAGTTTTTAAAATGAATATTAGTAAGGAAAAGATTTTGGCTGTGGTTTTGGGCCTACTTGCAATTGGATTTGGGATTATGACGATAAAATCCGGGGGATTTGCTCTCTTTGGAGGTGAAGCAGGGAAAGGGTTTGCTGGTAAGTATGTTCCATTTGTACTCTGGTTTAATTTTATTGCAGGATTTTTATATGTAATATCTGGCATTGGAATTATTTTGAGAGCTAAATGGGCAATTAAACTATCAACGGCTTTGGCAACATTAACAATCATAGTATTTATTGCTTTTGGGATTCATATCTTTTTGGGCAAAGCATATGAAATGAGAACAGTTGGCGCTATGACCGTTCGTTCTGTTTTTTGGATATTCATATCATTTTTACTAATGAAAAGAGAATCTAATAGAAAGAGTGTTATCTCACTCTAATTAATACCTAGGGTAAGAAGATACTTACCCTAGGAGATACTCTTAATCATCAATTTCTGACTTTACGACTTCTGCTGTAACTGGATTAAAGTAGACTTCAACTTTTTCTCCTTTTGGGTTTTGACCGTATATTTCATAACAAGTTCCGGGCTGTTTGAATTTACGGATTTTGTATCCTTTTTTTATCATTTGCGCTTTAAAATCTGACTCATTCATCCACTTGCTCTTCGGTTCTGAGGTGCAGTTTTTCTTTGCGTAAACTTGTGGGGCCAGTGTTAGCATTGATACGATTAAAATAAGCTTTGTTTTCATTGTATTCTCCTGTTAACTGATTTTTTCTTCATGTATTCACTATGGGGCTTATTTAGATATTTCATAATGGGCAAATGACCTAAATCCTCGAAAATTCGCAGTATAAGTCATTCGCCCCATGTATTTTCTATCGAAATATTCGATTCTATGAGTGTTAAGAAGGAGACTTTCATGGAAAACATAAAAGTTTACGATTTACCAGTCAGAATATTTCATTGGTTGTTTGCGTTGCTATTTGTGATGTCATTTTCAATTGCCAAGATTATTGACGATGATTCAACGCTATACGCTTACCATATGTTGTCAGGGATACTAATGGTCTTCATGGTATTTCTTAGAGTTGTCTGGGGATTTGTTGGATCAAAAACATCAAAATTTAGGTCTTTTAAGTTAAAACCTTCGGAGTTGATTGCTTATGTGGGCTCCATAGTTTCTAGTGCTCCCAAGAGATATTTAGGGCATAATCCAGCTTCAAGTTATGCGGCAGCTCTAATGATGGTCTTTACGGTGGGAATAGGGTTCTCCGGCTTAATGATGAGCTTAAGAATTTATAAGCATTTTTTTGAAGAAGTACATGAGTTGTTGGCCAATGGTTTTTTAGTTCTTGTTCTTTTGCATATTGCAGGTGTTCTTCTACACCAGTTAAAGCATAAAGATGGGATGATCTTTAGTATGCTTACTGGGAAAAAAGCTAAAATAGTTGATGAAAGTGAGATAAAATCAAATCACCCGATAGTGGCTCTTGTTTTTGTAGTTTTTCTTATGGGGATGGGGAGCTATTTACTTAAGAGTTTTGATGGGAATACTGGGAAGTTGAATGTACTTGGAACTCAACTTCAGCTAGGTGAAAATGAGCATGATGATCATAAAGGTAAACGAAGCAATTTTTCAGAAGATGATGAAGACGATCATGATGAAGACGAAGACGAAGACGAAGACGATGATTAGGAAAGTTCAATGAATAGAAGAGAAAGACTCATAATTTCTAGTATATTGCTACTTATCAGTCTTATGACGGTAATTGACCTTCTGACTGACCTTGGGGAGGGAGTAGTGTGGTGGCATGTTGCCATTGAGGGAAGTGTCGCTATTATTGCTCTCGTGGGAGTTTATTTTCTTGTTAAGGGTACATTTACGCTAAGAAAGTCGTTAATTAAAGAAAGAGAGCTATCTGCAAAATTAATGGAAGAATCTTCCCACTGGAAAGAAAGCTCTAAAAAGTTTCTCGATGGTCTGAGTAAGTCCATTGATTTACAGCTTGATAAATGGGAACTGACTAAGTCTGAAAAGGAAGTTGCATTTTTATTGATTAAAGGATTTAGCTTAAAAGAGATTGCAGAGTATAGGTCAACGGCAGAGAAGACTACGAGAGCACAGGCAACTTCAATTTATGCAAAGTCTGGCCTGTCTGGTCGATCGCAGCTATCAGCTTTTTTTCTTGAAGACTTATTAATTCCCCAAACTGAAAAATAGGCTTAGTCTTTTGTTGTCATTTTTTTTGTGAAGTTTTCTAAGCTTGATAAGCCGTGCTGTACTTTTACAAGGGCCTCTTTTTTTATAGTGGCAGAGATAACCTTGGCTCCGCTTGTTCCAACCACTACCGAAAAAATTATTGCAAGAAATATGTCAATTATTGCACGCATGGTTAAACCTTCCTTTTTTGTATTCGTTTGATGATTTCTTTAACCGTGGACGGATGCCATGCCCCACCACGTTTAGTTGGTATATTTTTATTATTTAAATATTTTGAGATTTGAGTGAAGTTTTGCCCCTCATTTAATAGGGCCAGCATCTTTTCGATGATCTTTTGCTCGCCTTTATGAACTACGCGTGTAGTTCCAATTAGCTTCTCCCCGTAAGATAAGACAGGTTCTTTTCTTTTAACTTTTTCAATTTCTAGAATCCTTAGAGCATCACTTATTGAGGCTCGAGACCAGTTAGTTTTTTTATGGATTTCATAGCTCGAAAGGTCGTTTTCTAAGTACAGTTTCCGCAAAAGTCCTCTATTCTGAATGGGCTTATTGAAGAAATGAGTAATGATAATGGGAACATACGGTTCCGCATTACAGAGTTCGTCTAGCGGTTCAGATCGCCCTCCATTGACAGTGGCGAACCGCTGGACGAACTCTGTTATTGTAAGTGGCTAATAATACGGGAAAAATAAAGGTTCGTTTAGTTACTCACCACTACTACCAGCACACCTTAGTCGAACTTTCTCTTTTTGGATGGTAATGACGGTTACTTTTCTGAGAGCATATTTTCGCAATATTGAACAAGAAAATATCATCCAGATATGATATTAAATATTGATGGCCACAACAATAGTTCAAAAACATTTTCATCGACTGCAAATTAGTAGAGCTTTAATATTTTTAAAGGATAATCTCGATAAAAAGCTAACATTGGCCGAAATTGCCAGAGCTTCGGGAGCTTCTCAGTATCACTTCATTAGAGTTTTTTCAGCATATACGGGAGAAACGCCCTTTAGTTTTATTGCACGAGAGCGAACTGTACAGGCCTTACAATTACTTATTGAAAGAGCTGAACCAATCATTAATATTTCACAAGCTGTGGGTTTTGATTCATCAAGCTCATTTAATAAAGCATTTAAGCGTATAACAAGCTATAGTCCTTCCGAATTTCGCAATTTGGGAAAAGATTTACAAGAAAGCTTAATTTATAGTCTTAGTATGACACCAAAAACTAAGGAGAAAACTATGAATTTTAAAATGAACCTAACACCAGAGATTATAAAACGAGAGAAGACAGTAATTTATTCGTCCAATGCTACAGGCGGAGAGTTTAAAGATATTGCGCCTCTGGCGTGGGAGAACTTTTTGAAAGTATTAGGAACAATCAAAGAAGATTTAAGCCAATCTGAGTTTCTTGGTGTTGGAACAATGGATAAGTCTGATACGAAACAGGTCTGTAATTATAAAGCGGCTCTTTCAGTGCCTACTGATTCAAAAATTAGTATTCCTGATCTTGAAAAAGAAGAGATACCAGCTTCAAAATATGCCAAGTTCTTACTCGAAGGAACTTACGATAATGTTTGGATTGCCTTTGAAAAAGCATTTGAGGTTATTACTGAGGGAGCTTATGAGTTAGCCGATGCTCCTTGCCTTGAAAATTATTTAAACGATCCTAATGTTACTCCTGAAAATGAGCTTTTAACTGAAATTTTGATACCTATAAAGTAGACCATGAAGAAGATACCTAATTTTTATGATGATTACCCACGAGATGTTTTAAAGAAACTAAAAGAAATTAGAAAGATAATTTTAGAAGTAGCATCCAAAGATAAGCACATTGGCCCTCTTGAAGAAGTTCTTCGTTGGGGGCAGCCAACGTTCTTAACATCTGAAACAAAATCAGGTTCAATGATTAGAATTGACAGGTATAAGAGACAAAATGACAAGGTTGCCCTCTTTTTTCATTGCCAAACTAAATTAGTTAAAATATTTCGATTGAAGTTTGGTAATAATTTAAATTTTGATGGAAATAGAGCAATCATTTTAGATATTAAGGGTACTTTTCCTGTACAGGAAATTAAAGAGTGCATTGGATTGGCCCTTCGATATAATCTTATAAAAGATGATTTTGATGATATTTAGTGGAGCACGTTTATAAATATAATAAACATAAAAAAAGAATTACGAGAACAAAAGAATCTCAAAACTGCTGAGCATAGTAGCCGTTTTTTCAAAACAGGTAAGGGGGAATATGGTTATGGCGATAAGTTTTTAGGTGTCAGAGTTCCTATCATTAGAAAAATAGCTAAAGTAAATACTTCTCTATGCATTACAGAGACAAAGAAATTAATCCGCTCAAAATATCATGAAGAAAGACTACTCGGCCTGATCATTATTGTGAATAAATACAAAAAATCAAAGAACGAATGCGGACAAGAGTCTTTGTATCAATTATACATTACTCATTTTAAATATATTAATAATTGGGATCTAGTAGATGTGACTTGTCCTCATATTATTGGAAAGCATTTGATGAATAAAGATAGGGCCATTCTATATGAATGGGCCAAGTCAGATAATCTCTGGACGAAGAGAATTGCCATGATTACTAATTGGTGGTTTGTAAGAAATGGTGATCTTTCTGACGTTTTTAAAATTTCAAAGATTCTTTTAAGTGATGAACATGATTTAATACATAAGGCCGTTGGATGGATGCTTCGTGAAGCAGGGAAAAAAGAAATTAATAAGTTGGAAAGTTTTCTCAAATCTCATTATATAAAGATGCCTAGGACGATGCTTCGTTATGCAATAGAAAAATTTCCAGAGAAGAAAAGACAAAGATATCTTAAGGGGGAAATTTGAAATATTTTTGTATGACTTCTTGTTTACCAAAAGTTCTTATTAAGTCAAAAATATGAATTATCTAAACTGTAGACAACGCAGTGTCTTCGTTTTATTGTGTTCAGTATCATTTTTAAGTGCTATATCTTTATCATGATGTACAGTGAGATAAAGCCAAGTTTTCAATTACAAAATATTATTGATTGTTATTGGGAGTTTACTGATATTAACTTCAATATAAGTTCTTCAACTAAAGTTATTCCTGATAATAGGGCAGATTTTCTTTTTATCAAAAAATCTCAAAGTTTAAGCCTGTGCGGTTCAATGACAGATTATATTGTTTCATCAAAAAAGGAAATATTTGGTATTAGATTTCGGCCAGAGTTTTTATTTGGATTAATTAAAATACCTTTGTCTGAATTTACAGATAAAATTATAGATGCTGACCTTCTATATAAAGATAGTACAGCCCTTAAATCTATAATGGCTAGCTCGACTAATTTAAAGTCTTTGACCATAGGTTTAGATAAATATTTTTTAAATAGAGTTCAAGATATTAAAATGAACGAACTCGTCTATGAAACGGCAAGGCTGATCGAAAAAGGATCAAAACTAAAAGAGATAAAGCTAAAAATAGGTATCTCAAACCAGCATTTAGGTCGATTATTTCACAAGCATATTGGGCTTTCTCCCAAAAAATTTGAAAAGATAGCAAGATTTCAAAGAATGAAGAATTCTTTAAATGTTGCTGACAATAACTTTTCTGATTTAGCGGTTAAGTTTGGCTATTATGACCAATCACACCTAATAAATGAGTGTAATGAAATTACAGGCAGCACGCCCTATCAGTTTTTTTATTAAATGTTCATTTTTTCCAATACAGGGAAAAAGATAATATTTAAGATTAGGTAAATTATTTAATTAGTAAGGGATAACAATGAAGCTTTCATATTCAATTTTGTACGTTGAAGACATTCAAAGAACTATCAGGTTTTATCAAGAGGCCTTTGGTCTAAAACACAAATTCACCCATGAGAGTGGTGATTATGCTGAAATGGACACAGGAGAAACCACACTGGCATTTTGTAGTCATGGATTAGCAGACATGATTTTAAAGATGCCCTATAAAAAGGCTTCTCAAGATGAGGCTCCATTAGGATCTCAAATTACTTTTGCCCCTGATAATGTTAAAGAGGCCTATAAGAAGGCTATTGATAGTGGAGCAAAATCCATTAGTAAGCCTGAAGTGAAGCCATGGAACTTTGAAGTTGCTGTTCTTAGAGACTTTGATGGGCATATTGTAGAGTTAGCCAAGAACTTAAATCAATGAGTGTCAGCAAGACAGAAAAAGCTTTGAAATCTTTTATAAAAGAGCTTTTTCCAAAAATTGAAGAAGAAAAAAAATATGGTGGAGTTTTATATAAGGCAAAAAGTGGTGACACTTTTTGTGGTATTTTCTCTTATAAGAATCATGTGAGTTTAGAATTTTCTTTTGGAAGTCAGTTAAAGGACACTAAGAAACTTCTTTTAGGCTCTGGTAAGTATAGAAGACACTTAAAATTTAAGTGCGAGAATGATATTTCCTTTCCCATACTAAAAAGCTATTTGAATGAAGCTAGAAAGCAGAATTTGGTTTGAGATTACTTGGAAGTAACACGTAGGAGAAAATCACTTTGATGTAAGATTTTGAGTGAAATTTTCTAGAGAACCAAGACCACCCGAAACTTTGATGATGGCCTCTTTCTTTATATTTGCGGACAGGATTTTCACTCCACTTGCACCCATTGCAACAGAGAAAATTACAGCTAAAGCTACTTCGATAATTGCACGCATGATTAAACCTTCCTTTTTTGTATTCGTTTAATGATTTCTTTAACTGTGGACGGATGCCATGACCCACCACGTTTAGTTGGTATGTTTTTACTATTTAAATATTTTGAGATTTGAGAGAAGTTTTGTCCTTCATCCAGTAAGGCCAGCATCTTCTCGATGACCTTTTCTTCACCTTTGTGAACTACACGCGTAGAACCTATGAGCTTTTCACCATAAGAGAGGACAGATGCTTTTCTGTTTGGTTTTTCAATCCCAAGCGAGCGAAGAGCATCACTAATTGAAGTTCGTGACCAATTAGTTTTTTTATGAATTTCGTAGCTCGAAAGGTCTTTTTCTAGATACAGTTTCCGCAAAAGCCCGCTGTTTTGAATAGGCTTATTAAAGAAATGAGTAATGATAATCGCTACATACGGTTCGGCGTTACAGAGTTCGTCTGGCAAATCGCAGGGTCCACCACTCAACCCATTGAGTGGTGGACTCCTCCAATAAGAACCAAGTTAAGTAATTATAATCATTTAGATAACTAGTCCCAATGGGCGGTTAGCTCATTCTGTCTCCTTCGTCACGCTAAATCACATGTTGTCACATGAGTTGTGCTACTTAAGTGCTACATCTGTGCTACTTTGATTTTTTCCACCCAAATTTTTAGACTACACGTGTAGTTTAGGGGTCTAAATATAGACCTATCTCGATGAATTCATTGGGACTAAGCGTGTAGTTGAAAAGAGCATCTCTAACAATTTTTACGGAGGTGTTTATGAAAAAAATTAAAAAGAAGAAGTACAGAAGAAGTGATGACAAGATCATTACAAAAGAAGCAGGAGTCCTAAAACATTTAAGGGAGTCTAGAAAATTATCAGTTAGGAAGGTCGGAAAAATAATAGATAAGTCTGATACGTGGGTAAGTCACGCAGAGAATGGAAGAAGTGACCTTGATCCTAAAAAGATCCTTCTTCTCTTAAATGTTTATGGGTATAGCTATGAATCTTTTATGGATCTAGTAAATGGAAATAGAGCCATGCCTAGTAATACTTATGCTGAGTGCATAGAGATTTTAAAGAGGCTTGATAAGGAAAAATTGAAGACTGTTAAGAGCATTTTGGAAAGTTTCTAGTCTCAATTTACTCTCAACTACTCAAGAAATAAATACCTATCATTATTAAAACAATCTCTGATGGTTTTAGTTTTCTTATTGAGAGAAGTACAAAACATTTTAAAATAGGCATTTAGTTATGATGAATTAAGCCGATAAGTTTTATAAAGAAACAAACGGAATTACTAATGAAATCGAAATCACAAATTTTTAGAATTTATTTTCTTACATGTGTTGCTCTTCTTCCTATCTTCATTTTGAGTGGGTATTTTATATATCAAGCAAGAGAAAATTCAATAAATGAGAAAGTTAAAAATATTAATTCAATGGCAAAGTCTAAGCAAATTACACTAGAGAATCACCTAGGAAACTATATTAAATCTCTTAAATCAATAACAAAAAATAAATTGCTTTTAAGTTCGGTTAAATCAAAAAAATTTGATAATGGAGCCTATGATTTAATTAAAAAATTTCAAGAAGAAATGTGGGGAGTTTCGCATCATATATTTATTGCTGACACAAAGGGGCATATTATATTGAGCCCACATCATAAAGATAATGTCAAAAGTAGTCATTTAAATCACAGTATAAAGGAATCAAAGTTTTTCAATGGGGCACTTGAAAAAACTACTGTTACAGATTTTTATGGTTTTGAAGAAACGACTCATTATCATCAATTAGTAATGATACCAATAATTTCTGAAGGGAAAACGCTCGGAGTATTAATTTCAGAAATTACAATTAAATACTTTATAGATTTGCTTAAGAAAGATTTTGAGCTTGGTGAAACTGGAGACATATACTTAAGTACCTTAGATTATAAGAAAGTAGTACATTTAAAGAAAGATGAAATCCTAGATGTAAAATCTAACCTTTTGAGTAAAGCTTTTAGTGATGGTGGTAGTTATGGTGAGAATAAATCATTCGGTAGATCTGTTCTTGGTGCTTATATAAAAAGTAAGAAATACCCTTGGCTTCTGGCTGTAGAGATTACCAAAGAAGAAGTAATCGCTCCAATAAATAAAACAGCAAAAGTTTTTGCAATTGCATATAGTATATTTGTTTGCTTCTTTTTAGTAGTTTTAAAATACATTGTTAACCTTTTGAAGAAACCAATTCAGGAAGTAATTAATGAAATTGAAGAAATTTCAAAAAACTCCTCGAGAAACTCAAAAAATATGAATAGTAAAACAAGTGGTTTGTTAGATGGGTCAATGCAATTAGCAGAAGCATTGGTAGAAAATCAAGGGCAATTAGAAAGAGTTGTTGACGGGATTAAACAAGATTCTTTGCTTATCTCTAAATCAGCAAAACGAAGTGAAGAGACTAAGGAAACAGCTAGTAATGGTCGTCAGGTTGTTGATGAGATGACTAATAACATATCGCAAAGTTCTAAAGAAAGTGAGAATGTTCAATTACAAGTAGATGAAGTATTATCTGAAATTACTAAAATTGTTGAATCAATAAGACTTATACAAGAAAAAACAAAATTAATTAATGATATTGTCTTTCAAACAAAACTTCTCTCTTTTAACGCTTCTGTTGAAGCGGCAAGGGCAGGAGAACATGGAAAAGGATTTGCTGTAGTTGCCGAAGAAGTTGGTAACCTTGCAGCAATGTCAGGTAGTGCCTCAATTGAAATACATGAAATGATTGAAGATAGTGTTTCTCAGGTTGAAAAGATAGTTCACTCAAGTAGTAAAAATCTAAAAAATGCAATAGACAATTCAGTTGAAAAGATTTCTCTAACAAAGAAAAGTATTGATAGTTGTAGGAAGCTATTTCTTGAAATATTCACAAATATTAATGATGTGCATGAAAATATTGAAAATATCTCTAAGAGTTCAGAACAAAAAGTTGTTGCTATCGATGAAGTTAATGGGAGATTTATTACTTTGAGAGATGTCTCTGAAAAATCATCTTTAGTTGCAAATGAAATTGGTGAAATTACCTCTAAGTTAGAGGAGGATTCGGATAAGTTAGAGAAAGTTTCAAGTGAACTCAGCAAGAAATTTTAATCATGAGTGTTTTAAGCGTGAATTAAGGAACATTTTTGTAAGGGTATATTTATTTAGTGATATATGTCATTATATAAAGTATGGATAATAAGAATAATGCTGAAGAATTACTGGCTCTAATGGAGTCGGAAAATGAAAAACTTAAGTTAGGCTTGATGACAATTCAATCAAACCTATCTGAATCCGTGAACTTTAATTCTGAAACGGAATTAATATATAAAGAGGTTTTTGATCAATTTTCAGAATTAGTTTCAAGCTCTCATAAAATCTTAGGAAATAGTAATACTCTTAGGGAAAATTTAAAAGAAACAATGAATAGCGCAAATGAAATGATTGATAATGTTCAAGAAATTTCAAATTTCTTAAAAGGTATTCAGGGTGTTGCTAGTCAAACAAATCTTCTCGCTCTCAATGCAACGATCGAAGCTGCTCGTGCCGGAGAAGTAGGCAAGGGGTTTGCTGTTGTGGCAAACGAGGTTAAGGAACTATCTAAACAAACAACAGGGCTTGTGCAAGATGTTGAAAACTCTTTAGATAAAATTAATTTAAGCTCAAACAAAGTTGAGCAAACAATGAATCGAGCTTTGCAGCAGAGTTCAGAAAATAATATTGTTCTTGAGAAGTTTAATACAGACGTTGTTTCGACTAGAGAGAATAATAATATAGCTATTCAAAATGTTCGAAAAAATAGTGATAGAGCTTTCGTTATTCTTGCTAAACTCGATCATGTAATATGGAAGATTAATACATACCTATCAATCTTAAAGAAAAAGTCAGTTTTTCAATTCGTTGATCATCATAACTGCCGTTTGGGAAAATGGTATTATGAGGGGGAAGGCTTGAATAATTTTTCTCAGGTTAGGTCATATGGAGATTTGGAAGCGCCGCATTCAATTGTTCATAATGGAACGAAGTCTATTTTAGAGGCTCTTGAGGATGGTGAATATGACTTAGAGAAGTTTGTAAAAGCAATAGAGGTTATGGAGTCTGGAAGTGAAGGGGTTTTTGATTTTCTAGATTTGATATTAGAGGAGAAAAGTTGATTTCATTTATAGAATATTTTCGAAAAGTTATTGATCTTTTTTCCTTTATGTAACACTGAAAAAGTAGAATGATAGCCTTTAGCCACCTGAACCATCACCCATAACTGCACGGATGACTAATTCAGAGTTAAGTCCACGCTTGCCTAAAATAGAGGTGTCGAATTTATCATTGAATTTAATTTCTTTGATATCGTATGAGTCAATTATTAAGCCTTCTTTAAGCTCGATATAATCAACTTTGTTAATTCGATCACTAGCAAGTTGAATTAACGAAATTTCTTTTTTAGCGTTTATAATTTCGCCAGTATGAAGTTTAATTTCTTTGAAGTCTGAGAATCTTGGTAACACCAAAGATTCTTGGGCCATAACATTAGTTCCCAAGGAAAGAGCGAAAATAAGAATGTATTTATTAAGCTTTTTCATTATTGCAATTCTCCCTTTTCTACAAAAGGCAGAAAAGTACTTGATACCGATGCAGTATAGTGCTTGATGTCACCATTGTACATAGGGTTGTTGTATATTTGATCCTTTCTTTCATTGAAATGCTTTTGATTCAGTTTTTTCAATGCTTTAAGACCCTCCATGTTTGTTGATTCTGTTTGAAAACTCATCCAGTTATGAATTGAACCAGCTTCATCGAGCCGATAGTGCTTCATAGACATCATGACTCTTTTCTTTGTTTCAGCAAAAGAAAGTTTGAAGTTATGGTTTGCTCCAAAATATCTACCATTCTTATCTGCTATCAATAGGCCTTCTTCTACAAGATGATTAAGCCTTTCAACTCCAACCATTCCAAGAGTGTAGGCAACTTCATCTTCTGTTGTTCCTGACTTTGTAGATGCAAGGTTTAAGATTAGGAAATAGTCTTCACTTGTGAAGTACTTTCTATTTTCCTCATCGACAAATTTATACTCTTGATTGTGACTATAGTTAAGATTCATAACCTTCGCTATATCTGGATGATACTCATTCATGTACTTATAAAGAAGCTCATCCTCACCAAGAGAACTAAATATCTTGATAACTGTCTCGGGTTGAGGATTTCCTTTGAGGCCAATAAGCCTTCTCAAAGTGGTATATGGTACGGTTGTTTTATCTGCTACACTTTGAAGGTTTAAGTTGGGTCTTTTTGATAAATAGCCATCCACACAGTTTTTCACCTGTTCACATTTTCTTTGATTAATGTCTTCATTTAGATTTATCGTTTCGATAATTAATCCCTAAAAGCACGTCAAATGCGATGTTTATTGCTATTTCTTATCTTATGCGTAGCAATGGCAAAATACTTTGTAAAATAAAATCCAGCTAATTTAGATAAATTTTACCACCATGGTGATATGCATTACGGAATATTAAGCACTTATAAAAAAGAAAAATCTAAATAATCACCATGGCGTTTAAAAATGCCTTTTAAATCAAATCACATTGTAGATTTTAAAATCCCTTCATAGATTAACTCTACTGAAAACATAACTTTTATTTTGGTTAGGAAAATTAAAATAAATAAGTGCGTGTTTAAAAAGAACATCAGAGGGTGAGATCAAACTGTAGGATGCCTTGAGTAGACCTTGAAGTTAAACAAAAATATCACCGGCCTTTGAAGTCTTTTTCAAGCATCGAGCTTTCTACATTTTTATTGGAGGAAATTAGAAATGAAAAAGACAACGAAAGAAATCAAACATTACTTTAGAGAAATTCTAGGAACTCTTTCTGTTAAAGAAATCATGTCAAACAACCAGTTGATTGCAAGAGCGACAAGAATTGAACGTCTAATTGTTGAATCAATCTAGGAGAGGAAAGAGAAATGAAATCGTTAAGAAAAGAAGTATTAGAGTTTATCAGTACAATTTCAAAGAGAGAGCTTAAGAAGAATCCAGATCTAAGAAGAAAACTAAAAGATCTAAATAGATATCTTAAGGACTCTTATTCGTCAGAGAACAGAGAAATTTTAAAGTACTTAAATGCTGAGTTACTAACAGCAAACTAATTTGGAGAGAAAATGAAATTATTTATATTATTATTGATTACAGTTAATTTAGTATCTTGCTCTGTTAAATCAGACGGAGAGGAAACAAGCCAAGAAGTCAGTCGAACGGATGGAATTAGTGCTTCTTCTGACTCGGACGGTGATCTGATGAATGACAAGGAAGAGGTAGATCTTGGAAGAAACCCTCTTATCGCAGATTTACCAGATATTAGAGTAAGGTTTCTACAAAATTATAAGATTACAGTTCATTATAAAGATCTTGCATCGGAAGAAGAGGGAGACTTTGTAATTGATACAAAAGTTGGCGCAAATGATCCAAGCTTCAAATATAGGGTTGGAAATGTATTTCTAAGAGAAAATAGCTATAAGACAGCAGCTTCAATAGGGAAGTTTGCTGATCATAGCTGGGGAGATTATAGAGAGCATGATTTATCATGGGTTAAGTACCCAGATATTGATCAAAAGTTTTTCCAAGAAAATGTCATGAGGTATAGCAAGTACTTTGATGCTGACAAGTTTGAAATAACAAATGTTCAGATTGAACTTGAAAACTCAATAAAGCTAAAGGCCAATACCGATTATAAGGAAATATCAAACCCTGAAGTCTCTTTTAGATTTTATAATTACGAATCTGAAAACTTTGAAGTTATTCATTCAGAGAAAATCGAACGAACAATTGTGTCAGGAGTGAACGAAACTTTAACCGTTAAACTTGAAAATGTTAATCCAAAATTAGTATCTGAAAACTATTTTAAAAAAGGTGAGTTTATTATCTCTGAGATGACAAACTATGAAATACCTAAGATTGAATCAGATTATATGACTTTGATTACAAGTGTTAAGAGTAAGACCGTCCCTGTTGTTTATAATACTCCACTGGAAACTGAGGTTCGTTATGTGTCTACAGGGAGTGGAGTTAAGGTAAACAATGTTCTTGAGATCCTTTTTGGTAAAAAATATGTTGTAGAAAATGAAAAAATCACGGCAATCAATCAATTTCAAAATAACTTGCCTCAGTATACTTATTTAAGCGAATTAAGGGATCACGACAAAAAGGGAAGTTGGTTTGTTTTTACTAATAGGTTAAATAAACACTACCTTCAGCATGACTTTACTAACAAAGATGTGCTTTCTTTATCTTATATACTAGGGAAAGATCTAGCTTCGCAAGTAGAGGAAAAGGTTTTTAGTTATAGGGAAGAAGTTGAAACAACTGATCATTATCAATCATACATTTTAGGTAATATTCAACCTAATTCAGAAGTATCATTCTTTCTTGAGTCTAAAAGGTTATTTGGTGAAAAAATTAAGCACTGGACTGATATCTTTAGAAATAGAGGATGTGGAGGTCGTAGAAACTGCGTGAGCTTTCCTTTTAGATGTGATGTCTCATTCAATATTTTTGAATCTCTCGAAACAGGACTAAGTTTTAGCAAGGAACTTAATGGTGAGATCTCAAGGATTGAGCTTTCAATCAATGGAGAACTATTCAATCTTGTACAGCTTATAAATGAGAAGAAGGTTAGGCTTACTTGGAGTGATTTAGGGGTTTCTATTAATGTAAAAAACATAAATGCAATAAAAGAAATTTCAAACACTGATGAAAATGTTCTCAGCCTTAAATTAAATGCATTACGTGAAAGTCACTTTAATGGTGTGAAGTTAACTAATATGAGTGGAAAAGCCTATTATCAGTGTCCAAGTATTGTTACGAATGTTGCTGGTCATAACAAATGGCCACTATCAGTAGAATCCCAGAAATTTAATGAATGGGCAGGAACAGTAAGATGGGACCTTGTTCAAAGAGGAAATAGAAAGAACTTAATTCAGATGTTTTCTGTCGGTATCACAAGTGTGATTTCAAATTTTCATAACTAAGAGGTAACTATGAGAATGATAAAAAATAAACTCGTTGATATCTCTATTTGGATATCAACATCATTAATAACATTGGCAGGGAGCTTTATGCTCCCAACCAATAATGCCTATGCTTTTTCAAAGTTAAAGAATGGATTTGAGACAATAACAAATAATTATCTGATGCCTCTTTCAACTGCTGTTGCTGGAGCAGCATTAATACTATTTGTCATATTGTCGTACTTTAAACAGGAAGTTTATCTAAAAAATGTTGGAACAGTCTTTGCCTTGGCCATTATATCAACTGTGGGACTTGAGGTAATAACAACATTAAACCAAAGTTTTAGTTAGAGGTAATTATGAAAAACTCAGTATATCCAGCTCTCTTAAATAAGAGGGCAAGGATCTTTGCATCCTTAAATAGGCAAGACTTGATAATTTTGGGCTGCAATTACTTAATTTTATCAAAAATGGGAGTCTCTGGAATCCAAACGCTACTGATCAGCGTTCTTGTTCTGGCAGTATCTAAAATCTTTCAGGGAAGAGTAGAACTAGGATTTTTTAGAAATATTTTTTCTAGAAGAATTATTAAATGGAATGGCAGCCTTAATACGGTTGGGAGGTCTTATGAGTAATTATAAGTTTCCAATTGCTGACTGTATCCAGAATGAACTTGTGTCCATGGATGGGGATAGGTCATTTTTCTATGAATTAAGAGGCGTTGATCTTGAGCAACTTGACGAAATTGAATTAAGTAATCTTTTTTCGTTAATAGAGAAAAGACTTAATAATCTTAAAGAAGAGCAGTGGATTAAATTCTATCAATTAAACGGTAAATGCTACTTAAATACATCTTTATTGAATAGTTGTTTAGGACTTGAAGTTCTCCCAGTTACTGATCCTTTACATACTTTCTTTGAGGGGAAGGATATCTATTCTGATATTGGTATTTACGATGATTATCTTCTGTTTAATGGGAAATATAGAAGGGTGATAAGTGTAAAGTCATTTCCAGAAGAGGAGATTGATGAATACTTTCTTCCTAAGGATATCAACTACTGTATTTCTTTTAGAAAGAAACAAAATTCTAAGGCGCTTAAAGAATTGGATAAGATTAGGTCTGCTCATAGTACTGGACTCTCTAAAAATAAAAGAGACTTTGAAAGTGAAGGCGCATACTCACAAGCCGAAAACCTTATTTCTGATTTAACTAGTGGAAATGAATCCTTGTTTGATATGGAACTATATTTTTTACCAATGGCACTATCTTTGGAGGAACTAAATAGTAATACTCAAGTCTTATTAGAAGATCTAACAACAAAAGGAGTAATACCTTTTGTTGAAGGTCATTCTATAAAAGGACTCAAAAGTGGTTTGTTTCAAATCTATAAAGAGATCATTGTAGGGGTTAAGCCAAGTTTTAAATATAGAGGTATCCCAAATAAAACGGGACATTTAAAATACCTATTACCAATTCATAAGTCTGGTTTGATGAATGAAGGGATAGAGTTTTTAGATATTACTGATAATGATATATTCTTAAATCCATTCTCTAAGAAATTTAAAAGTAGAAATATGCTTGTTACTGGTGCGACTGGTGGAGGGAAGTCGGTTCTTGTAAATAAAATGGTTCACGCACTTGCACCGAATCACCCTGTGGTAATTCTTGATAAGGGAGGCTCTTTCAAAAAGCTTTGTCTCTATCACAGTGGTTATAACTTAGAGTCTGGCATCAATCCTATGGACTTTAAGTGTCCATATTACTTAAGAGAGTTTGTTTTATCAGTAGTTGATAAAGAAAAGTTTAGGAAACTAGAAAAAGGACTACTTCTAAAAGAAATAAAACTTTTTCTTGAAAATGACAATAGATCCTTCTTTGAACTGATAGGTCACCTTGAAACTAACTTTAAGGGTTTATCTTTATACTTTGAGGATATAAAAGACTTCATTACTGAATCAACTAAGGAAACGAACAAGTTTCTCTATGTTGATATTGAGAACTTTCCAAAGACACAAATTGCGCCATTAATAATCTATATCCTTGAGTATTTTAAAAATATTGATCAAGGTCAGAAGGTACTTGTTTTTGATGAATGTTGGAGCTTTCTAAAAGATCATGGAGATTATATTGATGAATGCTTTAGGACGTTTAGAAAGTCAGGAGCATTTCCAATTGCAATATCTCAAGGTCTTGGTGATTTTTCTTCGTTAAGTTCTGATCTCTATTCATCTATTACAAACAATTCCTTTTTTAAGGTCTTCTTTCCACAGGAATATATTGAAGACAAGGATATATCAGAATTTGATAACTCTAGGATTTCATCACTTCAATATGAGAAGGGCCAATATTCAGAGTGCTATCTTAAGACCCAAGATGGAAAGATTAAAAAGATTCTACGGATATTCCTGTCACCCCTAGAGCTAGAGTTATTTCATACTGAGTATGGGCGAAGTCAGAACCTTTTTAAGTTCTTTGAAGATCATAAGAATTATTTTTCTACTAATAGAGAAATAATCAATGCATTTGTGAGGTTACATCATGAAAGCGCATAGTGTTGTACTGATTCTTGTACTTTGTGGAAATGTTAGGGCATCAACATTTTTTATGCCTGATAGCGATACTGCTGCATTAATATCTTTGGTCTCAAATACTGCAAGTACAGTATCAAATACACTTAAGATTTTAGAAGTTGCAAAGAAAACTAGTGACCAGATTGATAAATATAATTTTTTGGCAATGAGAAGATACTTTGTTGCACGAAGAATTGCTCAACACACTAGTGACATTATTGCAGCGACAAAGATGAAACCTAAAGGGTTAAGAGAAATCAATCATGTCATGCTAACTCTTAAAATGAATCTCAAAGGATTAAAGTCCAATTTAGATTTCATGGCCATGGATGTTTATCAAGCTGAGGATTTTACTAATCGTTACTGGGATAAAGTAGCCAATTCTATGCAAGATGAGAATGAAGCTCATAGACAAGAGATCTCAAGTGCAAATGAAGGAACTATGAGTAAGCATGTGCAAAATACAGCAATGAATACTGCTATGAGTACTAAGGTTTTAACAAAGATTAGAAGAGACAACATTGAGTACCAAAGAAATGATATTGCTCTAAAGAAAGGTGATGCCAAAGAAAAGCTTAGAAGAGAGGAGTTTTACAAAAGCTGGATGGGACTACAAAAATCAAATGAAGATCTTTTAGATACCGAGGCAAAGTTATGACTAACACAATATATGATCTTTTGATGATTACTAGTTTTGATCCTGATAGCCTGATTGAGGAGTATAGGGTCTTCTTTTTATCTCTTCTTCCTGGAATGTTCATCTTTGCATGTCTCATTGAGTACTTTGATAGGATGAATGTCTTTGAATTGGTAAAGAGGGCCTTGGTCGCAGTGATTATTATGGCCAGTGTTACGAGTTTTTATAAAGTATCAATTCGTTATTCTATAGATGCTGCCAATACTAAATTTGAACAACAGAAGGGCTCCAACATTCTCCTTATGGATATGTTTGAGGCATCTAGCTATTTTGACAAAATTGATAAAAACAAAAAGGACAGGTTCTTTAAAGATAATACTCTGTTTAAAGGAACATTAAAGTTTGTTAAATACCATTTCTTTGATTCATTTATTAATGATGGATTCACTATTGGAGTGTATTTCTTAAGTCAGCTCTGCTTTATTCTTTTAAAGGTTGTGTATTCATTAGTCTATTACCTTGGTTACGGCCTTGTTGGAATTCCTGTATTGATTTACCTATTTCCCACCATGGGAAATGTTTTGAGAGGTGGAATTCTAAGTTATCTATGGTGTCTAATCGTTCCACATGTTCTGGTTTTTGTTCTATCAATGATTGGAAGTGAGATTAATAGAGGCTATCAAGTAGGGCAGATAATTGGAGGTAGTGCTACAGGTACAATCCTCTTATTTACCTTAACTTTATTTATTGCTTTTACTCCTTTTATTACGATGATGCTGATTAATGGCTCAGGAATAGCACAAGCTGGAGGAATAATTTCTTTAATGGGTGGTAACTTTATTAAGAGTCTTCCCTCAAAAGGTGTTAATGCAGGTGCAACGGTTCTAACAGGTGGTGCACTTGGCCCAAAATCTACTATAGCAAAAAATATTGTAGGGTTTGGAGCTGGTACTGCAATGAAAGGTTTATCTGGTGCTGGCAATCAATTTAAATCGGCCCTAAGTAACTTGAGAAGTAGTTTTTCAAATAGTTCAAATAATACAGTAAGTCCGCAAAGTCATAGTAGCTCCAGCAGTAACTCAAACACTAATAGTAGTTCGTCCTCTGGTATGAGCTCAAAATTTAGATCTTCAAATCAAACACAAGTAAGAGAAGGTGGAAACAATGTTAAACAGCAAGAAATCAAAACAAGATCCAGAGAGACTAATAAGTCTGGAACAAACAATAGGCAGTCTGAAAAGACCAATAATAATTATCGCACTAGTCGGAGTAATAGCAAATCTCAGCCTGTTAGGACTAGAAATCATGGTGCTCAGGCAAGAAGGAGAAAAGGTAAGTTATAACACTTTTGAGGTCTGTCATATTGGAATGAAAAGTATTTTTCAAAATGACCCCAATAGTGAGCTTATAAACGAGAAGGTTATGAGAGATCTAGAGAAGGAAGTATTTAAAGTTGATTCTATTCACTTGGTCAAAGTCATTGATTCATTTAATTGTGATGTCTTTAGTAAAGATCCAAAGGGAGTGAGACGTTACCATGTAGCCCTTGAAAAGAACTCTCGATTCTCTCATCTATATAGGATTATGGATATCAGGGAGAAGAAGGTCGATTCGAGGTATCAGCTATGATTTATTATATATTTAAAGAGCAAATATTTACTGTCTTTCTGTCTCTTGCTCATCTTACAGCAATGACTTTTCCTGATCGTATTCATGACTATGTTGGAGGACAGGAACAAGATTTTAAAATTTATGAACTTAACAAGAAACGAAGTCTTGTATTTGAGCCAAAGAGAACTGCGGTAGATCGTAATTTCATCGTTTTTGGAAAAAAGGTTAAACATCATTTCAATATTAAGTATGATGAGAAGCTATCCAATAAAGACATTGAAATTAGAACGGCAAGATCATGTAGTCTTTACACTTTGATAAAGGAAACAACTCACTATCAGCTGTTTGAGTGTCCAAAGTCCTTACTCATAGTAAATAAGAAAAGAAGTAAATTAAAAGTTAATGAAGCCTTTGTTGATAAAAAGAAGTTTATTTCAAAAGGGCCACCTGTATGGATTGATTCCAAATTAAGATATTACAGAGGTCGTGCCCTATGAAGTGGATACTATTGATTTTATCAACAAATACATTTGCAGGATTTTCTTCAATAGAGAGCAGCTACGATTATAAATTTGAAGATCGAGTATCTCAAAAGAGGTCAGCACCTAAAAGAATTAGAAATAAGTCTAGTAACGTTGATCAACTTTTAAAGAAAATAGAAGACAGTGACAAGGCCATATCGTCAATACTTGAAAGTAATAAGAAAAGAGTGATCGTACGTAGAGGGTCTGATTCTTTAAAGGCATTAAGCAGAATAAGGGGAACTCTTCTAAACTCAGTTTTGGCAACAAACAAAAAGACTACAACTCTTGTCATTAAGATGAGTGAAAATGAATTCTTTGATCAAGCTGAAATTCGTTGTCATGGGCTTAGTTTTGGTAAAAGGGTACAGGGTAAGTGTGATCTTCTTGTAACAGATGAAAAGGAGTATCAAGTTAATGCAGAGTTATGGGACCTAGATGGTGCGGAGGGCATAATTGCAGATCAGTTTTACTCTGGAGAAGAAAAAGAGTTTTTAACAAGTAGTTTTACATCATTCTTTGAGGGAGTCTTGAGTGCTACTAAAGACAGACTAGTTACGCCTTACGGAGAGGTTGATCGTAAGAGTGGAAAGAATCAAGTTTTATCAGGACTGATTGGTGTTGCAAGTAATGCCAATGGCAAAATTAAGGAATCAGCAGATAAAAACTTACAAATCGCACTGATTAATTCTGGTAAGGAGATTTACATCTTTTTCCAAAGGAGTGTGAAGTTATGAAAAAGAAAAGTATTTGTATTGTATTAAGTATGATTATTTTAAGCTCTTGCTCCACATTAAAGAAGACTATTGTTTATAGTTCTCTTAGTGGGGCAATGGCAGGAGGAGCAGCAGGCTATACATTAAGTCCAAATAAGGAAAGTCAGGGAGTAAATGCAGCTATATTTGGACTGATAGGAGCTGGTGTTGCTGCACTTGCTGGATATGCTCTTTATGAGGATGATCCACGAAATCATAAGCTTAATCATATGTTGGAAAGTAGTGATCAGTTAGGCCCAAATACGCTAGGCCTTGATCTAAATGATTTGAAAATTGAAGCAAATCTTACTCAGAGTGAAACATTTAAGACACCTGATAAGAAACTTCCCAAGGAGTTACGCGGAAAAATTAAAAAGCAGTACATTATTAAGCACCAATCCAAAGAGAGATACATTAATAAGGGTAATAAGACTTTTTATATTCCATCATTTCAAATTTTTGAACATGCTTATGACAATATTAATAGTAAAGACGGAGAAGGAGGCGAGTAATGGGTAAGGAAAAAAAGCAACAAGATTTAGGCCTCGGTGATTTTATGGTTCCCCTTGTCGATCTTCTAACAATTATAATCACAAAGGGGATTGAAGGTTTTGGAAAGATCATAGGTCTAGGAATTGAAAAGTTAATTAATGGTAATTCAAATGGAGAAATTGTGAAAATAGAAAGAGATGACTTAAATAAGAGTAAAGGAACAACTGACTTTGATTCTATTGGTTATTCAGTCCTTAAGAAGAGGAAGATTAAAGGAGATGATATCAATAAGACGAAGCACTCAGTTATCGTTGGAGCAAGTGGCTCCGGTAAATCAGTCTTATTAGACTCTTTGATGTTTGATGACATGAGATCTGGTAAACCTGTGGTCTATATTGATCCTAAGGCCGATAACGAATCATTAGAACGTTTCATTGATCTTTGTAGGCTTAATAATAGGGAATATCTAGTTTTCTCCGAACACTATCAAAAAGATGGCAAGATAAGTTTAAATCCAGTACTTGAAGGTAGTGCTAACCATATAGCAGATAGAATTTTTAAAAGCTTCACATGGAGCGAAGAGTTTTACGCAAATAAATGTCAGCAAGCTTTGAAGAAATCAATAAAGTCTTTAAAAAGTAAAAACTCTACAATAAGTCTTCAGTCCATATACGATGAAATTATTTTATTATCTGGGTCAAAGGATAAATCCTTAAAGATTACTAGGTCTGAAATTGAGGGTCTTCTCACAAAAATTGATAATATTGTTGATTCTGACTTTGGAGACTCATTAATAGGAGCGGATGCCTACAGCTTTACGAGATTGCGAGAAGAGGGAAAATGTGTGTACATTGGTTTATCTGTTTTAGGATATGCGGAGACTGCACGGGCGATAGGTAAGCTATTCTTGGGTGATATAAATTACTCCGTTTATAATACTTATAGAAATATTACTCCTAGAAATAAAACTAACTTAAAACCCCTTGGTCTATATATTGATGAGTTATCTGCAATTATAACTGATGAGTTTATTGAGATTCTTAATAAGTGTAGGGGAGCAAAAGTTGAGATAACTTCAGCGTTCCAAACATCAAGTGACATCAATAAGATCAGTCCTGACCTATGCCAACAGGTCTTTGAGAACTCTTTAAATTGGTATGTGATGAAACAAAGAATGGATGAAAGTGCTAGTTTGTTATCATATGCAATTGGAACAAATGAATCGGTAAAGAAAACGGTTCGTATTGAAGATGACCAAGAACAAGACACTGGATCTCAAAGAGCAGTTGAAGAACTTTTAGTTCATCCGAATGTAATTAAAAATCTCGGTGTGGGCCAATGTGTTTTGTTTAGGCAGCAACCAACACGAATTGACCTGATGAATGTCAAATACATAGATCAGGAAACAATTGATAGAAACCTTCTCTTTTTTGAGAACAATCACCTAATTCATAAAAGAAAACTGGACGCAACTTTGGACGTGGGTTCTAAGATGGATTCGAGAGGGGCCTTGCATGACTAATTTTTGTCTTGTAGATGATTATTTGGATATCCTAGTTGAAGTCGGTAGGTGGAAGATCATTCCAATGAAGTCTTTGTATGAGCTTAAAACACCAAGCCAGTCATACCAGATGTTTTGTAAGAAGGTGAGAAAACTTGAAGAAGAAGGGCTTTTAAAAAGCATTCTTGGAAGTAATAAAAGAAAGTTCCTCTCTCTTACGATGAAGGGGCTTAAGTTTAGTCCTTTTGGAAAAAATTTTGATCAGGCAGAAGACAGTTTAAATCACGATCTTATTTCTACAAACATTGTGACCACGCTTATTAATTATAAGAGTTTTAATTCAGGTCAAGTTTGCTGTTATCAAGATCGTGTTGATGTTGAACCAGATGGATTAATTTATGGAAGTAAGAATGGAGTAGATTACTCACTAGCGATTGAAGTTGAGCTTACACAGAAGAGTAAAATACGAATAGTTGAGAAGTTTAATAAGTATGTATCTAGTGACGATTTTTCCTATGTTCTTTATGTGATGAATAAAGAAAGCGCATTCAGAACATATCGAAAAGTCCTAGAAGGTCTTAATGAAAATGTATCAAAGAAGATTATTCTAATGCTTGATGTGAGTTTAAATCCTATGAACTTTAACTATATAGACTCTAAATGCGTATTTCAAAACAAGGAGAAAGCATTCTTAGAGATCTTCGGTTAACTAGATTAATGAGTAATGTGAGAGTTTAAATGATTTTACACCCACCTTCGCCCCATACAATAAAGTCTAATCGAATCAGCAAGTTATCGGGCGCGATTATTGACTATCCCTCCTTCACGAGTTTCGGTGAGATAGTCAATAATAGCTGATAACAGTGATACGAAGATTTAATAATGGGGCGAAGGTGGGAATAAAAATTAATTAGGAGAATAAATAAAATGGTAGAGGGAAATAAAGAAAATATAGAGATGGTTAAGAAAAAAAGAGGAAGAAGGCCAAAGGATGCAAAGAATGAGTATGTGTTAAATAAGGAACAGACGAAGTTTTTTGTTGATTTAAGCAAGGATGAAAAAGATCTAGAAAAAATTCAGGAAATACTTGTTGAGACCAATACGAAAAAGCATGGAGGAGAAGTTTTGTTTAAGGACTTGGCCTTATATGCAATCAGTAAGCTTTCTAAAAAAGATATTGAGAAGCTTCAAGAAAACTCCTTGTCTGAGATGGAAAAAGTAGAACGTAGTCTGGATGAATATAATATCAAGAACGGTACGAAATTGAATCTAGGCGAGTATTTATTAAAAAAGCTAAATCTTAATTAAGGAATCTATTATGGAAAATAAAGAATTATTTATGGGACGTTTAGGAGTCAATCCAGAGCTTAAATATACACCAAGTCAAAAAGCTGTTTGCGAATTGTCAGTCGCAGTTAAGCACCGTGAAGGTCACACTCTTTGGAAGAAAGTTGTTGTTTGGGGAAGGCAAGCAGAGCTATGCCCTCTATATTTGAAAAAGGGGTATCAGGTATTTGTAGACGGTGTTAGAGAAGTTCGGGAGTACACAAATAAGAAAGGTGAGGTTCGACAGTATGAGGAAATTGTCGCTCGTTTAGTTGGTTTTCCAAATATTTAAGGAGGGTAGATGGGTGATAATAATAAATATAATACAACAGACAAAATGTGTACTAAGCGGTATAGTAGTCCTGACAAGAGTTCTAGTAAGAACTCTTCGATGCTCTTTGACAATAGAATATGGGTGGACTCGAAGGAGGCAGCTGATTACCTAAGAATCTCTTACGGAGCTTTAAGAAATGCTGTTTATAGAAAACAGATCATTGCTAGAAAGTTTAGAAGGAGACTCTACTTCAAGGTGAGTGAGCTTAATCGTCTGTTGGAAAATTCGATCGTTTAGATAGGAGGTTCCAATGTCGATCAAAGAATACCAAGAAGACGGTAAAACTTTATTTTCAGTTTATGTGCACGTTAAAAGTAATGTTGATCCTTTAATAAGGGTACAGCGTAGAAAACGTAATCTTAAAACTTATAAAGAAGCTGTTAAGGAAGAGACGAGAATAATTAAAGAGGCCTTGAAAGAACTTGGATCTCGTGAAGAGAAAGGTGGTACTTGGGAGCGAGTAATCGAACTCTGGTATTATGATCAGATTCATAATGACTTTGAAGGACGTTATACTAACAAATTTACTATTGACGACTATTATAGAATGCTTCGTCGATACACAAAATGTTGGTTAAAAAAACGACCAAGTGAAATCACTCGCGGTGATGCACGTAAGGTTATTCAGGATATGAAAGGTCTGGATAAGTCTAAAAGTTTTATTAATAAAACTAAGAACACGATAAATCTAGTTTTTCAGTGGGGGATTGATCACAGGCATATTAAAGATGCTTTTATCAGTCCGGTACAGGGGATTAAAATAGATAAACGTGAAGACAAGTTTCCAGAGATACTTACTCTTAATGAGATTAGAGAATTCTTATACGAGGCAAAAAGGCGAAACCATGATTGGTATCCAATCTGGGCAATGGCACTTTTAACTGGAATGCGTAGTGGTGAACTTTATGCACTTGAGTGGAATGACGTAGACTTTGAACATAAAGTCATTCGTGTAACGAAGTCATTTAATAAGAGACTTAAAGAAACAAAATCCACTAAGGCAGGCTATTGGAGAAATGTTCCTGTATCAGATGAGCTTAATTTACTTCTTATTGAGCTTAAATCTTTAACTGGTAGTGGTAGTGGTAGATTTCTACTGCCTAGAAATAGGCAATGGGACAGAGGAGATCAAAGTAGACCGTTGAGATCATTTTTAAATGAGATCGGACTACCTTCTGTAAAGTTCCATACTCTAAGAGCATGTTTTGCAACTCAGTTATTGGCCGACGGTGTAGAAATGTCGAAAGTCATGAAGATCGGAGGCTGGAAAGATATCAAAACCATGCAGATCTATTTGCGTTTAGCAGGTGTAGATGAGCAGGGAGCTACAAATAGCTTAAGATTTCTTCCAAGTGACGAGGCCGTTATGGGCCATGTGGTGGAGCTGTTTAAATTTCGTGAATAATAATAAGGGGTTAGGTAACTAGCCCCTTTATTTATTATTGAATAAACGTGACATGTCACAATGTAGTACATTATGAGAAATGTATTGTGGATTTAGCTTGTAAGTGATTGAATAGGTTAAGATTTTAAATTTTCAGTAGTACATAATTACAAATGTCTTGTTAAGTATGTTAAGATTAAGTATAAGCATCCGATAACTTGTTTAGAGTTTGTTTATATAGAAAAGGATACTAAGGTGGAAACGTCAAAAAGAGATATGATTCAGATTGATGGGGCTTATTTAAAAGCTCGAATCAAAGACAGAGAACTTATGTTGAAGGACTCTCAAGATCTGTTTGGTATTTCGAGGACTAGACTTAGTACCTGTATTAATGAAAATACCATTAATAGAAAGCTGTTATACAAAATAGCTTCAAAGTTGAAGTTAAGTAAAAGTGAATTTAATGAGGCTATGGGCCAAAAACCTCTTCAAGTATTTTTTAGAAAGGAAAGACTAGAAGAGCCTCATATTGAAGAGATTGAAAAGGTTAGGAGCTTTGTCTCTACTTTTATAAAGGTTTTTGAATTTAAAAAACCAGAAGAAGCACTTCCAACGTTTAACCATTTAAACGCAGCAGATTTGGCAAAACAAATTAGAAAAACACTTTCTATAGTCTCAGCAAGTGTTTCAATAGAATATGTTATTGATACTCTTCAAGTATTTGGAGTGCATGTTTACTTTTGCCCCTTTAGGTTTATGGGACTGAATCAAGACCCAAAATCCAAAAAACTGTTGAGGGCAGCTTCAATACCAGTTGCAGATAATTGGCTAATTTTACTAGATACATCAAAATCAAAGGAAGATGTTTTTTTTGACCTTATACATGAGTTAGCACATATATTTGCTGGACATGATCATGTTCAAAAGCACGATAAGGAAATAGAGGATTATTGTCAAAGCGTTGGAAAAGAATTTTTTACACCATCTAGTTTCTTTGACTATTATGCAGAAGACTTACGAACGTTCTTCGTAGGAATTGATAAAAAGTCCAAAGCAGTTGGTCATGTAGATAAAATAAGAATTCATCTCGGAGCGAGTTTTGAAGGAGTTGTCTTAAAGCTTAAGGAAGCGAAGATAATTACAAGCCAGCTTCAAGGTTATCTATATGCAGTTGTAAATAATAAAAAGAAAAATACAAAGTCATTAGATTATTTCTTTCAAGAGAATTGGTTTGAAAATCTTGATGACGATATTTATAAATATTACTATAAGCTCTTTATTGAAGCACGGTATTTATACCAAGAGGAAAGACTAACTCAGAGAAGTATAGGAGCTCTTTTTGGGCTTGATTACGGTGAAAGTAGTCAACTTGTAGATCTTTGGTATTCAGAAATCAAAAATACGACAAAGAGTAGATAATGTTTCTCATTTCAGATACCAATGCTTCAATTAAATTCGCAGCCTTTGGAAAACTATTTTTTGAAAATAGCTCAATAATCGGCGAACTTGGAACTTGTGGGACACGTGGCCATAAAGAGTTAAAAGAACTTTCCAAACAAAATATTACTGGAGAAATGAAAAAGTGTGTAGATTGTGCACTTTCAAGTATTGGCTTTTATACATTTGACGAATTCAGCGAGTATGAATTTTGGGACTATGATGCTCGATATTATAAAGATGCTGAGGAAAAAGCACTAGAGAGTTATGGCCTTGGTGGTGCTTGTGAAAATGATAAATATTTTTTACATCTAGCTGTTACCTATGGAAATATTCTTGTAACAAATGATTTACCTCTATATTACTTAGCAGTCGAATTAATCAACATCGGTGAATGTGAATATGAAGATGGTTTCAGTATTTTAACTGTTGAGGATCTTGTTATTAAGGCATTTGATAATGGAGATATTAACAAAGCGAAAGTGAAAGAAGTAATTAAAGTTTGGAATAAAGCAAAAAGATCTGTTCTTAAAATAAAAAGACCTTTGTTTAAAGAAAGAGGGTTGATGTAGCAAACGAGGTTTTAAATGAAGGAAATGGAAGACTTGATAAAAAAAGTCAAAGTTGCTCAGCAAATCACTCAGAAAGAAATAGTTAACAATGGAATTTCTTTTTGCCTACTAGATGGAGCGGACTGCTCTGAAAAAATCATAAAAGCACATTCGATACAAAACAAGAATATGTTAGCTCAAATTTCAGATGAATCAAACCATGTTTACGCAGTATCACATGATAAAGATAAAATGTTTGAGAAAAAAAGTGTGAACAAAGCAAGTACCTTTAAAGGACTTTGCGGTTTTCACGATAACAGTATATTTGAATATATAGATAATGATTTATATTCAAAGTTGGAATCAAATAAGGCGAATTTCTTGTATGCTTTTCGAGCAATTTCAAGAGAATTGTATGCTAAAAAAAATGTAATCCATAAATATGAAGCTTTATTCAATAAATTTGATACCAATGACATTGCATTCTTAAGAAAGAAGTTTCCTATTTTTAACAATGATGATCTTAGAAGCGCCTTTGGGCGAGATTCATTTTTTAGAAGTATGATATATGGAAATAAGATCGCCGTTAAAGAATTAGAGAAGACCTTTGATCACTTAGTAACATCATATAAAAAATGTCAGTATGATGTACTTAAAACAAAAGTAATAAAAATTAGAGATAAAAAAAATATAACAGTGTCGAGTTTCTTTGCTCCAGAATTTAATTCAAAAGGAGATCAAATTAATGATATTGAGAACCTTGAAACGGCGTTGAAGTCAGTTTTTTTAACAGTGATACCTGATGAAAATTCATCATATATACTTATAAGCTACTTAAAGAAAGATGCTAAATTCTTAAAACCATTTACTAAAGACTTAATGAACTTAAGTGCTGATGATACGAAGGTATATCTAGAACGTATCTTGTTAACTCATTGTGAAAATATGTATTTTTCAGAAGAATTTATAAATTCGTTAGATGTTGACCAAAGATCTAGACTTCACACTTACTTTTTAGGAAGTACATTAGATATGAACTTAGCAGAAGGTTATTCTGTAGAAAAAAATGAAATATTTGGAATGTTCATTTAGATAGAATCAGTTTAAGTTTCCAATGCTACTTTAGTGCTACATCACTACTAACTATATAAAATTAAAACATTAACTTCGAGTCCACCATCGGATTCCGGTGGTGGACACCTCTTTTCCCAAAACATTTTTAAATTCAAGTACTTAATTACGATGACTTGCGCTTTTTGAGCAGGGTTTTACCTGCCCTGAGCAGTCTCAAACGGCCCCTATGTGGCTATTTGTGGCTAACTTTTTGGCTACCGGGAGTACTCGGTAGACAGTGGAAAAACAATCAAACTCTCGATCTAGAAACTACCTAAAGCATTCCAAAAATCTAAAACTCTTTTGTTAGTAATCTAACTATCGGTTTTCTTATTAAA